>JAFWEV010000026.1 GCA_017512745.1 Oscillospiraceae bacterium
ATAAGTGGTAGTCTATGCGGGAATGACAATTATATCTTCATTATTTGCATTTCTGTCAGCAAAAGCTGGCGGATTAAATGCATTTGGGGAGAAGATAAGTGAACCAAATAGAGAAAAGCAAATTGTCTTTGCAATTCTAAGTGGTTTAGCAGTATACCTTGTAATGGCGTTGAGATATGACATAGGAACAGACTACTCGTTGATATATGTTCCAAGGTTTTATGCATTTAAGAACCCGGATGCGGTTATAAAATGGGAACCTGTGTACTGGTTTATGAATAAACTATTCGCCAGTATAGTTGATAATCCACAAGTAATATTTATTGTTTCATCCTTACTTATCGTCGTGCCATTATGGATAACCATCTTTAAAATGTCCTCGATGCCCTGGCTGAGTGTTATTCTATTTGTAATCGGGAGGCATTTTTTTATATCTCTCAACGGAGTTCGTCAATATACAGCTTTTGCATTTATAATGCTGGCATTTACGTTCATTCCTAAAAGAAAATTTGTTCCGTATGCACTGTGTATTGTTTTTGCGACGCTTTGCCACTATTCGGTTATAGTCTTTCTGCCGATGTGGGTGTTAATCTATTTAAAAATCTCGCCTAAACAATCAATGATATTTTTGGGTTTCTCAGCACTTATTACTCCATATCTTAGAAGTTTTACGCGATGGTTGGTATCTTTGACAAAATATAGATATTACTTTGGAACTAAATATGATCTTCCCGATAGATATAATGAGTGGACGTTATTAGAGCAAATATTTGTCTTTGTGATAATTCTGTTGATTATTGAGGAGCGTCGTATACAAGAAGATGAATTACCCCTTAGATTCTTATTCAACTTGAATCTCGTTAACGTTTGGTTTGCTTTTAATATCAACCTGATTCCGCTTGGAGAGAGGATGAGTTGGGCTTTTGAATTCCCGACATTATTGCTTCTGCCACTCTGCATAAGCAGAATTAGAGGGAAAAAGAAGGCTTGGGCGTTAATAATATGTATAATAATAGTATACTTATTTATAATGTATTGCAGAGTCGTTATAATGAAAGACCATAGAATCTTGCCGTACCAGATGTTCTTTGGTAAGTTTTGAGAAGGTACAAGTTAGAAATTGATTATAGTAGGTGCATGGAAAAATGTATAAACGCAAAAGACATATAGACAGATTGATGATCTGCTTGCTGGATTTATTATTGGTTGTCGTATCTCTCTTTGCAGCCGGAATGATGAGATATAAGTCATTGAATGCTTTTGACAAAGCTGAGCATTTGAAAGAAGTGATGTGGATTTTTGTTGTTATTCACATCGCTTTATTCTACATGTCAAATGTGTTTAAGGCTATTTACAGACGCAATAAATATCAGGAACTCTTGCTTTGTCTAGCGTATAGCATAAGCCTGACAGGTATTGCTATGGTGATAGCATTCAGCCTAAAGATACCACTTTTTACGTCAAGGTTAGTATTTGGGTACTTCATATGTATTTTTACCGTGCTGAGCGCTTTTATTCATTCTTTGTACAGAAATAGATCGCGTTTTTCTTTTCTAGGGAAAAAGAACACAAGGAACATTCTTATCATTTCCGATATACAGAGTATGCCGACTATTATCAATAAGTTGAGTACGTCAAAAGAGTTTAATTGGGACATAGTAGCTTTAGTCACAACTACTCAGGACTCAAATGTTGATTTGAAAAAATACGATCTTCCTCTATTAGATCTAGAAACAGATAATTTCTATGAATTCTGCACACAGAATGCCTTAGATGAGGTGTTGATTCATTCGAATCAGCTCTTACTGACTCAGGGATTAATGTCAAAAACAATTTTGTTTTTTGAGCAGATGGGTGTTGTGGTTGATGTTTGTCTAGACGAAATGGAGCCGCAGATTAATGGAGCAAGACAGGTGTATAGTGTAGAAGGATACCCTGTAATTGCCTACTCTAGTAGATTGTATGATTATAGAATGCTGATTCTTAAAAGAGTTATGGATGTTTTAGGAGGAATAGTTGGACTATTACTGACATTTATTGCAAGCATTTTTGTAGTTCCAGCAATTCTGATTGAAAGTCCTGGCCCCATATTCTTTACGCAGAACAGAGTAGGAATGAACGGCAGAATTTTCAAGATCTATAAATTCAGATCAATGTACCGAGACGCTGAAGAGCGTAAAAAAGAGCTCGAAGCTCAAAATGAGATGAATGGTCTCATGTTCAAGATGGAAAATGACCCACGGATTACAAAGGTGGGGAAGTTTATTAGAAAGACTAGTATTGATGAACTCCCGCAATTCTGGAATGTGATTAAGGGTGATATGAGTCTGGTCGGAACAAGACCGCCAACAGTTGATGAATACATGCAATACAATGCGTACCAGAAAAGAAGGATATCTTTCAGACCAGGAATAACAGGCTTGTGGCAGGTCAGCGGGAGAAGCAGTATAAAAGATTTTGACGAAATAGTTAAACTTGATTTGAAATATATAGATGAATGGTCCATCCTTTTGGATATTCGTATCATCCTCAAGACAGTTCTTGTGGTGTTATTACGCAGAGGTGCAGAATAGAAACTAATGTTTTTGGCTATTCTTTTGCTAATTCATCGGTGATAATGAGTGAGAAATCATTAATCTGGTGATTAATTTGCAATAAAAAGTGTGAGTTTCTTTATTTTGTTAGTAGTTTATGAATATATTTGTACATATCAATCATTGAGGATAGAGATATGTGTTTTTGGTTCACATGTCCATCAATATATATGATTTATCATATATATATTATCGATATTGATAATGTATTGTGTTTACGATCCATGAATCTACAGTATGAAGTAGAACACTCGTAAATATGAAAGTCAGAATTTTGAGGGAGACGAAAATGTACGATTTCTTAATTGTTGGAGCGGGCTTATATGGCGCAGTATGTGCAAGAGAATTGCAGGACGCGGGTAAGAAGGTCATTGTGATTGATAAGCGTTCTCATATAGGTGGCAATATATTTACTGAGAAGATTGAAGGAATTAATGTGCATAAGTATGGCGCACACATTTTTCATACAAATGATAAAGATGTTTGGTCATATGTACAGAGGTTCGCTACATTTAATCGTTTCACCAATTCTCCAGTTGCAAACTATAAAGGTCAATTGTACTCGCTGCCATTTAACATGTATACGTTTAATCAAATGTGGGGAATTGTAACTCCTCAGGAGGCGGAAAATAAAATAGCTGAACAGAGGAGAGAAATATCAGAAGAACCAAGGAATCTAGAGGAACAGGCGATTTCTCTCGTTGGTCGAGACATTTATGAGAGATTAATTAAAGGTTACACTGAGAAGCAATGGGGAAGAAGTTGTAAAGAACTTCCTTCATTTATAATTAAGCGCCTTCCTGTGCGTTTCACTTTTGATAATAATTATTTTAATGCATTATACCAAGGGATTCCGGTTGGAGGATATACCAAAATGGTCGAATCTATGCTTGAGGGAATTGAGGTGAGACTTGGTATTGACTATTTGAAGGAACGTTTAGAATTTGACAGACATGTAGAGAGCGTTATTTATACAGGACCGATTGATGCATACTATGGTTATTCTCTTGGGACTTTGGAGTATCGCTCAGTTTTTTTTGAAAATGAAATTTATGATTGCCCTAATTACCAAGGTAATGCTGTAGTCAATTATACAGATGAAGAAACACCGTGGACGCGTATAATCGAACATAAATGGTTTGAATTTGGCAAAGACGAACTTGGTAATGATTTGCCTAAAACGGTTATTTCCAGAGAATATAGTTTAGAGTGGAAACCAGGCAGCGAACCATATTACCCGATCAATGATCTAAAGAATTCAACTCTATACAATAAGTACAAAGCGTTGTCGGAAAAGGAGAAAAAAGTCTATTTTGGGGGACGCTTAGGAGAGTATAAGTATTACGACATGGATCAAATCATTGCGTCAGCGAAAGCAAGAGTAAAAAATCTATTATAGTTGTTTGAAATGTGTTAATTGTAGACATTATAAAGACGGTCTAATGCTGCTAAATAACACAATACTGATAAATATAAAAAACATGGATTATGTGAATAGTTAAAAGAATTAACAAGGTTATGATTATTCAAAAGAGAGGGAGTGCCATTGAAAATAGTTATTGTTGGCCAATATTATTGGCCAGAGAACTTTCTGATTAATGATATTGCCGAGGAGCTTGTAGCTAGAGGTCATAATGTATCTGTGTTAACCGGTTTACCAGATTATGCAACTAGTATTGTTCCTGCTGAATACAGACATGGCAAAAACAGAGATGAAATAAGGAACGGAGTTGTAATACATAGAGTCCCAATAATAGCACGCAGACATGGTTTTTTCTTCAGGGTATTGAATTACTTATCATTTTGGGTAACATCAAGTGTGTATGCTGCAACACACAGATATGAAGCTGATGTTATTATGGCATATCAAACAGCTCCTATTTTTATGGGGGCGGGCGGAATAGTATTAAAGAAGAAACTGAAAAAACCGTTATTCTTTTATTGCTTAGATATTTGGCCTGATCAGATGAAGATTTGGGGCGTGAATGAGAAAAATCCCATTTTCAGTTTAGTGAAAAAATACTGTCAACATGCATATGGTTCTGGTGATCTTGTAGGCATCACATCCCGTCCCTTTAGACAATATCTCATTGACGTAAACAAAGTTGATGATAAGAAAATAGTGTATCTTCCGCAGCACTCTGAGAAGATTGAGGTTGGAGAAGATATAGATCGAACAGACAAAGAAAGTGTAGATTTTGTGTTTGCTGGCAATATAGGGCAACAGCAAAACATCGAGTGTATACTGAAAGCTGTTAGTAAGATGCACTCTCAAAAGCCATACCACATACATATTTATGGTAATGGCACAAGTTATGAGTCCTGTAAAGAGCTTGCTACAGAACTGAAGATTAACGACAAGGTTACTTTCTACGGACGTGTATCAAAAGATGAACTTAAAGAAATCTATCCAAAGATGGATGCATTTCTTCTAACACTATGTCCGGAGTCAAAAGTGGGTTTTGTAGCGAATACTGTTCCCGCAAAGTTACAAGGGTATATGTCCGCCGGAAAGCCGATAATTGCATCGGTTGATGGTGGTGCCAAGGAGATTATCGAGGAGTGTCAGTGCGGAATTGCTGTTCCTGCTGACGATATTGATGCATATGCGGAGGCTATTACTGAATTTATTGAAAATATAGAGAATTATAGAGAATGCGGTACACGTGCAAAAAAATATTTTGAAGAGAATTTCGACAAGAAAGTTGTAATGGACAAACTAGAAAACTATTTATTTGAATTAGCAAAAGGAAAAACTCAATGCTGAAGAAGAGAATATGTCTTATCGGACAGTTCCCACCTCCGATACATGGATTAAGTAAAGCACTTGATACCCTGTACAAATCGGAGTTCCTTAATCAAAACTATGATTTTGTGAAAATCGACATTACAAATAATAGAAGATTTATTACGAATTACAGACTCATATCAAGAACTCATGCTGATTTGTTTTACCTAACGATTAGTCAATCGATAGGTGGCAATTTTAGAGACTTGTTGATAATGAATCTTCTAAAGAAGCAGGGCAAAAAATGTCTAGTGCATCTCCACGGTGGATATTTTCGAAAATTATACGATGAGGAAATGACTGGTTTTCAAAGGAAGCTGAACGATCATGCATTAAAGAGCATTGCTGGAGCAATTGTGCTTGGTGATTCGCTCAAATATATTTTTAGAGGACTTGTGGAAGAGGATAAAGTGTTTGTAATCCCTAATTGTGTGGATGACGAATATCTATTATCTGAGGAGGAGCTGGAAGCTAAATTAGAAAACCAAAGCAACATTTACCATATTCTTTATCTGTCTAACTTTATCAAGTCTAAAGGGTATGACGTAGCACTTGGGATGGCTAAAGGATTCAAGGACATACCGGGGACTAGAAGATTTCATTTTGACTTTGCCGGTCGTTTTTATGAGGATGAGGAAAGGTCGGTTTTTGAGGATTATGTCAAAGATAATAGTTTAGACGATATGGTAACTTATCACGGAATAGTATCTGGAGATGCCAAGAGGAATCTTCTGAAAAATAGTTCGTTCTTCATTCTTCCAACGGAATATCCGCGAGAAGGACAACCAATTTCTATCCTTGAGGCGATGGGAAATGGGCTGGTAGTACTAACAACAAAGCATGCCGGGATACCAGATGTAGTTAGTGATGGTATTAATGGATGTGTTGTTGATTGCGATAAAGACAAAGTCAGAATATATATTGATTACTTGAATTCATTGAGCAATGAACAAATAGCCGAGATTTCAAAAAACAACTATAAAAAAATTAAAGAACACTATCTGGAAAACACATATATATCAAATCTTGACAGGTGTTTTTCATTGTTAATTAAAGGAGAATAAAGTATGGAAGATGCATTTTGTGGAGCCACTTTGATGATCACCGGTGGCACAGGATCTTTTGGGAATACAGTTTTAAAGCACTTTCTGGAAACTGACATTGGTGAAATACGTATCTTTTCACGTGATGAAAAAAAGCAAGATGATATGCGGCATCAACTGCAGGCCCTTCATCCTAATACCGCTCATAAGGTTAAGTTTTATGTTGGAGATGTACGGGATCCCCAATCAATAGCAGATGCGATGCCCGGTGTGGATTATGTTTTTCATGCTGCTGCATTGAAACAAGTACCGTCATGTGAGTTCTTTCCAATGCAGGCATTCAAAACTAATGTGGAAGGGACTGATAATATGCTTCATGCTGCCATTAATGCAGGTGTTAAGCGAGTAGTGTGCTTGTCTACTGATAAGGCAGCATATCCGATCAATGCGATGGGTATCTCCAAGGCAATGATGGAACATGTTATATATGCCAATGCTCGAGTTGCAGCGGAACGCGGAGGAACGGTTATTTGTTGTACAAGATATGGTAATGTAATGTGTTCCCGTGGATCAGTAATACCTCTTTTCATCGATCAAATCCATGCCGGAAATCCTATAACAATAACAGATCCTAACATGACACGTTTCTTAATGAATCTTGATGAAGCGGTTGATTTGGTACGCTTTGCTTTTCAACATGCAAACCCAGGAGATTTGTTTATTCAAAAGGCGGATGCGAGCACAATAGGAGATCTTGCAAAAGCTGTACAGCAATTATTTGGAGATACAGGGACTAATATTATCGGCACTCGTCATGGAGAAAAATTATACGAGACATTAATGACGAAAGAGGAACGACTCCGATCTGAAGACATGGGGGATTATTTCCGCATAACAGCAGATAACCGCGACTTAAACTATGATAAATATTTTGTCAAGGGCAATGTACAGACCATGGCAGATGAGGCCTATACTAGTCATAATACTAAACGGTTAGATGTAGAACAAACTGTTAGAAAAATAATGACTACCGATTACGTCAAAGAAGAACTTGCAGGTATTCGTCATATTTAAGGATGTAATGAAGTGAAAAAGTTATTATTGGTTGGCGCAGGCGGGTTTGGGCGAGTTGTTCTTGAACATGCTATTCAGCAATATGATTGCTCTTTTCTAGATGATAATTGTACTGGGATCATTAACGGTGCTCTGATTGTAGGAAAAACAACAGATATTGAGAAATTATATGGCCAATATAAATTATTGATAGTTACAATCGGAAACAATATCCTTCGAGAAGAAATATATTCTGTTGCAAAAAGGGTCGGTTACGATATCCCCAATATCATTGATCCTTCAGCATATATAAGTCCGTATGCGTCGATGGGGTCTGGGTGTATAGTGCTCAACAATGCTGTTGTTCAAAATAATGTGAAGATAGGCAACGGTGTAATATTGAATCCTGGAGTTGAATTGCATCATGATAGCGTTGTCGGCAACAATGTAACTATTTATACAAATTCAGTAGTGCGTTCAGGTGCGAGAATATGTGACAGGGTAAGTCTTGGATCCACGCTAACTATTGGTAATAATGTTGTCGTAGAAAAAGACTCCATTATCGGAGATGGAGAGACTATTAGTTTTTGAAGCTGCGAAGCATGTTATGACCTCTAACTATCTGAAATGATTAAGCAGTATTTTAACAACTTATAATTTTGTTGGTTACTACTACTGATAAAATGCAGTTTACTTAATTAGCATCGCAAGTGTAGTTGGGCTTAAAAGATGAATGAGATAACAAAAGGATTAATACTGTTGATTGAGGCTATATAGGAAATCTTACTATTCACTACGGGAGATTATAATGGCAAATTGGAAAAATAATGGAAAACTCAAACTTTTGATAGTGGTTGGAACAAGACCTGAGATAATTAGACTCTCTGAAGTAATAAAGAAATGCAGAAAATATTTTGATACGGTTCTTGCCCATACAGGTCAGAATTACGATTACAACTTGAATGGTATTTTCTTTGAGGATCTCAATTTGGGACAGCCGGATGTATATTTGAATGCGGTTGGTAATAATCTCGGGCAAACTATAGGAAACATTATCGCGAAGAGTTATGAATTAATGGTGGATATACAACCTGAAGCTATTTTGGTTCTTGGCGATACTAATAGTTGTCTCTCTGTAATTGGGGCAAAAAGGCTGCATATTCCGATTTTTCACATGGAAGCAGGTAATCGATGTAAAGATGAGTGCTTGCCAGAAGAGACAAACAGACGAATAGTTGATATAATCTCTGATGTTAACCTCGCATATTCAGAACATGCGAGAAGGTATCTTGCCGAGTGTGGACTTCCAAAGGAGAGAACTTATGTCACTGGTTCTCCAATGGCAGAAGTTTTACAAGCAAACTTAAGCAAAATTATGAAGAGTGATATTCTTAACAGACTTGGCTTAGAAAAACAAAAGTACATTCTGCTTTCAGCCCATAGAGAAGAAAACATCGACACAGATGACAATTTTAGATCACTATTTACGGCAATCAACAGAATGGCTGAAAAATACGATCTTCCTATTGTTTATTCTTGTCACCCTAGAAGCAAGAAAAGATTAGAAGCAAGCGGATTTGTATTAGATGGAAGAGTTATTAGACACGATCCACTGGGATTTCATGATTATAATTGTTTGCAAATGAATGCGTATGCTGTTGTGAGTGATAGCGGAACACTTCCAGAAGAGAGTAGTTTCTTTACTTCGATTGGTAATCCTTTTCCAGCAGTTTGTATAAGAACTAGTACAGAAAGGCCGGAGGCTCTTGATAAAGGTTGTTTTGTACTTTCTGGTATCGATGAACAAGGGCTACTTCAATCTGTTGAGCTTGCAGTTGAAATGATCACAGAAGGTAATAACGGGATTCCAGTTCCAGATTATGTAGATGAAAATGTCAGCGATAAAGTCGTTAAGATCATTCAGAGTTATACCGGGATCATCAATAAGATGGTCTGGCGGAAGAATTGATTATACATTATTCACCATGAGATTTTTTCTTCGAGAATGTATTGCTAAAGATTCTTTGTTCGTTGTCTATAATGAGTATGGAGAAAGCTAAAGATGAAAGTGTCTATTGGTCAGCCTAAACAAAAGGATTGTTTCTTTCTGTTGGGATATACCTTATACCTGTTCTTCCAAATATTGAAATACTCATTTTACTCAGCCATAATCCCGGATATTGTTTTTAAAGGTGTACTTGCACTTTGTTTGGGGTTGTTTATTTGCGGCGAATTAATGTATGGTAAGTTATTTCGAAAAAACATATTAGAGTATTTTTGTATTGTATTTTTCGTCGCAATATGTTTGTATTTGCATTTTGCGAACTTATCATTTGTAATACTTGTTGTTTTTTTTGGTCGCAATACAGATTTTAAACATATTTGCCAGACGACGATTATTGTTACGGCAATAGGTTTAGGTGTGGTCTTTATTAGTGCTAAGATAGGCCTAATCACTGATTACTATGGATATAGAGGAGATGGGACAAAAAGAAGTTATCTGGGGTTTAGATATCCGTTGTTTGCTCCAGGGTTCTTAGTGAATATGCTTGTAGCATATATATATATAAGTAATGCGAAGATCACTGTACTTAAGGGTATTGCTATCGCTGCGTTTAGTTATCTTGTGTTTTCGATTACAGATGCTAGGCTATCTTTTTTATTATCGATATCAATGATAGTGATGGTTTTTTTGTATCAGTGGGGGAAAAAACATACCCATAGAAAATCTATAATCCATAAGTTGATGATTCCGATCTTTCCGGCATTTACAGTAGTGAGCCTAATTATAACGATGCTTTATTCCGCAAATGATTATCGATGGCGTTTTATAGACAGCATTTTGGCAAAGCGATTACAGTATGGTCAGAGATCATTATTATTGTACGGGGTCAAACTGTTTGGGAACGCCAATATTGATTGGGCTGGCTTCTCTATAGGTTCAGATGGAACTTTGCCAATTTACACAGCTGATATGGTTTATGTTGACAATGTCTATATACATATTCTTCAAAGATATGGCATTGTTTTCACACTCTTGGTGTTAATAACATTGACACATGTGATGGTTATTCTTTACAAAAAGAAAGATTATGTATTACAAATGCTGTTTGCCTTATTTGCAATACATGGTCTTATTGATAATCAAGTTATATATGTTTGTTTTAATGTTCTATTGTTTGCCATGTTTATAGAAATACATGCTTTTTATAACTGGCCATCTAGGAAAAAAAGTGTGCCAAGAGAATAATCGAATCTATTTAAAACAAGCAAGCATGCGCATAAGTATTTCTTTTAGAGGTTAATAAATGATAAAGTTTAGGGAACAATACACTCAAATACCTATTAGAGTGAAGGTCTCGATTTGGTTTTTGATTTGTTCTTTCCTACAAAAAGGAATTGCAGTAATAACTACACCCATTTTTACTCGTTTAATGAGTACTGATGATTATGGACAATTTGGAGTCTTCAGTTCATGGATGAGTATAGTTAGTGTGTTGGTTACTCTAAATTTGTTCTCTGGAATGTACGTAAGAGGATTAGTTAAATATGAGGCCGACAGAAGGCAATTTTCATCAAGTTTACAGAGCTTAGTTTTGCTTCAATGCATTGTCTGGACTGGTTTATATCTTATATTCTATCAGTATGTCAATGCTGTTACTTCATTAACTACAATTCAGACCCTTTGTATGTTTTGTTTAATATGGACGTCTTCAGCATTTAATTTCTGGGCGGCTGAGCAAAGAGTGGAGTTACATTACAGATCATTAGTTTTGTTAACTTTATGTGTTTCTTTTTTGAAGCCAGTTTTAGGAATTCTTCTTATATTTAGGTCTGATGATAAAGTTACTGCTCGGATTATTGGGATGGCAATTGTTGAATTAGTTTTTTTCACTTACTGTTTCGTAGACCAAATATATCGTGGTAAGAGAGTATATGTGAAACAATACTGGAAGGAAGCATTCCAGTATAATATTCCATTAGTGCCGCATTACCTATCGATGTCAGTGCTTAACGGTGCAGACAAAATAATGATAGAGAGGATGAAAGGCCTTTCGGAATCGGGAATTTATAATTTAGCCTATCAAATATCGCAAGTAATGATGCTTTTTAATGTTGCGCTTACGCAAACAATTGAACCTTGGCTATATAAGAAGATTAATGATGGCGAAACAACGGAGATAAAAAGAATTGCATATCCGTCGTGGGTTTTTATTGCAATCATGAATCTGCTACTAATTGCGTTCGCTCCTGAAATTGTATATCTATTTGCTCCAAAAGCGTATTATGATGCAATATGGGTGATTGCTCCAATCGCAATGAGTGTTTTCTTCATCTTTTTATATGCATTTTTTGCGGTTTTTGAATTTTACTATACAAAGACCAAATTAGCAGCAATTGCGACTTGCACGGGTGCAGTATTAAATATCGTATTGAATTATATTTTTATAAATAAATATGGGTATTATGCTGCGGGATACACAACCTTATTTTGTTATATTGTTTATGCAATGTTACATTATTATTTTATGAGAATTATCACCCGCGCAGGTGACATATATGATTCAAAGTTTATATTTCTATTATCGTTGATATTTATGATGTCGGGATTCTTACTGATGCTGACATATAAGGTTCCCATCTTACGATATGGTCTCTTAATTATGGGTGTAATTGTTGCAGTAATAAAAAGAAAGGTAATAAAAGACTTTATTGCAACTTTAATAAATACAAGAAAAGCTGCTAAATGAACTAAAGGTTTTTATATAGGGAATGGGTATGGAAGTAAAAATAATTACGATTCATGATCCAGATGTAAACTATGGATCGACATTGCAAAGTTGTGGATTATATAATTTTATAACTGATTTGGGGTATAATGCTGAGATAATTAACTATAAACCAAACTATAAAACTTTATCACAGCGCATTAAAGGTGTAGCATCAAAACTTTTGTTTTTTAGGAAAGTACGCTCTAGAAGGTGTAAAATTAATAAGTATTTAGATCAGCATGCAAAACTTACAAGACTTTATAGAAACGCTGAAGAGTTGGACAAGAACCCACCAGTTGCTGATGTCTATATAACAGGGAGCGATGTAATATGGAATCGGGACATAAATCCTGAAGGTGCAGATTCTTCTTTTTATCTCGGATTCGTGAAAGAAGGAATAAAAATGTCTTATGCACCGAGCATGGGAGAAATACAGCCCATTGAAAATATAAAATATGTGGCTGATCAAATACATGATTTTAAGTTTATATCAGTACGTGAAGAGCAATCAAAGGAACAATTGATTAAATATGGGATTAAAAACGTCATGTGCGTATTGGATCCTGTGTTCCTGCTGGATAAGAGGTATTATGAGAAACAAGTCTTGCCGAATTCATACGGTGAGTATACTTTAGTTTATCTTATGAGTGACACACCAGAAAAAAGGAGCTTTGTAGATAATATCTCAAGAAAGTATGGAGATCCGGTGATTGCTTTTGGAGGACTAAAACAAAAGTCTAAATGCGATGCGTTTATCAGAGATGCTGGAGTGGAAGACTTCCTTTCTTTGATTTATAATGCGCAAAATATAGTCACTGATTCGTTTCACTGTATAGCGTTTTCATTAATATTTGAAAAACAGTTTTTATATTTACCGTCGATTGATTCAAGTATGAGAATTGAAAATCTATTGAACTATGTGAACCTCGAATATCGAATCGTTAATAGCCAAAATGCCTTAGACAACGAGAGTGCAGTATATGAGTGCATTGATTATGAAAAGACCAGACTGTTACTAAATAATAAGATAATAGAATCCAAAACCTACTTAACAAATGCACTGAATGAGTGTCAGAGTGAAATAACAAAGGAGGCAATTGATGCAACCGAAATATTCCATAGAGCTTAATATACTTATGACAATGAGTTTGCTAAAAGCTCATGGTATCACTAATGTTGTAATTAGTCCTGGTGGAACAAATGTATGTTTGGTAACAAGTCTCATGTATGATGAAGCTTTTACACTGTATTCATGTGTTGACGAACGTTCGGCAGCTTATATGGCCTGTGGTATTGCTGAGGAGACAGGAGCCCCAGTTGCATTGTGTTGCACGGGAGCCACAGCTTCGAGGAACTATGTTCCGGCTTTAACAGAGGCGTTTTATAGAAAGCTTCCAATACTTGTTTTGACAACATCTCAATATGAAGGTAAGGTCGGGCATCTTTTTCCTCAAGTCACTGATAGATGGCAACAGATGAACGATATTGTATATTACAGTACACATATTCCAGTTAGAATAAACGGAGAGTTAGACAGATGGCACTATAATGTTGAGATAAATAAAGCTATTCTTGCTTTATCCAGATACGGTGGTGGACCCTCGCATATTAATTTGGCCACAGATTCTAGTATAGATTTCAGTGTTGAGAGTCTTCCGCAAGAGCGTGTAATTAGACGATTTGAGGCGGGTGATATAATGCCAACCATATCGTCAAAAAGAGTTGCAGTATATGTGGGAAATCATAAAAAATGGAACCAAGAGTTAACAAATGCTGTTGATTTATTTTGTGAAAAGTATAATGCTGCAGTTCTCTGCGATAATACGAGTGGATATCACGGTGGTTATCGCGTTGAAGCTTGTATCATTGCAACACAAGTGCAGTATCAATCACCGTTGCTTGATATTGATTTATTAATACATATTGGAGATGTTTCTGGAGCATATATGAATTTATCTCCTAAAAGAGTCTGGCGGGTAAATCCTGATGGAGAAGTTAGAGACACATTTTATACTTTAGAGAATGTGTTTCAAATGAGCGAAGAAATGTTTTTTAGATACTATTTGGATGCTAGCGATAGCTTCAAGGTTTTATCGCAGAGTCATTACGCTAAAGAACTACAACAAGAAACTGCGCGGTTAAGATCCCAGATTCCTGAACTGCCTTTCTCCAATGCTTGGATTGCCCAAAATACAGTCAATAAACTACCCAAGAATTGTGAAGTCCATTTTGGTATTTTGAATTCATTAAGAACCTGGAATGCTTTTCACATAGACGATTCCATTGATTGCTTTTGTAATACAGGGGGATTCGGTATTGATGGGTGTCTATCCTCAGCAATCGGGGCTTCATTTGTGAACACGGATAAAATCTGCTTTTGCATATTGGGGGACCTTGCATTCTTTTATGATATGAATTCTGTAGGGAATCGACACATTTCAAGTAATCTTAGAGTTATTATGGTTAACAACGGATGTGGTGCTGAATTTCACATCCCTGCTTGTGTTACAAAGCGCGCTGGTATGGATGAAGTGTTTATTAATAGATTTACGGCAGCTTCAGGTCACTATGGTGTCAAGTCCTTATCGCTGATAAAGAACTTTACTGAAGATTTAGGGTTTGAATACGTAGCTATACATGATAAAGATCATTATCTTGAGTATGTGGATAAAATAACTTCGGAAGAAAAAAGGAATAAGCCACTATTTGTTGAAGTATTTACTGAGGCAAAGGATGATGCAAGTGCATTAAAAGAGATGACAACCATATTAACTTCAACAAAAGGAGCTATAAAAGAACTTGCTAAGAGCATTTTAGGGGCGAAAAACATACAAAAAATAAAAAACAGTTTCGATTTATAAGGAGATACCCTATGCTGTCAATCAAAAAGTGGGCGAAGAAGTTTCGAAAACAAGTTCCGGTATATATTCCAATACTGAAATCTGAATTGTTACAAGGTAGGACAGCATTGATTACAGGAGGAACTCGAGGGCTTGGCTTCGCAATAGCCGATGCCTTCCTCAAAGCTGGGGCAAAAGTAATTATCACTGGTCGAGAAGAGACTTCATTGATGGTAGCCAGGCAAAAGTTAGTGAATAGTACCGGAGTTAATGAAAGTTTTATACAGACTGCTGTTTTAGATTTGATGAGAATTGAGGATATAGGTACAGTTTTTGCTCAGATCTCGCAAAAGAATCGAATTGATATTTTGGTAAACAACGCGGGTGTATCGAATCGAATGAAGTTCGGCGAGATGTCTGAAGAAGAATATGATACAGTAATGGATACAAATTTAAAAGGCGTATATTTTATCTCCCAAACAGTCTCTAACTATATGCTCAGTAGCGGTATAGAAGGAAATATTCTAAATATTTCATCATCATCAGGGTTGAGACCTGCAACATTACCATATACTTTATCTAAATGGGGAATTGGGGCATTTACTGAAGGATTGGCTAAAAAATTAATAGGCTATGGCATTGTCGTTAATGCCATTGCACCGGGGCAAGCGGCAACTACTATGATTAATAATGAGGAGGATATAAACAATCCGAGAGCTCCTCTTAATCGATTGGTTACACCAGTAGAAGTAGCAAATATGGCAGTAATACTTGTAAGTGATCTTGCTAGAACAATTGTTGGTGATACCATTTATATGACTGGAGGGAGTGGGTTGCTAACACTGGACGATATAGACTATTAACATTTTTTTCGGAGGAATAAATGGCGAGTGAGATTCTTATAGATATTATGAATGAAAACAATTTTGACGCAGGAACGAAAGCAAGAAATGATGTAAGAAATATATTGAGTAGTATGGGATTCCAAACAGTAGTCCTTTTTAACAGAACACATAATAATATTAAACGAATTATAGAAATCATAAATGCCAGCCAAAGCATTGGAAAGACTATTAAGAATAAAGATTTGATAGTTTTGCAATATCCATATCAACCTAAGGTGATGCAGTTATTGATTAATCGAATTAATAGAATTAGAAAAAAGACAAAGTGTACGTTTGTAATTTTAATTCATGATGTATTATATCTCCGCAATGAGAACAACTCTAAAAATTCTATTGACTTACAAGCTACGGAAGTGAAGTTCTTTAATGAGGCGGACGCAGTGATTGTTCATAACCATGCAATGAAGGAAGAACTGAGTTCCGCTGGAGTATCAGCCAAAATGTTCGAATTAGGTATTTTTGATTACTTATATTGCGGAGAGCCCGCTTTTATTACACATTCAGCTAAAACAACCATTGTTTTTGCGGGAAATCTTTCACCTGAAAAATCTGGGTTCATTTACAAATATAACGAAACAGGGTTAGTTGCATTTAATCTTTATGGAACAAAACCAGATAATCTCAATTCTTGCTTTGAGTATAAGGGTAGTTATTCACCTGAAAATCTTATTGAGGCGTTAGAGGGGAATTATGGTCTTGTGTGGGATGGACCATCTCCTGATAGTTGTATTGGGAATTATGGTAATTATTTACGGTATAATAACCCACACAAACTGTCGTTATATATAGCAGCGGGGCTTCCTGTGGTTGTTTGGAAAGAGTCAGCACTCGCTGACTATGTTGTAGATAATAGTTTGGGGGTGACTATTTCTTCTTTAAGTGAGTTGCCAAGAATTCCAAATCCTAATTCAATGGCATACCAATACTTATTGCAAGGAGTTAGAGAATTGCATTCCAAACTGCAAAGTGGCGAGATGCTAAAATCAGTTATTTTAGCTATATATCAAGAACTCTATGATTGAGGGCATTTATTTAACTGTTATGCTATATTTTTATTACAGCGAGGACGGAATAATAATCAATTATATAATATGTATTTGGAGCAGTTAAGAATGACGTATCTTCACAAGGAATCCATTCACTATGAATTAATTCACTAATACAGTAGTTCCTAAAAGCGATAGTTCTTGAGCAATGGATTATTAGAAACATATGATAATCAACTCCTATTACAATAAGGTGGATGAATTTTGTCATATGATTATTCATATATATATAGGAGTGGTTTCTTATTCAATCATAATCTACTAATGTTTTTATGGAGG
The DNA here is from genome assembly GCA_017512745.1 of Oscillospiraceae bacterium. GTDB lineage: Bacteria > Bacillota > Clostridia > Oscillospirales > Ruminococcaceae > RGIG5675. The sequence continues at coordinate 17,321 of JAFWEV010000026.1, forward strand.
TATAAATGGATAGGTTCCGTGATAAAACAGAAATAAGCATCAAGGATCTGACAGCAGTTTTATTATCAAAAACAGTTCTTATCTTTATATGTGTTATATTAATTGGTGCTATTGGACTTGGCTATGTGATGGTTATTGGTAGAGATATAAAGGCTAGGGTGCCAACAGATGAGGAGATAGCAACAGCAAGAGAACTGTTGTCCCCCACAGACGCGGGTACCGTGGATAGAGTCTATGCGCAATATGTCTCATATTCTCAATATAAAGAATCTCTCCAAAAATATTTTGACAATTTTTTGTTTACAGAGGATGACACTGAAAACTACATTCAGATGACAACTATTTTTAGCATGTCTTCAAATGTATACGGGGCTAATAACGTATTTACATCATTATCTTTAACTCCAGAGATATACGATGAGATATCTACAATTCTTCCAGATGAAGAGACTGTTTCTGAAATCTATCAAAGAGTTTGGATCAGTTCAGGAGAGAGGAATGGGTTGACTTTACTTAATGAGGATGAAGATGGTGTATTTGTCCCTAATGAATTTACAATAACTGTTAATGTGATTGCGAAAAGTAAGGAACAATGCCAGAAAATTGAGGCTATTATCGATAAAGCTCTTGACGCACAATTAACTGCTCTTAGAAAATTTGATCCAAATGCTACACTTTCTTTTATTGGGAGTAATTGTTCAGAAAACTTGAGGAGTTGGGTTATAGCCAGACAGAATGATGCTATCAGCCAGCTGAACTCTGTTGAGAATACTATAAAGAACTTCAACAACAATCAGGTGAACAATCTTTCTGCAGAGCAGAAAGCATATTATAACCTTCTTATTGCAAGAGATGCTGACCAGCCTTTAAGAATTCAAGGACCATCGAAGAAGAAGTTCCTTGTAATCGGAGCATTCGGAGGATTCGTTCTTGCCTGTGGATATGTTGTGCTTAAATATTTGTTTACTGCATCTATAAAAACTAAAGAAGATATTTCTCTTGCATACAATATACCGGTGCTTAATACAATTACCATTGATGGTAAAAAGCATCCATTGTTTGATAAGCTAATCAGAAAGCTAAGGGATATAGATGGCCGGGATATGGATGTGTCTATAGAAATGGCTGCTTCAGACATTGGAATTCTTATGGATAAATCCGGAACGGATTCGCTGTATCTTATCGAGACATCCGGAACAGATGATGAAAGCGGTATTGCAGCAAAGCTTGTAGATAAGATCAAATCGGAAAATGACAACTACAATGTATGTGTAGGAAAGCCCTTAGATTCTGCTGAAGAACTTAAGAAAATGGCATCTGCGGATAATGTAGTACTTTTAGCTGAGATCCAGAAAACAAAAATGGATCTTACAGATAAGTATTATGAATTGTTCCAGAGATATGGTTCGAACGTATTGGGTTCAATTGTCTCTGTAAAGCCGTAAAACTTTTTAAAAACTATCGATTATAAAACCCAATTAAGATTCTGGAATTGAAAGAATCTTAATTGGGTATTTGTGTGTGATTAATTATAAATACCTAAAGAAATATAGGCTGCTGGGTAGTCATCAAACATTTTTGCAAGAACAATGCTAAAATAAAAATATGAGTATGAATATGAAGAGGAGTATGCTATGAAAGTTATCAATTTCGGATCATTAAATGTTGATCATGTCTACAGGGTACCGCATGCCGTCGCAGAGGGAGAGACGCTTGCCTGTGGTTCTCTTCAGAAGCTCATGGGAGGAAAAGGCCTTAACCAATCAATAGCGATCGCAAAAGCAGGCGCGAAGGTCATTCACGGAGGCTTGATCGGCGATGAGGGACAGTTCCTGGTGGATTTTCTCAGTGAGAGCGGTGTCGATGTATCAAAAATCGGACATACAGACGAGCCGCAGGGACACGCAGTAATACAGGTCAACGATAACGGAAACAACTGCATCATTGTTTTCGGCGGATCAAACCAATGCGTCACGAAAGAGTATATTGATGATCTCCTCAGCGAGACGGAAGAAGGAGACATCGTTGTTCTGGAGAACGAAGTATCCAATATCGATTACATTATGGCCAGAGCACACGAGAAAAAGTGCCCTGTTGTCTTCAATGCATCACCTATTGATGACAAAGTTGTCGCTTTAGACTACAGCAACGTCGACTGGCTCATCATCAACGAAATCGAAGGGGCAGCAATAGCTAAAACGGACTCCATAGATGATATTATCCCCGAGATCACGAAAAAATATCCGGAGATCAGTGTAGTTCTGACTCTCGGCGAAGAGGGCTCGATCTGTTATTCAAAGGGGCAGGTATACAGACAGAAAGCATACAAGGCAGATGTAGTCGATACAACAGCTGCGGGTGATACTTTCCTCGGATACTTTGTCGCGGGACTTATCAACGGAGATGATATGCAGACGATCCTCAAGACGGCAAGTGCTGCATCTTCAATAGCAGTTTCAATAATGGGGGCAGCTGCGTCTGTTCCTACAGTGGACAAAGTTAAAGAATATCTAAAAAATATAGGCGAATAATCGATTAGGAACGTTTTGAATAATGAAATTACTGACAAGGGATAGTAATTATTACCAATCCCTTCTTACGCTTGCCATACCTGTTGCTTTACAGAACCTCATAACATTCACTGTCAATTTCGCGGACAATGTCATGGTTGGTGCGCTCGGGGATTACGCAGTGTCTGGGGTATTTCTCGGAAATCAGATACAAACACTTCTGCAGATGTTTTCCGGCGGTATAGAAGGTGCGATCCTCATTCTGGGAGCACAGTACTGGGGAAAGAAAAATGCTCTCGGAGTCAAGAGGATAGTTGCTATCGGACTGCAGCTGTCTGTCATGGTCAGTGTGTTTTTGACCGTGTTCTGTTCGTTTGCTCCGAATTTCATAATTGGGCTGTTTACAGGGGATCCGACATCAATAGCTAACGGAGTAATCTATCTGAGAATAGTATGTTTCTCATATGTGTTCTTCTGCATCACTCAGAGCCTTATTGCATGCATGAGAAGCATGGGAATGGCAAAAATAGGAACAATGGTCTCCCTGATATCTCTGTTCGTAAATGTTGGGCTGAACTATGTATTGATCAACGGTAAACTCGGATTCCCGCGGCTGGAAGTCAAAGGGGCTGCCATCGCGACACTTATAGCAAGGATGGTTGAGACCGCCGTGATCTCTGTGTTCGTATTCGTCAGGGACAAAGAACTGAGACTCACGGTAAAAGACAGTCTGTATGTGGACAAGGATATCCGCAAAGACTTCATAAAATACGGCCTTCCGATCGTGGGCGGCAATATGGTCTGGAGCGTAAATCTGCTGTGCAATTCTGCAATACTCGGGAGATTCGGACCCAGTGTTGTGACGGCCGCCAGCATAGTCAATTCCCTCAATACGTTTGCATATATCGGACTGAACGGTGCTTCTGCCGGAGTGAGTGTTCTCACGGGAAGAACCATAGGCGAACACAGAATGGATAAGATAAAGGAGTATTCTTACTCCAGTCAGATCATCATGCTGCTGGTCGGCATAACGACTGGAGTGCTGATATTCTCAATCAAAGGACTGTTCATAGGATTCTATAAAGGGATAACACCTGAGGCAGCCGATTATTCGATGCAGTTTGCGCGAGTTCTTTCCGTGACGATAATCGGTACGGCATATCAGGCGTGCTGCCTTGCAGGTATAGTGAAGGCGGGCGGAGATACGGCATTTGTTTTCAAGAACGATATGATCTTTGTATTCCTTGTTGTTCTTCCCTCTGCTGTAATAGCGGCATATTTCGGAGCGCCGCCATGGATCGTGTTTGCTTTCCTGAAGTGTGATCAGCTGCTAAAATGCATAGTCGCATATTTCAAGATCAACAGTTTCAACTGGGTAAAAGATCTGACCAGGGATACTGTGTAAATTGCTTTGACCTATATGTGTTTTGCATACTACGGATCAGTGACGAGCAGTTCTTACTGATTGACTGCAAACATATCGGAATATAGAATTAACGTGTTGCCAAAAGACAGAAAGGTCATGTTAACGGATATGAACAGCGATAAACTCGACAGAAAACACTATTCATTTACTATTCTCATTGCCCTGATCGTTCTTAAGATCGGAGCCGGAGCAGCTGCAGCATGCACAGCGAATTTCATTGCGCCTGTCGTTAAGGAATTCGGGTGTATGGTCAGTCAGTTTACTCTGATGACAAGCATAATGGCCGTATCGATGTCGCTGCTTTATACAACTGCTGCCAATACGCTTAACCGCTTTCGGATAGGGCGCGTCATGGGAATCGCAGCGCTGTTTCAGACAATCGGAATTGCGATGCTCGCGACATACCATTCGATAGGTTGGTTTTATGTATCAGGCGTTATCATCGGTTCTTCCCAGGCATTTACCGGACTGGTGGCTACGCCGATCGTAGTCAATATGTGGTTTAAAAAGAAGACAGGGACAGTTCTGGGTATCGTTATTGCCGTACAGCAGATATCTTCGGTGTGTTTCGGCCTGCTCACGGGACAACTGATCACCAGTTTCGGCTGGAGAATAGCGTATGTTGTCCTGGCAGTCGTGATGGGGATCACGGTTCCGTTCCTGTTCATTCTTATGAAAAGTCCGGAAGAGGTTGGATGTGAACCGTTCGGTGCAGGAGAAGTTGTCGCTCAGGATCTTAAGGCAGGAAATAACAACAAGTGGGGACTGACTCTAAAAGAAGCTCTCAGAAAACCTGCTTTCTGGATCGCATGGCTGACATGTCTTATGTACAGTTACGGAACAGGCGGCTTTACTCATTTCGCCTCATATTCGACACTTGAACTCGGAGAGAGCACCAACTTCGGAGCATGGGCGGGTATGTGCATGAGTCTCGGAGGAATAGTATGCAGTCTGCTGCTCGGCAGGATCAATGACAGATTCGGAGTAAAAGCCGGACTTATCTGGGGCGCGTTTTTCTGCGCAGCCGGCTTCAGTATTGCAATCATTTCAAAGAACAGTCACTACCTTATATTCGCCGGAGCTTTTGTGACCGGTCTTGCATACAGTATGTATACGGTCCAGTGTCCGCTGATAGCGAGAAGTGTTGTAGGCGACAGGAACTACTCCGGTATATGGGCAGTCATGATGGTCGCAAACAGCCTCATAGGTGGAGGACTTTCGTTCACAATAGGACTTTTCTATGATAAGACGGGAACATATAGAGGAGCGTTCATCATGTGCATAGGAATGTTTATCGCTGCATTGATCACGGGATCCATAGCTGTGAATATGGCCAAACAATATAAAGATGAAAAAAGAATAAGCCTTCAGGAATGACGGCTTATTCCGGAAAATCACTGAAAACCGCTCGCTTCGGACATCTGTGGGGATGTTGTCCAAGGCGGGCTTTTTGTCAGAGTCAGGAAATATGATTATATACGAATGCGCTCAGGATGAAGAAAACAAAGCTCAGAATCAGACAGGCAACAAAAACGATGGCGGATTTTTTGCGCCTGGTGCTGTGCTTTTCACTGAAGAAAAAGAACGTGATAACTATAGGAAGAGCGCAGAAACAGGCCATGGACAGAATAAAAAATACGGTCACCAGAGTGTTCAAGACAGCGTACCATCCTTGTCATCAGAGTTAAAAAATAAATGAGATCGAAATCATAGTCGCTTCTGACCAAATTGACTTTGAATACAGTGTATTGTAGCATAATATTATTCAGTTATCAGGTATTTTCAGATGAGTAAAAACAAAAATATCAATATTCAAGAGAGTTCTTCAGTGAATCCCGAAAGTAAAAACAATACTTTGGAGGAGGCACTGTCAGCAAAAAAGAAATCTGCCGGGAATACGGCAGCCGTTTCTGCCGATTCGAAAAAAAAGAGCGATAAAAAGAAGAAAACCGCAAAGATCGCTGCGATAGTACTGGCTTCTGTCGCAGGCGTATTTCTTATGATATTTATCTGGATGAAAGCATATGCCCCGGAAATGCTGACGGGCTTTTTCAACAACCCTCTCAAATCCGGAAAGACAATAATGACGGTCAACGGCAATGAGATAAGTTCAGAAGAATATCTGAGCTATCTGATGCCTGTAAAAAAGGTGTTTGAAGATCAGTACGGAGCGGGAGTCTGGGGCAATAACCCGGATCTGGAGAAAAAGCTGATCGAATCTGTTGAAGACTATGTTGTTTCACAGTATGTGCTTCTTGCATGGGCGGAGGAATACGGGATCACCATAGACGGAGTTACCGAAGAGGAATTCGGTGAGCAGAAACAGAATATCATTGCTCAGTTCGGGAGTGAAGCCGGTTACAAGGCAGCGCTAAAAGAACTGTATACAACGGAAGAGGTATACGATCTGCAGATTAAGCAGGATATCGTTATCACAAAATTGAGCAAAGCGATTGCCGAAGCTGATGACAGTTATTTCGTCGTAAGTGATGACGATGTCAGAGAGTATTATGAATCCAACGGCCTTTACACTATAAAACATATTCTTTTCTCAATAGCAGACTCTTCTATAGAAGATGTAAAAAAGAAGGCGGATACCGCTGACGAAGTGCTTGCCGAGATTCTCGGCGGAGCGGATTTTGACACTTTGGCAAAACTCTATTCAGATGATCAGGAACAGACCGATTACTCCAAAGGATATATATGTGCACCGGGCGCACAGGAACCCGAATTGGAGAAAGCGGCACTGTCTATTGGAACTGACGAAGTCTACCCTGAAGTCGTCGTAGCAACTTACGGGTATCATATAGTCAAACGTATCGATCCGTCCAATGAACTGCTTCATGCAGAACTGGACGATATCATACTTGATGGAAGGGTACAGGCAAAAAAGGATGAGATCAGAAACAGGATCAGTGTCACATATTGTTCCAATTATGATGATATAACCATCTCGTTTATCGATTACCTCGCAAAACAGACAAAGAACTGACAGTATCAGCCAGTGCTGATTATACAGTCAAGATATGAGGATCCGAAAAATGAATAGAACCGATAACGATAATAATTACATAGTCTGTGTGGGTTCCGCACTGGTGGATTGTATTGTTAAAGGATTTGACCCCGAGCCGATTTCGGCATCGGGTTTTTTTGCTGCATCCGCGGAACTGTCAACAGGAGGAGAAGCTCTTAATCAGGCTGTCGCATTTACAAAGATGGGAAAGAAGGTCCGGATAGTCTGTTTTACGGGAGAAGATCACGCAGGGAATATAGTTGACAGCACTCTGAAACAGCATGGTATAGACATATCGTTTGTGAGAAAAGTACCCGAAGAGCATACACCTGTTGCTCTCATATTCACCGATGATACCGGAGACAGAAAGTCCGTCACCAATTCAGCTCACAGGTATAATTTTCATCCGGAGAGAGACATGTCGTATATGGACGGAGCTGCTGCCGTATCTCTCGGTTCGCTCTTCAGGGCTCCGTTTGACGATCCGCAGGTTGTTTATGAGATAGTAAGCGAAGCGAAAAAGAGAGGGCTTCCGGTATACGCGGATACAAAGCTGCTCATACTGAGCAGGTTATCGCTGGAGGATTTCAGGGATTCACTGTCGATGATAGACTGCATATTCCCCAATGAGAAAGAGGGACGTTTCTATTCGGGGAAAGATGATCCGGAAGGGATGGCGGACGGATTTCTCAAATACGGAGTGAAGAGTGTCATAGTCAAGCTGGGATCTGAGGGATGTCTTTACAAAGACGGTGAAATGACGATAAGACTTCCCGGGCTTCCTGTTACAGCGGTAGACGCTACCGGAGCGGGAGATAATTTCGCCGCCGGGTTTATCTCGATGAGATCCGAGGGCAGAAGTATTGAAGAGTCGCTTCGCTTTGCAAACACGTGCGGGGCGCTGAGCACGACCGTCATAGGTTCTGCCGGAGGAGTCAGAGACAGATCTCAGGTATTTGAGGCAATGGCGGCATTCTATGACCGATCATAGTGAGTATACAGATCATCAGATAAGGAGGAGAACGGATTTGGGAAAAGAACAGTATGAAAATTCCTTGAGCAGACAGGTGCGAACTCTCGATGAGCTTGCGGAGATACAGGTACGGAAATGCTTTGATCTCGACAAACTGCGCAGGGTCCTCGACGAGAAGAAAGCATCAGCCATCAAACGGGTGATCATCGTCGGATGCGGTGATTCATATTCTGCGGCCGGTGCGATGTCATCGGGATTCAGGAAGCTCTCCGGTATCAGAAAAGTAAACACCCCTGACCCTATGGATTTCTGCAGATTCTATCCTGCAAACAGAATCCTGAGAGAGTGTTTGCCTGAAGAAGCGCTTTTTATCGGACTAAGCGCATCCGGATCATCTGCCAGAGTCGCGGAAGCTCTGGAAAAAGCGAATAAAAACGGGCTGTACACCTTACTGATCACCCGGAAACCGGAATCACTGTGCGGAAAAGCGGCGGATGCATGTCTGGATGTTGAGACACCTGAGGGATGCAATACACCGGGACTCAGATCATATTATGCCTCCCTTGTCGCGCTTGCAGCGGTTGCTGCCTATCTAGGGAAAAGCAACGGGAACCTGTCGGAAGAAGAGTTCTACGATGCAGGGGCTTCCATTGCCGCATATACAAGAGATTTCATGAAGGATATCGATCGCATAGAAGACCAGATGTTCGACCTTGCATGTGAACTGAAGGACTATACCAAATTTGAAGTGATCGCCGACTGGAACGAGGGATATTCCGCTCAGTTCATTGAACAGAAATTTATAGAGTGCAGCGGTGTTTACTGCGATCACACGACAAGTGAGGAGTTTGCGCATATAAGTATGATGCACAGGCTCCCGAACGAGATCGTGACAATGGTGCTGATAAACAAAGCAGACCTGAGCCTGAGCAGGATGAAGGACACTGTCAACGGATCAGTCATTCTGGGAAGGCCGACTATTGTTGTAACTGACTGTGAGGCTTCCGAGTTTGAGGAGAAGAAGGCTTTTGATCCGGATTCGATCAACTCGCTCTACAAACCTGCAGTAGGATCTGGCCTGGTCATGGCGGAGACTGACGCTAAGCCTGTGATATGTAAGATAGCTGAAGCACCCGAACAGTGGATGTCGCCATTTGTGGATTATATACCCGGAGCACTGCTGGCATCTTATCATGCAGCTCTGAATGAGACATTCTTCTTTGCCGGTACATATGATTTTCGCAATGAGATCTCAGTCGGATGAAGGAGGGAGGACCTGAACTATGTTTAAGAAAATGAAAACGGAGAAGAATTACAGGCCTTTTTATTTCCAGGATTCTTTCCATGCCCAGTGCGTAGATGTTGATACACTGACCCTGATTCAGTTTGACAGATCGTATTCCAGCATACAGAACATTCTGTCTCTTCCGATACTCAGGAAATTCAAACACATCATTGTTTCCGGGTGTGGAGATTCCAACATTGCGACATTCTGCCTCAAGGAAGCCTTTGAAAGGTATCTGCCGGATGTGTGGTTCGAGGCTGTAGAATCCATCGAGCTTAGCCGTCATTATGAATTTGCCGAGGATAATTCTGACACTGTGGCGATATTTGTCAGTTTTTCCGGAGGCGTATTCAGAACGACAGAGGCTTTGCTCCAGTGCAGAAAGCATGGAGTATTCACCATCGCACAGACGAGTCACCCCGATTCAGAGATGGCCAAAGAGGCGGATGTCCTTTATTTCACAGATACTCCCGAAGGAGACAACCATGCCGGATTGAGAACTTTTTACAGCAACATAATAGCGGGTATCATCTTCGCTGCTTCCGTCGCAGAGATCAGAACCGGCAATTCCTATATACCCGAATTGAGGGAACAGGTAAGCAGGTATCATGACGCATTCTTTAAAGAATTTGAGGAAATTGATCTCAGCTGTTTCAGAACAGCGATCCATTGGCTCGATAAGAAATATCTTGAGGTCGTTGCAGACGGACCGCTCTTCTGGTCCGGCAGATTTGTACAGGCTAAGATAGTTGAGCTGTCCGGAGATGTCTGTTCCACCATTGACAGCGAGAATTTCTTCCATGTCAACCAGTTTATCCGTCCGGGCGAAGATATAGGAGAGATGGTGATTCTCGACGGCAACGACCCGAATGCCGATGCGATCACCGGAGCTGTAAATATTATGACAGACCAGGGAAAAGAGGTTTTCCTGATGTCTGACAAAACGCCGGACGAACTCGGGATAAAAGGAGAAGTCGCATATTGTCATATGCCTTTCCCGGACAGGGAATGGGATTTTCTCAAAGTCATATACGGATATCTTCCGGGATCCATTTTTGCGGGATACAGACACACAACTCTCGGTGAACCCATGTTCAGGGGAGGACAGGAGCCCGACGTATTTATTCCGATGTATTTCTCCCCCATAGATGTCGTAGACAGATAAAAAGATATATATAAGATAGGAGTAGTAATTAAAAATGAAAAAACTGGCTATCGCCGCTGAGGCTTCCGCATTCCATCTGAAGGTGAAACTGGTGGAATTCATGAAAGAAAAAGGATATGATTTCACAGACCTGACCGGAGAAAGCATGATGTCATACATAGAGGCAGGAAAAGCTGTCGGCGAGGGAGTGTCATCCGGCAAATATGATATAGCTGTCGTCCTTTGCGGCTCAGGCATGGGTGTAAACCTTGTTGCAAACAGATATCCCGGAGTTTACTGCGGACTCTGTGAGAGCTACGACACAGCCAGAATGGCAAGAACCATAACGAACTGCAATGTGCTGGCGATGGGAGGAAATTTCATCGCATATACTTTGGCCTGCAGGATGCTGGAAGTCTTTGTTGAAACCGAGTTCACCGAAGATATGGATCCCGAACTTGCATCAGCTCTAAAAAATTGGTATGCGGACATGAACAAGCTGGATATGGAGCTCCACAATAAAGGCTGATAAGAAAAAGAGATAACAAAAATACAGGATTCATGTAGCATATCTGCACATGGATCCTTTTTGCTTATATGAGCAAACTCTTACCGGTAAGCTTATTGATTGTATTTTGCCAGACAGTGCTTGATGATCATAGCATCGGCATAGGTGACCAGTGAGAATACGATCAAGCCCCAGACAGGCAGATAAAACGCGGCGATCTGTGGGAAGAAGAACAGCACTGCGAACGGAGCTGCATTCAATATCACCATGAGTATCGTTAGCGGCAGATTTGATACAGCCAGATAAAAGGAATAGGCGAGAAGCTGCTTAACGGGCTGGTCGTTCATGGCGATAAGCGGAAACAGGTAAGAAGATAGCGCTATGACCACAACAAAAACAAAAACAAGAAGGACCTGGATATAAGTGCCGCCCGGTATGGCTGCAGCCGAACCGGCGGTATTTGTTATGAACAGGTAATCGGTAAGAATAAGAGCAGTCATAACAAGAACGACCGACCACGGCAGAAGCGTTTTCTTCAGCTTGCCGGCAAATGTGCTGAAAAACACCTCCAGGGAAGAACTGCTGTCTTCGATCACATTGGATATCATCTGGTAAAGTGCAGCCCATGATGCACCTGCTGTAACAAGAGGTATGCAGCAGATGATAAACAGCACATTGTACATTATCAGATTGAACATTGTACTGAGCATTTTGAATAGGAAGGAATCGGGCTTGAACATGGGATCACCTGAACAAAAGAGTGTTTTTGCCGAATCGATTTGTTTTATTATAACATCTCAAAAATATTTGACGCTGAAAAAAGCATATTATTTCACAATAGAAACTGAACTATGCATTTTTAACAATAAAAGCCGCAAATTTTATACACAGTCACTATATCATATTTATTGAAGTTTCCTATAAAATATAAGTGTATTTGGCTTTGTATGTGCCAAAAAATAAAAATTTGGAAGAGGTATAACATGAAGGGAAAACAGTTACTGGCTCTTTTGCTTGCTGCTGTAATGATGCTTGGAATCCTTGCCGGATGCGGTGGCTCCGGAAATGAAACTCCTGCACCTGCATCTACTCCGGATTCATCATCCGAGGGCGGCGAAGCAACAAACGACATCTCCGGAAAGTCTATTATTTTGATTTCATCTGCGAGATCTTATGACGGAATGGATGATGCGTATCAGGCAGCTTGTAAGCAGTTTTACGATGAGACTGGTTGTGAAGTCACAACACAGTTCAACGGAAACTTTACAGAGCTGATCCAGACATTCCAGGCAGCAAAGATCTCTGGCGCAACATATGATATGAGTTCTCTTGGTTCAGGAAACCTCCATCAGGCAGTTGCGAAGTCCGGAATGGTTATGGACATCACTCCGCTTGCACAACAGCTCAAAGGCAGAATTGTTGAAGGCGGTATTGAGCAGCACACGATTGACGGACATACCTTCGGTATCCCGTTCAGCGGTGTATCCACCATGGGATTCTTTGTAAACAGAACCATGCTTGACGAGCTCGGACTCGACCTCCAGAACGGCTACACATATGATGAACTCAAGGCAGTTGCCGATGCAGTCAAGGCTGCAAAGGGCTTTACAGCTGTTGTTCACTGTGGCGCTGACTGGTGGTGGTGGCCGTCTTGGTTCTTTACCACATTTGCTCAGGAGACACACAATGACTCCATCAATCAGATCGAAGAATGGCTGAAGGGCAACAGGAGCATGGAGCAGGAAGATGCTATCAATGCTTTCAATGATATCCTTAAGTTCTTCCAGGATGGAATCATGGATGCTGATTCACTCCAGTATGACGGAACTTCCGTGGCAGCTCTCTTTGCTCAGCAGAAATGCTTAGGCTTCTTTGCTTCTGCAACAAACATCAAGAATGTCGGCGATGTTGACTTTGACGTTGACTATCTCACATATCCTGTAATGGTTGAAGGAGCTATTGCTCAGTCTTCCGGCGGTGCTGACGAAGGTATCAACATTCTTACACTCGGAGATCCCGCAAACGTTGCAGCTTCTGCAAAGTTCATCGAGTTCATGACAAGACCGGAAGTCAATGGCCCGATCATGCAGCTCAGCGGAAACTTCGGATACGCAGTAAAGGGTGTTGACGGAGTTGAGTCTCAGATCTCTGATGAGGCATTCGAACTCTACACAGACAACACAATCATGTATCTTGACTGGTTCTGGGCAGCAGAGCACAACGATGCAGTCGTTAAGGCGATCCAGGGCCTCGTAGCTCAGGAAATCGACGGTGCAGAAGCAGCAAAGCGCGTTCAGGACAACTGGCAGCAGACTGTTGATGAGAATGATTATTCTTATGAATGGTGGAATTCCGATTCTTGGAGTTGGGATGCTGTTGCAATGCCGTATGAGGTAGATCTCGGACTTTGATTTTGACAATTAGTGTCAAAAGTTTTATGTAAGTTTTTTCTGCCACTCACCACAGGGTGGGTGGCAGAACTTTTTAAAAACCAGGTGGAGGTAGGCGAATAGATGAGTGCAAAGTCAAAGGCACCTAAGAGCCCTCTGATGAGAGAGAGCATTGGGGATATGTTGTTTCCCTATCTGATGATAGTACCGGCATTCCTCTTATTCATGGTTTTTACCATCTACCCGTTTGCATTCGGATTCTATGTAAGTTTCCATAAGTGGGACGGTCTTACAGCCATGAAATGGCTGGGGCTGAGGAACTACATAAATGTTGTGACTGACCCTGAATTCTGGGCTGCCATGAAACACACGGTCATCTACGCTTTATGTGTTACCATTGTCAAAAACATTATCGCGGTTATCCTGGCACTGTTTCTGGCTAGAGACCATCTGCCGGGACGGACACTGTTCAGAACTGCTACATACTTGCCGGTAACCTTGTCCTATGTTGTTATCGGTGTTCTCTGGAAATGGATATTTAACCCCACATTCGGTCTTTTGAATCCATTCATGCGTGCAATCGGTCTAGGCAATTACATTGTCGGATGGTTAAGCGATGAAAGGATCGCATTGTATTCAGTTATCTTTGTTGATATATGGAAATGGATAGGTTTCCATATGGTCATGTACCTGGCAGGTCTGACCAGTATATCTAAAGACTACTATGAAGCTGCTGCTATTGACGGAGCTTCCGGATGGCAGCGTTTTAGACATATTACGGTTCCGCAGCTCAACAGTACAATATTCACAAATATCCTCATGTCGATGAGTGGTGCGTTTACAGCAAACTACGCGATCGTCAACATGATGACGGGCGGCGGACCAAACGGCTCGACAGAAGTCGCAGCTACCTTAATTGTTAAGACCGGTCTTAAGTATATAAATCTCGGAAAAGCGAATGCCATGACATTTGTATTGTTCCTGTTTACGTTTGCAATGGGAATGTTCCAGCTTAAGACTATTTCACATGACGAGAACTACGAATAAGGGAGGCGGACATTATGGTTGAATCTAAAAAATTCGAAGTCGGCTCTCTGGTTATATGCTATATAATCATGGCTATAGTTCTTGTACTGACGGTGTATCCGCTTCTGTGGATGATCTTCAGTTCATGTAAAACAGTCAATGAGTTCTACTCGAACTCGTGGCTGCCCCCTGTCCAGTGGTATTTCGGCAATTTCATCACCGCCTGGACAAGAGCAAAGATGGGTGTCCGCTATCTGAACAGCCTTCTCATTACGGGAACATATCTTCTGATCAATATTCCGGTATCAATGTGTGCTTCCTACTCTTTCTCGAGACTTCAGTTCAAGGGAAGGAAAAAGCTGTATACAGCAATGCTGTCGGGAATACTGATCCCGACAGGAGTTCTCACACTCCCCATCTATTCTGTTATGGTCAACTTCCGTCTTATCAATAACAGAATAGGTCTTGCATTCGTTTACGCCGGTATGTCTGTGGCGTTTTCCACATTCATCATGCATACGTTCTTCGTATCGCTGCCGAAAGGCCTGGAAGAAGCTGCAACGATTGACGGATGCTCCAGATTCGGAGCTTTTGCCAGAGTCATTGTTCCTCTGACAAAACCCGGTATTATGATCCTGCTTATCTACAACGGTATTTCAAACTGGGGCGAATACCATTTGGCAAGCCTTGTTCTTACAACAAATGCCAAACAGACGGTTCCCGTCGGAATGGCTTTGTTCCAGGATAATCAGGCAATTGAATATACGGTTTTATTTGCAGCATTAACGTTGGCTACAGTCCCGCTGGTTGTGCTATATGTTTTCTGCCAAAAGGCGTTCATTACAGGTATGACTGCTGGTGCTGTTAAAGGCTGATCTCTGTTGCTTACAGCAGATAATATCATCTATTTTTCGGCGCCGAATAGTCTTTATTCGGTGCCGTTTTTAGGTGGACATCATTTTTGTGAATAGGATGGTTTGGTTAATGATCAACATAACTAAGGTATTGATAAATCTATCGGAACAGATCAGCACATTTGAATCCCGTCCTTCATTTGCTCTGTATATCGAAGCGGACAGAGAAGTTGCCGTAAACAGGGTTATGCTCGAAGTATATGAGTCCGGCGAGTCAGTGTATTCTTCGGCACTGGATGTTTCATCTCTTGCGGATATACAGTTGCCTGAAGAAGTGCATCTGCATCCGCATAAAACCTATAAGGTAAGATTCAGGGTGATCGACAATACCAGCGGAGAAGAGAGCGGCTGGAGCGGTTTCAGCACATTTCTTACAGGGTTTTCGGAAGATTCAGGCTGGCAGGCCAGTTTTGTCAGCGCCGGATGTCCTGAAGAGGAAAAAGGTGTGTCGCCGGTCTACTGTTTTGAAAAGACATTCCCCAGCTGCAAGAAACCGGCCGAAGCCAGACTGTATATCACGGCAAAAGGATTGTATACCGCTTTTGTCAACGGAGAGAGAGTCGGGGAAGATGTCCTTACACCCGGTGATATGAGTTATCAGCATCACCTGGCCTATCAGACATACATAGTGACCGATCTTGTACAGAAGGGAGACAACGTCCTTTCCGTACTTGTGGGGGACGGATGGTACAAAGGCTACGTATCATCTTCCTGGCACAGAAACTATTACGGGGATCAGAGGGAACTTCTCTGCGAGCTGCATCTCAGATACTCAGACGGATCAGAAGAGATAATACCGTCCGACGATACTTTTACATGGCATAAAACGAACATTCTTATGTCCGAGATCTATCCCGGAGAGACCCGAGACATGACAGTTCCTGAGTCTGAAAAGAAAAGTGTATCGGTCTGCGGTGTTCCTAAAAAAGGATATCTGCATCCGGCTTTCTCCTGTCCTCCGCATTATGAAGATCCTGTCAGTCCTGTGAGACTGATAAAGACTCCGAAAGGCGAGACAGTGATCGATTTCGGAAGAGTCATGACCGGAGTCACTGAGGTGAGAGTCCGGGGAGAGCGTGGAGACCGTGTGGAATTCCGCTTCGGAGATACACTTGATACTGAAGGAAACTTTTACAATGACAATGTCGAATTGTTCAGTCTGCGGGATCATGACAGACCGATAGTGCAGAAGATCACATACATCCTTGAAGGAAAAGGAAATGAAGTATACAGACCGCTCTTTACATATCAGTGCTTCAGATATGTTAAGGTCGTCGATTTCCCGGGAGAGATAACTCTTGAGAATGTAACAGCTTACCCGATCACCTCATTCACGGAGCAGACCGGCATTTTCTCCTGCGGCGACGAGCTTATAAATACGCTGTACAGAAATGTCATCAATACTGAAAAAGCCACATTTATCGACATCCCAGTCGCAGGTCCGATGAGGGCGGAGAGACTCGGATGGACAGGGGACAATCAGCTGATGTTCCCCACAGCCATGAGGACGATGTTTGACTCATACCGCTTCCTTCTTAAGTGGCTGGAAGAGGTGAAGTATTCCCAGGGAGAAGACGGGCAGGTCGGAACGCTGTCCCCATATATCAACTTCAAGGAAGGGTCAACAGTAAAAGACTTCAAGCCCGAGGCGTCTGCTATATGGGGAGACGCTGCGGTCATATGTCCGTGGAGACTGTATGAGTTCTACGGGGACAAAGCGATTCTGAGCAGATACAGAGACCTTGCAAAGGGTTATGTCGACTATATGCATCTTTCCGGCGATGATGAACTGACATTCACCGAGGGAGAGACCTTCGGAGACTGGTTTGCGCTGGATAACGGTCCTGATGCATATGCGGGAAAGACAGACAAGAAGCTGCTCGGATCATTCTATTACTACAGATCAACATATCTGCTGTCCAGAATACTTGAGGAGCTGGGTGATGAACAGAGTGAACACTATCTGTCACTCTCTCTCAAGATAAGGGATAAACTGAGAGATCTGTATTTTGAAGACGGACTGATTACGGAAGTGACCCAGGCTGCATGTGCGCTTGCGATTGAGTTCGATATTGCTCCTGACAAGAGCAAAACAGCTGCGCAGCTGGCAGAACTGATAGAGAGAGATGGAGGGCATATGCTTGCTGGATTTACCGGAGCATCAGTCATTCTGCAAGCTCTCTGCAATACCGGATACAGTGATCTCGCATTAAAGCTCGCCATGAACAGGGATTACCCCTCGTGGCTGTACACCGTGGAGAAAGGTGCGACCACTGTATGGGAACACTTTAACGGTATCAAGGAAGACGGCACTCTGTGGTCTCCGAACATGAATTCGTTCTGTCATCTGACTTTCGGGACGATAGCTGACTGGATGTTCGGATATCTTCTGGGCATACGCCAGAAAGAAGGAGGCGTTTCCTATAAGGAATTCGTGATCGATCCTGTCATAAGCAGAAGACTGGGATATGCGCGCGGATCGATGGATACAGTTTACGGAAAGATATCGGTTTCATGGGAAGTGTCGGGAAACACGGTAAGGCTGACGGCGAAGGTACCGTACGGTACCGATTGTGAGATCTCTCTTCCTATGGTGAACGCCCCTGAGACTCTTACTGCAGAAATTCGTTCGGAAGGATATAAAGAAGTCGATATCAGTGAGACCGGCATCAGGATCCGGGTGTCACAGGGAACACATGAATTCGTTTATGCAATGGCTCAGATGGCCTGATCAGAGTGTCCGGATCATGCATTTTCTGCCTGTTCCGTTTGACATTTTTGCCAATCTTGAAGGCTCATAATTTAACAGGCAGATGTACCTGTTATGATATAATTTAAAATGAAGAAAAGTGTATTTACAGAAAGGAATGGTTATATGACGAGGAAGATCAATGAAGGCGACATAATCAATGTCGGTGTAATCGGCTGCGGTCAGATAGCACAGATGATGCATCTGCCATATATCACACACGATGAACATCTAAGGCTTTATTCCATATGTGATATATCTCAGAACATCCTCGATAACGTAGGTGCGAAATATCATGTTCCTGCGGAACACCGCTATCTTGATGCCGGAGAAATGGTCAAAGACGATAAGCTGGATGCTGTGGTCATAGCGACAAACGATCATTATGATCCGGCTGTCAAAGCTGCGAAAGCCGGCAAGCACATGCTAGTGGAAAAACCGTTTATGTATTCTGTCGCCGAATGCGACGAAGTGATAGCCCTCTGCAAAGAGAACAATCTCATACTGCAGGTAGGGTACATGAAGCGCCATGATCCGGGATTCCAGTATGCATTTGAGAAGATCAAGACTCTGAAGGACGTCAATCTCGTGCGTGTTCATGATTACGGCGGAAGTTTTGACTTCACGACCCAGATCTACGATCTGTATCCGAAGTCTGACCTTTCCCAGGAGACGCTCGATGCCATAAGGAAGAAGATCGATGACACATGCATAGCCGAGATCGGTGAGGACAGAGCAGATATAATGCAGAGTTACAGCCTGATATGCGGACTCTCCTCTCACGATACGATACTGATGAGGCACTGCTTCGGATATCCTGAAGTACTGTTTGCATACGTTCCGAAGCCGGGATTTGTAACGGCATTCCTGAGATTTGAGAACGGAGTGCAGGGAATACTGGAGTCAGGCCTCGTTATGAACCGCCGTTCATGGGATGAGAGCATCTGGGTTTATTCAAATGAATGCAATCTCTCTATCCACTTCCCGTGGCCGTATCTGAAGAATGCCCCGACAATAGTAAAGATCAATGAGAACGAGCCGGGATCGATGGTCAACTATGATAAGGAAGTTATAGGATCGTTTGATGAAGCGTATCGCAGAGAGTGGAAGCATTTCTATCAGTGCATCGTTGAGGGCAAAGAACCGATCAACAGCGGTGCTGATGCCAGAAACGACATCAAGCTTGCGAGCGATATCATTCGTGCGGTAAAGATCTGATTGAGGTGAAGGAATGAAAATCGGTTATACAGTTTGGACATGGATGAGAGAGGAATTTAACAGCGAGACGCCCACCGAAGGTGCAGAAGCTCATTTCGAGGAGGCCGTCAGATCTATCTCTTATCTCGGATATGAGTGTATTGAGAATTTCAACTTTATGGTCCCGATATACGAGGATAGACCTGATGACCTTAAAGCGCTGCTGAAGAAACACAATCTTGAGTTCGTCAATCTGTACCATACCTACCATTGGGATGGCACGGACGAGACTCTGCAGAAGTGGCTGGACAAGGGCGAAAGGACATGCAGATTCCTGCAGGAGATGGGAGCAAAATATCTCAACATGCAGGGATATACGTGGCATGATGCCCCGTATTACAGACCGGACAACAAAGAACTTCTGGATATACATGTAGATGCTTTTACAAAGATGGGTGCCATAGCCAAGAAATATGGTGTTCAGGCATGTCTCCATCCTCACGGAGGCACACCGATGTTCTCCGAGAGTTCCATCGATTACTTCTTCAGCAAAGCGGATAATGATTTGGTCAAACTCACCCTTGATACTGCGCATACCACTCTTGGCGGAATGGACCCCGTTTATGCCATTGAGAAGTACAGGGATCTTCTGGTATACGTTCATCTCAAGGATCTTGACCCCGATGAGACCAACATAAAAACAAGACCGAATGACAGATTCTGTTCATTGGGACAGGGCTTCATCGATTTCAGAAATGTCATCCTTGCGCTCAGAAGGATCGGATATGACGGTGTTCTGTGTGTCGAAAATGACAATCCGAGGATCTGCAACTATCAGTCCGCAGAATTCTCTCGCGAGTATATTAAGTCCGTGCTTGGTATGTAATTGCCATTGCCATATATTAATTGGAGGGGAAAAATGAAATTAGCCTACACTGTTTGGACGTGGATGCTTGAGGAGTACGCTCCGGATGCTCCTACTTCCATGGGAAAACCGCATTTCGAAGAAGCCGTTCAGTCGATTTCCTATCTGGGATACAGATACATCGAGAACTTCAACTTTATCGTTCCGATGTATGAGAATGATCCTCAGGAACTTCTCGATCTGCTCAAGAAGAACCGCCTTGAGCTGGTGAATCTGTATCACACCTATTACTATGACGGAACACAGGAAACGCTCGACAAATGGCTTGATCTCGGAGAGAGAACATGTAAGATACTTCAGCTCTGCGGAGCGAAGTACATCAATCTTCAGGGGAACATCTGGCAGGATGAACCATTCTACCGCCCCGACAACCATCCGCTCATCGATGCCTATGTCGATGCGTTCATGAAGATGGGAGCAATCGCAAAGAAGTACGACATTCAGGCATGCATGCATCCTCACGCCGGAACAGCGATGTTCTCGGAGAGCCAGATCGATTATTTCATTGAGAAGTGCGATATGGATCTCGTTCATCTCACACTCGATACAGCTCATATCACTCTTGCGGGAATGGATGCGTGCTATGCATTCGACAAATATGCAAAGTATATCGACTATGTACACTTCAAGGATCTGGATCCCGATGAGAACAACTGGGAGCGTCGCCCTGTAGAGAGATTCTGTGCACCCGGACAGGGATTTATCGATTTCAAGAATATCCTTAAGGTCCTCAGGAAAAACGGATATGACGGTGTTATCTGCATAGAGAATGACAGACCCAGGATCTGCAGCTATGAATCCGCTGAGACAGCGATAAGATACGCCCACAGCACTCTCGATCTGTACTGATAAAGAAGAAAGGAATAGTAAAATGAAGCTAGCTTATACGATCTGGACATGGCAGCTTGAAGAATATACAGGAACAAGTTCCCGCCATCTCGAACGTTTCGAAGAGGCGATAAGATCCATAAAGTATCTTGGATATGACTATGTTGAGGATTTCAACTTCATCGTTCCGTGGTTCATAGATAATCCGGAGAAACTGAAAGCGATCCTGGACAAGTACGACATGAAGCTCGTCAATCTCTATCATACTTATTATTATGACGGAACTCAGGAAACACTGGACAAATGGCTCGATCTCGGAGACAAGACTTGCCGCCTGCTGAAGTACTGCGGTGCGAAACAGCTCAATCTTCAGGGCAATATCTGGCAGGATAAGCCGTTCTTCCGCCCGGATAATCCGGAGCTCATCGATGCGTACATCGATGCATTCATGAAGATGGGAAGAATTGCGAAGGACTACGGTATCCAGGCATGCCTGCATCCTCATGGCGGTACGGCCATGTTCTCTGAGAGCCAGATAGATTATTTCATCGAGCATTGTGACATGGATCTTGTCAGACTGACCATGGATACAGCCCATACAGCTCTTGCCGGAATGGATCCGTGCTATGCATTCAACAAGTATGCAAAGTATATCTCATATGTACATCTCAAGGATATCGATCCCGATGAGTCACTCTATCCTGAATGGCCGATGAAGAGATTCTGCGCGCCGGGACAGGGATATCTCGATTTCAGGAATATCATCAAGACCCTGGAAAACAACGGATATGACGGAGTCGTCTGCATTGAGAACGACTACCCGAAGGTATGCAGCTATGAGTCCGCGCAGTCTGCAAGAAATTATATGCGCGCAATAGTCAATATGTGACCATAATGAAACCATAAATCAGACGGAGTGTGAAACAGACATCTGTTTCACACTCCGGAAGGATTACAAATGATAAAAGTATCAAATCTTACAAAAAGATACGGAGATAAGCTTGCAGTCAGGGGAATAAGCTTTGAGATAGACAACAATGGGGTTGTGGGTTTTCTTGGACCGAACGGAGCCGGGAAATCTACAACTATGAATATGATTACAGGATATATCTCAATGACATCCGGAAGTGTAACTGTCGACGGCGTCGATCTTCTTCATGATCCCATGACTGTCAAAAAGAATATAGGATATCTGCCGGAACTGCCGCCTCTCTATAAAGATCTTACCGTAACGGAATACCTGAATGTGGTATATGGCCTCAAAAAATGCAAACTCAACAGAGAGGAGCATTTAAACCATATCTGCGAGGAAGTCGGCATATTGCCGGTAAAAGACAGACTGATCAGTAATCTTTCCAAAGGTTATCAGCAGAGGGTTGGGATCGCGCAGGCCCTTGTGGGCGATCCCAAAATACTGATACTCGATGAGCCGACGGTCGGGCTCGATCCTTCTCAGATAATTGAGATCAGAAATCTTATAAAAGACCTCGGAAAGACAAGGATCATCATTTTAAGTACGCACATTCTCTCTGAAGTACAGCTTATGTGCGAGCGAATCATCATTATCAGCCAGGGAAGAATAGTTGCCGACGACAGTGTCGACAATATTGAACTTGTCGGAGAAAAGGGAACGCTCGTAGCGGAGATCATAGGCAACACGGATGAGGTTATAAATACACTGGAGAAGATCGACGGAGTCAGAAAGGTCGATTTTTCCGAGAATAAATATACTATCCTGAGCTCCGGAGATCTGGAAGTCCGTAAGAGGATATTCTATGCTCTCGCGGAGAATAAGATGCCGCTCATTTCGATATATGAGGCAAAACAGACGCTTGAATCATTATTCATTGAACTGACTGATGATACATATGCCGATACATATGAAGAGGGAGGGGAGGAACAATGATCGAGATCTGCAAGAAGGAATACAAACAGTTTTTTGTTTCCCCCAGAGGATATGTCATAGTAGCGATCTACTTCTTTATCAGTTCGCTGTATTTCTGCACGGTAAATCTGTCAAATGTTCTGGTCGAACTCTCCTATGATTTTGCATTCCAGTCTAACTGGCTGCTTATGTTTCTGCTTCCGATGCTGACTATGAGGCTGCTCGCCGAAGAGAAGAAGACTAAGACGGATCAGCTGCTTCTGACAAGCCCGGTTTCCGTAAATGATATCGTTTATGGAAAGTTTTTCGGTGCGCTGATCGTTTATCTGATATGTATTTCCTGCAATGCTCTGTTTTTTGCGATCGTATCCACCCATTCAGCTGTCTTCCTCTGGAGAGAATTTGTCTGCAGAATGCTTGGGATGATACTGCTTGGCAGTGCTATCATCTCGATCGACATGTTCATATCCGCTCTGACGGAAAGCCAGCTGCTGGCTGCATTTGTCGCTATGGGCGTAAACATCCTGATGCTGATTACGCGGTCATACGTGGCGACGATCACATCGCCCGTCCTTCAGTTCCTGGCGGGACTGCTATCGGTATTCGGACGGTTTTACGATACGTTTGCAATGGGTGTTTTCAACATACCGAACGCTGTGTATTATGTCAGTTTCACCGTCTTCTTCCTGTTTATAACCGCTCAGATCATTGAGAAGAGAAGATGGGGTTGATGAGGATAACGGTATGAATGAGAATAAATCAAAAATTGGGTTATTAGACAGGATAAGACTGGGATTGGCCGCCAACACGAAGGTGAAGTTCGGCACGATCACGGCTGTTATAATTCTGGTCGCATTCATTCTGTTTGTCGGGATCAATCTGGTGTTCAAGATCCTTGATGTCACTGTCGGAATGGATATAGACATGACAACTCAGAAGCTGTATTCCATCGATCCTACGGCAAAGGAATTCCTTCAGTCACTGGATAAGGAAGTGACAATAACGGTTATTCAGGAAGAATCCGGATTTGATGTCAGGACGGTGCAGGCGCTGAATAATTATGACGTAATCTCGCCGAACATTACCTATCAGTATGTTAACCTTGAACTTAATCCAAGCTATGCCAATTTTCTGAAGAACGAGGATCTCAAGGATTCTTCCATCATCGTGCAGTGCGGTAACAGATATCGGATAGTGGACGAATCCGAAATGTTCTACACGGGAACCGGAGCAAAGATACTCGGACTGAGGATAGATCAGAAACTGTGTTCTGCCATCAATTATGTCACCAGTGATGAGGTATCTTATCTTGCTGTCATCTCCGGACATGGAGAACAGGTAACCAATGAGCTGAATGAGATATGCGGGACTACCAACAAGACAGTGGTCACGGTATCGCTTCTGACCGACAATCTTCCTGAAGATACGGACACGGTTATCATCTCAGAACCGACAGTTGACTATACTCCTGCGGAGATAAAGAAGCTTGAGGATTATATGCTGAAAGGTCAGAAAACCATAGTAGTTTTCATGGATGCGCAGGTCGGAGAGCTTCCGGTGCTCGAAGAATATCTCTCTGAATGGGGACTGAATCTTCAGAATGACATTGTTGTTGATACCGATCACTATTGGGGCGGCAATGAGACATATCTGCTTGCCGGATACGATAAGGCCACTACCGTCGGGAAGTCCGCCCTTGAAGAGAATCTCAACCTGGCAATACCGCTTGCAAGATCAATAGAGATCGACAGCTCAGACAATAATCTTTCCAACTGCACGCAGTTTGCGATCATCAAATCGTTCGGGTCTGCGTATTCAAAGGCAATAAACGGTGATCTTAGTGATACGGTCAAATCCATCGGTAAAGAACCGGGTGACAAAGAGGGAACATTTATTCTTGGAGCGGGCAGCACGAAACTCTTCTCGAAAGTGGAAGGTCAGAATATCGAGAGCACTCTGATCGTATACGGATCGGCAGCAATGCTGAGTGATTCAATGCTGACATCTTCCGTGCTCGGAAACAGGACCGTAGTTCTGGACTCTCTTCTGTATCACTCGCAGAAACTGGATATGATGAATATCCCGATTGTCGCCATAAAGGATTATTCGATCAACATTGATTCCGCATCAGCAAATATCGTGAGGATAGTTCTGATGTATGCGATCCCGCTTATCATACTTGTTTACGGCGGATATATTTGGATCTCCAGGAAAAAAAGATGACGAAAAGCACAAAAAAACTGATTCTGATGATCGTTGCGCTTCTTGTAGTGGCGGCGGCTACTGTAGCTGTTGTACTTATCGTTCGCAATAAGCAGCAGCCGGCAGATGATACTCCGGGGAGCATCACTACATATGAAGTGCTTAATACGGATGTCTCAGAAGTTGAGTTTATAGAGATCATCAATTCTGCGGGAGACACCTACATA
Organism: Oscillospiraceae bacterium; assembly: GCA_017512745.1. Classification (GTDB taxonomy): domain Bacteria; phylum Bacillota; class Clostridia; order Oscillospirales; family Ruminococcaceae; genus RGIG5675. The sequence continues at coordinate 42,523 of JAFWEV010000026.1, forward strand.
ATCCGCAATAACGGCGGATATGACGGGGTGATCGACGGGATAGACGAAGAGGTCCCGCTTTCTGCCATAACATACTCGGGGTTTGTCTCAAGATTTACCAGCATCAAGAGCTATCATGAACCTATACCTGTGACTGCTGAATCGGACATGGGAGAATACGGACTCAAAGACCCGTATGGTACAGTTGTGCTTCATAAGAAAGACGGATCGGAGATAAGACTGCTGATCGGTGAGCAGACTGTAAAAAAGAACGGATATTACCTGTGGGAAGAGGGCTCCGGCAATCTGTACATTGTAGAAAACATGTATCACACTTCAATGGATTATGATGGTCAGTCCTTTATCGATAGACAGCTTGAAATCGTGGATCAGTCGAGGATATTTACGGTAAGACAGCTTTCTATAGTGAATAATGTGGACCCGAACAGATCGTTTACGATACAGCTGAAAGATGATTCTGTTGAAGATCTGTCGATATATCAGTATGAAGTGGTGAGTCCGGAATACTTTGACGCAGATGACAATAAGATATATGAAAATATTTTTACATATCTGAACCCGCTTACAGCGGAGGGCATATACACGCTGGATGTATCCGAAGAAAACCTCAGAGCACTCGGGTTGTATGAACCGCAATACATCCTCGAGTACATAAACAACAGCCTGAAGACGACCATATATTTCGCCAGAACTGAAGACGGGACGCCCGTTGCGATGTATCCCGGAGGAAAGGTCGTATACAAGCTCGGGGATTCTTCTGTGCATTTCCTTGATATCGGCCTGTCTGACGTCGTCAGCGCGTTTATTGTTCTCCAGGATATCGATGATCTCAAAGCATTGAGTGCGGTCATTGGGAATGGAGAAGAAATGACCTTCGAGCTGCCGGATACGGAAGGTGATCACGAGGTCAGGGTCAACGGCAGTGAAAAAACCATTGATATTGAGGACTTCAGAAATCTGTATTCTCTTGCGATCTCCATAAAGATCATGAACGACGCACGCGAGGACGAGCAGAGTGGAGAAAGGATCATGGAGATAAAGTATGTGTGCGCGGATGATTCCGAACATGTAGTGGATTTCTATGAGGTTGACGGAAGATATGCGTACGTCACTCTGAACGGGAACGGCAGATTTACAGTCAAACTTTCTGATGTTGAGGCATTTCAGGCAAAACTTGAGGAACTCATACGGTAATGTTGGTAATTCGGCCGAAAGGCCGGTCCATATAACAAAACTGAATGCAGAGGTGATTAGAAATGAGCAGACTTGTTACTATTTTTACTGGACAGTGGGCAGATCTGGACTTTGAGACAATGTGTCAGAAGGCCAAGGAAATGGGCTACGAAGGACTGGAGATCGCGTGCTGGGGCAATCAGCTGGATCCGGAGAAGGCAGCAAAAGATGATGAATATGTTGCCTGGATCAAAGCTACACTGGATAAATACGGTTTGCAGTGCCGTGCTATCGGCGCTCATATCATCGGCCAGTGCGTAGGTGATGATCCCGATCCTCGTCTTGACAATTTTGCTCCGTCTGCCCTCGCAGGAAAGCCCGATGAGATCAGAGCATGGGCGATCCAGCAGATGAAATACTGCGCGATCGCAGCAAAGAAGCTCGGAGCTTATGTGGTGACCGGATTCACAGGATCCCCGATCTGGAAATACCTGTATTCGTTCCCACAGACGACAGAGGATATGGTCGAAGCAGGTTTTGACCGCATTGTTGAGCTTTGGAGCCCGATCCTTGATGTATTCAAGGAAAACGGGATCAAGTTCGCACATGAGGTCCATCCGGCTGAGATAGCATTCGATTACTACTCTACGAAGAAACTCCTTGAGAAATTCAAAGACAGACCCGAATTCGGACTCAATTTTGATCCGAGCCATCTTATATGGCAGGGTATCACCCCTCACATCTTCCTTGAGGACTTCATTGACAGAGTCTATCATGTGCACATCAAGGATGCAGCGGTTACTCTCAACGGAAAGAACGGAATACTCGGATCACATATCGACTTTGGCGATCTGAGACGCGGATGGAACTTCCGTTCTCCCGGACATGGTGATGTCAACTTTGAGGAGATCATCAGAGTACTCAATGCCTACAATTATCAGGGACCGCTTTCTGTGGAATGGGAAGACAGCGGAATGGACCGTGAATACGGCGGAAAAGAAGCTGCAGCTTTTGTTAAGAAGATCGATTTTGCACCGTCTAATGTAAAATTCGACGAAGCGTTGAAATCTGACTGATTTGGAGGACACTATTATGGCAAGAGACTTTTTAAGGTATGGAATGGTAGGAGGACTCGGCTTCATAGGAGCGGTCCACAGAGCGGCAAACAGATTTGATTTTAAAACGGAACTTGTGGCGGGATGTTTTTCAAGAAGCGAAGAGAAGAACAAAGAAGCCGCGGATACATTCAATGTAGAGAGAGTCTATTCCGATTATAAGGAAATGGCCAGAAAAGAGGCCGAACTCGAAGACGGGATCGATTTCGTATCAGTGGTCACACCTAATGTCGCCCACTATGAGATATGCAAGGAATTCCTGCTCAACGGAATAAACGTTGTCTGCGAGAAGCCCCTCTGCTTCACGATCGAACAGGCTAAGGAGCTCAAGAAGATAGCCGAAGAGAAGGATCTTATGTTCGGCGTTACATACACATACATGGGATATCCGATGGTCAAACTCGCTAAGCAGATGGTCGAGGAAGGCAAAATAGGTAAAATCATCAATGTTAATGCCGAATATCCGCAGGAATGGCTCATAGATGCTCTCAACGGCGATTCCTCTACGACAGCCAAACTGTCAGGATGGAGATCTGATCCGGCAGTGGCAGGAGCAGCTAACTGCATAGGAGATATCGGAACGCACATAGAAAATGTAGTCGCCTATGTCACGGGACTCAAGATAAAGAGAGTCGCAGCAGCAGTTGACTATTTCGGACAGGACCTCGATCTCAACGCCAACATTCTTGTAGAGTACGATAACGGTGCAAGAGGAGTTTACTGGTGCTCACAGGTGAGCATGGGTCATTATAATGATCTGGTATTCAGGATCTTTGGAACCAACGGTTCCATTGAATGGCATCAGGAGAATCCGGAATATCTCAAAGTATGCCTCCGCAATAAGCCGATGGAATACTATTACAGAGGAACAGGCAACATCTACGGAAATGCACTTGCTAATCAGCGCGTTCCCAGCGGTCATGTCGAAGGCTTCCATGTGGCATTTGCCAACATTTACAGAGCATATGGCAAAGCACTCCTGAAGAAGATGAACGGCGAAGAACTGACAAAAGAAGATATGGATTTCCCGACCGTCGACGACGGGCTTGAAGGAGTCAAGTTCATCACGGCGTGCGTTGAATCCGGCAAGAAAGACTCTGAGTGGGTAACGTTATGAGTAAAAAGGCATCATCAAAGAAAAAAGCAATGATCTACTGGGGCGGATGGCCTGGACATGATCCTGAGCTGGTTGCTCACAGGTTTGAGAGAATATTGAAGAATGAGAATTTTGACGTAGATGTATTTGAAGGACTCGATATTCTTGACGATTACGAGAAACTCACGACATATGACCTGATCGTTCCCGAATTTACGCAGGGATCTCTTCCGAACTGTGATCAGAAAGAGCTCAATCTCGAGAATGCAGTAGGGCAGGGAGTAGGTCTTGCAGGTTGCCACGGCGGAATGTGCGATTCTTTCAGGGAATGCGTTCAGTATCAGTTTATGACAGGCAGCCAGTGGGTTGCCCACCCGGGCATGGACGGAATCGACTACATGGTCAATATCCTCAAGACGGATGATCCGCTTCTCGAGGGCATAGAGGACTTCATGGTCTCCTCTGAACAGTACTATCTGCACGTCGATCCCGCAGTCAAGGTTCTGGCAACCACCAGATTCCCGATAGTCTGGGAATACAATATCACGAATCCGCCGGTGGATATGCCTGTCGTTTATACGAAGATGTGGGGGCTCGGAAGAGTATTCTACAGTTCTCTCGGACATCATGACGATGTATTTGACAAAGCTCCTTCATCCGAAGAGATAATGCGCAGAGGCTTTCTCTGGGCGGCTCAGAGCAAAGAAATAGCGGAAAAAGCCGGAAAGAAATTCCCGTTCTCACATGGACCCCAGGGCACGTTTGGTGCAGCAAGGACATATCTGACAAGCGAGGATTATGAGTTATGAAAAAGGCTATGATTTATTGGGGCGGATGGCCCGGACATGACCCCGAACTTGTCGCAAACAGATTTGCGAAGATCCTTGAGAACGAGAACTTTGAAGTCGACGTATTCGAAGGACTTGACGTTCTTGACGATTACGAAAAGCTGATGAGCTATGATCTGATCGTGCCGGAATACACACAGGGATCTCTCCCGAACGGCGACCAGAAAGAGCTCAATCTCGTCAACGCGGTCGGCCAGGGTGTAGGTCTTGCGGGCTGTCACGGCGGTATGTGTGACTCATTCAGACAGTGTGTTCTGTACCAGTTTATGACCGGCAGTCAGTGGATTGCTCACCCCGGCATGGATGGCATCGACTATATGGTCAATATCAAGAAGACCGACGACCCGCTTCTTGAAGGCATCGAGGATTTCATGGTCTCTTCTGAACAGTATTATCTGCACGTCGACCCTGCGGTAAATGTTCTTGCAACGACGACATTCCCACTCGTTTGGGAATATAATGTCACAAATCCGCCGACGGAAGTTCCGGTAGTCTACACAAAGATGTGGGGACTAGGAAGAGTGTTCTACAGCTCACTCGGTCATCACGATGATGTTTTTGACAAATATCCTTCATCATCTGAGATCATGAGAAGGGGATTCATCTGGGCGGCTCAGAGCAAGGAGATCGCACAGAAAGCCGGAAAGAAATTCCCGTTCTCACACGGACCGGCGGGAACTCACGGCGCCGCAAGAAATCTTCTCAAATACTGATTGATTTAAACCCGGGCGGGACCATCCGCCCGGGGATCAGTTCTTTTTTGAAATATATTCTGAATGAGAGGTTTTATATGGAGATTTTATCGGTTTATTCAGCGGAATTTAAAAGGTATGGAAAGGTCCTGGATGAATTTCCGACCGCGGAACTCGTAGAAGCGATGAGCAAGACTCCTGTGACGGATCACGTGGAGTATGTACCGGTCGATGAGAATATCCAGAAACTACCGATCACGGAAGTCGTCAGCCGCAATCTGTACGGCGGCATGCCTGTAGAGATGGGATGGTGCAACGGGCATAATACCAAGATGAACTGCCTCGAGTATCACAGGGACAGCGAATTCAACATGGGCGCTACAGAGTATATACTCCTGGTTGCCAGGATCGATGATATTGAGGACGGCAAGTTGGATTCCTCTAAGGTGAAGGCGTTTAAAGCTCCTGCAGGGGTCATGATCGAAACATATGCAACAACACTGCATTTTGCTCCCTGTCATGTCCATGAGGAAACGGGCTTCCAGGTCCTGATAGTGCTTCCGTACGGCACCAATTTTGACAAACCGGAGATAGAGAGACTGACATGGGAAGATGATCTTCTATTTGCCCAGAACAAATGGCTTATAGCTCATGCAGATGCTGCTGAAGCACAGCAAGGCGCGTATGTCGGAATCACAGGAGAAAATGTGGATATATCAGATTTATTAAAGGAGATCGAATAGTGTTCAGCAAAAATATTCCGGACGTCAAGCTGGGATTGGTCGCTGTTTCGAGAGACTGCTTCCCGATAGCTCTTTCCGAAGCGCGCAGAAAAGCACTTGTAGAAACTTATAACGGTGAGATATATGAGTGCCCTGTGACGGTTGAAAATGAAAAAGACGCCGTCAGAGCAGTGGAGGATATCAGAAAAAACGATGTCAATGCGCTTATCGTGTTTCTGGGCAATTTCGGTCCCGAGACGCCTGAGACCATCATAACCCGGATGTTCGGCGGCCCCGTAATGTATATTGCTGCCGCGGAGGGAGACGGAGACCTTATAAACGGCAGAGGTGATGCATATTGCGGACTTCTGAACTGCTCATACAATCTCGGTATGAGACATTTGTCTGCATTTATTCCGGACCATGCTGTCATAACGGCAGATGAGTTTACCGGTGCGGTGAATGATTTTGTTCCGCTTGCGAGAGCTGTTATAGGAATCAAAGATCTTAAGATCATCACATTCGGACCGAGACCGCAGGACTTCTTTGCCTGCAATGCCCCGATCAAAGGCTTATATGAACTCGGCGTGGAAGTTGAAGAAAACAGTGAGCTGGATCTCCTGGTCAGCTTCAGAGAGCATGCAGAAGATCCGAGGATCGACGATGTATGCAAGGATATGGCTGAGGAGATGGGAGAGGGTAAATATTATCCCGATCTTCTCAAGAAACTTGCACAGTTTGAACTCACGCTACTGGACTGGGCAGAAAATCATAAGGGTGCAAGAAAATATGTTGCTTTTGCGGACAAGTGCTGGCCGGCATTCCCAACGGAATTTGGATTTGAGCCCTGCTACGTCAATTCGAGGCTCGCTTCAAGAGGCATACCGGTAGCTTGCGAAGTCGACATCTACGGTGCTCTTAGCGAATACATCGGCGCATGCATAAATGAGGATGCTGTGACGTTGCTCGATATCAACAATACCGTTCCGAAGTATATTTATGATGAGGACATCAAAGGCAGATTCGATTATAAAGCTACGGATCTGTTCATGGGATTCCACTGCGGAAATACCCCGTCATGCAAGATGTGTGAGGACAGGGCTGTCAAATATCAGCTGATCCAGAACAGACTTCTCGAAGATGGCGGAACACCGGATTTCACAAGAGGAACCCTTGAAGGAGATATCGCTGCCGGAGAGATCACGTTCTACAGACTCCAGTGCGACAGCACCGGAACACTGAGAGCCTATGTTGCCGAGGGAGAAGTCCTTCCGGTGCCCACCAGAAGCTTTGGCGGAATCGGCATATTCGCGATCAGCGAGATGGAGAGGTTCTACAGGAACGTTCTCGTGGAGAAGCGCTATCCGCATCATGGCGCTGTTGCGTTCTCCCATTGCGGAAAAGTATTGTTCAATCTCTTTAAATATCTCGGCATAGCTGATATTGAGTATAACAGACCGGTAGGCATGCTCTATCCAAAAGAGAATCCGTTTGTGTAATAGTTGAATAAAACAGCAAGCAGATAAGTTCTGCTTGCTGTTTTATACAAAAATAAATGACATATTTGTATATTGGAATTCATTGTATTCAGTTTCTTTTTTTAATATTATTAATGTGTATTGGTATCAATACGTAACAGGCCACAGCAGAATTACTCCACCGAAAGTAATCTGTGCAGGCTGAAAAGAAGGGAGAAAAAAAGTCCGATAACTCTCGGTGCGGCATTGGTGGAGACATGCCGTAATGCGTAGCCTTAACCGGAACGTGAGATACAGATTTTGCGGAGGCTGCTGTATCAGAGTTGCAAAAAGATGGCGAGTGTAAGACTCTGTAACATTAAGAAGATCTATCCGAACGAAGAAAACAAGAAGAAGAAAAAAGTCAAAAAAGAAGATATGCCTATAATCGCAGAAGATGAAAAGGTAAATCTTCAGGTAACAGATGAAGGCGTTGTTGCGGTTCAGGAGTTCAATCTTGATATTGCTGATGGAGAATTCATTGTTCTGGTCGGACCTTCCGGATGCGGAAAGTCCACAACACTTCGTATGATAGCCGGATTGGAAAAAATTACAGAAGGCGAGTTGTATATCGGAGATAAGCTTGTCAATTATCTTCCTCCGAAAGACAGAGATATTGCTATGGTTTTCCAGAACTATGCACTATATCCGCATATGACGGTATTTGAGAACATGGCTTTTTCTCTGAAAATGAAGAAAACTCCTAAAGAAGAGATCGCTCAGAAAGTCAATGAGGCGGCTGAGATCCTGGGTATTACGGAATATCTGGACAGAAAGCCTAAAGCGCTTTCCGGCGGACAGCGTCAGAGAGTTGCGATCGGAAGAGCAATAGTAAGAAATCCGAAAGCTCTGCTTATGGATGAACCGCTGTCAAACCTTGATGCGAAACTCCGTAACCAGATGAGATCGGAGATCATCAAATTAAGAAATAAAATCAAAACAACATTTGTATATGTTACGCATGACCAGACCGAGGCTATGACTCTGGGCGACCGTATCGTTGTTATGAAAGACGGATTTATCCAGCAGATCGGCACACCCCAGGAAGTATTTGATCACCCGGCAAACCTGTTTGTTGCAGGATTTATCGGTGTACCTCAGATGAACTTCTTCTCGAACCTTGAGCTCTATAAGGTTAACGGAAAGTTTGCAGTAAATATCGGAGGTAAAGAATTTATATTTACTGATGAGCAGCAGGCTTTGCTTGAAGCTAACGCAAAAGAAGGCCAGAAGATTATCGCAGGTGTACGTCCTGTTCATATTTCGCTTTCGGATTCGGAAAACGGATTTAAGACGATAATGGACGTTTCCGAGATGATGGGAAGTGAAATATATTTGCATCTTGATCTTGGTGACCAGGATGTCGTCTGCATTGTTCCGACTGCCGGACTTGATGTTTCCAGGTTCCAGCGCGGCAAAGAGATCTATCTTGATTGCGATCCTTCACTCATCCAGATATTTGATGCTGAAACAGAAAAGAGCCTTTTGATGTAATTATTCTGATGGGCTCTCATGTGAATTACAGATTATGATTACACAGACAGCCTTATCATAATAAGGCTGTCTGTTACCATTATTCAGGGGTTATAAAGATGTATTTTGGGTTGTTCAACAATGAAATAGATATTGCGGATATAAGAGAGAATTTTGAATTTATCGCTTCGCTTGGATGTACGACAACACAGTTCGATTTTATAAATCTTCTTGGTGACAGCATCCCCGGATCGATCGAAGCCGGAATGATAGATGATATCATTGAGGGCTCGAAACGGTCGGGTGTAACGGTCTGTGCTGTGAGCGGTACATATAATATGGCTCACCCTGATGAGGAGTACAGAAAGGAATACAGGAACAGGCTTCCCGGATTTTTCTCGGCATGCAGAAAGCTGGGAAGTCAGATGGTCACCTTGTGTACGGGAACAAGAAGCACCGAATTCATGTGGAAGTACAGCCCTGACAACTCAAGCGAAAAAGCCTGGACAGACATGACTGATGAGGTCAAAACTGCAGTGAAATATGCTGAAGCGGAAGGACTTGTTCTCGGGGTAGAATGCGAGGCAGCAAATATTATTTCAAATCCGGATAAGGCGAGGAAGCTGCTCGATGAAGTCGGGTCACCATCTTTGAAGATGATCCTTGACGGAGCCAATCTGTTCGATAACGGCATTGTCTCAAAAGAGAGATCGAGGGAGACGCTCGGTAGGGCATTTGAACTTCTCTCTGACGATATCCGTATGGCACACGGAAAGGATATCAAAGCGGGGTCAGGTATTGATTTCTGCCCGGCCGGTAGGGGAACTGTGGATTTTGAATATATGCTTCAAAATCTTATAGATATGAACTTTGACGGCCCCATGATAATACATGGCATAAGGAAGATGGAGGATTTTGCCCCCGCCGTGACATTTATGCGTTCTTTATACGACCGGTTAAGCCGGTGATGATCAACGGATCCCGCAAAAGAAGTAGATCCTGTAAACAATCTGCGGAAATGTCAACAAATAGAAGTCGTGAAGTTTGTGGAAAGATAAAGTGAAAAAAGGCTGTGTATAGTCTATAATATAGTTAGATTATTAAAATGGAGGGGAAGTGGTCTTTATGAAAAAAGACAGATTATTAAATAAAGAAATCATAGCTGAAGTAGCAGCTCTGGGGCATACAGAGTACTTCGTCATCTGTGACTGCGGATTACCCATTCCGAAGGGTGTGAAGGTAATTGATATATCTATCAAAGCCGGAAACCCCAAGTTTTTGGATGTCCTGGATGCCGTAGATGATGAGCTGGTCGTGGAGTCGATCATACTCGCTTCGGAGATCGATGAAAAGAGTCCGGCACTTGCCAAAGAGATGGAAGCCAGATTCCCGCTCAGCGTTACGAAGAAAGTTCCTCATGAAGAATTTAAGGAACTCACAAAGAACGCTAAGTGCATCGTAAGAACCGGCGAGACTACTTCCTATGCAAATGTAATTCTTATCGGCGGAGTCAATTTCTGATCACATCTGCTCCCGGAAGGTTCCGGAAAGCATAACTATTGAAAGGATCAACAATAATGGCAGCAAAAAAAGCTTTTATTTTCTACGGTGGATGGGACGGACATGAGCCTGATCTGGTCAGCGCCAGATTCAAGAAGATGCTAGAAAATGAGAATTTTGAAGTTATCAGAGAAGACAGTCTGGACAGGCTTGATGATCTGGAGTTCCTGAGAAGTTGTGACCTCATAGTACCGTGCTGGACACAGGGTGATCTCGATGATCCTAAGTGCTACAATGTCGCTGATGCAGTCCTTGAGGGAGTCGGACTTGCAGGGTGCCACGGCGGAATGTGCGATTCATTCAGATGGAGTGTTGAATGGCAGTTCATGACAGGCTCGCAGTGGGTATCTCATCCGGGTGATCCGTGGCTTCACCACTGTTCCAAGCTCACTCCGGAGAATCTGGAATACAACCGCAAATACAATCCTGATTCCGGAAAACCCGGTGCATTCTGGACACATTACACGGTCAACTTCAAAAAGAATTCATCTTCTCCGCTTATTGCCGGACTTGATGATTTTGAAGTGTATACGGAACAGTATTATCTGCACGTTGATCCGTGCATCGATGTCTTGGCTTCCACCAGGGTGAGGACGGCAGGACCTCATGCGGCCAACGGCGAAGTGGACATGCCGGTCGTCTACACAAAGATGTGGGGCAAGGGCAGAGTTTTCTACAACTCTCTCGGACATCATGATGATATCTTTGATATCCCGCAGGTATCCGAAGTTCAGAGGAGAGGATTCCTCTGGGCTACAAGATAAAAAAGTAAAATGAAAAATTTCTGAAAGCAATTCAGAGAAAAATATGGAGGCAAATCTATGAAGTGTAAAGGCGTATTTGTTGAAGACTACATGAAGCTCGGTATCCGTGATTACGAAGTACCGGAAATGGCTGCAGATCAGGTCCTCATCAAGACAATGGCAACAGGACTCTGCTGCTGGGACAGCTGGCTCTACCGTGGAGTAAGTGCACCCGGCCCGTATCCGTATGTCATGGGACATGAGGGAACAGGAATTGTAGAAAAAGTCGGAAGTCTTGTAAAGAATCTTAAACCTGGTGACTATGTATCAAGCATCAGCGGCGGCGCTATGGCTGAGTATGATGTTATCGATGCAAAAGCACTGATCAAACTTCCGAATGATGTCAAGGATTGGGGAAGAGTGGTTTATGAACCGACAGCTTGTGTTGTTAACCTTCTCCAGAAGAGTGAGATCATGATGGGCGACCATGTCGTTCTTGTCGGAGCTGGTTACATGGGCACACTGTGCCTTGAAGGCCTTACAAGATGCTCACAGGCAGGACGTATCACTGTTTTCGAGATCAGAGATGACAGAGTCGAGATGGCCAAGAAATACGGTGCAACAGAGGTTCTTAATCCTGAGAGCGAAGAAGGAAAGAAGTGCATCGAAGAGATCAAGGCAGCAGGCGGCTGCGATGTAGCAATCGATTTCGGCGCATCCGTATCCGGATATGATCTTGCAAACTCTCTCGTTCGCCAGGGCGGAAAGTTTATCATCGGATCATTCCATCGCACAGACATGACATTCTTCGGACCCGATTGGCATCTCGGTGGCAAGCATGTTCTCAATCTGCCTCCTCAGAGCAATCCGTATCATTTCAAAGAGTGGACACCGAGAGTTGATACACTCATCAAGAAGGGTGTCTTCACACCTGGAGATCTTGTCACACATGAAGCATACTTCGAGGATATGGACGCAATGGAGTTCATGTTCCAGAGAGCATGTGACAAGGGCGATGATTACATGAAAGGCGCAATCCTGTTTTACAAATAATCAGTACCCTGTATGATTCAGTGCTTGGCAGAATGCACTTCTGCCAAGCACTACATAACTAATAAGGAGAGTATCTATAGAATGGAAGATTTGTTCCCACGCACAATGGTCGGCGGCGTTTCAGTCCCGAGAATGCTTGCAGGGTGCAACTGGATATCCGGATGGAGTCATAGAAGTCCCGCACAGGATAAGATGATCCAGGCTGTTCACAGCACTCCGGACAGTGTTGCGGATATTTTTGAAGTGTTTATGAATCAGGGTGTCGATGCATGTCTTGGCCTGTTCAATGTCGACACAGACCTTATTGATGCCGTTAAGATGGCTGAAGACAGAACCGGCAAAAAGATGATAATCTTTGATACACCGGTACTTAATGTAGATGACAATCCAATTGCGAGAATGGAAGCGGAAGAGGCGATAAAGAAGTGTGCTGAAAGAGGCGCTACTTTCTGCCTGCCGATCCACTCCTGTGTTGAGCAGTTGGTTAATAAGAATAAAAAGACTATCGAGAGATTGCCGGATTATCTCAAGATGATACGTGATCACGGAATGATCCCGGGACTTTCAGCCCATATGCCGGAAATAGTTCATTACTCTGATGAGAATGAATATGATGTAGAAACTTATATACAGATCTATAACTGTATGGGATTCCTGATGCAGGTCGAAATCGAGAGTGTTGCAAAGACGATACATAATGCCAAGAAGCCTGTCATCGCTATCAAACCCTGTGCAGCCGGCAGAGTCACACCGTATGTCGGTCTGAACTTCGTATATAACACGATCAGAGATATTGATATGGTTGCTATAGGCTGTTTCAAACCGTTCGAAGCAGCAGAGGATCTGGAATACGCGAGAGCAGCTCTTGAGAGAAGAATGCCTGAAATAGCTTCCAGAGGAAGCCCGGTCGTAACGCCGGCTATCGAAGGAAAGATCAATCATCACGACTGATAATCATCAAAATAAAATTGAGATTTCTTCTTATCCTTTTTCCTGTCGCAGCATCACCATGCTGCGGCAGGTTTTTTGATGGAAGGATTATGTATACGGTATTTTCAAAACTGCAAAAATGTGAGACAATATGTGCTGTAAATGTTCGTTCCGGGAAGGATGGAATCGGAGCGGATATAGCGCCAGGCCCCAAGAGGGTGACGAGGTTTGGCAGTTGTCGAAAGACTCGGCGGATGCTGCCACGGCTTATATTCAGGTGAGTCGTAAGAGAGAAAAGAAAAAGCGGAATCAAAACCGTAACAGAGATTCTCTTAACACTGTATATGAGACATTCCATGACAGGGACTTATGTCTTATGTCAATTTGGTTATGTCTTATCAATATTACAGATTAGGAGTTTTTATTATGCGAGTAGTTATACAGGAAAATTACGAAAATATGTGCAAGTGGGCAGCGGATTATATCGCTGCCAAGATCAAAGCTCATAACGAAGGACCGGAAAAGGACCGCCCGTTTGTCTTAGGTCTTCCCACAGGCTCTTCTCCCATAGGAGTATATAAGGAACTGGCAAGACAGAATCAGGCAGGCGAATTGAGTTTCGCAAATGTCGTCACATTCAATATGGATGAATATCTGGGTCTTCCTCATGAGCATGATCAGAGCTACTGGTATTTCATGCATGACAACTTCTTCGACCATCTCGTGGATATGAAGCCGGAGAATATCAACATCCTCAACGGTATGACCGACGATCCTGAAGGCGAGTGCAGGAGATATGAGGAGAAGATAGCTTCCTACGGCGGAATAGATTTGTTCATGGGAGGAATCGGTGTCGACGGACATATAGCATTCAATGAGCCGTTCACGTCTCTTACATCAAGAACCGGTGTCCGCAATCTGACAACAGATACAAGGATCGTAAACTCCCGCTTCTTCGGAAACGATCCGGAAAAAGTTCCGTCTCAGGCTCTTTCCGTAGGTGTCGGAACAGTTACGGATTCAAAAGAAGTTCTTATCCTTATCAACGGTCACAACAAGGCGAGAGCTCTTGCTGCGACAGTTGAGGGCAGCGTGAGCCACAAGTGGACATGCTCAGCTCTTCAGATGCATAACGGCGCTATCATTGCCTGCGACGAGGCTGCATGCGGAGAACTCATGGTAGACACATATAAGTATTTCCTCGATATTGAGAAGAAAGAGAGACTTTAATAGATGTATACAATTAAGGATCTTTATGACCTTGATCACACACTGGCAAAGGACTATCTCCTCAAATACACATATCCGTGGGAGGCACTCAAGGGAATAAAGGAATTTATCCTTGAACTCGGCCCTACACTCGGAGATGAGTACGAGGAGAGAGAACCTCAGGTCTGGGTCCACAAGACCGCAAAGATCTATCCTTCGGCGTATCTCGGTGCGCCGTGTATCATAGGGCCCAATACAGAGGTCCGTCACTGCGCATTCATAAGGGGATCTGCTCTTGTGGGGGCCGACTGTGTAGTCGGAAACTCGGTGGAACTCAAGAACGTCATCCTTTTTGACCATGTGCAGACACCGCATTACAACTATGTAGGCGATTCGATCCTCGGATACTTCAGCCACATGGGCGCAGGTTCAGTAACTTCCAATGTTAAGAGCGACAAAAAGCTTGTCGTTGTCCATAACGGATCGGAAAACATAGAAACAGGCGTCAAAAAGTTCGGCGCTATGCTGGGCGATTACGTCGAAGTAGGCTGCAATGCAGTCTGCAATCCGGGAACAGTCATCGGAAGACATTCGAACGTCTACCCGACATCATGTGTTCGCGGGGTCGTTCCCGAGAACAGCATTTGGAAAGACAGCGGCGTTGTAGTAAGCAAGGAGGATCGTTAACATGGGAAAGTATTTCGGAACTGACGGATTCAGAGGCGAGGCGAATAAGGATCTCACCTTTGAGCACGCGATAAAGATCGGCCGTTTCCTCGGCTGGTACTACGGTGCTAATCAGGGCAAGACAGCAAAGATCGTAATCGGCAAGGATACGAGAAGAAGTTCGTATATGTTTGAATATGCACTCTGCACGGGCCTTATGGCAAGCGGCGCAGACGCATATATCATGCATGTCACAACGACCCCTTCGGTCGCATACATTACTAGAGTCGATGATTTTGACTGCGGTATCATGATCTCCGCATCCCATAACCCGTACTATGACAACGGCATCAAGCTGCTCAACGGCAACGGCGAGAAGATGGACGAAGAGACCATCCTCAAAGTCGAGGATTATATCGACGGCAAGATAGAAGTGCCGGTAGCAGGCAGGGAGAACATCGGAAGAACGGTAGACTATGTTGCAGGAAGAAACCGCTATATAGGTCACCTTATCTCCATGTCAAAGTACAGCTTCAAGGATGTCAAGGTAGGTCTCGATGTAGCGAACGGCGCCGCATGGCAGATCGCAAAGGGCGTATTCGACGCGCTCGGTGCAAAGACATATGTCATGAACGATCATCCGGACGGCTACAACATCAACACTGACTGCGGAAGCACTCATATCGAGCACCTGCAGAAATTTGTTGTGGATAACGGTCTTGATATCGGATTTGCATATGACGGAGACGCCGACAGATGTCTTACTGTTGACGAGAAGGGCAATGTCGTAACAGGCGACCATACTCTCTATATCTACGGTCTCTACATGAAAGAGCGCGGAAAACTGCTCAATAATACAGTCGTCACGACAGTCATGAGCAACTTCGGACTGTACAAGGCGCTCGACAAAGTCGGCATCGACTATGAGAAGACTAAAGTCGGCGACAAGTATGTATATGAGAACATGATCGAGAACGGTCACCGCATCGGCGGTGAGCAGAGCGGACATACGATCTTCTCAAAGTATGAGACGACGGGAGACGGTATCCTTACAAGCCTTAAACTCATGGAGGTCATGCTCGCAAAACAGAAACCTATGAGCGAGCTTGCAGCACCCGTGGTGTTCTATCCTCAGGTCCTCAAGAACGTCAGGGTAAAATCAAAACCGGAAGCGCAGAACGATCCCGATGTTCAGGCTGCAGTCAAGAAAGTTGCAGATCAGCTCGGAGATACAGGACGCATTCTCGTTCGCGAGAGCGGTACGGAACCTGTGATCCGTGTTATGGTTGAGGCTGAAAGCGATGAACTCTGTGAGAAACTGGTCGACTCCGTGATTGAAGTCATTACAGCAAAAGGACATCTAGCCTGATCAACAAAAATAAAAAAAGAAGCCTGCTCATATATGCGCTGACTGTGCATATATGGGCAGGCTTTTGTTGCTGCTTTTTGTTAAGAGTCTTTGGTCAGGTTCTTGAGCCATCTCATTCGTAGAACGGCTATAAGACCTACCATTGCCTTGAGAGGCATATCTATCCTGTTTATCGCAACTACCGCGATCGCCGGAAGATGCCACTTGAATGCGGCGAGCCATCCGAGAGGTATGGCGATACCCCACATTACAACTATGTCGGTCCAGAAACCTATATGACCGGAACCGCCCGCGCGGAGCACTCCGACCAGCGCCATGATCTCAAATGCCTGACAGAAGATATTCGCCGCGAACACATACATCATGGCTTTCGCAAGAGCTGCGGTTTCGACTGAGATGTTATACAGAAGAATGAAGTACCTGCCCGTCAGAATAAGCATCAATGCGGAGAATATACCGAGAATAAGGGCCAGGAGCATCGTCGATCTGGAAGCCTGTTTAGCTCCTTCTATATCGTCCGAGCCGAGGATCTTTCCGACTATTGTGCTTGTCGACTTGCCCGCTCCGGATATGAGAGATTCGATGAGATAATCGAAATTGTAGCAGATGTTGTACGCAGTGACTGCCGCCGTACTCAGCTGTCCGGTTATGATGGAGCCCATCGAGTTCGCAAAGCTCCAGGTGACATCGTGGGCAAATACCGGTTTTATAACTGCAATATAGTGCTTAAGCATCTGTTTGTCGCGGGAGAAAATATCTTTTATGGTCACGCCGATACGCCTGTCTTTCCCGAGAGCTGTAATAGTGTAGACGAGGTCTGTGAATCTTCCGCAGAGATAACCTATGGCAGCGCCAGCGACGCCCATTTTCGGCAGACCGAGTTTTCCGAAGATCAGGATGAAGTTGACCAGCAGATTTATGGGATAGGATATAAGGCTGCCGTACAGGTAAAGAGTCGGCCTCTCCAGAGACGATTCGACCTGGTAAATGATCGTTGAAATGGCATGGAAGAATAAGCCTACCGCCACGATCCTCAGGTAGATGATCCCCATATCAATGACTGCGGGATCTGAGCTGAAGATCCGCATAAGCAGCCTCGGAGCGGTGAGAAACAGTGTCGAGAAACATACCGTTACGAGGAAACCTGTCCGCAGCGCGATACCAAATATCGACCTTATGGATTTAGTGTCGTTTTTGCCCCAGTACTGTGCTGAGAGGATCCTCCCTGCGCCGGATACCGACATTATAAAAGTATTGAAGATAGCGACTATATTAATGGCCTGTGTCGACGCGGCGATCTCTATCTCGCCGAACCGTCCGAACATCAGGCTGTTTATTATATTCACTCCGTACAGAAGAAGCTGCTGGACCGTCAGGGGCAGCATCAGTCTCCATATCCACTTTCTGAATTCAGGATTCCTTAAAGAATAGTTTTCAAGCATGATCCGATCTGAAACCTTTATATTATTAACCTAGAACAGTTTATTAGTTAGGCTCTTTTTTTGCAAGACTCGGGGTGATTAATGTTGTATGGCAGTCGCGGTATTAGGTATAATTTAAGTGTGAAAATATGCGTAAAAAAACGGAGGTAAGTCTTATGATCACTCAAATATACGGCTGTGCCGGAATCGAAGATGTAATGCTTTGCTCTAAGCTCGGAGTGGATAATGTAGGAATAAGTTTCGGAGATGTCAAACACTTAGGCCCGCATCAGAGGACCGCTGCTGAGTGCAGAGATTTCTTCGCTCTCTTCCCGGACAATATCACAAAAGTCGGTCTTACGATCGCGTCGGACGTAGACGAGATCATCCATGACCTTTCCATCTGCATGCCGGATATATATCACCTCTCCGGTGATATCGAGAATATTCCGCCTGAGGAAGTCGAGAGGATAAGAAAGGCTTATCCCGAGCTCAAGATCATGCAGGCTATCCCGGTACTCGGCGGGGTGCCCCTTGAGGAGCAGAAAGTCCTGAAACTCATCAAGGACTACGAAGAGGTGACGGATTTCTTCCTCATCGACACAAAGGATCTCTCGAGCGAGATAGGCATCGGCGCAACAGGCGCAATCCACGACAGATATATAGACAAGGCGATCGTTGAGAGCACAAAGGTCCCGTGCATAATCGCGGGCGGACTTGACGCTTCCAATGTCGCGGAAGCCATCCATATCGCGCATCCGTACGGTGTAGATTCCTGCACGCTCACAAGCTGGGACAGAAGCACCGGCAAGCGCGGAAAAGATCCTGTAAAGCTTGAAGCTTTCGTGAGGGCCGCACAGAATGCCTGACAGATACTCTAAAGCAATAGTTCTGGGAGATGCGTGCGTCGATATGACGATAAAGCTCCCGCATTTCAAAGACGGCAGGATGGAGAATTTCGAGAATCCGTCACTTGCCGGCGGCGGCACATGCGCAAATACCGCGGTGGCGCTGTCAAAACTCGATGTTGATACGGCGTTCATGGGAACGGTCGGACAGGATTCCTTCGGAAGATATCTTATAGATGAATTCGAATCCATGGGCATCGACAGGGAATTCGTTCAGGTCGACCCGGAATCGGATACTGTATGCTGTTTTGCATTTCTCGATGACACAGGTGAGAGACATATCTGGGGCTGGCCAAAGAAGAGACAGTCATATACTCAGCTGGACCTCTCAAAGATAAATCTTGAGAAACTGAAGACCGCGTCATGGCTGCATGCTTCCGGTATGAACTATCTCGCCGACGGACCCATGCGTACGATAATGCCGTATCTGTTCAAGGTGGCGTTTGAAGCGGGAGTACCCACATCCCTGGATCTCAACACCAGAACCAACACGCCGGAAGAACTGGATCCGGAGATAAAGAAGGCGGTACTGGCGACTGTTCCGTACTGCACATATTTCATGGGTTCCGCAAAAGACGAGTTCTACAGTCTCTATCCCTGTGATGACTGGCGCGACAGCGTGAGACACTTCGTGGCTCCCGGAAGAACTGTCGTCGCGCGCTCCGGCTCGGAAGGGTCATGGGTGTTCACTCCGGAAGGAGAGGAGTTTGCAGTCCCGGCATATAAGGTGACTGCGGTCAACACGACAGGCGCGGGAGACTCGTTCAACGCAGGCTTTGTAGCAGGTATACTTCACGGAAAAAACGTTAAGGATGCCGTTAGATGGGGCAGCGCCGTTGCCGCATATAAAGTGTCGCACGGCGGATCCAGGGCAACGCCTGATCTTGACGGACTCAGGGAATTCTTCGGATCGTACGGTGAAGAGGCATAAGTCTGATGGCAAAGGAAAAGAATAACAGCAAAAGCCTGATGGCTACTATCGCCGGACTTGCGGGAATATTCATCTGGGGCGTCAGCACATTCTTTACGAGATCTCTCACAGAGAGCCTCGGCATATTCACACAGGCTGCCATAACCGCATTTTTCGGGGGAGTCGTCTCTCTCATAATGCAGGCTATTGGCGGAGACCTCAAGGGCAACATAAAGAGAGCGCCGAAGCTCTACTGGCTGATCACCATACCGCTGTATATGGTATACAAGATATCCGTATCGATGGCTGTCGGCGCGGCGGCGGACCGCTCGCAGGTGCTAACATCCAACCTCATAAGCCAGATGTGGCCGCTCATGACATTGGTATTCACGGTGGTCATATTCAGAAATAAGATAAAGAAACTGTTCCCCATAGGAGTTCTCATACCCGCGCTTGGACTTCTTGTGGCCAATTCCGGGAAGAATTTCGATATAGGATCCATATTCATAAATATAGGCAAGGCATGGCTTCCGTGCTTCTTTGCGCTGCTCTCCGCAGTGGCATGGGGACTCTATTCAAATCTGTCGAGAAAGATCACGATGGGGCTCAATGCCGGGTGCGTCGGTATCCTCATGATGGTGTCGGGCGTTGTCTGCGAGATAATCGCGATCACAAGGCATGAGGTCCCGCACTTTACCTGGGATGCCATGGGAAGCCTGCTGTTCTCCGTAATAGCGGTTGCAGGCGCGGCGACATTCTTCTGGGATCTCGCGATGAGAAACGGCAATTCGATGCTCGTGATCGTAGTGTCGAACTTCCTTCCGGTCATATCCTCCATACTCTCGGCATGGCTTCTCGGAGTCAGCATTGAGGTGTCGCTCATAGTCGGCGCGTTCATGGTCGTCATTGGAACGATAATCTCCAAGAAGTGTATCCTGGAGGAAAAGTGATGGCGAGATTTTCCACTCTTATCTTTGATTTCGACGGGACCGTGGCATACACTGCGCCCGACGTGTGGGATGCGGTCGAAGCGGGAACGCTGGTGTTCGGCAAGAAGATAGATCCGGACTACAGGGCAGACCCGAGAAATCTCTCTCTTCATCCGAGAAAGATATTCGAAGACTGCCTGGGACCGCTCACGGATGAGGAATATCGGAAAGCGCAGAATGCGCTGAGTCAGCTTTACGGACAGGATACGGATTATCCCAAGACCGTGCTGTACCCCGGAATGGATGAGTTTCTGGACAGGGCAAAACAGGAGGGGATCTCCTGCGGGATCGTCACAAGAAAGTCCGCCAGATCCCTGGGAAGGATACTTGACGCTCACGGCTGGAGACACTGGTTTTACGACTGGTACGGGTCGGAATCCCTCGGGGGACATAAGACAAAAGCGGAGCTTATAGATGCTCTTCTCAAAAAGATGCCAGATGCCTCAAGACCCGTGTATATAGGGGATTCGGCGGGAGATATCGCTGCGGCAAAGGAACTGGGGATTCCGTCGGTGGCTCTCACATACGGTGACGGAGACACTGAAGAGCTTCTCGCCCAGAATGCGGATAAGGTATGTTATACGGTACCCGATTTATATATGTGGGTCTTCAATAAGGAATAATTGCTCAAGGCAGGTATTAGGATATGTTAAACAATTTCAGACATGTTGTAGGAACAAGATTTATTTTCGGCGATGACGCGCACGAGCATATCGGCGAAGAACTCAAAAAAGAAGGCGCGAAGAAAGTCCTCATAGTGCATGACTCGGGGAAATTCCTGTTTGACACGGGACTTCTCCAGCATGTAAAGGATCTCTTTGCGGCCGAGGGAATAGAGGCGTATGAACTTCCCGGCATCCAGCCCAATCCGAGACTTGCAAAGGTGAGAGAAGGAATCGATATCGTAAGAAAAGAGAATATCGACTGGCTCGTAGGCTTGGGCGGCGGATCCAGCATCGACACTGCCAAGGCTGTCGCCGCAGGCGCTCTCTATGACGGAGACGTGTGGGATTTCTTCGAGGGGAAGGCAAGAATAGAAAAAGCTCTTCCCGTTGCGGTCATCCTCACTATCCCCGCTACGGGAAGCGAGTCCGGCGCCGTTACGGTCATCAACAACACAGAGCTCGAGAGAAAAGCTCTTACAAGCTCCGAGGCGATAAGGCCGAAGATAGCGTTCATGAATCCGATGCTCACTCTGTCGCTTCCTCCTTTCGGAACGGCATGCGGCATTGCGGATATGTTCTCCCACATGATGGAGAGATATTTCTCGGACAGCGATGAACTCAACTGCATCGACTATATGCTGGAAGGTCTCATGAAGGCTGTCGTCACTTTCGGAACGAAAGTCATGGAGGATCCCAAGAACTACAGATACCGCGCCGAGATCATGTGGATAGGCACAGTGGCTCACAACAACACGGTAGGCGTGGGACGCAATCAGGACTGGGCATCCCATGATATAGCGAATGAGCTTTCCGCTCTCTACGATACTCCTCACGGAGCATCCCTCACGATCATCACTCCCTACTGGATGAGATATGTATACAAGGATCATCTCTGGAGATTCGTGAGATACGCAGAGCAGGTCTTCGACGTGCCTCATGAGGGAACGGATGAGGAGATAGCGCTTAAGGGCATAGAGGCTATGGAGAAGTTCTTTAAGGATACTCTCAGACTGCCTACATGCTTCTCCGACTTCAACATCCCGACGGACGAACTCGAAAAGATGTCGTATATGGCTGAAAAGGAAGACGGTTACGACCATATAGGCAGTTTCAAGGTGCTGAGAGCTCCCGAGATCCTCGAGATCTTCAAGGCCGCTGCGCACTGAAACGGCCGGTCCGCATACCGGAAATACATGACGGTCTACAGATAATAAAATACTCGCTGCAGTATTCGCTGCAGCGAGTTTTTTGTGGTTCTTGTCCTGTTAAAGAAGTTCTGTTATCCGTGATGCTGTTTTCTGTACTGCGCCGGTGTGACCCCGGTCTCTTCCTTAAAGCACTGTATAAAGTAATTAGTGGTGTTGAAGGCAAGATGCTCCGCTATGCCCGAGACCGGATATTCCGTGCTCTTGAGTATCAGTTTTGCGCGGTCGATCTTTTTCCTCTTTATATATGTGTTGATGGATACGCCGGTCTCGCTTTTGAATTTTTCGGAGAGATAGTATTCGGAATATCCGCACAGGATCGCGAGATCTTTTATGTGGATCTTTCTGTCAACGCTGAGCTCTATATAATCGCAGCATTTCTGTATGGCGTAGGAATAGCCTTTATCGGCATTCGCATGGTGCACACGGAAAATGAAATCGTGATACATGGCTGCGGCCAGAGATTCGAGCTCGCCTATGTCCCTGCTGTCCTCGGCAGCCTGGATGTAGTGATCCCCGAGCGGATATGCTATCTCCGGCGACAGCCCGCCTTCCATGGCAGCCCTACAGACAAGAGTCGAAAACACTATCAGATTAGTCTTGGCCTGCCGCAGGGGATCACGGCCTTTCACCGGCACTCCGGGACTCAGCCCCGCGCTGTAATTGAGGACGTCATGATAGTTTATATCGCCTTCGCGGACCATCGCGAGCAGTGCTTTCTCCGCGCTGTACACCTTGTTTCTGTCATGCCCTTCCCTTGGGGATATTTTGTAACTCTGCCCGGCTTTGGGAATAGCCTTTTCAAGTGTGATGTAATCGACCTGAACGTGTGAATCAAGCGTGTCCATAAGTCCCTCCTTACCGGGAAACGGCGTATGGTATCTTTCCACTCAAATGATAGCATCCCGCAACACGGTGAATCAAGACAGATTCCCGAATTTTTGTAACTTTTCCCGAGCTTATGACTTTTGCGCGCATATACTGTTTTTGTACAATTGATACATAAAAGAGCGGAAAGCCGCACAGAAAAACGATTAATTTTCCGGAGGGATCAGTAAAATGGCAAAGGAAAAACTCACTCAGAGCCAGATAGACGGCGTCGAATACAGACGCGCAAAGCTCTGGCAGATCATTCTAGTCGCATGCAATGCCTTCAACGGCATGGCAGTTTATTCACTCATCAACATGGCCAGTTATTCGGCGAGCATCGGTTACGGCATAGCCACGGTGGCTGTAGGCGGACTGCTCATGTTCACACGAATTTTTGATGCTATAACAGACCCGCTTCTCGCCTTCCTGTATGACAGAGTAAACACCCGCTGGGGCAAGATCAGACCCCTTATGCTGCTTGGCTGGTTCATCCAGAGCGCAGGACTTATCTGCATGTTCATTCTCTTCTCGAGCAAGGGACACGGAGTCGTAACATTCATCGGATTCTATCTCCTCTATGTCGTCGGCTATACCATCGTGAACATGACAGCCCAGACCCTTCCTGCGCTCATAAGCAACGACCCGAAACAGAGACCGACCGTCGGCGTATGGCAGACAGCACTTAACTACATGATCCCGATGGCTCTCACTATAGTCCTCAACATGAAGCTCCTCCCGATGTACGGCGGAACATACAATCAGCAGTTCCTCAACGCGGCATGCCTTATCTGCGTGGCAATGTCCCTCTTCGGAGTCATCATGACATGCATCGGCGTTTCCGCATATGACAAACCGGAGAACTTCAGAGGAACCAACAAGGTCGACGAAAGACTGAAACTCAAGGACATGATCGATGTGCTCGGACACAACAGACCGCTCCAGAGCTACATTATCTCCGCTGCTTCGGATAAGATCGCGCAGCAGGCTCAGTCCGCATCCATCGTCAGCACACTGCTTCTCGGAATACTTATCGGCAACATGGGCATGGGTACTCTTGTCACGGTCGTCGGAAGTTTCCCGTCCATCATTTTCGCGATTTTCGGCGCGAGATATGCCGGCAAGCACGGCCATAAGGAATCCATCGTCACATGGACCAGAAACTGCATCATCGCGAATGTAGTCATGATAGCCTTCTTCTGCATAATAGATCCGAAGTCCATCGCAGGAGCTGGCATCACCAAATACATATTCATGTTCCTCACGCTCATCTGCAGCGGATTCGCAATGTGCGTAACAACCGCGAACACAGGCTTTATGGCCGATATCATCGACTATGAGCTCGACCGCAGCGGAAAATACATCCCCGCAGTGGTATCCGGAACATACAGTCTTATAGACAAGATCGTATCTTCCTTCTCCGCGCTTATAGCAACAGCATGCGTGGCGCTTGTCGGATACACGTCCACAATGCCCCAGCCGGGCGATGAGGCGACGACCGGAGTATTCATTGTAACAATGTTCCTCAAATACGGACTTGCGATCATCGGATGGATAGTCACTCTCATCGCGATGCGCGGCTGCAAACTCGGAAAAGCCGAAATGGTCGAGGTGCAGAAGAGGATCGAGGATAGGAAAGCGGCACTCAAGTCGGAGTGATCATCTTTTGACACGGCAAAGGAGATACCAATGCGCAAAAAGACAGTATTAAAAGACGGCTGGCGATTCCTGAAGCATGATATGCCTGTCGGCACAGCCATGGAATATGCCGCCCGCGGCGAAGCCGTGACCGTTCCCCATACATGGAATGCCGCAGACGGACAGGACGGCGGGAATGACTATCACCGCGGAAGATGCTGGTATGTGAGAGAGTTGTCCCCGGAAGAATGCGCCGGAGAGAGACTGTTTCTCGAGATAAACGGCGCGGCGATGAGCGCCGAAGTCTATCTCAACGGAGAAAAGATCGCGGAACACCGCGGCGGATACTCCGCTTTCAGGGCAGAACTCACAGAGAAACTCGCAGAGAAGAACACACTAGCAATATCCGTCGACAACAGCGACAACGATACCGTTTATCCCCAGAAAGCCGATTTCACTTTCTACGGCGGACTGTACCGCAGCGTGAACCTCATCGCGGTACCCGCAGAACACTTTGAGCTTATCAAAGACGGAACACCCGGAATAAAGGTCACGCCGGTGGCGGATCTTGAGAAAAAGACGGCTGTTGTGACCGTAGAGACGTGGCAGAACGCGGACAGCGTTGAGATGACGCTGACCGGGGTCGACTCCGAAGGGAATCCTGTTGAACTCAGGAAGACAGTACCTTCTCAGGAAGGTTATGCCGCAGCCGAGTTCACGATAGAAAATGTCCGTCTGTGGGACGGACTCCGTGATCCGTATCTCTACACTGCGTCGGCAAGACTCGGCAGCGGAGATGAGGTATCCGCAGGATTCGGGTGCAGGGTATATGAGTTTGATGCCGGAAAAGGATTCTTCCTCAACGGCAGAAGCTACCCGCTGCGCGGAGTCTCAAGACATCAGGACCTCAAGGGAAGAGGCAATGCCCTGAGTGTGGAAGACCACAGAGCGGATATGGACATAGTAAGGGAACTCGGAGCAAACACTCTCAGGCTCGCCCACTACCAGCACGCTCAGGAATTCTACGATCTGTGCGACGAGAACGGTATTGTTGTATGGGCGGAGATCCCGTACATCACGATGCATATGAGCGGCGGAAGACAGAACACTCTCGATCAGATGAGAGAACTGATCACGCAATGCTACAACCATCCTTCCATAGCGGTATGGGGACTTTCCAATGAGATCACCGCCGCGAGCACCGTGAATGAGGAACTTCTGGAAAACCACAGAGCGCTGAACGAACTCTGTCACAGGCTGGACCCGACAAGGAAGACAACCATGGCGAATGTGTTCATGCTCGAGACCGACAGCCCTATTCTGGACATCCCGGATGTCAACAGCTACAATCTCTATTTCGGCTGGTATGTCGGAGATATGGAACAGACGGACGAATTCTTCGATGAGTTCCACGAGAAGTATCCGGATAAGGTCATGGGCTTCTCCGAGTACGGGGCGGACGCAAACCCCGCGTTCCATTCCTCAAATCCTGAAAAGGGCGATTACACCGAGGAATTCCAGCTCAGGTATCACGAGCACATGCTCCGGATGATCGAAGCCCGCCCATGGCTCTGGGCGACCCACGTGTGGAATCTCTTCGACTTCGCTGCGGACGGCCGTGACGAAGGCGGAAAGCACGGAGAAAACCAGAAAGGTCTTGTGACGTTCGACAGGGGCCTCAGGAAAGACGCGTTCTACCTGTATAAGGCAGCCTGGAATAAAGAAGAGCCTTTCGTGCACCTCTGCGGGAAGAGATATGAAAACCGCTGCGAGGATGAGACCGAGATCGCGATCTGCAGCAACCTGAATAAAATTACTCTGTATGTCGATGACGTAAAAGTTGCAGAACAGGAAGGAAACGTGATCTTCCGCTTCAGGATCCCGCTCATAGGCGAACATCTCATACGGGCTGAAGCAGAAGGATGTTCCGATACTATGGTCATAAGAAGAGTATCCGAACCCGACGGGAATTACATCTTCAACAAGTCGGCCGCTTCGGTAAACAACTGGTTTGACGCGGAAGAGGTAGATGAGAGCTGTTTCTCCGTTCAGGATACGCTCGCCGAACTGAGAGCGGATCCCCGCGCAGGCGCAGTGGTCGAAGCCATGATGGCAAAAGCCAGCGCGGCGAGAGGCGATGTCGCTGACGCCGTAAAGGACAATCCGGCGCTTCAGAAGATGCTCGGCAGAATGAAACTGATGAGCCTCCTCCAGCAGGGCGGAGCCGATGCGGAGAGCATAAAGCAGCTCAACAGGGTACTCCAGGGAATAAAGAAATCATGAAAAAAGGCGTACAGCAGATAATGCTCGGCAGTGTGTGCGGGAGTGAATCTTCCGCACTCGCTGTGCTTGAAAAGATAAGGAAGTCGGGGTACGACGGACTGGAACTGAACCGCTTTATGGTGCATCCGTCCGGCCTAATGGTCCGGCTCCTCACGAAAGCCGCCGGGATGCCTACTGGGAACGGCGGAAAGCTTCCGTGGCCTCAGCTCGTTAAGGAAAGCGGACTTGAAGTCATAAGCCTGCATACAGACCTCGGCAGTCTGGAGAAGGACATCCCGGGTCAGGCAAAGGAGGCGAGGGATTTCGGAACGGACAGGATGGTCATAACCGGAATGTACCGTTTTGACTATTCCGATGAGGCGGAACTGAGAAAGCTCGCCGGAAGACTGAATGACGCCGGAAAGGCTGTCAGGGATGAGGGCATAAGGCTTTTTTATCACAATCACAACGTCGAGCTTCTGAGGACCGCGGGCGGCGCGAGAGCGTACGATATTCTCATAAATGAGACCGATCCGGATCTTGTGAACTTCGAGTTCGACAGCTACTGGTTCACGGACGCGGGAGCCGACGCAAAGGAATGGATGAGGAAGCTGGGAAGCCGCATGAAACTCTGGCATATAACCGACCGCGGAACGAGACAGACGGGACCCGCGATGACGCCGATCCTGAAAGAGGACTGCGTGGAGCTTGGGACCGGGAATATGGATCTTGACGGACTTGCCGCCATAGCAGAACAGAACGGCGCCGAAGCCGTGATACTTGAGAGCCACAGAAACTGGATAGACAAGGATCCCGTAAAGAGCTTCCAGCTCTCTTCCGCATGGCTTAACGAAAGGTTTTGAGGATAAAATGGACGTTTTTAAAGAAGCCGTATGGATAGACCCCGAACTGCCGCACAGCAAAGATGAGCGCCAGCCTGCAAGCGTACTGCGCAGATCTTTTACTGTGTCTCCGGCAGAAAAAACGGGTGATCCAGCAAGACTGTTCATCACATGCCACGGCCTGTATGAGGCGAAGATAAACGGCAGCCGCGTTGGTGATTTCATACTGGCTCCGGGCTGCGACAACTATAAGAAGCGCCTGCAGTATCAGGTATATGACGTCTCGGAACTGTTGAGAACCGGAGAAAACCTGATCGAGGTGACTCTCGGCGACGGATGGTACCGCGGAAATGTCGGTATCGACGGAATATGCAATTACTACGGAAACGATCTTGCCCTTCTGTGCAGACTTGCGCTGGGGGACAGGACCGTTTTGGTTTCCGACGAAAGCTGGGAGGCGTCCCAGAGCGGACCGGTCCGTCTCAACGACCTTCAGAAGGGCGAAGAATACGACGCGCGCATGGAGACACCGGAAGACTGGCACGGTGTGACTCTGAGAGAGTGGTCGAGGGATATTCTCGTCGGTCCCGAAGGATGTGTCCCCGTTATTGAACAGGAGCGCTTTGAGGGCAGACTCATAAAGACCCCGAACGGCGAGACGGTAATAGATTTCGGGCAGAATCTCGCGGGATATGTTGAGATGAAACTCGACGCTTCGGAAGGTCAGAAGATAACGCTGTGGCACGGGGAGACCCTCGATGAAAACGGCAATTTCACACAGAAGAATTTCGACCCGGGCGACCGCAACAAAAACGGCGGCATACCGCAGAGGATCGACTATATCTGCAGGGACGGACTGAATACATACAAACCTCATTTCGCGATATTTGGATTCCGCTATGCGAAGATAGAGACCGACGCCGATCTCTCCGGAGCCGAGTTCACATCCGTGGCAGTATACTCAAGAATGCCCCAGACGGGATTCTTCGAATGCGGCAACAGCGACGTGAACAGACTCTTTGAGAACGCTCTCTGGAGTATGCGCTCGAATTTCTGCGATATCCCGACCGACTGCCCCACAAGGGAGAGAGCGGGATGGACGGGAGACGCCGGGGTGTTTGCTCCGACAGGGCTCATGCTCGCCGACTGCGCTCCCGTGCTCAGAAAATGGCTGGCGGAGTGCCGCATCGAACAGCGGGAGGACGGACTGGTCGAGAATATCGCTCCCGTAAACAACAGCGGAAGCATGATCTCAAATATGCTGCAGGGAGCCGCGGGATGGGGAGACGCATGCGTCATAGTCCCGTGGGAGATCTACAGCGCGACCGGAGACACATCCGTGCTCGAGGAGAATTACGGCATGATGACCGGATGGCTCGGATTCTGTCTTGACCGCGCGTCGAAGACCCGGATAAAGAACAGAAAGAATCCGTACAGGAAATATCTTGTAGATCACGGATTCCATTTCGGCGAGTGGTGCGAGCCGGACGTGAACAATATGCAGACGATGAAGCAGAACATGACGAACGGAGCGCCTGAAGTTGCGACGGCCTACCTGCACAGATCTGCAGATCTTTTGTCCCGTATCGCCGGAGTTCTCGGAAAAGACAAAGACGCAGAAAAATATGCGGAGATCGCGGAATCCTCAAAACAGGCATACAGATATACATGTACCTGCAAAGGAAAGATCGATTCAAAACGCCAGGCTGAGTACGTAAGGCCCATAGCTTTCGGGCTCCTCGACGGAGATGAGGTGAAGGAAGCGGCGGATACCCTGAATGAACTGGTGACGGAAAACGGGTATCACCTGAATACCGGATTTCTCGCGACGCCGTTCCTGCTGCCTGTTCTCGCGGAGAACGGACACGCCGATACGGCATACAGGCTTCTTCTTCAGGAGGATCGCCCGGGGTGGCTCTACTCGGTTAAAAAGGGCGCCACGACCATCTGGGAGACCTGGGACGGCATAGATGACGACGGAAAGCCTACGGCGTCGTTAAACCACTATTCCTACGGCGCTGTGGCCGGATGGTGCATCAGCGGGATATGCGGGATCAATGCCGGAGCGGAAGGCATAGTCATAAGGCCGTTCCCTAATAAGGAACTTAAGTTTGCAGATGCCGCGCTCGACAGCCGCTTCGGCCGGATAGAGAGCGGATGGAAATACGAAAACGGTAAACTCAGTTTTGATATACTTGTACCTGAAGGAGCATCTGCCGTACTCATGCTTCCGGGAAGGGAAGCGGAGACGATAGGACCGGGAAGTCATCATTACGAGGAGTGAAACAGATGAAATACTATTGCAATCCGATAAACATCAATTACAGATATCAGTTCAACGCAGACCCGAGACTTAAGGGAAAGATACAGATCTGCCGCGAAGCGGCGGATCCCTCGATGATTTGTTTTGAGGGGCGATACTACATATTCGCCTCGATGACGCTCGGCGTATGGGTATCCGACGATCTCGTCAACTGGGAAAATCACAGACTCCCTGACGATCTTCCCCTGTATGACTATGCTCCCGACGTGAGAGTAAAAGACGGATGGGTGTATTTCTGTGCGTCAAGAAGAGAAGAGAAATGCGACTACTGGAGGACAAAGGATATCCTCAACGGCCCGTATGAGAAGATAGACGGAACTTTTCCGTTCTGGGATCCCGATCTTTTCTTTGACGATGACGGCAAAGCGTATTTCTACTGGGGATGTTCCAACACGACTCCCGTATGGGGAGTCGAGGTAGATCCCGAAACACTTCTCCCGAAGACGGAACCGGTCGCTCTCATATACGGCAATCCGGCGGAGATAGGCTATGAGAGAATAGGCGAAGACAACAGTACACTGCCTGCTTCGGAAGAAGAAGTCGAGGTGAAGTATCAGGCATTCGTTAAGGCGCAGGGCGTGCCTGAAAGCATGCTGCCCGAGAATGTGAAGCCTCTTATACGCGGCATGTTCACGAACAAGCCGTTCATAGAAGGTGCATGGATGGATAAACACTGCGGAAAATACTATCTCCAGTACGCCGCTCCCGGAACACAGTACAACACTTATTCCGACGGAGTGTATGTTTCGGATTCGCCCCTCGGACCGTTTGAGCTCGCCGAGAACAACCCGTACTCATACAAGCCGGGAGGATTCCTACCCGGGGCAGGGCACGGATCGACGATGAAGGACGATCAGGAGAACTGGTGGCATGTATCCACCATGAGGATATCCGTGAATCACGATTTCGAGCGCAGAGTCGGACTGTGGCGGGCAGGTTTTGACGCCGACGGAGAACTGTTCTGCGATCAGAGATACGGCGACTGGCCTCAGAGAGTCACAGGATTCAAGCAGGATCCGTGGCAGGTCCCCGAATGGATGCTGCTGAGCTTGGGAAAGAGCGCATCCGCATCGAGCTGCGCCGAGATCCCGGCAAACGGAAAACAGGAAGCGTATGTGTGCGGACCGGAGAATGCGACGGAAGAAAATGTCAGAATGTTCTGGAAAGCTGCGGGGGCAGGAAAGGACGAATGGCTCAAGGTGGACCTCGGCAAGGTGTTCGACGTACACGCAGTTCAGATAAATTTCGCGGATATCGGACTCGACATCCCTGTGCCCGGCGAGATCCGTCCGGGAAGCCAGGCGAGATATATAGAGGAAGCGGATACCGTGACGCGCTGGAAACTTACAGGTTCCGTTGACGGCGAGACATGGAAGGTGATAGAGGACAAGACCTGTGCCGTAACGGACCTCTCACATGATCTTGTGGTCATCGAGGACGGCATACAGCTGAGATATCTGATGCTCTCCGAGATCGAATTGCCGTACGGACAGGCACCGTGCGTATCCGGGCTGAGAGTATTCGGAAAAGGAGACGGAAATGCACCGGAGACCCCCTCTTTCTCCGCAGTCAGAACAGGGGACATCGACATGGAGGTCAGCATAGAGCCGCAGGAGGACACCGTGGGATACAACATCCTGTTCGGTTCTTCGCCCGACAAGCTCTATCACAGCTATATGATCTTCGGATCAGGGAAAAAACGTGTCGGCGCTCTGATCAAGGGAAGAGAGTACTATGTGCGCGTTGACGCTTTCAACGAAAACGGCATAACGGAAGGCAAATGCATACCGTTGGCATAAGACAACAGAACGGAGGAATTACCAGATGTCATTTCCGAAAGGATTCATGATCGGCGCTGCGACCGCGGCGCATCAGGTGGAAGGAAACAATAAGAACAGCGATTACTGGCTGCAGGAGCAGATGCCCCACAGCAGTTTTACGGAGCCCTCAGGCATTGCGTGCGACCATTACAACAGGTATAAGGAAGACATAAAGATGCTTGCGGACGCGGGTCTCAACGCCTACAGGTTCTCTGTGGAATGGGCGCGCATAGAGCCGCAGGAGGGCGTTTTTGACGAGGCTGAGCTGGAACACTACCGCGATGTCATCAGGTGCTGCAGGGAGAACGGTGTCGAGCCCGTTGTGACGCTCATGCACTTTACAAGCCCTGCGTGGCTCATAAGAAAAGGCGGCTGGGAAGCTGAGAGCACGGTTTCCGATTTTGCGAGGTATGCCGGATATGTTGCGGAGAAGCTCGGAAGCGAACTCAATTATGTCTGCACCATAAATGAGGCGAATATGGGACTGCAGCTCGCCGCCATCGCCAAGCGCTTTGAACTTATGGCAAAACAGGCCGCTGCCAAAGCGGCCGAAGGGACAGTCCAGGTCGGAATGAACTTCCAGAAGATGATGGAGAATATGAAATATGCGGCGATGGAGAATGCCGAAGCATTCGGGACGCCGCAGCCGCAGGTATTTGTGAGTTCCAGAACTCCCGAAGGAGACGCTCTTGTCATGAGAGCGCACAGGGCTGCGAAGGAAGCTGTAAAGAAAGCCGCGCCTCATATCAAAGTCGGACTGACGCTGTCCCTGCACGATCTCCAGGCACTGCCCGGAGGAGAAGAATATGCGGAAAAAGCATGGGATGAGGAATTTTCTCATTACATTCCGTATATTGATGGTGATGATTTCCTCGGAGTACAGAATTACACGAGAACTCTTTACGGACCGGAGGGTCAGCTGCCTGCGCCTAAAGGCGCAGAGCTTACGCAGATGGATTACGAATTCTATCCGCAAGGCCTTGAAAACGTGATCAGAAAAGTTGCCCGGGATTTCAAAGGCGAGCTGATCGTCACGGAAAACGGTATAGCCACGGCGGACGACTCAAGACGCTGCGAATTTATACGTCAGGCCCTCGCCGGCACAGGGAAGTGTATTGCGGACGGAATACCCGTAAAGGGCTACTTCTACTGGAGCCTTATGGACAACTTCGAGTGGCAGAAGGGATTTGCCATGCAGTTCGGACTTGTTGCTGTCGACAGGGAGACTCTTGTGCGCACGGCAAAACCGAGCCTCGGCTGTCTCGGCAGTTTCGCGCCCTGACGGGAATGCGGAAAATGTCCCAGACGACGCTTGTTCACTGTATGCCTGAACATATATAATACAGTTAACTTGATCCACAGGAGGAACAGCGAATGCCGCATGTATCTATAAGAGCATATCCCGGACGCACGGAAGAACAGAAACAGGCTCTGGCCAAGGCCATTGCGGAAGATGTCATTAAATATTTTGAGGTCCCCGAGGCAGCGGTTTCGGTATCCATCAAGGAGATCGCTCCGGAAGACTGGAAGGAAGAAGCCGTTGACGGAGAGATGCTGACGGAGGGCACAAGACTGCTCAAGACCCCGGGATACGACATCGACTGAAAAGGCCTGCAGCAAAAACATACTGAGAAAAAAGATATGAGAAATCTCACAAACACATGTGAGATTTCTCATATTATTTATATAGCGTTATTGGGATAATTAAAGTAGAAAAATGAGCCTGCCGGAGGAGACGACAGTGAGGATCATCAAAGATGAAAAGACCGTAAGAGGATACCTAGAAAAGCACAGTTTTCAGGACATTTTCAGTTTTGATATCAGTCCTTACACAACTGTTGTCTTTTTTGATGCCGGCGATGAGATATGCCGCCAGGATGAGAGACCCGAGTATCTTTACTACATATTCGACGGCACCATAAAGCTGTTCTTCACACAGAGGAACGGAAAGACCTACATAATAGACTTTCTCAAAGCGCCGTGCTTCATCGGGGAAGCCGAGCTTCTCGTCGAGAACACGTATACAAGAGGAGTCACCGCTCTGGCAAAGTGCGGGTCCTTCAAGATCGACATAAAGAAATGCGGACAGATGCTCCTCGAGGATCCGGTATTCCTCAGATACATATGCAGGTATCAGGTGGAGAAATCCACGAGATTCACCCAGAACTACGGGCACAACAAGGCTTATCCGCTCAAGGTCAGATTTGCCGAGTTCATTCTCATGAACTCCCGGAACGACATATACAGGGAACAGCATACCGAAGTTGCGGAGTTCCTCGGAGTGTCCTACAGGCACCTGCTCTATGTGCTGTCGGATTTTGTCGACAGGGGAATACTCGAGAAGGCCGAAGAGGGATACAGGATAAAGAACCGCAGGGAACTGGAAAAACTTGCCCAGAAAGACTGATATAACAACGACTTAAAAGGGAGAAAGACTTATGAAGTATATTGCTGCCGGATCGGTCATCACGAACAGGATATGGTATAAAGACGGACACCTCGTGGACGGCGTCATGGGCGGACACGGTCTCTTCGGATATGAGGGAATGGCGCTCGGAAGCCCCGACACAGTATTCGTCTCCACAGTGGGACCGGATTTTGACGACTGTTACGGAAAATGGTTCGACGACAACGGTTTCTCGAGAGAGGGACTCAGCTTCAGATGCGAGAAGACCTTATACAACGAGCTCGTATACATGGAAGACGGCACATTCGTGGAGTATTCCATATACAGCCCGAAGATCGCGAAGCACGACGAATCCGTTGCTCCCGTGAGAGTCGATGACTATGAGAAGTTCCTTCCCGACTGCAGGGGCATGTACCTCATGATCCTGCCCAAGGGCGATGATTTCAAACGTTTTGCCGAACTCAAAAAGCAGTATGGTTTCAAACTCATGTGGGAGTACACGACCGGCAAGCTTCTGACCGAGGGCAAGGAAGCGGTATTCGATTTCATCAACGATTACGCGGACATATATTCTCTCAACCGTCCGGAAAGCTATCAGCTGTTCGGAACGGATAATGAGGAAGACACGATAAAAAAGATCATGGAACTCGGAAAGCCCTGCTATTACCGCGTCGGATCAAAAGGCGCCTACATGGTGAAGGACGGCAGGAGCGCATTCGTCCCGGTCGTCAACATCGTTCCGCACGATCAGGAGATCGACCCGACCGGATGCGGAAACTCATCCACTGCGGCTGCGGGCTGGGCGTTCTTCGAGGACTTCGACATTCTCATGAACTGCATCTGGGGCAATGTCGTGGCAGGATACAACGTAAGACAGTACGGTCCTTACCCGGAGATCAATGAAAAAGTCAGAAAAGAGGCCATGGACAAGGCGAAGGAACTTTACATGGAACTCAGGAAATAAACAAGTCAGAAAATAGTCGTTAACCGGCATTTCAATAAAAACTGGAGGGAGAAAATTATGGACAGAAAAGACTATGAGGATTCCTTAGCTCAGCAGTCTTGGCTCAGTGAAGAGACAGTAAAAGCAGTTGTAAACGCTGTCGATTACAAGGCTCTTCATGACGCTATGCCTATCAAGGAGATCTTCGACGCACAGAAGATCATCATCACAGGTATGGGAGACAGCTACTGTGCAGGTATTGCTGTGAAGCCCATATTCGAAAAAGTCGCAAAAGTCGAAACGGAAGTCTGGCGTGCAATAGAATTTTCACGCATCATGAGTTCCAAGCAGCTCGGTTTCTCACCGAATACACCCATGGTGATCGGAATCTCGGTATCCGGCAATCCCGCGCGCGTTCAGGAGTGCCTCGAGAGAGCGAATCACTATCACGCAAACACCATACTCGTAACAGACCAGCCGTCTTCACCGACAGCGCAGGTCGCACGTCACGTGGTCTATGCCGGACTTCCCGAAGGAACACCTTACGGCCCCGGCGCAAACAGCTACATCGGATCTCTCGTATCTCTCGCGCTCATGGCTATCCGTATCGGAAGAGCAAAGGGAACGATCAACCAGAACGAGTGGGAGGACATGAGCAAGTCCATCCTCACATATGCTGCCGACTTCCAGGCAAAGATGGCTGAATTCAATGATCAGGCATTCGCAGTGGCGCAGGAATGGAAAGACCTCAAGGCATATGACTTCATCGGAGACTATGCCGACTATGCAACAGCATTCTTCGGATCCGCAAAGGTCCTCGAGGCATTCGGCGGATACACAACATATGATGATTCCGAAGACTGGAACCACATCAACTTCTTCCTCACAGAGCCCGAGAAGATCGGACGTGTGATCGTTGCCAACGAGAATACACCGTCCTTCAACAGACTCAAGGAGACAGCCGAGACAGTCAATGCTCTCGGAAGCCCCTGCATCGTCGTAACGGATGCGGATCCCAAGGAATTCCCCGAAGGATTCTGCGTATTCCAGACACCGAAGCCGAAGTATGACTGGCTCAATCCTATTCTCCAGCACTGGTGCTTCTCTCTCGTAGCCGGATACATCTCAACACTCAACGGCATCGAGCAGTTCAGAAGAAGCAACCCGATCTGGCAGACGGAGATAGGCAAGAAGAGACTCCGCGGCAAGACAGAGATCAAATTGGTTTAAGGAGGAACTACGATGTTTTACACAGAGACAAGATATCTTGAGACAGAAGCTCATTCAATAAAAGACATTACTCCGGAGATCCGTGAGATCCTCGCAGCAAGCGGCATTCAGAACGGACTTCTCGTGGTAGAAGTTCCTCACTCCACAGCCAGCGTAATGAGAACGACAGGCGGTCCTCTGGACATCCGTCAGGATCTCGTCAACGAGGTCAGAAGAGTGGTTCCCTCCAGGATCAACTTCCTGCATGAGGAATCTCCGGATGACGCCGCAGGTCACATCAAGTGCGGACTTTTCGGAAACTCTATCACAAGTATCGTAAAAGACGGCAAGCTCGTATCCGACGGAAAACTCGGCTGGTTCTTCATGGAATATGACGGACCCAGAGCACGTAAATACTGCGTCGCAGTAATGGGCGAATGAGAGGAGAAAGATAATGACACGTAAAGAAATGGACAGCGGGCTCCTCAGAGAACTCAGAAATGTAGTCCGTCATGTCAATGGTTTCGGCGCTACACAGACATTTGACTATATGTCTCTTGCCTTCCCGAAGGAGGAATTCAAGGGCATCCGCAGAGTCATCCTCACAGGATGCGGAGACAGCTACTGCGCAGCAGTTGCTGCAAAGCCGGTATTTGAGAATACCGAGTCCTTCAAGGGAACGGGAATGCTTCCGGGCACACCGACAGAAGCGCTCAGAAATATCGAATTCACAAGATATTACAACACATACCTCGGATGGGATCCGCTGCAGGTCGACAGATATCTGGTCGGCGCGGTATCGGTTTCCGGCAACCCGGTAAGACCGAGAGAAGCTCTCCAGAGGATCAACGAACTCGGCGGTCACTCCGTTGCTTTCACAAACAACGCGACAGGACTCTTCGCACAGACAGCTCAGCACACGATCGACTTCCAGATGGCACCGAGCGAGAATGCTGTTCCGAACGTGCGTTCCTATCAGGCATCCCTGTGGTCCCTCATGACATTCGGCCTCTACATGAGCGCATGCAAAGGCCAGATGAGCTGGGAAGAGGCTGACAGACAGAGACTCGCAGCCCTCAAGTATGTCAACGCATTCAAGGCCAACGTCCTCGACGAGATCGAAGAACACGCATTTGAGATCTCCAGCAAGTGGGAAGCCGACGGCATCGAGCAGATGGAGTTCATCGGCGACGGCGCTGATTACGCAACGGCATTCTTCGGCTCAGCCAAGATGGTCGAATCATTCGGCGGACTCACTACATACGACGATTCCGAAGACTGGTGCCACATCAACTACTTCAACAGAAAACCGGACAAGATCGGAACATTCATCATTGCCAACACAACATCTCCGGCTTTCTCAAGAGAGCTTGAGACGATCGCGGTATCTGCTGAGATGGGACGTCCGACGGTAGTCATTTCCGACGGCGACAAATCGCTGTTCCCGGACAACTGTGAAGTGTTCACACTTCCGAAGCCGGAATACACATGGGCAAATCCGCTTATGGAACATCTTCCGATGGACTATGTTGCGGCGTTCACGGGACTCCTCCGCGGAGAGATGCCTTACAGACATTATCCGGATAAGGTCAGCAAGCAGATGAGCAAGGCTGATCCGGTAGCAAAAAGATTCACCAAGAGTGAACTCGTAATCGTAAAATAAGGGGGACTTTACTATGGCATATATGGAAAAGAGAAACCTCAGAACAGAGTTCGAAGGTGTAACGGATATCACAGGTGAAGTACAGGATATAATCGCAAAGAGCGGCATTAAGAGCGGACTCGCGATCGTTCACTGCACACATACAACGGCAGGAATCGTAGTGACAAGCTTCTGGGACAAGCGCGGACACAGGGATATCATGGAGCAGATGGATGTTATCGTTCCGACAAGAAATAACTTCCATCACACATTCGATACCCCGACAGACGCGGCAGGTCATATCAAGACAGCTCTTGCCGGCGTATCCATTCCTCTTATCGTAGAGAACGGAAAAGCTCTTCTCGGATCCTCACAGGGAATCGTATTCCTCGAGTTTGACGGACCGAGAGACAGAAGCTTCTATGTAAAAGTATTCCCGGATATGTGATGTTTTAGAAACAATATAGGGCAGAACATCGATCAATATGATGTTCTGCCCTATTTTTGATTTTTATATATTCACAGGAAACGGCTGCAGAAGTCTGACGGGGTGATAATAAAAGGTTCTTTAGGAAAATGAGTTAAGTTTCCCGTGATCAGAAATGCATTGCAGTACTTCGCTACTTCAAAAAACTTTCTGCCTGATTCGTCTCTGGTGAAATCAGCAAGGGGAAGAGGATCCGGGATAACAGAGATCCCGTAAGAAATGATAGGATCCAGATACAGGTTGATGGAATGATCGTCAAAACCGAATTTTTCATAATGGAGTACACGGTTGTATTCGTCCATTATTCTGTAATCATAGCAAACGGTGTTTCTGCCGGATAAGACAGACATCATT
Organism: Oscillospiraceae bacterium; assembly: GCA_017512745.1. Lineage (GTDB taxonomy): Bacteria > Bacillota > Clostridia > Oscillospirales > Ruminococcaceae > RGIG5675. The sequence goes on from JAFWEV010000026.1 coordinate 81,581, forward strand.
ATATTACTGGCATTCTTGCCCGGAGACCAGATGGCAGAAACGATAATGTCGGTGTCAAGAACTATATTCATCTCTTACTTCCGAGATAATGTTTTCTATTTCATCGTCGCTTAAAAAACCTTTTTTTGCAGCCTGAGAACGCATGTAATTAAATGCGATCATGGCCTTTGCCTGACGGACCGCTCTGACGGTCTCATCAAAGTAGCCTTCCGGGATATCAATAACGAGAGCTGACGGTTTGCCGTTATTCGTTAATACTACTTCTTTGCCGTTACTAAGATCGTTCCACATGTTTTTTGATTCGGTTCTCAGATCCCGTACAGAATAGAAAGTCATTTAACGCACCTCCTTATACAACAACGGTACACGATACTGTCCATATAGTCAACTAAATATGGACCAAAAGAATAATGCAGTTAAAGAATGGACGCGATCAAGAAAAAGTATGCATAGTGTTCACACTAATGATTGTGAAACTGAGTATTATAATAAATAAAAAATGAAAGCTCACAAGGAGCACGAAACAGAATGAGACGACTTGGCATTTTCTCCTTCGGAGACAGAGAGGGAATAATAGATAAATACGTAATATTCATGCTCGGAAACATGAAAGAGCAAATGGATAAGATCATCTGCGTTGTGCAGCACAGGGTAGATCCGAAGTGGAGACCCATCCTTGATAGGCTGTGCGATGTCATTCTGGAGCCCGGAAACTGTGAAGATTACAGAACGGCTTATGCGGCCGGACTCAACTATGCGCTCGTATACAGAAACAATTATGATCAGATGATCCTTTTCAATGACAGTCTCATAGGACCGCTGACTCCGCTCGGCGATCTCTTTGCTTCGATCGATTCGTCGGAAGCGGATATCGTAGCTTATACAGATCCCGAAGCACATCACGGTCTCGAATTTCTGTGTCTTAAGAAGAGCGCATATTCGGATGACAGCTTCGAAGCCTGGGCAAAGGAAACAGTTGATGATCAGGGCATAAGCAATGAAAGAATAAAAGCACTGATCGGCTTAAAGTCCTATAAAACGGACAGTATTCTCAGAGATGAAGACGATTCCGGTTCTGATATATTGGTGGATCGGGCAGACAGAATTGTAAAAGAATCAATGGGTCCGTTCATAACTATGAAGTCATTTGCGGATCCTCCGGAAGAGCCTTATTCCGTAAAACCTTCCGCAGTCTATGATGCCCTCGCAGCGGTTCAGAACTACGAAGAGCGATTTATCTCCGAATATATCTATAGAGTTAACGGAGAAGATTATGTCACGGAGATGCTGGGACATATATACGTCCTGGATAACCTCGAAACAGGGCATGCCGTTGCGGCTCCACTTTACATGATCTGGGCTGAAAATGCTGATAATATCGGCATCCTCAGGGGTTTTCCGAACCAGAGACAGTCAATGATGATGATATGCAGCGATGATGATCTTGCCGCTGAGATAAGGGAGAGATATCCGGAGATACAGGTGTTTACGAGCAGCAAGACTCCCGCGGAGGCCCTTACGGGCAGCCTTCTGAACGCTGTGATCCTGAGGTACGGCACGGTCTGCTTTGCGCGTCTGCCGGATAAAAACGACGGGGAAGGCCGGTATCTGACAGAGATGATCCTGAAGTACGGGAAACAGCTGAGCGCGGCCGTTTCCGAAAAGCAGCTGCTCGTCCCATACACAGGGCGGTATACTTACGAGACCGAAGAAACGGGCAGAAAAATCTTCTTTGTCGCTCAGACCGGCTGGCTGAAAAAACTGAAGACCGTATCCGGCGAAAGTATCATGAAAGCTCTGATGCTGAAAGCAAAAGCCGAGAATATGCCGGTCTCCAGATTTACGGATTCGAGGGTCATGGAAAATGTGCTTAACCGGCCGGAGAGCAAAAGATCAGATCGGTTGCCTGACAACGCTTCACAGGATGACAGGTATAAGGCGTTCCTCGAGCATCTTCTTACAACAGATGACAGAAGGGAGATCGCACACCTTAAGCATGCAATGTTCTCGAAGAAGAGACGTGAGGAACTGTATAAGGAGCTGTTCGGCTGATCAAACCAATAAATAAAGGCGCTGATGATCCTTTGTCATCAGCGCCTTTGTTGTTTGTGTCAGATAATGATCAGCTGTTTGCGGCCGGAACAGCATCCGTGACCGGCTGAATGGAATAGAGGTAATAGTTGCCGCCCGTTCGGATCAGGATGTAGTCCATGTATTTGACTACGACTCCGTTGCCGACATCTCCGGAGTACTGCTGAAGCTCCGTTGTCGGTGTGGACATGTATGCTATACGCAGTGTCTTTGTTCTTCCGGAAACAGTTATATCTTCAACGATAGGAGTCATTGATCCCGCAAGGCTCGTGATCGGGAGGGCATATGTTTTGGTTGCAGGATCGTATGTGAACGTTACCTGCGGATCCTGCAGATCCGAGAAGGTTATGTGATTCAGTCTGTAATCGGGACCATACATTGCCTTGGCGTACCGGTCTATGACGTTGGTGTTGATAAGCAGCTGTCCGACATCGTTTCTGGGCCATGCGGAAGTATCCTCGTTGAGGAATGCAGACCAGATAGACGCCTCGAGAAGAACATTCGGATCGGCGCTCTCAATGTTGCTGAACGGTACGGGGTCGAGCGCTACCATCGCTGAGTAGAGCTGCGCGTATTCCTGCTTGTCATTGCTGTCATCGAGCGCGATCCGGATGCGGTCGGTGACCGATTTTATGACAAATACGACTCCCAATATGACAAAGACGACCACGAAGAGTCCGATGAGGATCCTTCTTGTCTTGATTCGATTTTTAGTTTTCTGATCTCTTCTGGCGGCCATTAATGACGCCCCCTAATTCAAATATCTTTAGAAATATAACACTCAAATGTGAAAATAGCGTTAATTGTTATTCCTTTTCGTATGCGTCGCACACTTCCTCGCAGGGCCCTATCATCCTGACATTGCCTTTTTCCAGCCATACGACTCTGTCGCACAGCTTGCGTATCTGTTCGATGGAGTGGGAGACGAGGATGACGGTGGTCTCACCGCTCATGAGTTCCTGTATCCTCTCCTCGCACTTTTTCTGGAACTTATAGTCGCCTACGGCAAGGACCTCATCGCAGATAAGGATCTGCGGTTTGACCACGGTCGCTATCGCAAAACCCAGACGCGCCTGCATACCGGATGAATAATTCTTGATCTGGACATCGATGAAGTTCTCAAGTTCGGCAAAGGACACTATCTCATCATAGATAGACTCCATGAATTCCTTGGAGTATCCGAGGAGAGATCCGTTGAGGAAGATATTCTCCCTTCCCGTGAGATCAGGGTCGAATCCCGCGCCGAGCTCGATAAGAGGCGAGAGAGAACCGTAGATCTCTGCCGTTCCCTCGGTCGGTTTCATAATGCCGGAGATTATCTTGAGCATGGTGCTCTTTCCGCTTCCGTTGAGGCCGACGAGCCCGAGAACCTCACCTTTTCTGACCTCAAATGAAACATTCGTCAGCGCATTGAACAGCTGGAAATGAAGTGATCTCTTGAACAACTTGATGATGTATTCCTTGATGCTGTCGATCTTCTCGGTAGCGCCGTTGAATTTCATCGTTACATTCTGCACTCTTACCATTACATCATTTTCCATGTCCCGACTCCTTAGATATGCAGAATGAATTTATCCTGATTCTTTTTGAAGAACCAGAATCCGAATATGAGAGCAAACAGCGCGTAGCCGAAACACAGAAGATTGAGCTCAAGTGTCGGCAAGGTGTTATATATGACCACGTTTCTGAAATACGTGATGAAGCATGTCAGCGGCTGATACTTTATGATCCAGTAGATCCAGCTGCCCTCGAGCATCTCGATGGGATAGAAGAGAGGCGTGAGATACGTCCAGGCGACCAGGATCACGGAATACAGATACTGTATATCCCTGAAAAACACGCAGAGGGAGGCTAGGAACATTCCGAGCCCGATGACGAAGATCAGCATGGCGATAAGAGGGATGGGGAACATGAGCATCGTCCAGCTGAAGGGAACTCCGAAGATGATGATCATAAGAAAAGCCGCGACGAGAGAGAACAGCAGGTTCACGAATTCAAACATAATCTTCTCAAGAGGGAAGATATATTTAGGCACATAGATCTTTTTTATGAGTGCCGATGCACCTACCACCGAGAACAGCGCGGACGACGTCGCTCCGTTGAAGAATGAAAACAGCGTCTGACCGAGGATCAGATACACGGGGAAGTACTCCGTACCGGATCTGAAGATCCTTGAGAATACCGCCGACAGTATCAGCATCAGCATGATAGGATTGAGCAGAGACCACAGTATGCCGAGCACAGAACGTCTGTACTTGACTTTGAGATCTCTTGTAATCAGGTTATATAAAAGATATCTGTATCTCAGAAATGTCTCGAATATGGCTCGCATTATGCTACTCCACAGTGTTATAGCAGAATTATAGCATTATTTTCCCGGTGTCACCACAACAGAACAACATACCGCACAGAGTGATATTATATGTTTTTTGCTGTGGATCATCCATGCTTAAAAGCGCGGGCATTTTCGCCTTGCTTGTAAATGAAGGCTCAAACAGTTATATTTGTATAGTTGAAAGTCTAAGTCATCAGGAAAGGAATTCCTATTATGAAATACTGTAAAAGATGCTCAATGCCCGACACGCGTCCCGGCATATGGTTCAACGATGAGGGCGTATGCTGCGCATGCCTGCATTACGACAAGAGAAAAGAAATAGACTGGGATAAGAGAATGGAGGAGTTCAAAGCTCTGTGCGACAAATACAGAGGGATGAACGGTCCAAACGGATATGACTGCGCCATAGCGGTCAGCGGCGGAAAGGACAGCCATTTCCAGGTATACATGCTCAAGGAAGTCATGGGGATGAACCCGATCCTCTTCTCCGTCGAGGACAACTTCCCGATGACGGAAGCGGGGAAGCACAACCTCAAGAACATCTCCGAGGCATTCGGATGCACGATCATCTCGATCAAGCCGGACATCAAGGCGCAGAAGACTCTTATGAGATATTTCTTCGAGAAATACGGGAAGCCGACATGGTATATCGACAGACTCATATATACATTCCCGCTCCATATGGCGCTCAAGTTCAATACGCCGCTCCTCGTTTACGGAGAGAACGTAAGCTATGAGTACGGCGGAGTCGATGATGTCGAGACATATTCGGCAAAGAGCCAGATAGAAAACGGCGTCGCTGTGGGTATCTCGGAGGAAGAGCTTGCAAAGACAGGCGTATCCCTTAAGGATCTCTCCCTCGTTCAGGCTCCGACAAAAGAGGAACTCGACAGGCTCGACCCGATGTATCTCTCATACTTTGTCGACTGGAACAGCTTCAGAAACTATGAGCTGGCAAAGTCAAGAGGCTTCCATGACCTCACGCACGAGTGGGACAGAAAGCATCATGTTGAGAACTTCGACCAGATAGACTCGAGAGCGTATCTTGTCCACAGCTGGCTTAAGTATCCGAAGTTTGGACATGCAGCCGCAACAGACTATTCCGCGAGAATGGTCAGATACGGAATGATCACCAGAGACGAGGCAAAGCAGATGATAAAAGAGCGTGACGGCAACCTCGATCCGCTCAGCGTCAGAGATTTCTGCGAGTTCTGCGGATACTCCGAATCCGAATTCTGGAAGATAATCGACGGCTTCTACAACCGTGACCTGTTCAAAAAGAACAACGAGGGCAAATGGGTCCTCAAGGAACCCATCTGGGAACAGGACTGATATATTGATGTGTTAAAAGCGCTCTTTCCTCTTTTACAGGCGGAAAGGGCACTTTTTTATTGCGTTTATAAAGATTATAATTATCATTGAATAATTATGTGAAAGGCCTCACCATGATAAATTTCAACGAAGCACCGTATACCGGGAATGAACTCAAGTACATCAAGGAAGCTGTAGATGCGCACAAGATCTGCGGCGACGGGATGTTTACGAAAAAATGCAATCAGTGGATCGAGGAACAGACAGGGACAGCCAAGGCATTGCTGACCACGTCCTGCACACATGCCACCGAGATGGCGGCGCTGCTCTGCGACATAAAGGAGGGCGACGAGGTCATCATGCCTTCCTTCACATTCGTGTCCACAGCCGATGCATTCGTACTCCGCGGAGCTACCGCCGTTTTTGTGGATATCCGTCCGGATACGATGAATATAGATGAGGAACTGATAGAGCAGGCAATAACAGAGAAGACAAGAGCCATCGTTCCCGTCCACTATGCCGGTGTGGGCTGTGAAATGGACAGAATCATGGAGATAGCGGAGAAATACGGCCTTAAAGTAGTAGAGGATGCGGCCCAGGGAGTAAAAGCCAGTTATAAGGGCAAACCGCTCGGCGCTATCGGCGACTTCGGATGCTTCAGTTTCCATGAGACCAAGAACTACAGCATGGGCGAGGGCGGAGCTCTCCTCATAAAGAACGAGAAAGACATTGAGCGCGCGGAGATCTTCAGAGAAAAAGGCACAGACAGAAGCAAGTTCTTCCGCGGACAGGTGGACAAATACAGATGGGTCGATTACGGCTCTTCATACCTTCCGAGCGATATGAATGCCGCGTACCTGTGGGCACAGCTGCAGATAGCGGATGAGATCAACGAGACAAGACTCGCCAGATGGAACGAATACCGCGAAGGGCTCATGGATCTGGCTGACAAAGGCAGGATAGAACTGCCGTTCATACCGGAACACTGCACTCACAATGCGCACATGTTCTATGTAAAGACAAAGGATCTCGCGGAGAGGACCGCGCTTATAAGCTTCCTCAAAGAGAACGGCATTCAGGCGGTATTTCATTATGTGCCTCTGCATTCCGCTCCTGCCGGAGAGAAGTTCGGACGATTTGTCGGCGAGGACAGGTATACGACGAGAGAGAGCGAGAGGCTTGTCAGACTGCCTATGTTTTATGCTCTGAAGCCGGAACAGGTCGAGTATATAGTCGCCAAGATCCACGAATTCTATGAGAATAACTGACCATCGGAGGGACCATTGAAAATATCAGTAGTAGTACCCGTGTATGGGTGCAGAGCTGCTTTGCCTGAGCTCTACAGAAGGGTATCTGAAGCAGTAAAGACGATAACGGATGACTACGAGCTTATTCTTGTCAATGACAACTGCCCGCAGAATTCGTGGGAAGTCATAGAAGAGCTCTGCGGCAGGGATAAACATGTCGTGGGTATAGAGCTTGCGAGAAACTTCGGACAGATGAAGGCCATTCTTGCCGGAATGGACAATGCCGACGGGGATTGGGTCGTCGTAATGGACTGCGATCTTCAGGATAAGCCGGAAGAGATACCAAATCTCTACAACAAGGCCATTGAAGGTTATGACGCTGTATTTGCAAGGCGTAAAGACAGAAAAGACGGTTGGTTCAAGAAGTTTCAGTCGGCCATGTACTATAAAGTGTACAGATATGCGACGGACAGCGACTTTGACGGGGACGTATGCAACTTCAGCATAATAAGCAGACAGGTCAAGGACGAGTACTGCAAACTTCGCGAACTGCACAGGGGTTATCTTGAATACATAAACTGGATCGGATTCAGAAAAGCGATCATCGATGTTGAACACTGTGAGAGGTATGAGGGAAAATCCGCATACGATTTCAAGAGAAAAATGGAGATGGCGCTGGAACTTCTGACGTCGCAATCCAACAAGATACTTAAACTGTTTGTAAAGACAGGTTTCTTATTTACGGTGTTGTCCGCAATTGCGGCAATAGTGCTGATAGTCAAATATTTTGTCACACACGTCACGGAGGGCTGGACCAGTATCATCGTACTGAACCTTCTGATCGGCGGGATACTTATGACTGCACTGGGGATCGTCGGACTGTACGTCGGCAATATATTCATGCAGGTCAAGGAAAGACCGCTGTATGTTGTGAGACAGATAAAAAACAAAGACTGATCCGGTATTGGACCCGGCAGCAAGATTACGGATATGCGTTAACCGGGAGGATGCCGGACGGAATGAGAGTTATATGGCTGATATAAATACAGTTTCATCTCCGCGTGAAAACAGCGGCAATATTGTGATAATAGGCGCGAATGAATTCCAGTACCCTTTGATCATGAAAGCGAAGGAAATGGGATTTAAGACCCATGTTTTCGCATGGGCTGCGGGGGACGTAGGCGAGAGCGCGGCGGATGTATTCCATCCCGTAAGCATTGTCGAAAAAGAGCAGATACTTGAAATATGCAGAGAGATAAACCCTGTGGCGGTAGTATCGATAGGGTCGGATCTTGCCGCGATAACGGTGCAGTATCTCGCAGAGAGACTCGGACTGAACTGCAATACCGCGGAGTGCGTTGAAGTATCCACCAATAAATACAGCATGAGAAAGGCTCTGTCCGCGGGAGGCGTCAGGTGCCCCGGGTTCGTGAGGATCCAAAGGGGAGAGGATCCCGGCAGGTGCGGGGAGCTTGAATTTCCCGTTATAGTCAAACCCACGGACAGATCCGGCAGCAGAGGGATCACCAGGCTGGAAAGTCCGCATGGCCTGGCGGATGCTCTGGAGGTCGCCTGGCAGAATTCTTTTGAACATACAGCTATAGTCGAAGAGTATATCGAAGGCCCGGAATACAGCTGCGAATGCATTTCATTTGCCGGAGAGCACCGCTTTCTTCAGATCACAAAAAAATATACCACCGGGGACCCCCACTATATCGAGACTGCCCAGCTGGAACCCGCAGATCTCAGCGAAGAAGAGACAGAGAGAGTCAAAAAGGAAGTGTTCAGGGCTCTGGATGCGCTCGGGATCACAGACGGGGCATCTCACAGCGAGTTCAAGATGGACTGCGACCGGGAGCCGAGGATAATCGAGATCGGCGCGAGGATGGGCGGAGACTGCATCGGATCCGACCTTGTGATGCTCTCGACCGGATATGATTTTGTCAGGATGGTGATCGAAGTTGCGCTTGGAAAGCCCCCGCGTTTCGAAAAGACCGGGACGCCTGCGGCCGCGGCGATAAGATTTGTATTCGATGAACACGATCTGGATATACTCGGCAGACTGGAAAGAGAACATCCGGAAGCCATCTGGCGGAAGAGCGAGATCTCCGATGTGCGGACCGGCAATGTCGTTGACAGCTCTTCCAGACACGGCTTTTATATAGTGACTGCCGATTCGCGGGACAGGGTCATGCAGCTTGCGGAACTGAGATCGGAGTAAAAGGACGATGACGGGAAAAAAGAAGATCGGGATCGGGACGATCATAGCTCTTCAGATAATAGTGATGATCTATACTTTGTCAGGTGTTATGGCAAAGTTTGCCGCCGCATACGATTTTCTGAGTTTCAGGTTCATTCTGTTCTACGGGCTTGAGATACTGCTGCTGGGGATATACGCAATATTCTGGCAGCAGATCATAAAGAAAACGGAGCTGTCGGTCGCATACATCAACAGATCCGTTGCCATTCTGTGGTCGATGCTGTGGGCATTTCTGTTTTTCAGCGAGAAGATCACCCCAAGAAATCTGATAGGAGTAGTCATCGTTATTGCGGGAACGATGGTCGTGAATTTCGATGATGAATAGCTATATCTGGTTTATTGTTCTTTCCGTGCTGGTCGCATCGTTCTCACAGATCCTCCTGAAGAAAAGCGCCACAAAGGAATATCCTAACAGGATAAGGGAATACCTCAACCCGTATGTGATAACAGGATACGGAATGATGGTCGTGTCCACAGTGCTCACGGTAATTGCCTACACAAGGGTCGATTTCAAGAACGGGCCTATTATCGAGTCTGCGGGATACGTGATCGTGCTCATACTGAGCCGGATGTTCTTCAAGGAAAAGATAACGACAAAAAAGTTCATAGGAACGGTCCTGATCATTATAGGGATCGTCATCTTCTATACGTGATCCGACAGATATGCAGCGTCACAGCGCAGGCTGGGGCGCTGTTTTTTGTTGCCCGGGAACATAAATAAACGGCGATGACCTCCCGGGAGATCATCGCCGTTTTAATACAATACCGCTGTCAGGGATGGAGTTCGTAAACGCGCATCGTCTCATTCTCATAGACAAGCGTGGCGTTGGGGTTCTCGGGACGGTAACCCGGACTGTAGAAATCGTCTACAAGGATATAATCGACGCCTTTCTGGAAGAGAAGGGACATAAATCCTTCCTCTTCAAGAATATAGAAATATCTGAGATTCCCGTCACGCTCTATTCTCAGCGATTCCGGAATGGTCACATAGTTATTACCCTGTATGTAGAACGGGCGCTCGGAAAACGCGCTTCCGCCCGCGTAAAAGGCATTGTACAGATATCTGGAGTCGGCGATCACGGAATTGATCGGGGTGTTGTCCCTGAGCCAGACCAGCGCGTCATATTCATCCGGAGAAGTAGCCTTATCCCTTCTGTTTGTCTGGATCAGTTCTACGGTTTCATCCACGAATGACGCATCATGGTCGGTGAATCTGGAATATCTGAATGAAGTGCTTATGCCGTCCCAGGCATAAGGACCGCTCCAGCAGACTGCCCCGACGGCCAGCAGGACCGTAAGCAGCACCGGAAGCGCTTTTGCGCCGTTATTTTTCTGCTCTGATATATATTCGCATACGGCCATGGCAGCCTGGGGGATCAGACAGAACAGGAAATACCATTCGCTGCTGCCGTCCTGTTTGAGGGTGACCATGATAACGGTGCCGAGAATGACCGTGGAAACGATGAATATGTCGGTAGCCTTGCTGCCTGAACCTTTTACAAGATTCCTTATGCTGACCAAAAGACCGAACGTTGTGAGAGGAACGAAAGTCAGCGCATAGATGATTATGCAGATCCATCTCCCGAGCTGATTCTGCATTGCCGGATAGATATATTTGCCGAGCCCCATTCTTATGGCCGAGTAGCCCAGAGAGTAGGAGAGGGAATCACCGGCAGCGGATCCGTACACTATGAAATACACGGCAATGAACGGGACGAGATAGATGAGACCGCATATAAACGTGTTCAGGTTCGGCTTTTTGAAAAAGTCCACGATCAGGACGATCCCTATGCCGAAGAGGACCATGCATCCGACCGGACCCTTTGCGAGCAGGGAGAGGATAACGAACAGGGATGATATGATGCAGGTAACGACCGAAGGGTCATCTCTGTATCTGAGGAAACAGTAAAATGCGACCGCAAAGTAACCGAGTGACAGGGGGAAGCCGAGCAGGTCCTGATAAGTATAGTAAAAGAACGCATATGCGCAGGGAAACATCAGTCCGAAGACCATACCCATAAGTATCGCCCTGCGGTTGTCGTATACCTTATTGAACAGAAGCCAGAAGGCGGATATCAGGAACGGTGTGACCACAGGCAGAGACAGCTTTGTCACGGTCTCGAATGCGGAGATTCCGGAAGCATTCCTGAGCAGTCCGAATATCGCATAGAAAACAAAGTGGTAATCCATCCTTATCCCGGCGACCTGGAGGCAGATGAACGGCCATCCTCTTGATGCCGCCGCAGTAACGGAAGATGCGAACAGCGGATCGTTTTCAAACGCGCGGATCCCGGAGAGGGCGGGGTTTACAATTGCGGCGGAATAGAAGAGCACGGTAATAAAGACCGAGACCGCTGAGAGGATCAGCGATGTCCGCAGTTCTCCGGTGTCGCCGCTGTATGAAAACGGCTGCTTTCTCTTGAGAACCAGCACGACTGCAGAGACGATACCCAAAGCTATCATTCCCTCAAGAGAATGATAGAAGAGGAGGTCGCAGGCATTGAGAACAAGATAGAGTATCACAAGACACCCCATCCCGAGCGCCGCCGAAGTCACAAGCGCTCCCAACGGAGTCTCTTTTATTTTCAGTAGTTTGAATACGGCTATACCCGGCAGAGCGATCCCGATCATGAGGAGCCCCGTATACAGAAGCACTCTCAGCAGAGGCAGACCAAACAGGAAAGCGGAAACCAGCGTCCAGAGCAGATATCCTGCGGCGGTGAAAACGGCTCCGTATTTTGCGGAAGACTTATGAGACATTTCTGAAATACTATCTCCGATCATCAGTTATCTTCGTCGAGCTTCAGGACGGCTGTAAACGCTTCGCTCGGGATATCGACTGTTCCGAGCTTGCGCATCTTCTTTTTGCCTTCTTTCTGCTTTTCGAGAAGTTTCTTCTTTCTTGTGATGTCGCCGCCGTAGCACTTTGCAAGAACGTCTTTCCTGAGCGCCTTGACAGTCTCTCTTGCTATGATCCTTCCGCCTACCGCAGCCTGGATCGGCACTTCAAAGAGCTGTCTCGGGATGTGTTCTTTTAGACGTTCGGCGATCTTTCTTGCCCTGGGGTATGCGGACTGGTCGAAGACTATGAATGACAGCGCATCTACCGGATCCCCGTTGATCAGGAAATCGAGTTTTACAAGCTTTGACGGCCTGTATTCCTTGAATTCATATTCATAGCTCGCGTATCCCCTCGAGCGGCTCTTTATGGAATCGAAGAAATCATAGATTATCTCTGCGAGAGGCATCTCGTAATGGATGTCGACTCTCTTGGTGTCGAGGTATTTCATCTCTATGAAGACCCCGCGCCTTACGGTACAGAGCTCCATGATCGCTCCGATGAATTCCGTGGGCAGATAGATATGCGTGTCCACAAACGGCTCATAAGACTGAGCGATGGTGGACGGATCCGGCCAGTTTGTGGGATTGTCTATATATTTTTCTTCGCCGGAAGCGGTCTCTATCTTATAGACGACGCTCGGCATGGTCGTGATGAGGTCGAGGTCGAACTCGCGTTCAAGCCGTTCCGTTATGACTTCGAGGTGGAGAAGACCAAGGAAGCCGCATCTGAAGCCGTATCCCAGCGCGACGGAGGTATCCGGTTCGATCGAGAGAGCCGCGTCGTTCAGCTGAAGTTTTTCGAGGGCATCCCTGAGATCCTCGTATTTTGCTCCGTCTTCGGGGAATATGCCGCAGTAGACCATCGGCCTTGCCTTCTGGTATCCGGGAAGAGGGGTGTCGATCGGATTGCTGACCAGAGTGACGGTATCTCCGACGGTCACGCTCCTCACGGATTTCATCGAGGCGGCAAGATATCCGACTTCGCCCGCCGACAGAACACCGCAGGCATCAAAACCGGTGGGGCGCATGTGACCGACTTCGGTGAGAAGGAATTCTTCGCCGGAGTTCAGCATGCGGATCGTATCGCCGACTTTGAATGTGCCGTCAAATACTCTTATAAACGCCACCGCGCCTTTATAGCTGTCGTATGTGGAGTCAAATATGAGAGCTTTTGCCGGAGCGTCAGGATCGCCTTTCGGGGCGGGAATATCCGTAATGATGCGCTCCATTACCTCATCGATGTTTATGCCGTTCTTTGCCGAGATCCTCGGCGCATCCAGAGCGGGTATGCCGATGTCATCCTCTATCTCACGTGCGACCTCGTCGGGATGCGCGGAGATGAGATCGATCTTGTTGAGCACCGGCACGACCTCGAGTCCCGCATCAACTGCGAGATAGCAGTTTGCGAGCGTCTGCGCCTCAACGCCCTGCGTCGAATCCACCACGAGTACCGCGCCTTCGCAGGCGGCAAGGGATCTGCTGACCTCGTAGTTGAAGTCGACATGTCCCGGGGTGTCTATGAGATTGAACTGATAGATCTGTCCGTCCTTTGCCTCATAGGCAAGCGTGACGGCGCGGGCCTTGATCGTAATACCGCGCTCCTGCTCGAGTTCCATGTTGTCGAGGAACTGGTCCTGCATGATCCGCTTGTCGACTGCGTGGGTGATCTCCAGCATGCGGTCGGCAAGTGTTGATTTCCCGTGATCTATGTGCGCAATGATACTGAAATTTCTTATATTATCCATAACTGTTGACTCTGTCACGGTAAAGCCCGGTTGTGACTCCGGACTTCCGGCTGACAATAATATGATCCTTGATCTGATTTTATAATATTATACCAATATGAAGGATTATTGTAATGCCCGTGAAGATACATCAGCTCGGGCATATCTTAATTAAACATCTGCTCAGGTGCGGACCGGTATCCGGAAGGTTTGTACATAAGTTAAAGATTGGATAGAATAGATTTATCACGGAGTTACAGGAAGAATCGGTGTTACATGGCGTTTAACTCACTGCAGTTTGCAATATATCTCCCAACAGTCTGCATATTGTATTTCATATTGCCGGTGAAGTACAGGAATTACTGGCTCCTCGCCGCGAGCTACTATTTCTATATGAGCTGGAATGTGAAATACGTATTTCTCATTCTGTTCACAACGCTGACCAGCTACCTTGCCGGACGGCTTCTCGGCAGGACGACCGGTGAAGGCAGAAGAAAAGCGATACTGACCGCCGGAATAATCGCAAGCGTTGCGAGTCTGTTTGTGTTCAAGTACGCCAATTTTGTCATCGGCAATATCAACCTGGTTATGGAGAGCCTTCATGCAACGGGGAGAATACCGGTACTCAACGTGCTGCTGCCGGTCGGCATCAGTTTTTATACATTTCAGACGCTGAGCTATGTTATAGATGTTTACAGGGGAAAACTTCCTGATGAAAAAGACTTCTTCGTATATGCTCTGTATGTCAGTTTCTTTCCCCAGCTTGTTGCCGGACCCATTGAGAGGGCGACAAATCTTCTTCCTCAATTCAGGGAAGTCCACCGGTTCGATACCGCGAGATGCAGCGACGGATTGCGAAGGATACTCGTGGGTCTGTTCAAAAAGATAGTGATCGCAGATTATTTTGCGATATATGTGAATGAAGTTTACTCCAGGATGCGCGAGCTGAACGGAACGGCAGTGATGTTTGCCACGTTCCTCTTTGCGATCCAGATATACTGTGACTTTTCCGCCTATTCGGATATAGCCATAGGTTCTGCGTTGATCCTCGGCTTCAGGCTCATGGAAAACTTCAGAAGTCCGTATCTGTCGGACAGCTTCAGCGAATTCTGGAAGAGATGGCATATCTCGCTCAGCACATGGCTGCAGGATTATATCTTTGTCCCGCTGGTGTGGTCCAGATGGTGGGATAAACTGTTCAACAGGCACACGATCGACGGGA
Source organism: Oscillospiraceae bacterium (assembly GCA_017512745.1). Lineage (GTDB taxonomy): Bacteria > Bacillota > Clostridia > Oscillospirales > Ruminococcaceae > RGIG5675. The sequence goes on from JAFWEV010000026.1 coordinate 96,612, forward strand.
AGAAACCCGCGGTCTTACCGAACCTTATCATTGTATTTCTCATAAGCGGTATCTGGCACGGCGCCGGCTGGACGTTCATAGTCTGGGGCCTTCTTCACGGGATATACCGCGTGATAGAAGAGACCGTCATACCGAAAAAGTGGAAAAAGAGAAAAAACAAAAAGAAGGCCGTGCTGTGGCTTGAAGTGGGTCTCGTATTCGTAATGAACTGCTTTTCTCTCATATTCTTCAGGGCGGATACGATCGGAGACGCGCTGTATGCGGTTTCAAGGATAGTTAGGGATTTCGACCCTGTTCATCTCATGACATATATGCAGCCTGCGGGACTTGAGGAGTACGGGCAGCTCTTATGGATAATTCTTCTCGTTGCGGTCCTCTTCCTCTGGGATCTTCTCAATTACAGGGGAGAGGGTTTCGAAAAACTGAGCTCATTCAGGCCTGTACTGAGGTATGCCGTTTACTACGCGCTCGGACTGGCTGTCGTGTGGCGCATATTCACTTCTATGAGCGATATCGTCATAGAATTCATCTATTTTCAGTTCTGACGGAGGGAGAAGCTGCATGAAAAAGTATTTTCTTAAAATAGCGGTCTACCTTCTTCTCCTTGCGCTGCCGCTCACACTGATATTTGCCTACGTGCAGTCAAAACCGACTGTGTTTTCCGGTACGCTCCTCGGAACGATCTACCACAAATCCGGGCTGCTGGATGAAGTCGGTTCGCCCAGGATAATCTTCGTGGGAGGATCGTCATGTCCGTATGCCACGGACTGCGAACGCATATCTGAAGAGCTTGGCATGCCCTGTATCAATCTCGGCGTTACGTCATATTTCGGACTGGCATATTACAGAAATCTTCTCAAAGGCCATATAGGCGAGGGAGATATCATAGTTCTCATGCCCGAAGCGGCGATGATGAGAAACAAGATAAACTATGAGGCGCTGTGGGAAGGAGTGGAGAACAGACCTTCGCTCCTCAGGGCGGTTCCCGTGAGTTACTGGAAAAATATGGCGCTTGCGTACTATAAGTATGCAGCCCATAAGCTGGACCTCCTGGATGCCGGATACGGGAAAAAAGGAGAGATCTATTCGCCTGATTTCGGATATTTCGGGGATGTGACACAGTACAGGGAAGCGATACTCGAACACGGATACATGACAGACGACGAGATCATGCTGAACAGGGAAATGGTAGAGCCGGAGTTTTTGAGGAATGTCCGCGGACTGGCAAAGGATGCGGAAAAAGCGGGAGCAGTTTTTGTGTTTGCATTTCCTCCGGTCGACAAACTGGCGGTGATCTCCGATGAGAATGAACTTGCCGGACTTGAGTCGTATCTCAGAGATGAGATAAATGCCGGGTTCCTGAATACCCTGAATGATTCTCTTATGGAAGGGCAGTACTTCTACAATTCCAATAATCATCTCACTACGGAGGGAGAGGAGATCTACACCGAAACGCTGATCCGCGCTCTTAGGAGTGTGACAGGATGACCGGCCGGACCGGACAGATTGAAAAATAACCGGCGCATTCTCGTGACTTTAGTCGTGAGTTAGCCGGTTTTATCTTTGACTAACAGCTACGGCATGCTTGTGACGCATGTGCCCCTGAGGGTATCAGTCATGAGTTAGGCGGCTATGATTTTATATAGTTTTGTCATCGTAAAACACATCAAGTCCGTACAATGGGACACCTCATTTGCTACCATATAAGTAGCGATACGTTTAAGTGAAAAAGTAAAAATATGGTTTGTGTACCGGTCAGGGAAAGCAGACTCAGGGATGAGGAAAAGGACAAATCATAAAAATGAGTCTCATCACATCGTACGGGATATATATCAGGGAAAAGGAATATCAGAAGGCCCTGAAAGATACTATGGAGATCTACCGCAAAGCTGTAGACTTCATCATTTCCGTGCGTCTGGATGAAGATGAACTGTTCAGGGATATCACCTGGAGCAAAAAAGAAATGACTATGATGGAAAGCCTCATCCATAAGACGAAAGATAATCCACATCCCAAATATGATTTTGATGAAAAGTTCTACAAGTTCCCATCCGAATACAGAAGAGACGCTATAGTAAAGGCCAATGCATTGGTAAAGAGCTAT
>JAFWEV010000027.1 GCA_017512745.1 Oscillospiraceae bacterium
ATGCTCGAAAAGTGGGTGACGGAGACTTACAGCGATCGTCTCATTGTGAGACTACCGGGACTCTTCGGGAAAAACATAAAAAAGAATTTCATATATGACCTTATAAATATCATCCCCTCGATGATAAAGGAGAACAAATATATCACTCTGGACAGAGAGTATCTCGATATGTATTATGCACCCGCTCCGAACGGGTTCATGAAACTTGATCCGAAGATATCCGGAGAGAAGAAGAAGGAACTGAAGAGCTATTTTATTTCTTCAGGGTTTACCGCACTGGATTTTACCGATTCGAGATCGGTGTTCCAGATGTTTGATCTGTCGAAGATAAGCGAAGTCATAGATACTGCACTCGATAATGGAATACAGCTTCTCAATGTGGCTACGGAACCCTGTTCCGCAGGTGAGATATATAAAGCGGTTACGGGGCAGGAATTCAAAAATGAATTGCAGGGTAAACTCGCTTACTATGATTTCAGGACAAAGCACAGTGAGGTTTTCGGGGGCAGTGACGGATATATAGCAGACAAGACGGAAGTTCTCAAAGGCATAAAGGATTTTGTCACGGGGGAATCGGCATGAAGATATCTGTCTCAAATATAGCCTGGAGCGCAGAATACGATGAAGAGATGTATTGCTGGCTCAAAGAAAACGGAGTAGGCGGACTGGAGATTGCTCCGTCAAGGATTTTCGGAAGTATGCCGTATGAACATATTCCGGAAGCGGCACAGCTAAGGATGAGGCTGCGCGAAGAATTCGGGCTTGAAATAAGTTCAATGCAGTCGATACTGTTCGGGATATCTGAAAACCTGTTTGCCTCTGAAACCGACAGGGCTTTTCTCAGGGAGTATCTCGGAAAGGCGTGTGCTTTTGCGGAAACGGTCGGGTGCGGAAATCTTGTTTTCGGCTGTCCGAAAAACAGAAGAAGAGACGGCAGATCTCTGTCCGTCGGGCGGGAGTTCTTTGCGGAACTTGCAGATGCTGCGGAGACCTGCGGCACTCACATGGCGATCGAAGCCAATCCTGTCATATACAACACCGACTATATAAATAGAACGGATGAAGCGTTTGCACTTTCGGAAGATATCGGCAGAGCAGGGATAACCGTAAACCTCGATATGGGGACGGTCATATATAATGGCGAGGATCTTTCCCGTGTCGCAGAGAATATGGGAAGGATATCTCATGTGCATATAAGCGAGCCGTATCTCGCTCCGGTCGAAAAGCGGGATATACACAGAGAACTCGCAGAAATATTGGCATATAATGGTTATGACAGATTTGTATCTGTCGAGATGAAGAACCAGGAGAGGCTCGATGATGTCAAAAGAGCCGTCAGTTACGTACAAGAGGTTTTCGCATGATCTTTACGGGTATTGAAGGCGTTCCGGATTTTGAGTGTCATGAATGGCGGGAGAAGTCTTCCGACAGCTGTCTTCTCATACCTGTAATCAATGAAGGCCTGAGGATAAGAAACGAACTGGAGAGAGCTTTCAGCCACGGCATTCACGAATTATGTGATATAGTTATTCTTGACGGGGGCTCGACTGACGGTAGCGTAGGAAGAGAGATTCTGGAGCTGCTCGGAGTCAACAGCCTTCTTGTCAAGAAAGGCCCTGGAAAACAGGGCGCACAGCTGAGGATGGGACTCTGGTGGGCATTTGAGAGACAGTACAGAAACATACTGACTGTTGATGGCAACGACAAGGACAGCATAGAATCCGTGCCGTTTTTCATAGAAAAACTGGACGCCGGATATGACCTTGTTCAGGGGTCGAGGTTCCTAAAAGGCGGGAAAGCTGTAAATACTCCTCTGTCGCGGCTTCTTGCCGTGAAGCTGATACATGCACCTGTCATATCCCTTACGGCAGGACAGCGCTTTACCGACACCACCAACGCCTTCAGGGGATATTCTTCAAAGTACCTGTGTGATCCCCGGACTAAACCACTCAGGGACATCTTCACCGGTTATGAGCTTCTCGCATATCTTTCGGTGCGGGCTACACAGCTTGGGTACCGGGCATGTGAAGTGCCGGTAGCGAGAGTGTATCCGGAAAAGGGAAAGGTGCCCACAAAAATAAGCCCGATAAAGGGAAATGCCGATCTAATGAAGATACTCATTAAAAATGCATTCGGAGCGTATAAGCCAAAAGAATGAGCAAGATATATGACAAGCTGATAATAGGAGCCGGGATATACGGCCTGTATGCCGCACAGTATTGTGCGCAGCAGGGTGAGAATGTCGCTGTCCTTGAGAGAGAGGACGGTGCGTTCAAGCGCGCCACATATATCAACCAGGCACGTGTCCATATGGGTTATCATTATCCGAGGTCATACTCCACAGCTAAGAAATCCGCCAATTATTTCGAGAGATTTGTCAGGGACTTCGGCTTCTGTATAGCAGACGAGTTCAAACAGATATATGCGACTTCAGCACAATACTCCTGGACAAATGCCGCCTCCTTCAAAAAGTTCTGCAGCGACGCTGATATCCCATGCGAGGAGATACCCGCAGAGAAATATTTCAACCCCGGACTCTGCGACGGAGCTTTTCTGACAAGAGAATACGCATATGATGCGATGATCCTGAGAGACCATTTTCTCAGTGAGCTGAAAAAACATTCAAATGTGGAGATTTTCTATTCGACTCCAGCTATAGACATAGAAAAACGCGGAGAAGAGTGGGTCGTCCGAAGCGGTGACAGGTCCTTCTCTTCAAGGTTCGTGCTTAACGCAACATACGCTTCGACGAACCAGATCCAGAAACTCTGCAGTTTCGAGCCTTTCGGGATAAAGTACGAACTGTGCGAGATAATTCTGTGTCATGTGTGCGATGAACTCAGAGACGTCGGGCTTACGGTAATGGATGGTCCCTTCTTTTCAATAATGCCGTTTGGAAAGACCGGGATGCACTCGTTGACATCAGTGACATTTACTCCGCATGTGACGTCCTATGACAGACTTCCGACGTTCAGCTGCCAGGGAAGATCCGAAGGACTCTGCAGTCCGGATTCTCTATATAACTGCAACGACTGTCCTGGAAAACCGGTGACTGCATATCCGTATATGAGAAAACTCGCGACCAAGTATATGAGACCCGAACTCGAGTTTTCATATGAAAAATCTCTGTTTTCCATGAAACCTATCCTGAAGGCGAGCGAAGTCGATGACTCAAGGCCTACGGTGATAAGGCAGATGTCTGACGAACCGCGCTTCTTCAGCGTCCTTTCCGGGAAAATCAATACGATATACGATCTTGACGAGGTGTTGAAGCCATGATGACAGATCTTTCAAAAGAGAGTAATTTCATATCCGCCCTGTTTTATCTGTGCGATGATGAGAAGGAATGCGCTGAACTGATAGCGAGAGTCGGAAGCGTGCTGCAGAACAATTTCAAGAATTATGAGCTTGTTATTGTCGATGACAGCAGAAGGACCTCCGACCATGCTGCGATAAAGGCTGTCTCGGAAAAACTGTCGGGACTTGTCAGCATTGTCAGGATGAGTCAGCATTTCGGTGTTCAGGATGCTCTCAATGCTGCGGCGGATATAGCTATAGGCGATTTCCTAATCGAGTTTGAGTATTCCGATCTCGACTTCGAAGATGATCTCATAATGCAGGCATACAGGAAAGCTCTGGAGGGATATGATGTCGTCAGCGCCGTCCCGAAGGGCAAGTCTAGAACGGCTTCAAAATGGTTCTACAATCTCTACAACAAGCATTCCCGGGGCAAATACCCACTCAATACAGAGCGGTTCAGAATAGAGTCGAGACGCGCCGTCAACCGCGTCAATGCGATGACCGATTCCATAGTATACAGAAAAGCTCTTTTCAGAAACTGCGGACTCAAATGCGCGGATGTCTTCTACGACCCGAAACAGACCGGAGCGGGAAGGAAGAGAGATTCCGGTGAGAGATTTGATCTCGCGTTCGACAGCCTTCTCCTGTTTACGGATGTTGCGAGTTACTGTTCGATGTTTATTTCTGTTGCAATGATGGCTTTCGCGCTGTTCAGCCTGATATATACTGTAGTAATTTACCTGCTCGGCAAACCGATAGAAGGCTGGACCACAACGATGGTCTTCTCGTCATTCGCATTCTTCGGACTGTTTGCAATACTTACGATCATAATCAAATATCTGGCAGTGATGCTGAACCTTCTGTTCAGAAAGAAGAGCCATCTGATAGAATCCGTGGAGAAACTTGTGAACGAACAGTCGAGGTGAATAACACATAATTTCTTTAGGACCGCTTCCTGTTTTGCGGGAAACGGTCTTTTTGTGGTTGCATTAAAATATATATAAGAGTATAGTTGCATGGTATGTGTAAAGAACAGATCAACAGCAGGTGAATATGGATAACGTAAAGGAAAACAAACTGGGAACAATGCCGGTCAGAAGGCTTGTCTTTTCAATGGCGGGACCGCTCATGATCTCCATGCTGACGCAGGCACTGTACAATATCATCGACAGCATATATGTATCGAGAATAGGAGAAGCTGCGCTTACCGCAACATCACTTTCTGGACCGCTGCAGATGCTCATGGTATCATGCGCTGTGGGTACAGGTGTCGGCGTCAACTCTCTCGTTTCGAGAAGACTCGGAGAAAAGAAATTCGATCAGGCAAACAGCGGCGCCATGCACGGGTATATGCTCTGCGCAATACTCTGGATCATCTTCTTCGCTTTCGGGATGACATCGGTACCGTGGTTCTTTTCAAAGTTCACACAGGACACTGTCATAAGGCAGTTCGGAACGGATTATCTGTCGGTCTGCACGAGATTCTGCTTCGGACTTATGGTGGCGATCGTCTCCGAGAGACTGCTGCAGTCATCCGGAAGGGCATCACTGAGCATGACCGCACAGATATGCGGAGCGGTGACGAATATAATCCTTGACCCGATCATGATCTTCGGACTCCTGGGGTTCCCCGCAATGGGAATAAGGGGCGCTGCCGTTGCGACTGTCATCGGACAGCATGTGGAAGCCGTGATTGCGGTGCTGTTCAATCTTATAAAGAATAAGGATATCGAACTGAGTATAAAGAAATTCGTATTCAGCTTCAGAACTATAAAGGACATATACGCGGTAGGGCTGCCGTCCATCCTTATGTCCGCGATCGGAACGGTATCCAATCTCCTCATGAACGGGGTGCTCATGCGTTTCTCATCGACCGCCGTGGCGGTGCTGGGAGTGTACTTCAAGCTTGACAGTTTCATATTTATGCCTACGTTCGGACTTACGCAGGGACTCGTTGCCATAGTCGGATACAATTACGGTGCAAAGAAGAAAGCCAGGATCGACGAAGCGGTAAAGACCGCAATGGTGGTAGCTGTGGCGATAATGGCTACAGGAACACTTGTGTTCCAGCTCATCCCGGATAAGCTCATGGGCATATTCAACGCGGAAGGAGAACTGCTGAGAATGGGCATCCTCGCGATCAGGGAGATAAGCCCCACATATGTCATCGCAGTCATAGCCATAGTTCTCGGTTCAATGTGCACAGGTGTAGGCGACGGTATGCCGACGCTTGTCCCGAACCTTGTGAGACAGGCATTTATCATGGTTCCGGTGTGCTGGCTGCTGGCAAAATACGTGGGAATGGACTGGGTCTGGTTCACATTCATAATCGGTGATATCGTAGCGGATATCATCTGTATCCCGATGGCGGCAAAAGTATACAGAACGAAGATCAAAAATCTCACGGAAGAAAACGCATAAAGAGTTCTTGAAAAGGGACTGTGCCCACTGCACAAATGTACAAAGGGCACAGTCCTTTTTTTGTCAAAAAATCAAATTTCAGCAGCGGCAATAATTTGACCATTCCAAAGATGTATACTTAATTTAGAAAGGTATCGCAAGGGAGTGGTTTTGTGAACAGAAACTATATAGACATGCATTGCGACACGCTGATGGCCGCATATCTCGCAGACGGCGTCAGGGCGGATCTCTATGACATAGGCGCGATGGTGAATATCAGAAAGCTCATAGAAGGGAAGACGCTCGCCCAGTTTTTTGCGATCTTTATCGTCCCGGGAGAGTACTATTCTGCCCATGGAATGGAACAGATCCCGGAAGAAAAATATATAAACGACTGTTACAGACTCTACAACTCCAACCTGAACAGATATAAAGGCCTGATGGCAAAAGCGGAGAATTATGATGACATCATCAATAACGCCAACAGGGGGATGCTGAGCAGCATTCTGACCATGGAGGACGGAGTTACGGTCCACGGCAACATGAACAGACTGGATCTGTATTATGAAATGGGAATCAGAGCTCTGGCTCTTACCTGGAATTATGCGAACTGTTTCGGATCTCCGAATTCCACCGACAAAAAGGTGATGTCAAAGGGACTTACGGATTTCGGCAAGGATGCAGTGAGACATATGCAGGATATAGGAATGCTCGTAGATGTCAGCCACCTCTCCGACGGCGGATTCTGGGATGTCGTGAGGATATGCAAAAAGCCGTTCATCGCATCCCATTCAAACTGCAGGTCGGTATGCGACAATCCGAGAAATCTGACCGACAATCAGATCGAAGCCCTCGGAACCATGGGAGGAGTGATGGGACTCAACTTCTGCCCCGCTTTCCTCAACTGGGACAGACATGATGATAATTCAAGAGTGGAATCGCTCGTCGCCATGGCAAAACAGGCGAGAAAGTGCGGCGGGATAGATGTTGTAGCCATAGGGTCCGACTTTGACGGAATCGGCGGAAATCTCGAGATAGATGGACCCGATAAAATGGAACTCCTGTTTGACGGACTCAGTAAGGCAGGGTTCAGCGATGATGACATAGACAAGGTGGCATATAAGAATGTCATGCGAGTCATCAGAGAAGCAGTCAGATAACCGGGAGGATCCTAAATGAGATCGGATATTGAAATAGCACAGGATGCAGAGATGCTGAATATCGGCGAGATTGCCGCAAAACTCGGCCTTTCGGAGGATGATATCGAACGGTACGGCAAGTACAAAGCCAAGATACCCGGATATAAAAAACTGATTGGAAATGGGACCGGCGGGAAGCTGATCCTTGTCACTGCGATCACTCCCACTCCGGCAGGCGAGGGCAAGACCACAACTGCCGTGGGACTTGCGGACGCACTCTCTAAGCTTGGAAAGAAGACGGTGCTCGCACTGAGAGAGCCGTCGCTGGGACCTGTGTTCGGTATAAAGGGCGGAGCGGCCGGCGGAGGATACGCGCAGGTCGTCCCGATGGAGGACATCAATCTCCATTTCACGGGTGATTTCCACGCCATAGCGGCTGCAAACAACCTTCTTGCCGCGATGATGGATAATCATATTTACCAGGGGAATTCCCTCAATATAGATACAGAGAACATACAGTGGAGAAGATGTGTGGACATGAACGACCGCCAGCTTCGCCACATCGAAGACGGACTCGGTGGAAAGACGGGCGGAGTGCCGCATGCGGACGGATTTGACATAACGGCTGCCTCTCAGATAATGGCTACCCTGTGCCTGGCAGCGGATCTTGACGACCTCAAGAAGAGAATAGCAAGGCTGGTGGTCGCGTTCAGCAAGGACGGGAAGCCGGTGACTGCAGGAGACCTGCATGCGGAAGGTGCAATGACTGCACTCCTCAAGGACGCCCTGAAGCCGAATCTTGTTCAGACTCTTGAGAACACTCCCGCTATCATCCACGGAGGACCTTTCGCGAACATAGCCCACGGCTGCAACTCTGTCATCGCGACAAAGACTGCGCTGGCGCTCGGCGACTATGTTGTGACCGAGGCCGGATTCGGATCCGATCTCGGCGCCGAAAAATTCTGCGATATCAAGATGAGAGCCAGCGGACTCAAGCCTGACGCAGTGGTTCTGGTAGCGACGATCAGGGCTCTCAAGTATCATGGAGGCGTCGAGAAAGAAGATCTTTCAAAGGAAAACACGGATGCTCTGAAAGCCGGATTCCCGAACCTTGTAAGACACTGGAACAACATGACGAAGGAATTCGGAATCCCGACGGTGATCGCTATAAACAGTTTTCCGACCGACACGGAAAATGAGAAGAGATGTCTCTTTGATCTTTGCAGAGAAAACGGCATGAATGTGGAGATGTCAGATGTCTTTGCCAAAGGTTCCGAAGGAGGACTCGATCTTGCGGGCAGAGTGATAGCACTTGCCGATATCGGCAGTTCCTTCAGGTTTACATATGACCTCGAAGACACGATCGAGGAAAAGATAGAGAAGATCAACAGGAAGATCTACGGCGGAAGTACCGTGGAGTATTCCGAGACAGCACAGAAACAGCTCACGGAATTTAAGGAGAATGGATTCGGCGGGCTTCCGGTGTGCATAGCAAAGACCCAGTACAGTTTCTCCGACAACGCCAAACTCAGGAATGCACCGGACGGAGAAGTGCTCCATGTGCGGAGCCTCAGGATCTCCGCCGGAGCAGGATTTATCGTGGTGATAACCGGAGCCATCATGACGATGCCCGGCCTTCCGAAAGTCCCCGCCGCAGAGAAGATAGATATTGACGGCGAGGGGACCATTAAAGGACTCTTCTGATACAGGGGGGAGACAACAATGACCGAACTTGCAAAACCGTTTGAAATGCTCGGCAAACCGTTTTCCGATGCCATAGTTGCGGGCAATGCAACAAAGGCGGATCTCCTTCGGGAGAGGGGAATAGTCCCGAGGCTCGCCATTGTCAGAGTGGGAGATTCGGGCGATGACTATTCTTATGAACAGCAGATCATCAAGAGAGCGCCTCTCTCCGGAATAGAAGCGTTGGCATACGATTTGGACGGGAATATCTCCCAGACGGATCTTGAGGACACCATCAGGAAACTTTCAGCTGACAGAAAGATCCACGGGATCATACTGATGAGACCTCTTCCCAAAAGATTCGACGAGGCTTCCGCGATAGCATGCATTGACCCCGCAAAGGATATAGACGGCGCGACCGATCAGTCAAAAGTGTTCCTATACAGCGGCAGAGGTAAGGGCTTTTATCCGTGTACCGCGGAAGCTGCAGTACTTCTGCTCAAGTATTACGGGATCAAACTGGAAGGAGCGAGAGCCGCCGTAGTCGGAAGATCGGAGACGGTGGGCAAGGCTGCAGCCCTTCTGCTTCTGAAAGAGAATGCGACCGTAACCGTATGCCATTCGAGGACCGGGGACCTTGCATCTGCGCTTAAGGAGTGCGATGTGGTAGTGGCGGCAGCCGGCAAGCCTAAGCTCGTGACCGGTGAGTGTATCAAGGAAGGCGCAGCCGTAGTAGACGTTGGATACAACATTCTGGACGATGGCACCGTGTCCGGAGATGTGGATTTCGATGCCGCATGGGAGAAAAAGTGCGCTGTAACACCGGTGCCGCGCGGACTTGGAAATGCGACTGTCGCTGTGCTCATGAGACATCTTATCAGGGCATGTGAGGAGGAAATAGGATGAGAGCTGCCGAAGCAAAACTCAGGGCCGTCTCATGGAAAAACAAAGTCCCGACGCTCGCAAGAGCTTTCGAACTGGCTTCATTGCTGGGAGATCCTCAGGATAAGCTCAAAGTCGTCCACATAGCCGGAACGAACGGAAAGGGATCAGTTGCGGCGATGACGGAGAGGATCCTACGCGAGGCGGGATATAAGACAGGGCTGTTCACGTCTCCCTCACTCAGGGACTTCAATGAGAGATTCAGGATAAATGGCAAAGCTGTCGAAGAGGATAAGCTGCTCGAAGTGGCGGAAAAAGTGATGGACGCCGCCGGCAGGATGAAGGACGAGCCGACGGAGATGGAAACCATCACTCTAACGATGTATACGATGTTCCTTGAAGAGGGGTGCGAGATAGCTGTCGTCGAGACGGGACTCGGGGGCATACTCGACGCATCGAATATTGTGAGAGCTCCGCTCGTTACGGTACTGACTCAGATAGGGCTCGACCACACTGCCATTCTGGGCGACACCGTGGAAAAGATCGCAGGAGAAAAAGCCGGCATCATCAAGGAGGGGAGACCGTGCGTCACAGAGGCGGACGATCCGGATGCCCTCAGGGTGATCGGGGAAAGATGCAGGGAGAAGGTATCCGAACTCATCATCACAGACGCCGACCGTCTTACTGTCGGAGGATTCGACGGAAAGTACCAGTCTTTCTCATATAAGGACAGAAAAAACCTCAAGCTGGCTCTTCTCGGCACTCATCAGATGAGAAATGCCGCTGCGGTCCTCGAGGCGATCGAGGTACTGAGACGGGAAGGATTCGATATCAGCGAGAAAGCAGTCAGCGCCGGCCTTAAAAAAGTCACCTGGCCAGCGAGATTCCAGCGCGTGGAGGAAGGACTGTGGGTGGACGGGGGACACAATCCCAGCGGAGCGGCCACAGCTGCTGCAGCAGTCAGGAGATATCTCGGAAAGGTATCTCTGCTGTACGGTTCCTTTGCGGATAAGGAGTGGAAGAAGAATATAGATCTTCTGGCACCGCTTGCAGAGTCCATAGTTCTCGTCCCGCTGAAGAGCCCCAGATCCGAACAGCCGGAAGATATACAGAAGTATCTGCGCGGCAGGGGATACGAGGCGACCGTATGTGTCGACGTGAATTCCGGTCTCAAGGCAGCGAGAGCTCTGGGCAAACTCAAACGAATAGACACGCTGGCTGTGGGTTCGCTTGAACTGGCTGCGGAAGTCCTAACATGTGTCGATTTCGACTGCAATAACGTATAGGAGAGATAAACATATGACTTATCCGTTCGCCGCGATGCTGTCGCGGATGAAATATATAAACAGATGGGGCCTTATGAGGAATACGCGGCCCGAATCGCTTGCCGAGCATGTGACGGAATGTGCGGTTACGGCACATATCCTTGCGGCTCTTGCAGCGGATGAATTCGGTGCCGATGACGTAAGACCCGAAAAAGTTGCGCTGGCTGCGCTCTATCACGACGCCGACGAAATACTCACAGGTGATCTTCCCACACCCGTCAAGTACAGAAACAGGGGGATCCTCGGTGAGTACAAGCGCATCGAAGAGGAGATGTCGGAGACTATTGTTAAAGGCATCCCTGAGAGCATCTCGGAAAGAATACGCTCGGCAGTGATAGCGGATGATCTCACCGACCATGAGAAGAAGATCATTAAAGCCGCGGATAAGCTTTCCGCACTGTTCAAATGTATCGAGGAGGAGCGCAGCGGAAATCAGGAGTTTGGAAGCGCAAAGAAGTCCACTCTTGAAAAACTCAGGCAGGACGTACTGCCCGAAACACAGTATTTTATGGATCATTTTCTTCCATGTTTTGAGATGGACCTGGATGAACTGATCTCGCAGAATAACAACTGAATGGAGGAAACACTGTGAAGTACGATTTTGTATCCATACTCGACCGGCACGGCAAGGATGCCATAGCCGTGGACATGCCCGGCAAGGGCGGATGGGGCCCGGGAGGTCCGAAGGAAGGATTTGATGTTATTCCAATGTGGGTCGCCGACATGAACTTTCCGGCGTGCCCGACGATCCCCGAAGCGATCATCGAGAGGGCAAAACATCCCGCTTACGGCTATTTCACGCCGACCGATGAATACTTTGATTCGATCATCAGATGGCAGGAGAAGCGCAATAAGGTCACAGGTCTCAGCAAGGAGAATATAGGATATGAGAACGGAGTTCTCGGATGTGTTGCATCTGCGCTGAACGCCTTCACTGCACCTGGAGACCCGATACTCGTCCACTCGCCGACATATATAGGATTCACGGGGACTCTCACAAACAACGGCAGAAAGATCGTGCACAGCCAGCTTTATCAGGATGAGAACGGCGTGTGGCGCATGGACTATGAGGACATGGAGAAGAAGATCCTTGAGAACAATATCCATTTCGCTATTTTCTGCAGCCCCCACAATCCTTGCGGAAGAGTCTGGGAAAGAGAAGAGATAGAGAAGGCGATGGAGGTCTACAGAAAAACGGACTGCATAGTCGTTTCTGATGAGATCTGGAGCGATTTCACCCTTTACGGAAATCAGCATATCCCGACACAGAGTGTGAGCGAGGACGCGAAGAACAGGACCATCGCCATATATGCCCCGTCCAAGACATTCAATCTGGCCGGCCTCATCGGTTCGTATCACATCATTTACAACAAGTATCTCAGAGATAGGGTGCTGTCCCAGAGTTCAAAGTCCCACTACAATTCTATGAACGTAATCTCGATGCACGCCCTTATCGGCGCGTATAAGGACGAGGGATACGAGTGGGTCGACGAGCTTCTCGAGGTGCTCGGAGGAAACGTCGATTACGCGTACGACCACATAATCAAGAATTATAAGGGAGTGAAGCTCGCAAAACCCCAGGGCACATACATGCTCTATCTTGACTGCGAAGATTACTGCAAGGAGAAAGGCATCTCCATGGATGAGCTTCTGAAAGCCGGATGGGATGTCGGAGTTGCATGGCAGGATGGAAGACCATTCAACAGACCTTATGCAATAAGAATGAATCTTGCACTGCCGCTCTCAAGAGTGAAGGAAGCGTTCGAGAGGCTGGACAAGTACGTTTTCAAGATCTGATCACAGCTGACAAGGAGAAGGCACATGGATTATCTGGTAAGCGGAGATGTCATATTTGACAGAGTACATTCGACAAACAGCGGCGAAGCCGATACATTCCACCTCGGAGGGATGGCGACATACGCCTACTCCGGAGTCAAGATGTGGACCGACAGCGTATTTCAGGTCAGCAATGTGGGACCAGACTTCAAGGAGACCGCAAAAGACTGGATAGAGAGAAACAACGTGGATATGCGCGGTTTCATGGAGACCATGGACGAGAGTATGCACACTGACCTTTACTACGGAGAAGACGGACAGTATTCCGCAGGTATCCATGCGGCACCGCTGAATCTCAGAAGCTGGGAGGACGGAAGACCCCTGAACCATCCATCGGCAGATGTGGTCGGCAGAAGAGCTGACGAGGTCGGAGGAGTAAAGGGAGTATACCTCTGCTATGAGCCGAATCCCTACTATTGGGCAGGGATCGGCGAGCTCAAAAAGAGGTACGGCACAAAAGTGCTGTGGGAGATAGAGGCTCCCGCATGTCATCCGGAATGTCTGGAGGCTGTCAGTTACATCCTGCCGTATGTGGATGTTCTTTCCATCAACCATCATGAGGCAAGAGATCTTTTTGATGTCGAAACGGACGAAGAGTGCATAGAGAAACTGAAAGAATTCGATGTCGACCTTGTTCTCTTCAGAGTTGGCAAAAGAGGTCTGTATACCGTCACGAAGGATGAGACATGGTATCTGCCTCCCGCTCCGTCGGAGAAGATAGTTGATCAGACGGGATGCGGCAACTGTTCCACGGGAGCGTGTCTCTATGCATACTGCGAGGGAATGGACGCACTCGACATAGGTATCACTGCCAATGTTGCCGCAGCGTACAACATACAGCAGTTCGGCGTTGCAGACGATCTGGTGTCAAACAGGGAGAAACTTTTCAGAAAAGTAAAAGAACTGAGGAACGAGTATCTCAAAGTCAATAATGTCCTCTGAGCCGGTATTCTCACTGAGGAAGATATAAGATAGCGATCCCGCTTCAGCAAATGAAGCGGGATCGCTTTTTTGGCGCTTTAGCGGCAAATAAACCCCTGGTTCTGCCAGGGGTTGGTAAAAGTGGAATAGACAACCTCCAAGGAAATAGAATAGTGATGGTTACGAAGCATC
>JAFWEV010000028.1 GCA_017512745.1 Oscillospiraceae bacterium
ATAATATGTGTTGCTCACCATGCAGGAAAGCACCCATCTGCGGAACCGCTTGTCATCACTGGTGCTGAGCAGATGGTTTGCAAGCAGCAGTTCGTTCATCGTTGAAGGAGCCTCAACAAGATAAAGAGAAGGATCACAGTCATAGTATGACTGGGCCATATCACCCAACAGAGACTGACCGGCGTGTCCAAGCTCATGAGCCAGCGTGAATACATCTGACATCCTCTCATTCCATGTAAGCAGGATATAGGAATTCTGACGGTATACATCCGAGCAGAATCCTCCGGTGCTCTTCCCTATGTTTTTCGCAAAGTCTACCCAACGCTCCCTGTAAGCTCGGTCTACCATCTCTGCGTAATCCTCGCCGAGGATAGATAAAGCTTCCCTGATATATTTATGTGATTCCTCAATAGTGACTTTGGGATCGTACTCGGGATCAAGGGCTATCTTCAGATCAGCAAATGTAGGCTTGTCGAGTCCGTGCTTCTTAGCCAGCAGCTTCGCGTAGCGGCGCATATGAGGAGCAAGACGCTCAGTTATGACATCGATCTGACGGTCGTACATCTCACGTGTGACCTTCTGCTCGAACAGGAGGCTGTCGAATACATTGTCAAAACCGCGCAGTTCCGACATCGTCTTATCCAGTGTGACGTTGGCATTATATGCTGCAGCTGTAGTGTTCTTGTACTTTTCGAGGGTGTCATAAAATGCCCTGAACGCAGCACGGCGTACACCGGTATCTGCTTCCAATTCATAGTCATCCTCGAAAAGAGAATACCCGAGAGGATACTCCTTACCGTCAGCAGTGAATGGCTCGAAGGAGATATCTGCAAGTTTCATAGTATTGTAAATGGTATATGGCACCTCAAAAGTTCTTCCCAGTGCAGCCAATGCCTTTTCGGTTTCCGGTGAGAGCATATGCTGTTTTCTTGCTCTGAGGTCCTGCAGATAGATACGGCATCCTTTAGCCATATTTACTGCCTCTTCAAGCACTTCATCAGAAGCCATGAGGATCTCACTGTCAACAAATGACATATCTGTCATCATCTTTGTTATCTCGTCGCTGACTTTTTCATTCTTCTCACGCGCTTCATTATCTGTATAGTCCGCTTCCTGTGCCAATCCGGTATATGATCCGACCCTCATGATGGAGATATAGACAGGCTCCATCTCATCCAGACAGCCGACTATATTCTCAGCAGTATTCAGCTTTCCGGCGTACTTCTCAACAAGTTTTCCTACCGCCGTCTTGGTATTCTCCAGTTCTTCCCACATCAGTCTGTCTTCAGAAAAGATAAGGGACAGATCCCATGTCAGTTCAACCGGTACGTCTTTTCTTGACGGAAGTTTCATTTGTTCCTTCTTTCCGCCCCAAAGGGCACTTTAATATATTAATTTAGTCTCTTTTTGAGGAAGATCAACTCGTCTGTACGGTGATCCTCAGCAAATCCATGCCTCAGGAACATCCCGACTGCAGGATTGTCCGCTGCTATATCATCCCACAGCATATCCACTCCGTTCGCGCAGGCCTCAGCACAAAGCAGATCCAGTGCTTCGCCGCCGTATCCCCTGTGTCTGTAGAGTGAAAAAACGATCACGTCTGCCAGCCAGTATCCGGTTCCTGCGTCCAGATGGTATGCTATCTCACCGATGAAATCTCCTTCTTCGTTTCTGAGATATCTGTAATACCTCTCGCCTGCCGGCTCTCCGACCCAGTACTCGTACCAGTCTTTCCACCTCTCCTCAGGAAAATGTACTGTTCCGCCCCAGGCATGGTTGTAAGACATGGTCTCCTCATCTTCCAGCATCTGCCTGCGGAACCACATATCCTCAAGTTTTGGTCTGTATAGTGTCAGCATCTGTTTCCTGCACCTACCGTTCGATCTTCCTGACCATTGATATTATGTTTCTCATCGTTCCGTCTTTAAGACGGATGGCATCAGGCTTCACTCCGGTTATCCGGAAGCCCAGACCCTCGTAGAATGCCCGGCCTCTCGTGTTGCCCTCAATAAAATCCAGTTCTAGCTGAGTGATATACTCGTTCTCTTCAGCAATGCGTATCAGTTCCTGAAACATCCTAGTTCCGATACCTAAGCCCCAGTAATCCTTCACAACAGCAATAGCTACGTCTGCTCTGTGCCGTATCTTCATGCTGTTGCTCCATGATATCTCACAGCATCCGGCAACTACGTCATCCACAAGACACAGCAGCATTGCACGGCTGTTGGAAGAATTCATATGACGGAACAGCTCTTTCTCTGCTTCTGGAGTATATTTTGAGCATTCCTCAGGGTATCTGATCACGAACTCAGTATCACATGCAGTGACATACATATATTTAATTACAGCCTGAACGTCCTCTTCTTTCGGACTACGGATGACAGCCTTCCTTCCGTCTCTCAGCGAAAATTCAAATCCGTTGATCTCCATCAGCAATACCTTCCGAAAAAATATTAAAATCCTGCTCTAAGGGAGATGTCTTTCATGGCTTTTTTAGCTTCAAACATGATCTTCTCTTCATCCATCGTCAGGACTCTGCGGTCTTTCATGACTATCTTTCCGTCTATTATGGAATGTCTTACATCTCCTGAGCATGCTGCCTCTACAAGAGTTGCCCCTAAGTTATGCGTAGGCATCAGGTGCGGCTGGTCGATATCAAGAAGGATGATGTCGGCTTTCTTTCCTGTCTCGATGCTGCCGAGACTGTCTCCCTGCATTATTGCATCTGCGCCTCCCTGGCTCATCATCCTGAGCAGGGCACGGTAAGGAATGACGACAGGATCAAAGATCGGCAGTCCCCAGTATGCTATAAGTCCATTGCGCAGCACCTTTACCTCATCCCACAGACTGAGGGAGCTTGTCACAGCCCCATCACTTCCAAGGCCAATG
>JAFWEV010000029.1 GCA_017512745.1 Oscillospiraceae bacterium
TCGGATCTATGTCATATACTGTCTGAACAGGAGTCTTGTCGGGAACTTCGTCGATCTCAACTGTTGCCACGTCCTCTGCCGAAAGTGACGGATCGCAACCGATCAGCCAGCTCTTCCAGCGTTCAAGCTGCGTTGCTGTATCCGGCTTATCCGTGCTGTTGAGTTCATACCAGTGCTGCGGATATACAGCGGATGGATTGACTATGATCTCATTCGGATCCATCTTGGATGATTCGTCTGCTCTGAGAGCTCTTCCGACAACGACCAGTTCTGCGCCGTTCCACAGATTTGTCTTAGTTGTAAGTGTAACGAACCGGTCTCCGCTCATGATATCGACCGGCGTCGAAAACAGGGATCGCATCTTTGCATCTGTAACAAAACTGATGAATTCCTCTTTGGAAGCGAATGTCGAATATCTCGCAGGATCCTGAACGTCTTCGAATTCTGAGCTTGTGTTTGCGTAATAAACAGAGACTATCTTGTAGTCGGTAGTGCCCGAAGCAGTCTGCAGACTGAAAACGGGAGCATTTCTCAGTGCGGATATATCCGTGATCTTGAGAAGAGGGCCGAACATTTCGTTCGGATCAACGCTTGATCCGTGGATAACCGCATTGTCACAGTATGTCACTCCGCCTGCGTCAAGAACATCGGTATCGAAGAAAAGACAACCGTATCTGTTGGTATTGCCGTAGAAATCATGGTTGAGGTAGAAATCATTCGAATCCGCAAGAACAACGACTCCGTCAACTCCCAGATTGTCCGAGATCAGCCACCCGGCCGCATTCGGATTCTGCAGTGAGAGTTCTTCGAGTCCTGCTCCGTCTGTCCCCTTCTCAGAAGTTGCGTTGACGTATTCTGCTTTGATCTTGTTATATGTGCCGTGTGTAACGGTCTTCTCGATCATGCTTATGCCCGCATACAGTCCGGATCCGGCAAGAATAAGGGCGAGAGCCGTGGCGATCGTCCTCTTCATGATTATCGAATCCTTGGTAATGGGTTTCTCTGCGTGCAGATCTGCTATTTCCCTTTTGCCGAAATATCTGGCTTCGGGAATATCAAGTCCGAGAGCCATTCTTCTGGCCATTTCAAGAGCTGTCTTAGCTGCATTCTCTCTAATGGTGTTTCTGGACCTGTTTCCGAAATGGCATTCTCTTACAGCTGTTCTGTCCCTGTTGGCTGCGGCAATGTATACAAGACCGACCTCTTCCTGATCGTTGTAGTCGCCTGTGCCTGGTCCCGCAATACCTGTGATGGATACAGCAACATCAGCCTTGCCGTTCTCAAGAGCTCCTCTTGCCATCTCTGCGGCTGCGGGAGCGCTTACGGTTGAATATCTGCTGATAATGCCGCGGTCGACCGACAGATCGTGTCTCTTGACCCAGTCCGCGTAGCACGTGAGACCGTAATCGAATATCTCGGATGATCCGGCGACAGAAGTGATCTTTGCAGCAACAAGTCCGCCAGTACAGCTTTCGGCTGTGGCAAGCTTGAGATGCTTCTGCTTGTACAGATCTACAACGACCTCCTCAAGGCTTCTGTCGTCCTCGGAGAAGATGAAATCGCCGAGTTGCTCCCTGACAGATGCCGCAAGTTCCTCGACCTTTGCTCTGGCATCTTCTTCAGAATCACCTTCCGCATAGATCTTGACCTGAACTTCCCCGGCGCTCACATAGAGAGCTGCGTTGGGATTCTCATGGTACAGATATTCCCTGATGGCATCTTCAACTTCAGGCTCACCAAGACCTACCGTCTTCAGCGTCTTCGTATAGCATATCTTGCCGCTGAATCCCTGGAGAATGGGAACAGCGTAATTGGTGAACATGGGCTGCAGCTCGGAAGGCGGTCCGGGAAGCATTATTATGATCTGGTTTCCGCTCTTGAGGACCATACCCGGAGCAGTTCCGTTGTCATTCGGGAGAATATCCGCTCCCTCAATGATCAGTGCCTGCTTCATGATGCCCTCGGTCTCTTCGATCCCGCGCTTGGCAATATAATCCCTGATCCTCTGTTCCGTTTCCGGATCCGGTATGAGGGACATATTGAGGGATTTAGCTATCGTCTCTTTGGTTATATCATGACCCGTAGGTCCGAGTCCTCCGCAGAGGACAATGACATGAGACCTGTTAGCTGCAGTTCTCAACGCATCAAGCATGTCGGAAGAAGAATCGGGAACTACTGTCTGATTGCGAAGCTCGAATCCGAGCTCTGCAAGTTTCTGAGCCAGAAAAGCAGCATTTGTATTCACCACAAATCCGCGAAGCAGCTCATCACCTACGGCGATGATCTCAGCTCTAATCATTGCCCTATCTCCTTTCGTCTAATTAAATAAAAGTATTAATACTATTCCGCGAGTATATAAGTATATTTATCAAATATTAAAAAGTCAACCAAACCGGTCTGCGGAAAATGTGTTCAGTCCTGATCGAAGAAATGGAGGACTCTGACTTCTCGTGCATCAAAGGCTGCTCTTTCCAGGGCATCCAGCTGCGCTTCAGCCTCTGCCGCTCTGACTTCCGAAAGCTTCGGTTTTGTCTTCGGATGTTTGGGAGTAAATACCGTACAGCAGTCCTCATAAGGGAGAATTGATGTATCGAAAGTATCTATCTTTCTTGCAATGCTGATTATCTCAGTCTTGTCCATTCCGATTAGAGGCCTCAATACCGGGTATTCAGCAGCATCGTCGGTGCATGTGATTGCAGGCATCGTCTGGGACGCCACCTGTCCGAGACTCTCACCGGTCACTATCGCCCCGCATTTCTCATATTCACATACCATGTTGGTGATCCTCACCATGGATCTTCTCATGAGAACCGTGAAGAGCTCTTCCGGGCACTTTCTGCCGATCTCAAGCTGCACCTCGGCAAACGGTATACATACGAGCGCGAAATTGCCCATCCATTCGCTGAGAATAGAACAGAGTTTGACTACCTTGTCCAGAGCTCTCTCGCTGGTATACGGGGGAGACATAAAGTGAACCGCCACCAGGTCCAGTCCCCTTCTTGCCATCATGAATCCCGCAACGGGAGAATCAATACCTCCGGACATCATGATCGCAGCCCTTCCGGAAGAACCTGTCGGTATTCCGCCCGCGCCTTCCTTGTTTCCGCCGTGAACATACGCATCGAAATCTCTGACTTCGCATACGACTGTGACTTCTGGATCGTCCATGGACACTTTCAGATGAGGATGTTTTTCTATGAGATAAGCGCCCACTTCCCTCGCCAGTTCCATGGAGTTGAGGTAGAACTTCTTGTCCGAACGCTTGCAGGCCACTTTGAAAGTCCTTGTCTTTTCAAGTATCTCCCCGAACGTTTCTTCAGCCTTGGCTTCTATATCCTCAAGTGTCTTGTTGCAGATTATCGCCCTGTCTATCGCAATAAATCCGAATATTTTCTTGAGCCGCTCCTCGGCAAGATCCATGTCCGCCGAACCTATCGGCTCCACGAACACTGTGGACTGCGCTTTTCTGACTCTGAATTCTCCGGCATCCCTGAGCCGTCTTCTCACTGTCTTGAGCAACTGATTCTCAAACGTATGTCTATTGAGGCCTTTAAGTGCGACCTCTCCGTATTTTGCCAATAAAATCTCTGCCATTTATTATCCTATCTCTTTGCTTTCATGAGTGACTGTCCCGCTTCTCTCAGTCCGTCAAGAAGCGCTTTTACATCGTCTTCGGTATTCTGAAGTCCGAAACTCACTCTTATTGCGCTGTCCACCAGTTTTGAAGGCAGCTTCATCGCCTCCAGGGTATGGCTTCTCTCCCCTTTCGAGCAGGCTGAACCGCTCGAAACATATACGTCTCTCGCTTCAAGGAAATGCAGTACTGTTTCGGACCTGTATCCTTCAAAGGAGAAGTTCAGGACATACGGTGTTGAGCTTTCAGGAGAGTTGATCGTGACATTGTCGAATTCCCCGAGGCCTTCCGTCAGCATTGCCTTGAGAGCAGCGATCTTCCTTGCATTGCCTTCGATATCCTTATGTTCCTCTACAGCTGCTGCAAATCCGCATGCAAAAGCAATATTCTCGGTTCCGGAGCGGATCCCCTTTTCCTGTCCGCCGCCAAACTGTGTTTTCCTGAGATTGAATCCCTTTCTCATATACAGGATACCTATCCCCTTGGGCGCATTTATCTTATGACCACTCGCAGAAAGCGTATCTATGGCAGCAAGGTCGATCTTCTCCTTCATATAACCCTGCACGAAATCGCAGTGGACCGCGGTTCTCTTGTTTATCTCTTTTACCTTCTTTGAGATGTATGGAACATCAAGCATCGCCCCGGTTTCATTGTTGACCATCATTGCCGTAACAAGCACCGTTTTCGGGCTGACATGCGAGATTATCTCTTCGGGTTCGATCACTCCGTTTTTCGGAGCTATCGTGATGACCTCGAACCCCTCATCCTTGAGCGCATCCACCGTATTCTGCACACTGGGATGCTCATAGCCTGTGACAATGACCTCATTGCCCCATGCTTTTCTTGCTCTTGCAGCGCCGAATATAGCGAGATTGTTGCTCTCGGTCCCGCATCCCGTAAAGAATATCTCTTCCGGTCTGCAGCCGAGCGACTCAGCTATGACCTCACGGGCATGCTCATATTTTTTTGAAGCCTTGATGCCTATACTGTAAAGCGAGCTCGGATTCCCGTAATAGTCTCTCAGTATCTCCATAACGGCTTCCGCGCTTTTTTCCGATACAGGTGTCGTAGCGGCATTATCCAGATAATGAACCATTTATCACTGTTCCTCAGTCATTTTTTCGTTTATCTCGTCTTCGCAGGATCTCATTGCAAGAATTGTCTTTTCGAAGAGCTCGTCCAGCTCCCATCCGAGCCTTTCAGCTCCCTGTCTTATGACGTCTCTTGAGCATCCCGCCGCAAACTTCTTGTCCTTGAACTTTTTCTTGAGACTGGACACTTCCATGTCACTGCAGCTTTTGGACGGTCTCATTTTTGCGGCAGCGCCGATAAGTCCCGTGAGTTCATCCGCCGCAAAAAGCACCTTTTCCATAAGATGCTCCGGTTCCACATCGCTGCACAGTCCGTATCCATGGCTGCAGACAGAGTGGATCACATTCTCTCCGATACCCTCATTTCTCAGGATCTCTACGCACTTTTTGCAGTGTTCCTCAGGCCATTGCTCGAAATCTATATCATGAAGAATGCCGATTGACTGCCAGTACTCCGCATCATCGCCAAATCCCAGTTCTTCCGCGTACCATTTCATGACTCCGCCGACTGTCAGGGCATGCTGACGGTGGAAAGGTTCCGCATTGTATTTCTTTATGAGCTCATATGCTTTGGAAGGTTCTACAGTATTCATGATCAAATCTCCTGTCTGTATTTATACGCTAATTATTAATTATACAATGAATAAAAGGAAAAATCACAGAGAAAAGGCCATCGCAAATACGACGGCCCTATAAAGCATTAATATGATATTTAATCTTTAAGCGTTCTCTTTAAGCTGTGCAAAACATTCGCTGCAGTATACTGGACGATCTTCGCGCGGCTGGAAAGGAACTTTGCATTCTTTTCCGCAATTTGCGCACACTGCATCGTACATTACACGGTTAGCCCTGCTTTCACTCTTGCGTTTGTCACGGCAAGCCTTACATCTCTGCGGCTCGTTTTCAAATCCGTGCTGTGCATAGAACTCCTGCTCACCGGCTGTGAACACGAATTCATTTCCGCATTCCTTGCATACAAGGATCTTGTCTTCGTACATGCTATTTCTCCTCTGTGATGGAAATAAATTATTCGGCCCCGGGTGGAATCGGACCACCGTCGCATAATGCACTCTGCCACTGAGCTACATGGGCATATTTTCTTTGAACTTGGCCTTTGCCCTGGCAAGCGCGTTCTGCACCGACTTGACCGGACGGCCGATTTTCCCCGATATCTCCTGAGCGGAATAGCCCGCTATATGGTAGGATAATACCAACTGTTCAAATCCCGAAAGACTCTTTATGAGATCTTCCGCCACGAACTGATAGGAGATATCCTCCTCTGAAGAGATATCGAAGCTGTTGTCCAGAGATACCTTCATCTCTGCCGGGATGCGCTTTTTTGCCGATACCTTGTCGATAGCGTCGAGCATCGCATTTCTGGCACATCTCAGCGCGTATGTCTTGAAGCTTGCTCCATAGGATCTGTCGTACGTTCTTACGGCATTTTCCACAGCGATAAGTCCTTCCTGGATCAGATCTTCAGAATCAATATCACTGTTTATGCTGTACTTCTGGGCATACATTTTTATTGATTCGCCCAACGTATCGACCGCCTGTTCAAAAGAGATAGGGAACTCTGAATTATCCGTGTTCATTCGCTACTCCCAGACATAAAACACAACAATAGACAAATCATATATCCCACTATCTATTTTGTCAAGATATCATTTTTGCCCATGATTACATTTTCCTTTTTTGTGCAATCCGTATAAATATATCAGATGCAGACTGGCACAGAGCATCTCGGGACTCTCCTCTTGCAACCAATGGGCTTTCAGTTTATAATTTCTAATACTTACAGAAGCCGGTATGATGGAATTGGCAGACGTGCCAGACTCAAAATCTGGTGGTGGCGACACCGTGTCGGTTCGACCCCGACTACCGGCACCATAAGCGGACCCTGATCCTGTTGCGATCAGGGTCCTTTTTTTGCCTGCGCTTACCTTTTTTGACCGAATATAATCCAAAATCGACCATCTGTCTGAAATCACTGGAAAGCCATGTCCCGTTATCCTATAATGCAGCCGTGACAAGGAGGTGATACCTGTGCAGGTCGAGATCAATATCGACAGCTCCGTGACAGAACCCAAAGTCATCATACTGACTGATCGGATGACGGAAGAGATCAACGATCTGGTCAGAAGGATCTCAAAACCCGAGACCCAGATGATCGCAGGCTTTCGGGATGATACCGTGACTCTGCTGGATCAGGAAACTGTTTTGAGGATCTACGCGGCAAACGGAAAGGTGTTTGCCGTTACCGGGAACGGTGAATATCTGGTCCGTCAGCGCCTCTACGAACTGGAAGCACAGCTCCGGCAGGACAGGTTCGTGCGCATTTCGAATTCGGAGATCATAAATCTGAAGAAAGTGCGGCACTTTGATCTCAGTTTCTCAGGAACGATATGTGTTTCCCTTTCAGACGGTACGGTAACCTATGTATCCAGACGGTATGTTTCCAAAATAAGAGACTTATTGAAACTGTGAGGTAATTCCAATGAAAAAGAAAATTCTTCTGCGCTGCCTTCTCGGCGCGCCGTTAGGGCTGGCTATCAGCACCATGATCACGATATTTATTTCCTATGCGATGGGAGACGGCAGCTATTATGCGGTCGTACCTGAACTCGTGCGCGACTGCGGCAGCGAGATCAACGCCGTTGCCCTTCAGGCTGTCTGCTCGCTTCTTTACGGAGCAGCGTGGGCAGGCGCCTCACTGATCTGGGAAGCGGATGGATGGAGTCTTCTTAAAATGACGGTCGCACATCTTCTGATCTGCTCCCTCGCTACATTCCCCGTTGCGTATCTCATGCGGTGGATGGATCACAGTCTTCCCGGAATCGCGTTGTATTTCGGCATATTTCTTGCGATCTACGCAGTGATCTGGGTCACTCAGTATTCTACTATGAAAAGAAAGATCGATGAACTTAACAGCAGCCTGTGAGACTTGCAGACAGTTAAAAAAAGAGCAGATGATCTGCTCTTTTTTTTATATTCTGATCTTAACTGCACGGAACTGCTGCCTTATGCGCTTCAGACAATCCCCGCATCACCCGAGATACTCTTCAGTGGTGAGGATCGTTGTCTGCACATAATCAAGACCCGCGATCACCAACTTAGTGGCAGCTTCGGTCTCGGGAGAGATCCCCGCAACGGCATCTTCGATATAGACCACAGGTATACCCAGATCTATCGCTTCCATTGCCGTAGCGAGGACGCAGCACTCTGCCACTACGCCAGTCAGGACGAGCCTGTCATATTCCTTCACAAGTTCGCACAGTTCCGGGATCTTCATGGAAGAATATGTGCTCTTCTGCATGACCGGGTATCTGCCGAGGTACGGCTCGAGAGATTCCTCGATCTCATTGAGTTCTTCCGATTCGTTTATCTCCTTATTGATAGTGTTGTAATCATACCATGTCCCGACCGGATCTGTCGGAGCGAGGAACTGTGTAAACACCACATCGGCTTTCCCGGAATCGATAATCTTTCTGATATTCTCCAGCATCTTATCCGTATCATTGCATTCCCAGGGTTTCCCCTTCATATATGCATTCTGAACATCTATCACAAGAACAAGATCCTTCATTTTTATATCCCTCCGTTGTTATGCTTACATAATAACACATCACGGGCTCTATTCATAAACTCAGTTGTCTCTTCTCTTTTTGACCAGTCTGAGCAGGGTATAAAGCGCAGCAAATATTACGAATGAGATCACAACAGTGAATGCAAAATCCCTTACCATCGAATATGTCCTCGAATCAAATCCGCTCACGATCATATGTGAAGCGATATAGGATACCGGCACAAGAATCAGAGTATTGAGCACAGATCTCATCCGCTCGTTCTTTCTCATCACGAGTCTCAGTATCACGAGTACAGCCAGAAATACCGCTGCGAGAATCACATAGTACCCAAGCGCCAATCTGGGTAATACCTGCATCCCGAAACCTATCTGAGTATCCGAGTTGGTGTAGAGGAGAATACTGTCGCTGCCCGTATTCTCTGTATAGTATATGAGCATCTCCGGACCGTCTGTCGGTATGGTCAGCGGCGCATTCATAGATACTCTGCCGAGCCATTCCTCAAGAGCAGTCGTATATGCGGATATGGTGTATATCAGCATTCCGTCAGGATCCGTGAACATATCGCAGTTATAGAATCTCACGTCATCCCTGAAATCAAGCGTCACGGTTCCGTTAGCATTTTCCGTGACGGTGATCAGCCCGTCCTCATATCTGTAATATGACGGTGAGGTAAACGCAGTCACCGCGGACAGGATGAGCACCAGGGATATGAGTACAGTGAGAATAATGATGCCCGTTTTTTTCCTGCGCAGACCGCTTCTCAGTTTCGTAAGCGGTACTTCCTCTTCAGGCAGATGAATTGTTTCCGGTTCCTTTATCTCGGACAGTTTTCTCCTGCATTCCTCGCAGTGCCCCAGATGTCCGTCCACGAACGCTCTGGTGTCCTCGCTCACCATGTCTTCCGCGTAGAGCGGCAGAAGATCCCTGACTATACTGCATTCAGTTTTCATCGTATTCCTCCTTGAGTCGGTCATATATTCTGGTTCTGGCGCGGTGATAGGTGACGCATGCCCAGTTCTCGGTCTTTCCGAACAGGGATCCTATCTGTCTAAAACTCATTTCGCCGTACACTCTCCACATGAAGACTTCCCTGTACGG
Organism: Oscillospiraceae bacterium; assembly: GCA_017512745.1. Classification (GTDB taxonomy): domain Bacteria; phylum Bacillota; class Clostridia; order Oscillospirales; family Ruminococcaceae; genus RGIG5675. The sequence continues at coordinate 9,411 of JAFWEV010000029.1, forward strand.
TTCGTCCATCTGATGGAGAATCCTTTTGATCCTGTCAGCTTCATCAGCTTCGGCGATCCTTATATCAATCGGTATGTCCCCGGCCGGTATCCCGGCATCTGTGTCATCAAGACTGTCGGTCCTTCCCAGGCGTTTCGCTCTCGTATAGTACAGATTCTTTGCGATCTGACACAGCCAGATCCTTATATCACAGTCTCCCCTGAAACTGTCGAGGCTGTTCATTGTCTTGAAAAAAGTCTCGCTCGTTATGTCCTCTGCCAGATCATCATCGCCGGACAGTTTCTTTATAAATCTGTACACGTCTCCGAAATATTTCCTGTATATCTCCTCGAGCTCCGTCACTCTGTCACCCCCTTTCTGTTATATATGACTTGCAAAAGAGAAAAATCTTACAAGAAAAAACGGAATAACCAAAAATATTTTTTCAATTACTCCGTTTTGTTATTTTATTTGAATACTGCAGGTATCACTCGGTGATCGCCCATACCCTTACGGGAAGACCTACTGCATTCTCGATCTTTGCCCATGCCGCGAAGAGGACTGCTCCCGCGGGCTGCACCTGATCAAGATTGCAGAGTACTTCTATCTGGAGTTTGCCCTTTTCAAGGACATATCTCTCACAGGCAAGATCTCCTGCCTTCGCGGCTTCTGCCGACGCGTCGGTATCAAGGGTCTCATGACCGTTTGCCGCGGCATTTCTGACCTCATAGATGTACTTGAGCGCGTCCAGCGACCAGCCCGGGAAATTCTCGCTTCCGTCCTCAGCGATACCGGAGAGCTTGTTCATATCAGGCCAGTTCTTGGACCAGTCTGTCCTGAGCGCCACAAACGCGCCGTCGGGGATATCTCCGTACTTTGCTTCATATGCCTTTATATCATCCACCGTTACCGCATAGTGACAGTCTTCCTTGACTTTATCGGTGATGTCGATCACGCAGAGAGGGAAAACGGCGTCTTCAACGCCGAACTTTTCGGATCTTGCGCCTTCTTTGTCAAAGTGCCCAGGAAAATCAATGTGAGTTCCGAACTGTCCGGGGAATTTGAATGTCTGGATGACGCATTCTAGCATGGGATTTCCCCAGTCGAATACCACCTTTCCCAGTTCGACCGATCCGTCGGGAATGCCCGCCCAATATGGACTGTCATTGTTTAGTCCATGTGTGAGGTCGACCCATTTGAGTTTTTTTGCTTCTTCAAGTGCTGCCCAGAGTTTATACATGATCTTGCCCCTTTCGATTTTTTTCAATTATATCAAACCGCACTCAATACTGTATACAAAGTATTAGCCATAGAAAATAGATTTCACCGTTTTTCTGCACAACTATTATGGTAATACGCTCTTCCGATTCGTGTGGTACTTCGGATCCTCAGATTATTTCAGGCTGTTTCAAAAGCTTCGCACATGAAACCAGCAATAAACAAAAAATATCCCCCGAGTTAGAAAACCCGAAGGATATTTTTAGAAAATGATTGTTGATCTGTTCAGTTAAGCTTGTAGAGTGTTTCCGTGATAAGTTTCGCGAATCCCTCCGCATCAGCCTCAATGACTACGGAACAATTCTTATGAAAATGCCTATGAAGCATTCTGGTGTAATAGCTATCGAGGTCCTCTCTTCCGTTTGCGGCCTTTCTGAATTCGACTACTGTCTGTCCTCTTGTGTGCTCACCTACGAGATCTACAGTGACATCAGTGTCGAATGTCTTGTAGAGAGACGGGTCGATTATATATGCAACGGCATTTGCATCACAAATATTGACTGTTTTTAGTCCTCTTAATTTTTTGCTTATACCATAGAAATCTAAGAGTTCTCCAGCAAGTTTCCCTGCTCTAGTATCAATTTTCTTCCATTCATCTATCGTATCAAAAGATACACCTGCAGCCTCAGTAGAGTTGATGCTGTGCATGACGATCGGCACTCCGCTCTCAAATACAACGTAGGCGCTTTCCGGGTCGACCCAGATATTGTACTCGGCTGCGGGAGTAACATTGCCCTGAAGAGTATTTCCGCCCATCAGAGTGATATACGCGATCTTATCCTTGAGTTCGGGATATGTGAGGAACAGAAGAGCAATATTGCAGAGCGGTCCAAGAGGGGCAAGAACGACCTTCTCTTCGCTCTCCTTCAGGACTTTCGCGATGAGGTCAACAGCCTTCATGTCAACGGGCTTTAAGTCGTGCGGCGCAAATACAGGTCCTTCAAGTCCGCTCTCGCCGTGGACCTTGATGCCTGCCCGTCTGTCGAGCGGATGCATCATAGGATCGGCGCATCCCATTGCCACCGGGATATCTCCCCTGCCGAAGTAACTGAGAACATTGAGAGCATTTTTCGTCGTATTTTCGACCGTGGAGTTCCCGCAGATCGTCGTGATTGCCTTGACATCTATCTTATCACTCGCGAGAGCCAGCATGATGGCAAAAACGTCATCATGACCGGGATCGGTATCTATAATTACAGGTATTTTACTCATCATATGTTCCTCCTTACCAGCAGTATTTTCTGAACATCTCGCGGAACATGTCGAAGAACATCTTTCCGTCAGAAGTGATCGAGACCTTGCACTTGGGCTGCTTACTGTCGGGATCGAAAAATGCTTTGCTGTTGTTGATATCACAGACCGTCATTCCAGTGGTGAGCGGTGATCTTGTTTCGATATCGACTGTGCAATCTACCCACTGTGCGAAATTGTCATCCATGATGGAAGCAACCGTGACTGCGTCACAGAGCGGGAATCCCTGCCTGTACTCAAGGAGTTCCAAACAGACTTTTCTGATCTCCGGATTGAGATCATCGGGCATGAGTTCTTCAGCCTGCTCTCTGGTCATGGCGCATGGCGGAAGAGCGTTCAGTCCGACCATGACGATCGGGATCTCGGTCTTGAAGACTATATCCGCAGCATGTGAATCGTGGCAGATATTTGCCTCTCCGAACGGTCCCATATTACCGGTGGTCGTTGAACCGCCCATGATGACGATCCTCTTGATCAGGGATTTGAGATCCGGATATTTGAAGAAGGCGATACCGAGATTCGTGAGAGGGCCTACGGCGATTATCTGGAGCTCTCCCTTTGCCTTTACGGCCTCCTCATAGAGAACATCCCATGCTTTCTTCTCATCGAGGTCAACACCGGATGAATCCAGTTTAACGGTGCCGAGTCCCGTGGGGCCATGGGCTCCTTTCGGAACATCGACAGGCTTGATCATATGAGTGTTCGCGCCTTCCGCGAGGCGTGTCCCGCTCATTCTGAACAGCTTGTAGATCCCTTTGGCGTTGTCCGTCACTGTCTCGAGTGTATTGTTGCCCGGAACGGTGCAGACAGCCTTGATGTCGAACATATCACATGAGTTCAGCAGCATCCATGCAAAGAAATCATCGACACCCGGATCTGAATCGAATACAACAGGAATTTTATTCATTCTTTCCCCTCCTAAAATATTTCTTTCATATATTAATTTACATACCTTGCTTGTCATAATCCATTGTCACAAACACAGAAGTTTTCCCGAAACTTTTGTGGCAATTATCTCCGTCTGACTGAAATACATTTGTCTGTTCCTTTGGGCGCAGGAGCAATCGCGTTATTTTCTGTTCCAAATAAAAAAGCTTCGGAGACACTCCGAAGCTTTTTTCTATCTTTCGTGATTTCAGTGATCCGTCTTGCCGAGATACTCCTCAAGACATACTCCCTGTTCCATTATTTCCTTGGCGGCTTCCTTGCCGACATATCTGTAATGCCAGGGCTCATAAATGATGCCGGTTATATCCTCCTTGTCCTCCGGGAACCTCAGAATAAATCCGTACTTCCAGCAGTTTTCCATCATCCACTGCTGCGTCGCATTATTTGCCTGGGTGGAGTTCAGCTGGCGCTCATTCGTATCGACTATATCGAGAGCAAGTCCCAGCTGATGTTCACTTGTTCCGGGGATCGCCACAACAGTTGCGGCCTTCACCTTGGCTTCATCTTCATCATAGCCGTAGCCTATCCACTGCTGCACCTGGTTGTTGTAGAGATACACCTGTGTATCCCATGTCCTGTACGCAGAGCAGATATACGGTGAATGCCCAGCGGCTCTGCAGTCGTCCATAAACTGCTGAAGATCGGGATACGCCCTCTCATCCACATAGAGACCGTTGGAGAGTTTGATTACGGGGACTTCATATCCGTCGGGGAGCTTGTTCCATGGATTTACGAGAATAAGCCTCCAGTCTCCGTCGACATCCGTAGTCACGACTTCGCCCTCCGATTCTTCTTCCGATTCTTCGCTGCTTTCCTCTTCTTCGGACTCCTCTTCGGATTCTTCTTCAGAACTTTCCTCCGAAGATTCTTCCTCTGTTTCTGAGGTGACAGCCTGGGATTCTTCGGTTATCTCCGTCTCGGAAGATATCTCGGATATCTCTTCCGCCGACTCTTCCGGAACTCTGTTTTTGTTTCTGTATCCCTTTATGACCAGAGCAGCTACTCCGGCCAGGACAGCCAGTCCGACGATTATTGCGATTATGATGACTGCTCTGTTGTTTCTGTTAGGTTCACTGTATCCACGACCATCTGACCTGTAGAGCATATGACCACCTTCTCTTCATCAGTAAATGAGTCCGTACTTCTTTGAGAATACTGTCAGGACCTCATCATCAAGTCTGCCTTCGTACAAGGCTCTTCCGTTGTAATTTCTCAGCATCTTCTCAAGAATATCCGCGTCATCACACACTATGCACAGCGGCTTATCCATCATATACATATTATCTGTCAGCAGCTCGACGTCTGCAAGTGTATTAAGTCTGACCGAAATGAATGCTGAACTGCTCTCGTTCTCTTCCTCGATGTCATCTCCGATATCTTCCGTGACTGTGAGGATCTTCCCGCACTTTTCATCGGGATCTATCTCGAATACAGCTTTCTCGGTCGCGCAGATCAGCTTATCCGTATTCTCCGGCGCGGGAGCTCTGAGTGTGACTTTTTTGACAGATTCGCTTATGACCTTTATATACCCGGCATCGGTCCCGCAGCACCCTCCGAACAGCTGCACACCGTTTGCAGCATATTCGGGGATGCATTCAGCATACTCATCCGGGGTGCAGTTATACACTGCCCTGTCATCGATGAATTCCGGCTTGCCGGCGTTCGGCTTTGCAACCAGCGGTATCCTTGCATACTTCCTGAGTCTCCCGAATGGCGGGATCATATCCCTGGGGCCGACAGAACAGTTGAGCCCGAATGCATCTGCTCCCATCGCCTGCATTATTACGAGAGCCGCCTCGACGTCTCCGCCCGACAGGGTCTTCCCGATCTCATTGCAGGTGAAGGACACTATTACCGGTTTGCTGCTTATATTCTTTACGGCAATTATTGCGGCTCTTGCGTCAGACAGAGTCATCATGGTCTCTATGACATAGAGATCCACCCCTGCTTTTTCCAGTCCGCGTACCTGCTCCTCGTAATTTTCCACGAGCTCATCGAACGTAATCGATCCGAGCGGAACGGCGAACAGTCCCGTGGGCGCTATATCGCCTGCCACAAGCGCTCTGCCTTCGGCTGCCTGCTTTGAGAGAAGAGCGAGTTTTTCGTTGTATTCTTCTGTTTTATTGAATATCCCGTTCTCCTCGAGTTTTACCCTGTTTCCTCCAAAGGTCGGCGTATAAATAACGTTGCTCCCGGCCTCAATATACCCCTTCTGAAGTCTGATTATCGTTTCGGGGTTATCGAGCGCCCACTGTTCCGCGCAGACATCTCCTTTGAATCCCATCTTCTGAAGTTCCGTTCCGGTAGCTCCGTCGAGAATAAGCGGCAGATAAAGTTCCATATAATTATCCTCCAAACATCATGTTGTCGATATATCTTTCATTGAATGAGCCGAGCTGTGACAGTTCCACATAGCGGCACTTTTCTTTTACACTGATCAGTTCCTTCTCAGGCATGCCCCGTGACATCGCTTTCATCGTACCCTTGAGGCTCGTGTTGCCGACAGGTATGCACCTGTCTTTCAGCGCAGCCGGTATCATCCCAATATTCACTGCGGACCCGATATCCAGAAGCGTTCCGAAACCTCCTGCCAGAAAGACGGCGTCTATATCTTCCGCCGATATGGACGTTTCCGACATCAGGGTCTCAATTCCCGCCGCAACAGCGGCTTTTGCCATCTGCAGCATCCTTACGTCTTTTGCTGAGAGATATACTCCATCCGCAAGTGCAAGTGATCCGTTTTCGTCGTCGTCTTCGGTATATCCGTCAAGTTCGACTTCGGATTCCTCCGGCGGAAGAAATCTGCCGGACATATCGATTATACCCTCATCGAGAAGTGCGGATACGATATCTATGAGCCCCGATCCGCATATCCCTTTTGCCGGAACATTGCCTATGACCTTGCATACAAGTTTGCCGTTTTTTATTGTCGCATGCTCGACCGCTCCGTTCGTTCCCGGCATCCCGCATTCAATATTTCCGCCTTCGAAAGCCGGTCCACTCGCAACGGAACAGCATGTCACCGCATCTCCGCTTATCAGCGCCATTTCTCCGTTTGTGCCGATATCTATAAACAGTGCATTGCCAACGCCTTTAAGTCTGTCTTCGAGATAAAACAGTCCGGCGGTGAGGTCTCCGCCGAAATAACCGGCTACGCAGGGCATGAGATGCGCTTTTATCCCGCATATGTCCAGGATACTGTCGTCTCCCAGAAAAAGCGTTTCCGGCGCGAACGGATACACCGTGATGGGAAACGGATCCTTTCCCGCAAGAATATGCTGCATTACCGTGTTTCCCCCGATACACATCTCTTCCGGAATGGGCACGTGATTTTCCGCGCAGAGGGTTTCTGTCATCTCGTATATCTGTCTCTTAAGTTCACCGGAAAGCTTACCGAGCGCGTCATGCTCCTTTATGTATGAAGCTCTGGAGATGACGTCGCTGCCATAACCCGTAAGCCTGTTGATCTCCGTTTTCTCAAACAGTCTTCCGTTTCTAACAACGGCAATGCTGACAGTTGTCGTTCCGAGATCACAGGCCGCTGCATCGTATGAGAGGTCCAGGTCCCCGGTCCGGTTGGCGGTTTTTATTCCGCCGGCATCCTTATCCGGAAGCCGTACCGAAATGTCGGTCAGAACTCTGTACCCGCAGGCAAGAATACGCTCTGTGTCATCACCGGTCACTATATCTACGGCACATTTGCCGCATGTGCCGTGACCTCCGCAATCCGCGGCGATATGTATGCCGGCAGAGCGAAGGATGCTGAGCAGATCATCACCTTTTTCAGCTTCTATTTTCCTCTCTTCGGTTGTCACAACAATTGTGGACATTGACTATTGCCTTTGGAAAAGTTTATCGATACTATTAATGAATAACATCCTATCAAAATAACGGGTAATAATAAAGTGTCTGATCATGAAAATAATCTGATAAAGATCTCTGAGCTGGCAAGCGATGCCGGCTTTATCAGCGCTGTTTTCGACGCGAATATATTATCTCCCGATATGAGAGTCCGCGCAATGTGTGAGGATAACAGATGTCAGCGATACAACAGATCCTGGTCATGTCCTCCCGCATGCGGAACCGTGGAGCAGCTGACCTCGGAGATGTCAAAATATAAGAAGGGCATTCTGCTTGTATCCGTCTTTGACGTTGACGGAGATTTCGATCTCGAGGGCATAAAAAACGGACAAATAGCTCATGTCAGGCGATTTGACAGGATCGTCCGTCAGGTCCGGTTTTTCTATCCTTCCTGTATGCCAATGTCCGCCGGGAGCTGCTCAAGATGCCAGAAATGCACATATCCCGACGCTCCCTGCAGATTCCCCGACAGACTGTATCCTTCAATGGAGGCCTGCGGGCTGCTCGTGAGCAAAACATGTGAGGACTGCGGACTCAAATACAACAACGGTCCTTCAACAATAACATTTGTATCATCAATCCTTCTGTATTGAAAGGAGAATAATCAATATGACCCCGAAAGAACTGCTTTTTGAACTGCTAAAAAAAGACGGTCATCCTGAGAGACAGATCGTCCAGTATGAACCGTTCCGTCTGGTTTTTGACCCTGTCAATGCCTATCTCAGAGCCGGAATGGTCAAAGGTACAATGTCCGTCAACAGATGGGGAGTCACCATTGATTTCCCCGAAGACGCCCCCGGTCCGATGCCGCACATCACCCCCGAAACAAAGGTAATCAAGGACATAACAAAATGGCGTGAGCAGATCATAATCCCCGATCTCGAAGCCAACTGCCAGAACGGCTGGGAGGAGACCAGAGCCCAGGCAAAAGCCGTCTGCGGCGACTCGTATCTCTCCATGGTACTGATGGGGACGGGAATGTTCGAGCAGTGTCACTTCCTCATGGGATTTGAAGATACTCTCACTGCTTTCTATGAGCACCCCCAGGAAATGCACGAACTGATTGACTGTATCTTCAATGTAAGACTTACCCACGCAAAGCTTCTCGTCGAAAATCTCCATCCTGACGCTGTCCTTTCCCACGATGACTGGGGCACCAAAGAGTCTCTGTTCATGAGCCCGGAGATCTGGCGCGAGTTCTATAAGGAACCCTACAGAAAATTCTACGGCTATTTCAGAGATAACGGTGTCATTGCGATTCATCATGCCGATTCGTATCTTGCACCCATAGTGGAGGATATGGCGGAGATAGGGATCCAGATCTGGCAGGGAGTCCTTCCGGAAAACAACATACCCGAACTGCAGAGCAGGCTCAACGGCAGCATGGTCCTCATGGGAGGAGTCGGAGGAGCCATCGACAGGCCGGACGCCACGGAAGAAGAGATCCGCACATATGTAAGGAACGTGCTCGAAGAGTGCTGCCCGGGCGGCCATTTCATCCCCTGCATAACCTACGGTCTTCCGGGAACCATCTACCCGAATGTCGATCCGTTCATAACCGATGAGATCGTAAAATACAACTCCGTTCCTCACCTCAATCTTCCGAAGATCCCCGAGCCGCACAGAGCCGTGGAGAGAATCGTTCAGAAAAAGGTCGAAGAGCAGGAGCAGAAAGACAGATTCAGCGAATCATCCATACTCGATCAGGTCGCCGCAGCTCTGAGAAAAGGACGTCAGAAGATGGTCCTGACAAGAGTCAATGAAGCGCTTGAACAGGGGGTCGATCCCCAGAGTATCATTACCGACGGTCTCGTAAAGGGCATGATGATCCTCGGAGAAGACTTCTCAGCAAACAGGGCTTTTGTTCCGGAAATGCTTGTCTCCGCAAAATGTATGACCGCAGCGCTTGATGTTCTCAAACCCCTGCTCACAGATTCGCAGGGTTCAAAACTCGGAAGAGTCTGCCTCGGAACCGTAAAAGGCGACATGCATGATATTGGCAAGAACCTGGTAAAGATAATGCTTGAGGGCGGCGGTTTCGAAGTCGTCGATCTCGGAGTTGATGTATCCGCGGAGAAATTCGTCGATGCGGCGGTAAACGAGCACTGCGACATGATCGCATGCTCAGCGCTTCTCACAACGACAATGAGCGAGATGAGGCGCGTGGTCGAGATTGCCAAGGAAAGAGGCATAAGAGACAATGTCCTCATAATAGTGGGCGGTGCTCCGATCTCCCAGGCATTCTGTGATGAGATAGGCGCGGACGGATATGCAGACGACGCGGCGCAGTGCGTTACTGTTGCGTCGAGACTTATGAGTTCAAAGCACGCCGGCTGACGGAATGCATAAAAAAGGGCGCGGACCGATTTTTATATCGGACCGTGCCTTTTTTGTGTGTTTTATTCAGCTGTTCTGAGTTGGCCCCTGAGTTCCGTCTCCGTTTCTGTTCTGCGGGTATTGTATGTGCCCTGGATACTGCTGAGGCTGCTGATACGGAACCTGCTGGGGCTGTTGGTAGTACCCCTGCGAGTTCTGCGTGAACTGCCCGCTCTGTGGATTCTGGTAATAGCCCGTCTGTCCGTATTGAGGTGCCTGCTGAGGATTCTGATAATTCTGCTGAGGCTGATAGTTCTGCTGCGGCTGATAACCCTGTGCCGGATATCCCGGATTCCGGACTGCAGCGGCTTTTTTTCTTTTCTCTTTGCTGCCAAACAGGGTCATGAAAAAGAATGCAATGAATACTATAAAGCTAATAGCGATATCGCCAAGCGCAGACCAAAGATTGTCACTATCCGAAAGAAGTACCGGAACAGATGCCAAGCTCTTCCAGAAAGTCATGCCATAGCCTGCCTTTAGTATTTCAATGCCGAGAGCGATATACTCGGCAAAGATCATTCCGAACAGTGTAATGATGCCGCAGATCAGAACGCCCTTCTTGGAATATGCGAGATTCGAATTCGCATGACTGAACTTGTTGTACCCGAACAGGCAGAAGTTGAACATGATTATCCCGGACGCAAAAATAATGTAGCCAAGCTGATAAATGCCTATATACATCGCTATACCGGCAAGTGAGAGAAGCAATGCGCCTAGCACTCCCTTTCCTACATTCTCCTGGGCTGGGGTCTGGGACTGCCCGAGGGGCGGCTGCTGATACATCTGCTGCGGAGCGTATGCGGCGTTGCCGTATACCTGACTCTGCTGCTGAGGCTGCGTCTGCTGTTGTGGCTGCACCTGTACCTGGGTCTGCTGGGTCTGTCTTGTTCCGCAGAATGTGCAGAATCTGGTCCCGTCGGGGATCTCTCTGCCGCAGTTTATACATCTCATAAGCGTTCCTCATTATCTATAAAAGAATTATATAAATAATACTCTATCAGCAACCGGTCCGCAATGAAGCATATGTCATTTTGCATAATTGCCGGCTGCTTTTTTGTATTCCCGTGACGCGATTCATACGTGATACCTTGTGGTACAATCATGTTGAGGAAGAGTCATCTTCCCAATATCTATTTTTGGAGGTTTATCATGGTAGATTATACAGAAGGCGCGGGTGTTGAATACCATACCCAATTAAACAAGGACATGATCGGAGAATATGTGATTCTCCCCGGCGACCCCAAGCGCTGCGCAAAGATTGCAAAGTTCTTTGACGATCCTGTCCAGGTCGCAGATGCAAGAGAATACGTAACATATACGGGCACACTCGACGGCGTAAAGGTCAGTGTAACATCCACCGGTATCGGCGGACCTTCAGCATCCATCGCCATGGAAGAACTCGTTCACTGCGGTGCAAAAACATTCGTCCGCGTAGGAACATGCGGCGGCATGCAGACAGACGTCATGGGCGGAGACCTCATCGTCGCCACGGGTGCTATCCGTATGGAAGGCACATCCAAGGAATACGCTCCCATCGAGTTCCCGGCAGTCGCAGACCATTACATTGTAAACAAACTCGCGGATGCCGCCGAAAAGCTCGGATACAACTATCATGTCGGCGTAGTGGAATGCAAAGACTCATATTTCGGTCAGCACGAACCAGAAAAGAAACCCGTAAGCTATGAACTTCTCAACAAGTGGAATGCATGGATCCAGCTCGGCGCTCTCGCTTCGGAGATGGAATCTGCAGCTCTCTATATCGTGGCAAGCGCCCTTCATGTGCGCGTAGGCACTGTCCTTCTCGTAGTTGCCAATCAGGAGAGAGCCAAGCTCGGACTTCCCAATCCTCAGGAACACGATACGGAAGCAGCCATCAAGACAGCAGTCGAGGCTATCCGCGCAATGATCGCGGAAGACAAGGCAAAAAAAGCATAGTAAGCAGAACCTGTGCCGCGTTGCTGCAGGCATTCTGATCCCTCGGAGATCTCACATGTTAAAAAGATTATTATCACTTCTTCTGATCCTGTGCACATTTTCAACACTTGCGGCATGCAGTCTCGGCGGTCCCTCACAGACCGTATATCGGGGCAGGGAGATCGATATAAAACTCTCGGAGTCAACTGTTGAAATACCTGCAAGTGACGGTAAGGCAGCTGAAGGAACAGAGCCCATAGCCCTGAAGCAGGTCACCATCACTTTTTCCAGGCTTCCGGAGACCGCTGAAGAACTGGCTATGATCGACCGCACAGGAGACAACGGAAAGTTCATAACCATGGCGCTCCTTATCTGTGCCTACAAAGCATGGACCCCTGAGGATCCTGACACATGTGCAGAAATGATGAGACTCCTGATGGATTCTCCGACTGCCAGCAACACCTATACGGCATATACGAAACAGTTTGTCAAAGACCGCATGATGCAGAACGGCAAATGGGAATATATCGCGGACGCATTTTTTGACGGCGCAACTCCTGAGAACGGATATACTCCCGGCACTCCTCTTTCCATAACCCTGAGGGAATACCCCTATCTTCCGCAACTGTCGACAGCCTACGGAGAGGATATCTACGTTGAAAGGATCGTCACTGATTTCCCCGGCGCGGACACCGAGAGAACGGTATCCGTATATGAAGACCCTCAGGACGGCTCATGGTACATTTTCTCAGACACGTACGGCAGTCTTCTGGCAGACATCAAGCAACAGTGACGAGGTTGGTATCGAATGACTTTTTCTTTTGCTCACAACAACATCAATGTTTCGGATATCGACAAAGCAGTTAAATTCTATGAGGATGCTCTGGATCTTCACGTAGCCCGCGTAAAGGACGATTCGGCGGGCAAGTTCAGACTCGTCTTCATGGAAGACAGCTCCACAGTGCATCAGCTTGAGCTCACATGTCTTTTCGACCATCCGCAGCCGTATGAACTCGGAGAGAATGAGAGCCATATGGCATTCGCGACCGACGATATGGAAGCGGCTCACGCGAGGCACGAGAAGATGGGATGCATCTGCTTTGAGAATCCTAAGATGGGTATCTATTTCATCGAGGATCCCGACGGATACTGGACCGAAATAGTCCCGAAGAAATAGCGAATAAATAAAAAAGAAGGACTGGGATCATAATAATAAGGTCTCAGTCCTTTTATTTCTTGTTCCATTTTTTATCAGTCACTTGAAGCGATCTTCTTCGCTACTATGACCATTCTTCCGTCTTCCACGGAATACTCGCAGGTGGACAGAGTGAGCAGCTCATCTCCGTATATGGCTTCTTTTCCGGTATTGTAGAGCGAATGGTTGCGGCATCCCTGTATAAACCTGTAAAACAAATCGGCATTCGGCGCATTGACGAATGCGTAATACTCCCAGTCGTTCTCCGTATTAACCTGTGTCTTCATGACATAGATGATCTCATACACACCATATTCCTTGTCCGTATCAAACTGAACATAAGGATGTTCCGCCAGGAATGCCGGATCGGCGAAAAGCACTAGATCATGGAACATCGTATCATCTGTCATATTGTGTCCGTAGATGATTACGTTGTCCGAGCGGGGATCGAGAGAACATCCCTCCCCTATAAAAAGTGTTCCTCCGAGCGCATAGTCCCCATGGAAATTCGTTCTCAGATACTTTTCCGGATAATACTGCGTATTCATTACGGGATAGTCGATATGGGTCCCGTCAATCTTTATCCATCCGGCCATATCCTCATTTGCTTCAAACAGTATCTGATACTTCTCATACGGTGAGAGTGCCTGAATCTCGTTTCCGTTATCGTCATATGTAACTATAACTTCATTCCTCAGGTCCTGGTTCACCGCCATATCCTTCCTCGAAGTGATATACCAGTTCAGTATCTTATATCCGGAGAACAGAAACACTCCCAGAAACACAAAAATGAGCACAGTCAGGATTATCTGTTTCGGATCTCTCTTCTTCTTTTCGGTTTTTATATCCCGGGCTTCTGCCCTGTCTTTCTTGTAAACCATATGCGGCCTCTCTTTGCTACTTTCCATATAATAACACAATACGGTCCCGGGTACACCCGAAGACCGTATGGTTTGAAAAGGAAAAAATCTTGAAAAATGAAAATGGCGTTTTCTTTTGTTGACCTAATCGTAACTCATGAACCTTAATCAAACCTTAAGACCTGAATAAGATCCTGTTGATTGTTTTTTCCCTGTTATGTGTTATAGTCTCATATGGTACCCAATAAAGGGTGTTCATACCAGATTAACAATGCGGTATTATTATCCGAGAAACACCGTTGTTTCAGTATTTCTGCATTGATTCACATATTAAATGAGAATGTATATATTCCTGAAAGGAGCCTCTGATGGCTGATAAAAAAGAAAAAGATCTCGTCGAAGAACTCATGGAAGATGCGGAATCATCCGATACATCGGGTTCTTCGGGCAATATGTATAAACCGGTAGAAGCTGTCCGTTCCGAGAAGAAAAAGACCAAAGCTCTTCCCATTACTCTCGGTGTAGTGGGCGGCCTTGCAGTTATTGCGGCAGTCATATACTTTTTCTTCCCTGGTCTTATCCCGCTCCCCTCGGGCGACAACAGCAACAAAGCCTATGTCATGTCTGTCAGGGATCTCTCGTCCTCTGTGGTAAGAGGTGCCGGGACAAACAGATATTCGGGTGTAGTGGAGCCTCAGCAAACGAGAGATGTCAATCTGGATTCCGGCAAAGAACTCGGAGAGATCTTTGTATCAGTCGGCGATACGGTAAACGCCGGAGATCAGCTTTTCTCATATGATGTCGAATCAATGAAAATGTCCCTTTCCCAGCTGTATCTCGATGTTGAAAAATCAAACAGTCTAATTGCTGATGCAAAGTCTCAGATCACTCGGTATGAAGCTGACAAAGCTGCTGACCCGAGCCAGATAAGACAGTATGACCTCCAGATACAAGAACTAAGAACTGATATTCAGTCATATAACTATGAGATAAAGAAAAAGCAGCTCGAGATAGATTCGATGAAGGCTGCCATAGAAAATTCTATCGTCAAGAGCCCGATCACAGGCACGGTCAAGACCGTCAACGATCCCAACAACCCGAATCAGGGATCCGATTCAACTGCTTTTATCCAGATCATGAGTGCAGGAGACTTCCTGATCAAGGCAACCGTGAATGAAATGAACATCTCATCTCTCTATGTCGGCATGCCTGTAACTATCCGTTCAAGAGTCGATGAATCCATCACATGGACCGGTACAGTGAACAAGATAGACACGAGCGCTCCCGTTCAGAACGATCAGGGCGGGTACTATATGGGCGGTGAATCGGATTCCATGGCCAGTTCATCCAAGTATTATTTCTATGTCTCACCCGATTCTTCCAGCGGTATCATTCTCGGCCAGCACCTTACCGTCGAGCCTGCAACAGAAACACCCTCCTCCGTCAGAGGATTCCTTCTCGGTTCATATTTCATCTGCGATACCGATACATCTCATCCTTACGTCTGGGCGGATGTGAACGGAAAGCTCAGAAAAGTCGAGGTCAAACTCGGTGTCTACAACGATTCCACCGATGAATACGATGTCGTATCCGGTATAACCATGGACGATTTCATAGCATTCCCGGATCCTTCTCTTCAGGAAGGTATGAAGACCACCACAGAATATGTCGAGCCGTCCTATGAGGACGTTGATTACGGCGAAGATGAAAACTACGAGGTTTTCGTTGAAGAAGACGGAAAAGCCGGCGGGATTGTCTATGACAACGGTCCCATAATGGAAGAACCTGTTGAGATCACTCAGGAGGTCCCCGAAGGATGATCCTGGAACTGGAAAAAATCTGCAAGACTTACACCGGCGACGGATTTGATGTCCCCGTTCTCACTGATGTCAGCTTCAGTGTGGAAGAGGGCGAATTCGTGTCCATAATGGGTCCTTCCGGATCCGGTAAGTCCACACTGCTCAACATTATTGGTTGTCTGGATCTCGCAACATCCGGAACGTTCTATCTCGCCGGAAACGATGTTTCCAAGAAGACCGACAATGAGCTCGCCGAGCTCAGAAACAAATATATAGGATTCGTTTTCCAGCAGTTCAATCTGCTTCCCCATGAAACAGCTCAGGAAAACGTCGAACTTCCCCTGCTCTATGCCGGAGTTCCCCCGAAAGAGAGAGCCAGGCGCGCAAGAGCCGCTCTGGAAGCGGTAGGCCTTGCGGAGCGTGTCGACTTTGATCCTACAAGACTGTCCGGCGGACAGAAGCAGCGCGTTGCCATTGCGAGAGCAATGGTAAACAACCCAAAGCTGCTGCTCGCGGATGAACCGACAGGCGCCCTTGACTCCAAAAGCGGAACTCAGCTGATGGAGCTGTTCCAGCAACTCAACAAAAACGGTATGACCATAGTCATGATCACCCATGAACTGAGAGTCGCCCGCTATGCGCAGCGCATTCTCACTATGAGTGACGGGCATCTCGCACCTCTTGAAGAAGGAGGTCTTAACGCTTGAAAAAGAACTTTTTCAAAAGCAAAGCTTTCAGGATAACTCTGATATCACTGCTCTCGGTTGGAATTCTCACCGGAGGCGGAATATACCTTGCCAGACGCAACAGGACTTCCAAAGCTGTCGATGTCTATCCTGTAAACAGCATCTCTCAGCAGAACTGGGAGCAGTTCGGAACATACGGTTCTGTTATGCCCGGAAGTTCAGACACATACAGAAAGTCTTCCGCTGTTGTGAAGGAAGTATACGTACAGCTCGGTGATGAGGTCGAAGAAGGCACTCCGCTGTTTGCTTATGACACAACATCTGTCGAGATTGCGAAAAACAAAGCCTACACCGCATGGCAGCTGGCTCTGCTGGATGTCGAAGACGCTAAGAAGCAACTAGAGATATATAAGACGTATACACCATATGAGCCAATCGAACCCATATTTGTTCCAACAGAGTTATATGTAGATAGTTTTGATCAAATCAACAAGGAAGATAGTGGAAACGGAACTGCTGCGGATAAAGCATATGTTTTTGATATAACTGCACAAACTTCAATCTCTCTCGAATTTCTTTTTAATCTTGCGCCAGATCCGTTACCAATTGAATCAGACAGCTCTTCTCTATCAGATACGTCTTCTGTTCAGTCTGAACAAATGGAGATTACAACTTCTAGTAACGAAGAAGTAGTTTCTGACACCACTTCCAGTTCCAGCATTTCAGAGATTTCTGAAACTTCAGAAACAGAATCCGTCATAGAATCTTCTATTGAAGAAGAAACACATGAGCTTTTGAGAGAATATCCACCTGAGGGCACTTATGTTCAATTCAACATTTGGCAACATAATGACAACGCCGACAGTAAGAAGATATGCACATGGATAATTAACTGGAATAAAAAAACATCAGATGCTGTCAAAAATTATGTGAATCGATTTCCTAATGCTTCAGGAGCAAGCATGAAAATGGATATTCTCTTGCGTGAAATGGGAATCACAATCGATTATGAAAATAAGAAAGCCATAATACCTGAGAAACTACCAGAGAATTTGGCATCTTTTTCTACGCTTATCAAGGGTGATGATGTTATCATCATTGATCCTATTGAGATCCCCGAAAGCAAAAGCTATTCACAGGAAGAGATCAATGAGATGATCGCTGACCAGAGCAGAAAAATAACAACTCTGGACATTGCCGCACGTCAGGCGGAACTCGATTACAAAAAAGCCAACGCGGCTGCTGTTGACGGTGTGGTCAAGAGCACGTGTCCCGGGATCATCTCCACTCTTAACGATTACGATACTCTTGAGGCAAACGGTGTGTTTATGACGGTCCAGAGCAATGCAGGTCTTATCATTCAGGGAACGATCGACGAACTGGATCTTGATGTCATCAGTCCCGGCATGTCCGTAAATGTTATGGACATGCGCACAGGAATGGGATATGAGGCGGTCGTAAAAGAGATATCCTCTGTACCGCAGAGATACGGCGACATGATGCAGAGCGTCAATCCCAACTCCTCTTTTTACTCATTCAAGGCTGAACTTGTGGACACCACGGCAGAGATTGAAGTATACAGTTATGTTCAGATGATGTTCGATTCTTCATCAGACAATGACGCATTCTATATTCCTGTACAGTTCGTCAGAAAAGAAAACGGTTCGAATTACGTCATGATGATGGATGAAAACGGACTTCTTAAGAAGCAGTTCATCAAGACCGGTGCGACCCTTTACGGATATCTGGTTGAGGTCAAAGGCGGTCTTACCGAAGACGACTATATAGCCTTCCCGTACGGAAAGACCGTAAATGAGGGAGCAAAATGCAATACAGATGCCGACATGAGCGCTCTGTACGGATATTAAGGAGGGTCAGTTATGTGGGAAAACGTTAAACTAGCCTTCCGCGGCATTAAAACTCATAAGATGCGCTCGTTCCTTACAATGCTCGGTGTTATCATCGGAATCGCGGCAATCATTGCCATCGTATCCACCATCCAGGGAACAAACGAGCAGATAAAGCAGAACCTGGTCGGTTCCGGAACAAATACGGTGGATGTAAGACTGTATCAGGGCGACAGCGTTGCCGAGTTTGACTGGCAGGGCATTCCGGACGGCGTTCCGCCGGTCTCGGAAGAGACTCTTGCCGAAATAGTTGCTCTGCCGAACGTGGAAGCTGCGGCAAGATATAACATGAGATCATGGTCTTCTTCCATTTTTCATCAGAACCATTCACTTGACGGCGGACATCTCTACGGGATAGATCTGGATTATCTTCAGGCAGCCGGCAAGGTAGTCGTCAAGGGCAGAGGCTTTATCAGTTCAGACTACTCTTTCCACAGAAAAGTCGTACTCCTCGATGACACTGCCGTTACTACACTGTTCGAAGATGTCGACCCGATAGGCAGAACGATAGAGATCGGAAATGAGCCGTTCGTTGTTGTAGGCATCATCAAGCAGGTGTCACAGTTTGAGCCGGTCATCAATTCCCTTCAGGACTACTACATGTACGCCCATGAAGAATACGGAGAAGTATACATTCCACTGTCATGCTGGCCTATACTCTATAAGTTTGATGAGCCGCAGTCCGTACTAGTCAAGGTCAGCAGCACAGACGCCATGACTTCTGTCGGTAAGGATACGGCAGATATTCTCAACAGATATGTTTCAACTCAGGACAGCACCATTAAATATCAGGCGGAAGACCTTCTAAAGCAGGCGGAAAATCTGCAGCAGCTGTCAGCTTCTACCAACAGAATGCTTATCTGGATCGCCGCAATATCTCTTCTGGTCGGTGGTATCGGAGTTATGAACATAATGCTCGTATCCGTTACCGAGAGGACGAGAGAGATAGGTCTCAAAAAAGCACTGGGAGCCAAAAAGTCCAATATACTGGTACAGTTCCTCACAGAAGCCGCCGTACTAACAAGCATGGGAGGCGTTATAGGTATAATCGTGGGCATCGGTCTCGCATACGCTATTTCCAGTATTGCGCAGACTCCGGTAGCCATCAGCGGACCGGCGATCATCATAGCGGTCGGATTCTCCATCGCGGTCGGCCTCATATTCGGACTGCTGCCATCAATAAATGCGGCAAACCTCAATCCTATCGATGCGCTCCGTTCAGAATGATAAACAATCTAAAAAAATCTCATTGTATTCGCACAGAATACAATGAGATTTTTTTTATCCGTATCTTTATTTTGCAAGCAGCTCTCTCAGCAGTGCGTGTGTTCTTTCGGTATCCATGTGGTATACGACCTGAATGCTTGAATCCACGGGCTGCGGTATTCTTCTGTCCACCACAAGCATTCCGTCGCTCATCCCTCCGGAAATATCTACGTGGCATATCTCAGGCTTCATCTCGGTCACTGTCAAAGGATCAATAGCCTGGGAAACCGCGGCATAGTCGTGTATACAGCAGCTTTCGGAATCTGTGTCGAACAGGATCTTGCACTTGTTTATCCACCCTATCAGCATATCCGAGACAAAACACGCTTCTTTGGTTCCTATCTTTCTGAGTTCGGCAAGTTCGCCGACATCATATGTGGCTCCTTCAAGATTGGGCTCGATACCGTTCACTATGACATTGCACCCGCTCGTGAGAACTATCTCCGCCGCCTCCGGATCATCGTAGAAATTGGCTTCGGCGACAGGGGTTCTGTTTCCCGTTGCGAGAGCTCCGCCCATGATATAAATGGTCCCGATATGGTCCGTTATCCTCATATCCATCGTAAATGCCACTCCGAGATTCGTGAGCGGACCGACGGCGATGATATCTATCTTCTCATCGGAACCGAGAAGAGTATCCACTATGAATGAACACGCATGCTCCTTCCGAACCTTTCCCATAGCCTGCGGGAGCGGGAGCTCATCGTCATGGATCCTCAGCACTTTTCCGTCGACTTCCTTTGAGACCGTCTGCATCCTGGTATTCTTCTCTCTTCCGGGAATAAGGGTCCTCGCCATCGCTCTATGGCATCCTCTGTATACGGGAACATCCATCCCGAGAAGATCGAGGATCCTCAAATTGTTCTCGACTACCTTGTCGACTTCTATGTTCCCTCTGACCGAGGTTATTCCTATAACGTCGAGGTTGTCGCTTTTGAGCGCCGCTATAAGCGCTACTGCATCATCCGTTCCGGTATCACAGTCAAATATAACTTTTCTCTTTTCCATTTTCAGACCTCCGAATCAATCTGCAGACGGCAATATCGAATAACCAACATCCAACTCTCCGGTCATCTTCATATCAAGCACAGTTCCGTATTCTCCGCTTATGTATACCTTTCCGTTGCAGGCGATCTCATCTTTTGTGATGACATCAACATCCGTTATACTCCGGTCCACATTGGTGTCCTTCGGGATGACAAAGAATTCGATGCCAAGATCTTTGAGATCATAACCGTCAGGCAGTATCTCCGGGATGAATGTAATGACCAGCGTGTCCTTCTTAGTGATGTTCTTTCCCTGATTCGCAAGAATATAGGACTCGCCAATGCACTCTCCCTCCACATAATACTTCCAGTGAAGACCTTCAAATGTATCGGTGGTCTCCACGTCTATCCTGAGTTTGAACTCGTTCTCCGCTGCAGTTACGCTGCTCTGTCCGCATGATGCAAGACAGAAAACAGCGGAGAGTATGAGTAGTACTGCCAATAGCCTTTTTCCCATATGCAATAGCTCCTGAATTTTTCTGTATCACTGATTATTATAATACCTTTCTGTACAAAACAGAAAAAGCGGAGCTGACTGCTCCGCTTTGCCTTATTTTTTCATTTTACGCTGTAAAGAATGTCTCCGTATGACGGATACGGCCATACCGAGGAATCCGTGATGCTCTCGAGTTCGTCGATCGCCTCTCTCAGCGAGTACATTGCCGTCACGATATTGTCCTTGTAGTACACAGCGACTTCGGTTACTCCGCTGATCTTTGATGCGGTCTCCACGTTTTCCTCAAGCACTCTCAGTCTGGAAAATGCGGTATCTGTCAGGTCGGACAGTTTACCGAGCAGCTTTTCCTCATAGAAGCACTTAAGATCCTTTGAAACAGCTCTCTTCGAAACAATTGTTTCTGCCACTTCACTCTGGAACGCGCTGACACAGGGAAGAATGCTTCTCTTGACCATATCTATCATGGTGAGTGCTTCGATATTGATGACCTTGCTGTAATTGTCCATCATTATATCGAATCTGGATCTCAGTTCACTCTCGGTGAACACCCTCTGTCTTGCGAACATATCCACATTTTTCTTGTCGAGGAGATACGGGAGAGCGTCCGGTGTCGTACGCAGATTCAAGAGGCCTCTTCTTTCCGCCTCAATGACCCACGCTTCCTCGTAGCCGTTGCCATTGAAGATGATGCGCTTATGCTCGGTTATCGTCCTCTTTATAAGCTCATGCAGCGCTATCTCAAAGTCGTCAGCGCTCTCCAGTTCATCTGCGAATTTCTCGAGAACATCCGCCACCATGGAATTGATGATGACATTCGCCTGCGAAATAGACTGAGACGATCCTACGCTTCTGAATTCGAATTTGTTTCCCGTAAACGCGAAAGGAGACGTTCTATTGCGGTCGGTGGTGTCCTTTGAGAATCTCGGCAGGACATGTACGCCTATCTTGAGCTGTTCCTTATCCTTTGCATCATACGGTATATCCTTTTCGATCGCTTCAAGGATACCCGTGATCTCTGTTCCGAGGAACATCGAGATGATCGCGGGAGGAGCCTCGTTCGCTCCGAGGCGGTGGTCATTGTTCGCTGACGCCACTGAGATCCTCAGCAGATCCTGATAAGTGTCGACCGCCTGAATAACTGCACAGAGCAGCAGCAGGAACTGGGCATTTTCATAAGGCGTATCTCCGGGCTCAAGCAGATTGATACCCGTGTCGGTCGAGATGGACCAGTTGTTGTGTTTGCCGCTTCCGTTAACACCCTCAAATGGTTTCTCAGCTAACAGACAGACCATTCCGTGTCTGTGCGCGACCTTCTGCATGATCTCCATGACCAGCTGGTTCTGATCACACGCTAAATTCGCCATAGTATATATCTGAGCAAGTTCGTGCTGTCCGGGAGCGACCTCATTGTGTTCAGTCTTGGCGTAAACCCCGAGTTTCCAGAGTTCCTTGTCCACATCCTTCATGAATGACAGGACTCTGGGTTTGATAGTACCAAAATAGTGATCGTCCAGTTCCTGTCCTTTGGAGGGCTTTGCTCCAAGCAGAGTTCTCCCTGTATATACAAGATCCGGTCTTTTCTCATACATATTCTGGTCAATGAGGAAGTATTCCTGCTCAGGACCGACATTCGTGATTATCCTTGAAACGTCTTCATTTCCGAACAGTCTGAGGATCCTCATCGTCTGGCGGTTGAGCGCTTCCATCGACTTGAGGAGCGGTGTCTTCTGGTCGAGGGAATCGCCGCTGTAGGAACAGAACGCAGTCGGAATACACAGCACACCGTCTTTAATGAATGCATATGAGGTCGGATCCCAGGCGGTATATCCTCTTGCCTCGAATGTTGAACGGAGTCCTCCCGATGGGAATGAAGAAGCGTCAGGCTCTCCCTGTATAAGCTCCTTGCCGGAGAATTCCATTATGACTCTCCCGTCCTCTGCCGGTTTTATAAACGCATCGTGTTTTTCCGCAGTTATGCCTGTAAGAGGCTGGAACCAGTGTGTATAGTGTGTGGCGCCTTTTTCTATCGCCCAGTCCTTCATGGCATTTGCCACGACATCGGCCACCGCGGGATTCAGATGATGTCCCGCCTTGGTGGTGTTCAGCAGCACATCATACGCCTCTTTGGGCAGTCTCTGTTTCATCACTGCTTCAGAAAACACCATCTTTCCGAATGATTCACTGATCTTATCCATAATTACCTCTTACATGCAATGAATGATCTCGATTTGAATTGAATTATACTATGTTCCGATTTTTCTAACAATACGAGACTCAAGGCATTTCGATCTCGGAAAAAGAGTTCTCCCCATTCCAGTAGTCCTCTTTTTCTATTATTGCCCAGACATTCCTTTTAGAAGGAGCTACCATGTCGTAGTAGTACGGCGGATAAGGGAAATCCGCAGTTCTCACACACCTGGTGGTGATCAGATAGTACTCATCGTTTCCGTCGTAAACAAACGGAGGCCATTTCTCGTTCCAGTTGTTTCTGACATCTATTGCTGTCGACCTTATTTCCCCTGTGGAGATATCAACGATCTCATAACCTTCATGGCCGGAGTATTTCACAACGGCCGAATCTCCTTCGCAATATATGAACTGAATGTCTTCACCGTCAGCAATGAGATCATCGATCCCTGTTATTTCTCCCGTGACGGCATCGTAGATAAATCCGGAAACCATACGCGTTTCGTCGCCCCACGGATGCTCCTCAACGGTCTTATACTCATAGCAGAAGACCTTGCAGGAATCCGACGGGATCACATGTCCGAAGTGTTCTTCTCCGAAGTCGAAATCAAAAACCTCTCTGACTTTCCCGGTCTCAATGTTCAGAGCGAATATCTCAATGCCTTCCGTTCCCCCGGCGGAGCTGATCATAATCATAACGGTATCACCGTCAGCCATGGCTTCTACGGTGCCGTTCTTCCCGATATTGACGGTTTTTACCACTTCGCCTGTTTCGGTATCCAGCAGAATGAATCTGGAAAATGACATGAATCCAAGGTGCGCTCCGTCATAGACCATCTTGTATGACAAGTTGTTGAAATAGCTGAGTTCTCTGCCACTTGCTTTATAAAGCGTTTTTCTGCCGTACCCGTTGAGATCAGTTACCTCTATCCTCCCCGGTTTACCGTCGTAATAGACCCAGAAGAGTCTGTCTTCTGTCGGAACAAGACTGGGGTTTCCGTATTCTCCCGGCACCCACGCATTGCATGCCGGAGTGTCATGAGCGCATCCATCAATGGAACATAGCGGTCTCAGGACCATATCGCTGAGTTCTGCCCTGTATGCAATGTCATAGAAAACAGTATCGTCAGTCACACTCTCATTCGCTCGGATGGCCGGCTGATATCTCTCCGTCACCATTCTTGTCCCGTAAACAGCGGAAGAATTCATCTGCATGTCTTCAGGATTGAAGGAAAGTATCTCAAAATCGGCAAACCGGTCCAGCGATGAATTTATATGTTGCTGTACTGCACCGATCATTCCCAGTACTGCCTCTTCCCACAAGGTGATATGAGGACCTGTCACGGATATCTCAACAGAATCTTCCATACTTTCATCTATAAAAGATATATATGTTCTTCCGGGATAAATACTCAGCTCCCTGCCGTTCAGGTCGGAAAGAACATACCGAGGATCCTGTTCGTTCCTGGTCCACCTGCACTTTATGTATCTCCCCTGAACAAAGTAAAACGCATTTCCCTCACCATAAAGATGAAGTTCATTTGGACAATTAGTCCGACCATTTTCGTATCTGACACTGAGCAGCAGAATATTGTCGAACATCACTGGACCTGGCTGTTCCGCCTTTGGGTCAGAGATGATTTGGTCGTTCTCTCCCCGGAAAATATAGTATTTCCCGAAATAATCATCGTACAGAAAACTGTTTCCGTGTTTTTCCGACATAAGGTAACCCGTGCATGTCCATCTCCCGCGATCGGCAAAATCCAGCACCTCGATCTTTGGCCTCGTCTCTTCGGAAAAATCGAGCACGGGAGAAGCACTGTAATTCATGTCAATACCTTTCTGGGATATTGTGTTTCGGAGAATTCCGGTATCGATATTTCTGCAATACGGCACATCATATCCGGAATCCAGTTTTTCCCAGTTTGTGACAGTCACGCCCGTATCGTCCAGAGTGTTAATGACATCGATCCCTCTGCTTACAAGTCTTTCAACAGCATCTTCTTCATCCGCCGGATAGTCGCCGTCACATATACATATACCGCTTTGCACAAATGACAGTATCTCCGTATCATTCATCCACAACTGTCTCACAGGTCCTATCTGATCAATTGCGGAAATATCTGAGTACAGAGCAATATATTCGGTGACGCCATTGATTGCCGCATACTGGATCACGATTTCAGCCTGGGATAAACCTGCTGCAGGTCCGCTCATTTCCGAACCATAGATCGGGATCATATACGGTTTCTGATCGGACTCCCCATCACTCAGAGGCATTCCGGTCAAACATGCTGTCTTTGGTCTATCAGATATCTCATCCGGGTTCTCTTCCGCGCTTTCAGTCATATTCCCGCATCCCGTCATCAATACGGAAAATATCATAAAAAACAAAACGATAAAGACGCATTGATATCTTTCCATTTGTCGTTGCATGCTTACAGCTCCTATAGTCTACAACTGTAGATTATACTATAGACCTTTTCTGTCACGATTGCAATAAAAAACCGAAGCCTGCGGTATTAAGGCTCCGGTTTTTTTATCTGCATTTTGCGGGATGCGGCCGTTCCCGGATATTTCGGGAAGGGACACTCATCGGTTGTGCTCACCGCACCACACCGCGAAAGAGATTCCCCGTTTATATATCAACAGACCGAATGTGGTCCCATGGATCACATTCGGTCTGTTTTTTGATCTCTTAGCCCAGAGGTTCTTCCCAAAAAACGCGGGCGCCCGCCTTCGCGGACAGATTGTCTATATATTTTTGCAGATCTTCTAAAAAAACTGCTTCTTTCTTTTTGGAACGTCTCCCCTTCGCGGAATAGATGACCTCGGACAGATACATGTCGTAGCTCACCGCGAAATCGTCATCCGTGACGTGCGGGAAGAAAGCCGCGCTGACTTCGTAGGATATATTGCCCCCTTCCGAATCGGCGGTGAGTTTCACAAGAACGCCGTTTCTCTTTACGCCGCCGTGCTCCGCCTCGGCGCGGTAATAACCGGAATACACATCCGTGACCATAGTCTTTTGTCCCTTCCCTTTCCATATATGTATCAATAATAATTATATCCTTTAGCAACCGGTCCGCGCATATCACGAGACGTTGAGTTTGTCTGCAAGCCCGGTGAGCGCATCCGAGTCCTCAATATAATATGTGAGCTTTTCCTTTCTCAGATATCCCGCCGCCACAAAATCGCTCATGACTTTTTCGAGATGCCTGTATGAGACCCCGAGAGTCTCGGCTATCTCGACCTTTTTTATGCGGAATACTCTGCCGCTGCTGTTTGCGAGGATAAAGCCGGCGAGCCTGTTCTCGAGCGGGAATCCCCCCGCATGCATCAGCTTCTTTGAATTGCTCCTCTCCTTGTCCGCGATTATAAGGCACAGTTGTCTCAGGAACCGGTTGCTCTCGAGCAGTATGTCCCTGACCTCCTTGAGCGGCAGGGCTATCACCGTGCTGTCCTCCAGCGCTTCCACCGAGAAGTTGGTGGGTGACATGTCGAATATCTCCATCTCTCCCAGAAGGCACGGCGCTTCCGGGGATGACAGGATCATCCTCCTTCCGTTGGAGAGATACATGTGGATGCAGCATCTTCCGCGCACGAGACAGAAGAGATACTCGGGCTCCTCCCCCTGCTCTATAAGGAGTTCTCCGGATGAGTATCTCCGGAGTTTTCCGTATGGTCTTGCTTCATCCGGGATAAGACTCCTGAGGAACTCCGTCTCATATTCCCTGTCCAAAGCATTTCTGTCTTTGATTTTTTCCATAATTTCCTCCAAAAATAGGAGATATATCGTATTTTTTCTCTTCTGCCTCAATTATACTGCAATCAGAAAAACATTTGGAGGATATATATAATGGAAAAGATAAAAATGATTCTCGACTGCGATACAGGACACGATGACGCCATAGCTCTCATGGTCGCGTCAAAGCACCCGGACATCGAACTGCTCGGTGTTACGGTTGTTGCCGGAAATGCCGGACTCCATCACACCCTTCCCAACACCCTCAACGTTGTCCAGCATCTCGGACTTCAGGTCAAGGTCTACGGCGGAATGTCGAGACCCATGGTCCGCGATCAGATCGTCGGCAAAAAGATCCACGGCGAGAGCGGTTTCGACGGCCCGGTGTTCGAAGAACTGCGCATAAAGGCGGAAGAGGAACACGCTGTCAACTTCATCATCCGCACGATCATGGAGAGCGACGGAGACGTTGTTCTCGTTCCGGTAGGTCCTCTTACAAATATAGCGATGGCTATCCGCCTCGAACCCAGGATCGCGGAGAAGATAAAGCTCATCTCTCTCATGGGCGGTGCCGCCGGCATGGGCAACACGACACCCAGCGCCGAATTCAATATCTACGCGGACCCCGAGGCAGCTCATGTCGTATTCACATCCGGAGCCCCCGTTGTCATGATGGGACTTGACCTCACGAACAGGACCATCGCAACGGAAAAAGTCATCGAGCGCATGGAAGCTATCGGCAATAAGGCCGGAAAACTCTTCGGAGACATCATGCGCTTCACCCTTCAGTCACAGAAGGCAAACGGTCTCGACGGCGGTCCCGTACACGACCTCACAGCGGTCATGTATCTTGTCCATCCGGAATTCTTCCGCATGAAGGAAGCGTTTGTTGAGATAGACCTCTCCAAGGGTCCGAGCTATGGCCGGACAGTTGCGGACATAAACGGAAGACTCGGAAAAGAGCCCAATGCGCTTGTGGGTCTGGATACGGATCTTCCCGTATTCTGGGACGAAGTTGAAAGAGTCCTGAGACTGCACAACTGATAACGGCGGCGGGCAAATGTATCCCCCACATATGATATAATCGGGATATAGGGCGGCGGAACACTCTTTACTGACGCCGCGATCCCTGCTTTCAGAAAGGAATTCTTATTATGGGCGAATTTATGTCATATGATCCGTGGAGAAATCTCGTGTCCCGCAACGGCATTCCGGGCGACGAACTTGTCTCCGCACTTCAGAAATCCATCCGCCGCGCCGACGAGGCGACCGCATGCAGAGTCGCATACGAGATGTATATAACCAGCGAGCAGTTTGAGGACAAGATGTGGCGCAGACTCAACGCCATCTCCGTCGAGGATATAGGCTTCGGCAACACCGACGCCCCGATACTCATCAACACTCTCGACCAGATGAGGAAGAAGTTCCCCTATGACGACGGCGACCGTCCACTGTTCTTCATGCACGCGATCCGTTTCCTGTGCAAACAGCCTAAGGAACGCTCGACAGACTGTCTCAAGAACATCATTCAGCGTGAAGCCGCCGCAGGCAAGAAAGTCGAGATCCCCGACTACGCATATGACATGCACACGGGCAAGGGCCGCGAGATGGGCAGAGGCGTCCTCGACTTCCTGGATGTCCGCAGCAAGGTCACTCCTTTAGTCGACGATTACGATCCTACATATGAACAGCAGATGCGCGAGATGGTGCTCGCCGAGGAAGCCGGAGAAGCTCCTGAGTCGGAAGCCGAAGTCGTTCCCTTCCAGTACAGTCTGTGGCAGTACTGATACCGTTTATCTGATATCAAAGACCGGTCTTGTTAAGACCGGTTTTTTGTTTTCGCAGGCTTCAGAAAAAACTGATTAAAAATTCAAAAAATTTTTTTACCGTAAAAAGTTTTTACGGTTAGCTTTACGTTTCGGTTGGTATATTGTATCCAGAACAGAAAAATCATCATCATTCATCATAAATCATAAGCGAGGATACAATAATGAAACGTACAGAATCTAAGGGAAACAAAAAGAACAGCACACGCCGCTTCACAGCACTCATGCTCGTTCTTTTCATAGGACTTCAGCTCCTCAGCCCGGCAGCGATCCCGGCCGCATATGCAGCAGAACTTGATCCCGAAGAAGTAGCGGCACACGAAGCAGCAGCTTCCGAAGAGATGATCGCAGAGACAGTCGAAGAGACAGTCACAGAGACAGTTGAAGAAGCAGTCGCAGAGACAGTCGCAGAGACAGTCGAAGAAGCAGTCGCAAAGACAGTTGAAGAGACAGTCGCAGAGACAGTTGAAGAGACAGTCGCAGAGACAGTCGCAGAGACAGTTGAAGAAACAGTCGCAGAGACAGTTGAAGAAGCAGTCGTAGAGACAGTCGAAGAAGCAGTCGCAGAGACA
>JAFWEV010000030.1 GCA_017512745.1 Oscillospiraceae bacterium
GTAAAGTGTAAGATCTTTTCTCGTCTCCCCGGCTCGAAAAGATCTTACACATACAAAGAATCTACTGCATAGTGAAACACAGTAGATTCCTTCTAATCTTTTATTTATTTGTCCTGTCTACTTGACAGGGGTCACAACACGTATTCTGCGGCAACCCATCTTATATACATCTAAATAATACAGTTTGCTTCTTCGGTCACGGCCAGAAAATCCCTGAGCCGTTCCCTCACCTCTTCCTCAGTCACGAGATAATTGCTTCTTGAATCATAGTGATCTATACAGAAGGAAGCTGCGATTATTCCGTGAGCAAGAGCTTCAAACACATTTCTGTTCTGCATATATCCGCTGATGAATCCGCCGCAGAACGTATCTCCGCACCCTGTCACATCCACCACGTGAGACGGATATGCCGGAACGTGCCAGGTCTTACCCGTACCCTTCTCATATGCCATAGCTCCTCTCGCTCCAAGTTTCAGAACGCATACGGAAGGACCTTTATCCGTTATCTCCTTCATATAAGGTATATAATCGCGCACATCGTCTTTCTGACCGATACCGAAATAATCCATAAGCTCATTCTCGCTTGGAGCCCAGATATCTATCTTTGGAAAGAGATCGTCCCACCCGCTCCTGTTCTCTCCGTATACGGCATCATAATGCGGATCGACAAGCAGTATTTCATCGATCTTCGGGAGTTCTGCGAGAAAACTTCTGCACCAAGGGAAAGGGATCGGAGCCACGCAGATCGCTCTTGCGTTTCCTCTGTACCGCTCCGGATAATCGTCTATGCTCTCTGGTGACAGATCTTTATTGTCGCCGCCCCATTTCTGCATAATGAAATAGCGTGTTCCGTATCTGTCAAACAGCTCAAATGTCCTGAGATTCGGCGTATCAACGTTTCTGACGCCGGTGAAGTCTACTTTGTCTTTCGTCAGTTTCCTCAGTTCCTCAAGATCAAAGTCTGTCCCTTTTCTCATAACGAGACCGACACGGTCCTGGTTCCACATGTGTATACCGGAGAGTCCGTATATGGCATCCCCGCCCATATTGTCGGGTTTGACCGGGGCGTCCATGAGGACCAGATCATCTATCGTTATCTGTCCGACCATGATGATGTCAAACTCTTTGACGGCACTCATAATATCTACCTCCAAAGCAGCATATATTTAATACAGTCAGTTTTTCTTTAGGAAATTTAGCCCCTGCGGTCCGTTCTCTGCAAGTGTTTCCGCCGACGGGATCTCGATATCGAATTCCTTGACCTCATCGCAGAATCTTGAGAACTGGATGGTCCTGTAGTGCTCAGCCTTCTGTTCCTCTTTTGCGAACTGTCCGTCGGTGAAGCCGATGTAATTGGTATAGAAATTGGCGCATCTCGTCAGGATATTTCCGGCAGCCATCCAGAAGCAGTATTCGTCTATATCCTCCGTTTCAAGTACATAGGACGCCAGCTCCTTCATCTCACCTGTCGCTTTCGTTGTCAGAACGATCGTTGTGAGATCGAGATATCTCATCTCCCTTAAGTTCTCGACACATCTTGAGGTGCACTTTCCGTCAGGGCAGATGAGGAAGATAAAGTCATTATGACCGTTTCTGTTGTGTACCCAGTACTGCTCGTGGCCGTACTCCTCGAGCTGCTGGTGTATTCCGTCAGCCGCTGACTGTTCCATGAACTTCGCGCAGCCGAGTTCCGTAATGATGTAGTTTGGTCCCGCGCCGAGGAAGTAGAATTTTCTCTGCCCTTCATCCTTTGCCTTCATCATGGCTTCCTTGATCTTCACTTCATTGTCGCCCATCGCGCCTTTGAAGCCGCGTGAAGAATAGAGAAGCGCCTCATCGACGAGTTCTTTTTCCTTTG
Source organism: Oscillospiraceae bacterium (assembly GCA_017512745.1). Lineage (GTDB taxonomy): Bacteria > Bacillota > Clostridia > Oscillospirales > Ruminococcaceae > RGIG5675. The sequence continues at coordinate 1,859 of JAFWEV010000030.1, forward strand.
CCTCATCTATATCTCCCGCCCAGAGTGCCAATTTGATGGTGAGAACATTCATCATATTCGCGAGGGCTATATAGTTGCATGCTCCGTCAACATATGCCTTTCTCGTCGGTTTGAATACGAGTACCCTGTCAGCCTGGGATGCAAGTCTCGACTCGGGAACAAGAGTCAGGGCGATCACGGTCGCCCCCCTCTTCTTCGCGAGACAGCAGCTCTCGACGGTTCTGGCTGCCTGGCCGCCGCCTGAACATATGATGACGAGGGAGTTCTCAGGCATATAGTCGAGATGGTAGTAATTGAACTCATGTGATTCGACCACCTGGATGCGGTTGCTCATATACTGCCAGCTTTTCATTTCCACCGATCCTGCGGAATAGAGCGAGTCACCGATCCCGACCGCATAGATTTTGGAATACTTCTTTGAGAGGATATCCTTGAAGCTCTCACAAGTATCGGAAAACTCTCTGTACAGTTTTTCTATCTCAGCATCGAATTCCCTGTGGTCACCTTCCGTCAGGACAGCGCCTTTATTGAGTTTGAAGAAATCATATACCTTTGCCATATCGTCAAATATCCTTTCGAATTATTTACAAATACTGTTATCTCTAACATACGGTCCAATGAATGGAGTTATCAACAGATGTTTCAACATGTTCTGCATCTTTCAACACTCTGCAAATACCCTATATATGGGCATCTGCATGATTTTTTTGCGAAAGATACATCCATTATCTTGTTTTGAAGGCAGATTTCGTGCCGGATCTCCGATAACATCTGTTGAAAACTATCAACACTGTGACCGTTCGGATTTTGTGTACCAATATTGGGACTGTTACTTATTCAGCGCGTCAAAGTGCATTTTTATGATCTTTTCCCTGTCGGCATCGACCGCGACCTTGCAGTTGAGTTCTCCACCGAATCTCCTTGCCGTATCCGTAACTGTGCAGCCCCTTGTAAGTTCTCCGTTCAGTTCGATCTGCACATTGTAGTCCTCAAGTTTTACAACGCTCTCATCGATGAGCCATGCTGTCGGGATCGAGTCATGAAGAACAGCTCCGGGAATACCGGCAAGCCTGTCATAGATCTCCTCATAGCACTGTATCGCTTCTGCAAGGAAAGTTCCGATCTTCCCCGTGTCTTTCATCGCCAGGCGTTCTTCTTTTGTCATGAACACTTTCATTGTGGCATCGAGCGGGAACATGACTTTCGGGATATCGCTGTTTATAACGACTGTCGCTGCTTCTATGTCATGTCCTATATTAGCTTCCACAGTGGGTTTTATATTTCCGCCGTACATCGCTCCGCCCATAAATGCGATGCATCTGACCTTTTCCCTGAGTTCCGGATACGCGAGAATGAACGTGGCAATGTTCGTGAGAGGTGCCGTTGCGAGGATAACCACCTTTTCGTCGGATTCCTTCAGCACTTTTGCCATAAGATCCACTGCTGTAAGGTCATCCGGCTTTTTGACGGGCGCCGGCAGAAGATCACCTTTGTTGCCAAGTCCATCCGCCCCGTGGACCATCATCTCAAGTCCTGTGGAATAATCTATCTCCTTAGTCAGGAATCCCTTTCTCGCTCCTTTGGCGACTGGAGCGTCTATCCCGAGCAGTTCACAGAGTTTCAGGGTGTTCTCGCATGTCTTGTCCACCGACTGATTTCCGAAAACAGTCGTGATCGCCTTTATATCTATAGCATCCGATCTTGAGGCGAGAAGGAGCGCCATTGCGTCGTCAAGACCCGTATCAAGATCCATTATCACCGGTATCTTCGCCATTTCACTGCACCTCCCTGTATGAATCAAGACAGTCAAGATAGAGCTTCACATACCTCTCCCTGTCGAGACGCCTAACGACATGCATGTTCGGGCTGCCGGTGAATCCGAACCAGTCCACCACTGTCTGTCCGGCAGTAAGTACTCCGTTGCAGTCGACGGTCACATATTTATCCACATACTCACAGATGGACGGATCAATGATGACCGCTGCCGCTGCCGCGTCCGGCGGCGAATAATGTTCGAGGAAATATTTTATCAGTTCGGCAGGCATCTTGCGGTACTTCATCATCTCCTTACGGAATTCGGCAAAGTTCTCAAATAATGCTCCGATGCTGGTCTTCTTTGCATGCTCAAGCACTTCATCCTGATCGCTCAGGGTCAGATACGCCGTGGCGCAGGCATCGAGATCCACCATATAGAAATCCTTAAATCCAGCTTTGAACACTATCTCGGCGGCATGCGGATCCTGCCAGATGTTGAATTCGCCCAGCTGCGTATGATTGCCTCTCGTAGCACCTCCGCCCATGATGACGAACCTTTTCACAAGATCGACGACTTCCGGGTGCTTGAGTACCAGAATGGCAATGTTTGTGAGCGGCCCTATGGCCAGAAGTTCGAGTTCCCCTTTCCATTTCTGAGCTTCCTCCCATATGAAATCCCATGCCTTCATATCGGAATACTCAAGTCCGTCCAGGCTGTACTCGAAACTCCCGAGCCCGGATTTTCCGTGAGCCATTTCGGCTCTTTCCAGTCTTGCGATCATAGCCTCTTCCGCGCCTACGGCAACAGGCGCGTCGATGCCGTAATAGTGGTTCAGGAACAGCGCATTCGCCTTTGTTTTCTCAAGAGGAACATTCCCGTGAACGGGGGTTATGCCTCTGATGTCAAAGAGCCCTGATCCCTTCACCATCATGATGCACTGGGCATCATCCACTCCCGGATCGCAGTCAATTATCAGCGGTCTTTTTTCAAGCATTCTATATATTCTCCTTAATTATTGATCCTTACTCAGTGCGACTCCGATAATATACAGGATCTGCAGTCCGAAATCCGGTATGGCTTTTATGAGGCTGAACGTTTCCGGAGGATCCAGTATGTACATGATTATCATGTATGTGATATTCGCTATCGCAAACGGCCACAGCACATTCTTGTTCCGTGAAGAGACGCCTGCTATGCCCGCTCCAAGCAGCAGAACTATCATCACTATGTCGCCTGCTGCTGATTTCAGGAACCCGGAAATGAGGTCTCCCGCGGAACCGGGTATCCTGAAGCTCATGAGTCCATGCGCAAAAATTGTAATTATTACCCCGATGATAAGTATCCCTGCGACTATCATCATAAGTATGCTGCTTATCGTTAGCAGTACGGACCGTTTGAACATAATATCCCCTCTTACAGATTCGGATAGTTTACTTTCAGTTTTTCATAGTATTCGCCGGCAAGTCTTCTAGCGTTCAGTGTATCCTCTTCGGTGAATAGCGGCCACGGTCCCGACTGCGCCGCATTGTGACCTGCGGAGATCGCCGACATTATGGCCGTCATGAGCGGGTCTTTCGTCTCAAGCCACGCATACATGGACGCGCCTGTCGAACAGTTCCCGCACCCCATCGGATCGACCGAAGTTGTGACGTCGATCATCGGACAGAAGTACGCGCCGTTGCCTGTCACTACGTATGCTCCTTTGCTTCCGCATCTGTAGTAGCACATCTCCGGGCCTTTGAACTTCATGAGTTCATTTATGATGTCTTCGTCATTCTCTCTCGGGATCCTGAAGATGTCTGCGGCTTCATTTCTGTTGAGAGACCACATACCGGCTATCTCTATCGCATTTCTGAGCTTGTCCATGTTGAAGTACGGCGATCCGAATCCGTATCTTGTATTGCCCGGCATGTACATGATCTCCCACATGAACTTGACGCCGTACTTCTCTCTGATCTTTCTCAGTTTTTCGAACATAACGTAGTCGGGCAGATGCGTGTGGTGATAAAACGCGACCGTATCCGGATCTATCTGTCTCTCGATATGCTCGGGTCGGGTCTCAAGAAAACCCTGCTCATACTCTATGTACTTCAGCCCTGCGGGGGTGGACGTCGTCTCGTATGCGCCGCTCTCCGTATGACGCATGAGCACGTGCGAACAGTAATCGAGCTCAATGCTGAGTCCGGACTCGGTAAGTCCGTTTGCCTCGAACCACGGTCCGTATCCGTCCTTGTAATCCGCGCCTACGCAGGATACAGTCTTTACATCCTTCGACCAAAGCCTTATTCCGGCAGTGGCATACATCGCCTGTCCGCCGAGATGCTCCCCGAATTCTTCGCCTTCTATCGAGACTATGCTGTCATAGATCATGTTCCCGCATGCCAGGTATTTTGCCATTATTGGTTTTTCCCCCAAATTTGAATTCGATATTTTTAAAATATTGCGGATGGAAACTTTCCATAACCGCGTATATATTAATTATATACATTTAATATACCCGCATGAGCAAACATAACTGACGAATTTTAGAGGGGTTTTATGTAGAAATGGATAAGGGCAAACTGGGAAGAAAAAACATTACAATCGTGGTCATTCTGGCGGTTCTCGGTCAGATAGCGTGGGGGCTCGAAAACTCGTGGTTCAACACTTACACCTATGACATGATAACCACGGATACAAGGCCTATAGCCATTATGAACGGGGCCAGCGCGATAGTCGCCACTCTCACCACGTTCCTAATGGGTACACTCTCAGACAGATACGGCAAGCGCAAACCGTTCATCAAGTACGGCTATATTATCTGGGGTTTCTTCACCGCCGCCATACTGCTCGGCGAAGCCATGCCTACCCCTGCCGCAGGCGCTGCCATGATAGTCGTAATCGACTGCGTCATGACTTTCTTCGGATCGACCGCATACGACTCCTGCTTCAACGCCTGGACGACGGACATCTCAGATGAGAGCAACAGAGGAAAGATCACTGCTATCGTCCAGATAGCGCCCCTTATCTCCGGTGTGATCCTTGCGGGCGCCGGAGTCATTATCGACAATCTCGGCTACCACTTCTTCTTCATAGCGATAGGTGCTGCCGTTTCCGTCACGGGACTCATCGCCGGTTCTCTCCTCGAGGATGCAAAGGATCTCAAACCGAGCGAAGTCTCTTCCGGCAAAGACATTTTCAGGGATATCGCCTCAGCATTCAGCAGGGACTCCATAAAAGCCAACCGCGACCTGTTCCTTATCCTTATCTCCTTCTCCATTGTCTCCATAGGATTCCAGGTATCATATGCCTACGAGATGATCTATGCGAACAACTATCTCGGCGTATCAAAGACATTTGCGACTCTGCTCACAGCGGGGGCGCTGCCCTTTATAATCGCCGCAAGCTTCATAGGCGGAAAACTTGCCGATTCGGGCAAGGGCTTAAAAGCACTGTTCGTATCCCCCATAGCCTTCGCGATCGGTGCCATCCTTCACGGATCCACAAAAAACATAGTTCTGATCATCATTGCCAGGATATTTCTGTACATGGGCTACTTCCTCATCACTGTCACGGCAACGGCAATGTTCAAGAATCTGACCCCTCCGGATTCAAGAGGAAGATTCGAAGGAGTCAGAATGGTCTTTGTGGTGCTTATCCCAATGATCATAGGTCCTCAGATCGGTTCAATGCTCATAACAAAATTCGATATCCATCCGGTCATCTACTGGGTCACCGGAGCTGTGGCTCTCTTCTCCTATATCTCTACCGCAGTGTTGGCGAAGAGCAGGAGGTAAGTCCGTATGCGCACAAAGTGGTTTGATTCGGTGAGCCGCTCGCTCCCTCTCAACGAATATCCCCGTCCGCAGTTTGCGAGAAGCAGCTGGCTGAACCTCAACGGTCAGTGGGACTACAGAATAAGAAAAACATCTGCTCCGGACGATCCATCATGGGACGGAAAGATCCTTGTGCCTTTCTGTCCTGAATCCGAACTTTCCGGTGTTTCCAGAGTCCTGCAGCCGGATGAGACGCTTATCTACAGAAGATATTTCTCCGTTCCGGAAGACTGGAAAGATTCCAGTGTGATCCTTCATTTCGGCGCTGTGGACTATCTGTGCACCGTCTCTCTGAACGGCACGGATGTCGGCAGTCACCGCGGAGGATATATACCGTTCTCTTTTGATATAACCGGTCTGCTTGCTGAGGAGAATGAACTCATTGTTTCCGTTACGGATCCCACGGATAAGGGTCTTCAGCAGAGAGGAAAACAGCGGCTCTCTCCCTCCGGTATTTTCTATACTCCTCTTTCCGGCATATGGCAGACGGTGTGGCTTGAACCGGTTCCCGTTGATCACTTCACCGATGTTCTGATCGTTCCGGACATCGACTCTTCGACTGTATCCGTGACTCTGATGAGCAAAGAAGACTGCCGATATAAGCTGACTCTTTCAGACTCCAACGGCGGCATACTGGTACAGTCTGCATTCCGCACAAATACCGAAGCGGTCGTGTCCGTTTCAGATTCCCATCTCTGGACCCCCGAGGATCCGTATCTGTACAGTCTGAGATTTGAAAGCGGGAGCGATATAGTGACATCGTATTTCGGTATGCGCAAATTCTCCGTTGCCGAGGAGAACGGTCATCCCGTTTTTGCCCTCAACAACAAACCCTATTTCATGTTCGGCCCGCTCGATCAGGGATACTGGCCGGAATCGAATCTGACTCCTCCGACAGAGGAAGCAATGGTCTTCGATCTAGCGACGATGAAGTCTCTCGGATTCAACACTCTGAGAAAACACATAAAGACAGAACCTCTCAGGTGGTACTATCTCTGCGACAAACTCGGCATGATAGTGTGGCAGGATATGGTCTCAGGCGGAAAATGCAGAACAGACATCTCTGCTATCGCGAGAGATCAGCTCGGCATTAAAGTTCCGGATGATACGGAAGCTTCTTACAGGCGGACAGGCCGCAGTGATCCTGGCAACAGAAAAGAATATGAAGACGAGCTTCGCGGACTCTTGGGACTTTTGAAGAACTGTGTTTCCCTTGCCGTCTGGGTCCCGTTCAACGAGTGCTGGGGGCAGTTCGACGCAAACCGCATAACGGATATAATCCGCGGAATCGACGCTTCAAGACTCATCGATCAGGCCTCCGGCTGGGTCGACCAGGGAGGGGGCGACTTCAAGAGCCTTCACACATATTACAAGAAGCTTCACGAACCGAAAAAGGCGGACCCCAGGATATTCATAATCTCGGAGTGCGGGGGGTTCGGGTTCAGAGAAGACGGCCATACCTGGTCGGATAAGACGTTCAGTTACGGCAAACTGAAAACTCATGAAGAGCTGATGACGAAATACGAGTCATTTGTGGAAAATGAGCTGTTGCCTCTGCGGAAGAAAGGATTATCCGCCGTGATCTACACCCAGCTCAGTGATGTCGAGACAGAACTCAACGGACTCCTGACATACGACAGGCAAACGTGCAAATTTGACTCGGAAAAACTGAGTATCATAAACAGAAAAACCTACTGACACAAAAACTCCCGGACGACCATCTTAAGCCGTCCGGGAATCTTTATTGCGTTAAAATCATATCACCATATAACCAGCCTTGATCCGGGTGCGAGATACATTCCGTCTCCCTCGCTGACACCGTATGTGTCGTAGAATTCCTGGAATTGCTGCACCACCACATTTGTTCTGAGATATGAGAGCGGATGAGTATCCTGATAAGCAAGATAATACTCCGTATCTTCAAGACTCACCATTCTCCACAGGGTTGCAAAACTCTCGAACATTTCTTCATAGTCGAAGCCGCTGACGTCTTTCGCTATATACAGAATGCACTTCATCGCCGTGAGATCCGCAATAGCTTCTGTCTGAACGAGAGTTCCGCTGCAGTGAAGTCCCTTGAACGGCATTATGCTGTCATAGTAGGCAATGAGCTTATCCGTTCTCCTGTCGAATACTTTTGCATCCCAGGCGGTCCACCAGTTGTTGAGATTGCCCTCTTCATCAAAGCGTCTGCCGCTCGAGTCGAATGAATGGGATATCTCGTGCGCGATGATCGCCCCTATGGTTCCGAGCATCTGCTCGTGGGTCATATCGTTGGAATAAAACTCGCCTCCGAGGATCCCTCCGCATATCGTTATGGAATTGTCTGTGGGGTCATAGCAGGCATTGACCTGCTGAGGTGAGAATGTCCAGACCTCATCGTCTACAGGCTGCCCGACAGCTTCGCTCTGAGAGAGCCATATGCTGTCAGCAATGGCCTCATTGGCTGCAAACAGTGTTCCTCCCTCATCTTTTCCGAGATATGTGAGATCGGAGTTATCCTCCCATTTATCAGGATAAGCGATCCTGATAGCCATATTGTCGAGCTTCCTTATGGCGCCCTCCCGCGTCTCATCGGAAACGAAGGTCTCTTCCATGAACATCTCTTTGTACTGTGCGATGATCTCGCGGGTTATCGCAGTGACGTCGCTCTTTGTCTCCTCGTCCACAAATCTGTCGCAGTAGAGATGTCCCAATGCCATCGGGATATTGTCTTCCACCGCTTTGATGGCCGCGGTTTCGTCAGGGATCATACCCTCTGTACCGTGGATCGAATTGAGAACGTCATTCACCTTGACATATGCTTCTCTGTCTACAGAATCCCACCAGATCATCATGGTGGAGACGATAATATATGCCTTCATCTCCTCGAGCTTGTCCTTCGTGTACAGCTCTCCCAGACGGGCAAGCCATTTCGGTTCAGAGAGAATGTAGGTATCTGAATTGCCGAAGCCGTAAGCTTCAAGCGACTCCTTTATGGGGAACGGTCCTGCCAGTTCCTGCATCTCGCTCATCGTATAGACATTGTTCTGCTTTTTGATGGCGTCACCGGCGCCGAGCTGCTCGGTCGTCATGATGTAATCGGCCATATCCTTCTCGAACGCAAAGCAGTTTTCGACAAGTTTCTTTGCATCTCTCTCGGAATAACCGAGGCGCTGCATCATATAAACAGCAGCCTCACTGTAGTACGGTTCGTCCTTCCAGTCATCGTAATCCATATACTGGTAGTACATGGAATCTCCGAAGATCAGGGAGGAGGAGTCGACATATACGGTGTATCTCTCTGCGTTGTTCCAGTCTATGCCCGAATAGCATGTCACGGGAGTCGCGGTAAGCGTCGCCGCCCTCTTTCTCGAGAGCCATTCCGTCATTTCGCTGAGACTGGATATTTTTGCCACCGGTTCCAGCAGTTCGATATACGGAGCAGCTCCGACTTCGTTGCGTCCGTCCCAGTCGAGCCACAGTTCATAAAGATTTTTGGAGAGCTCCATGTCATGCATGAGAGACTCGTCTTCCGTTATGAGTTCTTCCTCAAACAGCAGTTTCATCTGATCGTCGACTTCGAACTGTCTTTCCGAGAACGTATCGTATGATGTATATCCCTCCGGGATACTGTTTGAGAGGATCCATTCACCGTTTACAGCTATATTGAAATCGTCTTCCGGGGCATTGCTCTTGGCTTTCTGGACATTGCTCTGGATACTCGAGTCAGCCCACAGCCTCACTTTATACAGATCCTGGTAATCGACCCTGTGCCTTGTTGCCAGCGCCTCATATTTCTGGTCTCTGCTGACAGGTTCAGGCGCTACCGATGACGATGATCCGCATCCGGCAAACATGGAAACTGTTATACATAAAAGCAGCATTACAGCTGTTAATTTCTTTTTCATTGGAGTTAATAATCCTTTATATTTATTGATTCAATTATATGTAATATGGCCAAATTGTACAGCAATTCGACTCATAGGCTTTACGTTCTCTAAAATGATTTGTGCAACACTTACAAACATTTAAAATCCTTTTTGTGTAAATGTTGCATTTTCCGAAAGAAAGTAGTATTTTACTGTCTGTACCAATTTAATGGAGGTTTTTATTATGGCAACAACAAAGAAGACTGCTGCAAAGACAACAACAGCATCAGCAGCAGCAGAGAAAAAACCTGCAGTAAAGAAGACAACTACAAAAGCAAGCACAAAATCCAAAGAATATAAAACAACAGTTACTCTTCAGTTTGCAGGAAAAGAAACATGCACATGCTGCATGCAGAAAAAAGCTGTAGAAGCATTCGTAGCAGCAGGAAACGATGAAAAGAACATCAAGTCCCTCGCTCTCTATGTAAAGCCGGAAGACAACAAGGTCTACTTTGTAGTCAACGACGATCAGGAAGGCAGCTTCGTTCTTTTCGAAGACTGATCCATCTAGTCAGCAATAAGACAGCCATCCTCGTGATGGCTGTTTTTTTATGCTTTTAATTAATGTATATTTATTATATAAATACTCTACTATCAAACACTCGGAGGCGTCGGTCATGAGAAACCATGAAGTTACGCAGAAGCAGCTGCTTCTCGATGAACAGGGTGAGATCCGGGAACCCGGCTGGGCAAGAAGCCAGGTCTGGCAGTATAAGAGAGATATGATCAAAGCACCTGCTTTCAGGATCAAGGAGTGGGATTACTATCTCGTACTCGCTGACAGTTACGCTGCCGCATTCACCATATCAGATGACGGATATATAGGACTTCAGTCCGTTTCGCTGCTGTCTTTCGGAGATAAGCCATGGGAACATACGGAGACTATACTCAACGTCTTCCCCATGGGCAAACTCAAGTTGCCCGAGAATTCATCTTCCGGCGATACGGTATATAAGGACAAGCGTCTTCAGATGTCATTCACCGTTTCCGAAGGAAAGAGACACATCAAGTGTCACTTCAACGATTTCTGGGAGAAAAAACCGTTTGACTGCGATATAGTACTCGACCAGCCTCCGATGGACTCCATGGTGATAGCAACTCCATGGGATAAAAAACACGCTTTCTACTATAACCAGAAGATCAACTGCATGAGAGCGTCAGGATGGATGATGTATGACGGAAAGAAGTATACCTTCGATCCGGCTTCGGATTTCGGCACGCTCGACTGGGGCAGAGGTGTCTGGACTTACGACAACACATGGTTCTGGGGATCCGGCAACTGTGATCTTGACGGAAAGCCGTTCGGCTTCAATATAGGGTATGGTTTCGGCAATACAAGCGCCGCTACGGAAAATATAATCTTTTATGACGGCAAAGCTCATAAATTTGACGATGTTGTATTCAATATTCCGGAAAACTCATATACCGATCCCTGGACATTCACAAGCTCGGACGGCAGATTCGAGATGAGCTTTGTCCCCGTATTGGACAGAGCTGCAAAGATCGACTTCAAAGTTCTTGTCTCCGACCAGCACCAGGTATTCGGAAGAATGAGCGGAAAAGCCGTCCTTGACGACGACACCGTCCTTGAGATCAAAGATGTTATGTGCTTCGCGGAGAAAGTCCACAACAAATACTAAGCAAAAACAATATTGATTCTCCAAAACCCGAAGTGTTTTTCCTTTTTGCACATACCAAAAAATACCATATGCAATATTGCATAATGTTAGAGTCAAGAAGGTGCAATCATTATGTCTGTGCTAAAAGAACTTCGCAAAAGTAAATCGCTCACTCAACATAAAGCAGCTGATCTTACGGGGATCTCATTGCGTTCTTATATTTCCTATGAGAATGACTCTTCCAAGTCCACCCTTCCCAAATACAGTTATCTGCTGAGAGTCATTGAACAGTATGAGCCGTATAAGGAAGATCGGGGAATCTTAACAATTTCACAGATCCAAAATATCTGTCATGATGTTTTTAAAGATTATAATGTCGGTTTTTGTTATCTCTTCGGGTCATATGCCAAAGGAACTCCTCGGGAAGACAGTGATATCGACTTGTTGATATACACAGATACTTCAGGATTACGCTATTACGGCTTAGCGGAAAAACTCAGAGAAAGTCTTCACAAGAAAATTGACCTTTTGGATATCAAACAAGTCCTTAAAAATGAACAGCTGCTAATTGATATATTGAAGACAGGTATGAAAATATATGGATAGACAAAAAGATGACACTTAGTATTATTTATTTTCGTATCACTAAAAATTCTATGTTTACTCGGAGGACTTCGAATGACTGATTATTCGATTCTCATTGCGCAATTCAATGCGCTTGCTGAAGAAGATCCAAACTATATTCCGCTCCTATCCAACACATCCGCTCTCATATACGATAATCTTCCCGATCTCAACTGGGCCGGATTTTACCTGATGAGAGACGGAAGACTTGTGCTCGGTCCTTTTCAGGGCAAAGTAGCATGTATACACATTGAAGTCGGTAAGGGTGTCTGCGGTACCGCCGTAAAGGAGAATGCCACCCAGCTCGTTCCGGATGTACATGTGTTCCCGGGACATATAGCCTGCGACAGCGCTTCGAATTCGGAGATAGTTGTCCCGATCCATGACGGAAACGAAGTCATCGGTGTGCTGGATATAGACAGCCCGCTGTTTTCACGTTTCTCCGAAGAAGACCGACGCGGTCTCGAAGACCTTGTAAGGCATATGGAAAAAGCCATCTTCTGGAATTAGCATATTACATCCTATTTGCGTCATGCTAAAATGTTAACAGAGAATAGCCACTTACGTGGAGAAAGAGGAAAAAATATGATCGAGAAGAAAAAAGTCATCATCGACTGCGATACCGGTTCGGACGATTCCGTTGCACTTGTCCTTGCAATGCTGAGACCAGAATTCGAGATCCTCGGTATTACAACCGTAAACGGTAACCGCTGTGTTGAATACACCACCGAAAACACTCTCCGTGTCGTGGAGTTCATGGGCAACAAATGGCCGGTATTCAAAGGATGCGGTCTTCCGTATGTTTCCACAATGCTCGGACGCAGACCCGGATATCCGCGCCGCGACGGCTCCGGCCCCGCCAACAACGCAGGAGTCCACGGCGACTTCATCGACCAGCTTCCGAAAGCAACGATCAAGGAGCAGGATAAACCCGCCGTTGTATGGCTCATCGAGACACTCATGGCTCAGCCCGACCACTCTGTTACGATCATCCCTCTGGCTCCCCTGACAAATATCGCACATGCCGTGCACATCGAGCCCAGGATCGTCGATAAGGTCAAAGAGGTCATGTACATGGGCGGAGGATATATCATCGGCAACAAATCTCCTGTCGGAGAGATGAACGTCTGGATGGATCCGGATGCAGCAGAAGTATGTATGGAAGCCGGTTTCCAGAACTGGACGTTCGTTCCGCTCGATGCAACTCATGACGCTTATCTCACCATGGATGACGCGGAAAGGATCCGCGCCGTCGGGACAAAAGAAGCTGAATTCATCGCCGACCTTACCGCACAGAGGATCAAGGGATACTCAACATGGCAGAAGGTCAAAGAAGACAATGCCGCTCCTGTCCATGATCCGCTTACAGTCGCAGCTCTCATTGACGAATCCGTCCTTGTTGACTGCGTTCCCGCACACTGCCAGGTCGACTGCGGAGGCGGAGCCGCATACGGTCAGACCATATTCGATATGCCGGCCATCAACGGTCGTCTGGATGCTCTGCCGCCCAACTGCCGCGTTGCGCTTCACGCTGACAGGATAAAATACGTAAACTGGATCATAGATACTCTTGAACAGGCCAAAGCGCGCTCGTAACATATCTGCGGATAACAACAGATCCCATCCGGAATCCTCGTTCCGGATGGGATCTTTCTTTTGTGTTTTTTGCTATTTTGAATTGAGAGCTTTAACTTCTTCGAATTCGACTTTTGTTATATGGCAGTATCCGTTCGGATTCTTTATCAGGTAATCCTGATGATACTCCTCAGCATCATAGAAGTTTTTGAGCGGTTCCAGTTCTACGCAGAAGACCGGATACTCCTCTCTCTTCTTCTCAAATACCTTTTCCGCTGTTGCCTTTGACTCATCATCGATGTAATACACGCCCGTCTGATACTGTGACCCTATATCATTTCCCTGTCTGTTCGTTATCGTCGGATCAATGCAGAGGAAGTATGCCTTGAGGACCGTCTCCAGACTTACAAGCGAATCATCATAGTCCACTTTTACGGTCTCCCTGAAGCCTGTCGTATCCGTGCACACTTCTTTGTATGTCGGATTCTCCGTATGACCGTTTGCGTAGCCTACCGTTGTGTCCGTCACCCCGTTGAGCAACTGGAATACTCTCTCCGTTCCCCAGAAGCACCCGCCTGCAAGATATATCGTTTTTACCATGCTTATCACCTCGTTTTCTGTTAATTATACATTAAGAATCCGGTTCTATATAGCGCGATTTCTTTTTGCTATAATGAATCCAAAAGGAGGATTAACAATATGGATCTCAAAGCAATGTTTAACCTTTCATACGGTCTTTTTGTTCTCACAGCTACGGACGGAGCAAAGGACAACGGATGCATCACCAACACATGCATTCAGGTCACCTCCGAGCCCAATCAGATCGCCTTCGCGGTAAATAAATCAAACTATACGCACGACATGGTCTTCAAGACGAGAGAATTCAACATCTCTATCATCAGTGAAGACGCATCTTTCGACCTTTTCAAGCATTTCGGATTCCAGTCGGGACGCGATGTGGACAAATTCAAAGACTTCACCGCATTTGACAGAGCCGCCAACGGCATCCCGTACATCGTCTCCGGCACAAATGCATATATTTCGGGCAAAGTCGTGTCCGCCCTGGATATCGGGACGCACACGCTGTTCATAGCCAAGGTTACGGATATGAATGTATTGAGCCAGATACCGTCAGCTACATACACCTATTATCAGAGCAATATCAAGCCTAAACCGCAGCCCGCCGCGGCATCTGCCGGAAAGACAGTGTGGCGCTGCACCGTATGCGGATATGAATACGAAGGCGAGGAACTTCCCGCAGACTTTATATGTCCGCTGTGCAAACACCCGGCATCCGATTTTGAGAAAGTCACCGTCTGATTATCTTGCGATATTGTCAAAGCCCGCTCGATGAGCGGGCTTTTTCGTTTCTGCAAAGCATATCGTTATTACAATATGTACTATTTATACTGTATTTCACATATCGTAAAATAACGTTTTTCATCAGTCTTAATTCGACATTATCTTGACCGCACCCTGCATTTTATCAAGGACTCTGAACAGATCGTGCTCCCTTTCCGTGATCATACCGGTGGTCTCGCCGAATTCCATAAGATCGGAACTGGTGAGATTCTGCTCCCACACAGGGAGTCCTTCTCCGTTCGGATCTCCGGTCCTGGCAAAGTTGATCCAGTAATCGGTCATCTGGTCGCTCAGCTCACGGTCTCTCTCGGAGAAAAGCTTTGAGTCTTCCGGTATATTTCCGTAACAGTAGATCATTTCCCCACTGTGCCATGGTCCGAGCCTGCCGTTATCCTTGGAAAAATAGTATTCATATACCGGGATCTTATACATAACGGCTATTCTGTTGAGGCAGTAATGCGGATAGTCAAAGTACACCGCGCCCCAGATCTCCGCCCAGTATTCGGCAGCTTCCTCATCTGTGGATGCAGGATACAGCTCCAGAACCTCGTCGGCATATTCCTTAAAGTACCCTCGCACTCTCTGCTCGTAGTCGGACATCTTCGCATTGTTCATGATCAGGAATGAAGCGCTCTCCCTGCTGTTGTATCCGTGAAGTATCTGCTGCTCATTGTTCTCATGCTGCATGTACGACCTGTATGGCATCCTGTTGAGGACATATCCGTCGATCGTTATGTGATGCTGGGTGCTCGCCTCTCCCACAAGTTCCTCCGCGGGAATGTTCCTCAGTTCTCCGACCGTCGTACAGCCGTATCTCTCTTTCAGTTCATTTCCGCTTTTGATAGCTTCCTCATATGTTCTGAAAGAATGCGGCGGCTCTACGGATGCGACGGTGGAACTCTCCAGGATTGCTCTCCTGAAAAGGCCGCTGGCTCTTGAAGAAGTGCAGAGCGCACTGACACACGCTGCTCCCGCCGATTCTCCGGCGACCGTCACATTTTTGGGGTCGCCTCCGAACGCAGCTATATTCTCCTTAACCCACTTCAGGGCTTTTATCTGGTCCAGAAGGCCGTAATTCCCGGTCGTATGATTCAGAGTCTCATTAGCAAGCTCACTGTCCGCATAGAACCCGAACACTCCGAGCCTGTATCCCATATTCACCACGACTGCGCCTTTCTCCGCAAGTCCGCGTCCGGCGTAATCGCCGTACCACGGCTGTCCCGTCTGAAGCGATCCCCCGTGGATATAGACTATGACGGGTAGTCCCGAGACGTCTCCCGCCGGTTTCCAGACATTTAGATAAAGTGAATCCTCGCTTACGGGAGCGATCCAGTTGTCGTCCAAACTTATTTTGTAGTCGTGGAATCCGATAATACGGACGAGCGAATCATATATCGGAAGATTTGTGGGCTGCATGCTCATAGGGGCAAAAGTATCGCAGTGGAGAACTCCCTGCCACGGTTCGGGATCCTGCGGTTCAGCCCATCTGAGTTCGCCGACCGGAGGTTTGGCATAGGGTATCCCCGCGTATATCTCCGTTTTACCGTCCTCGGATATGACCCCGCACACATCTCCGCCGCTTACCGATACCGGCTCGGTATACACCGGATTCTCATATTCGACCGCCGGAACGCTTTTTACCGGAGGCCAGGTCAGGAACACTATTCCCGCGAAAACCGCGATCCATGCGATCCAGCTGAGCAGTTTCAGAAACCAGGATCTGTCGGGAAGGACTTTCGCTCTCAGGAAAAAGTATCCGGCAGAAAGCAGGATCACCAGGACAAATCCCGAAACAGTATTCTTGTTCAGTTCAAGAACAGCAAGCATCAGAATCAGCAGTATCGAGTTTATGACCGTCATTATCACCATAATTCAATTCCTTCTCCGAGTATTCTTTTTTAGTTATATTAACAATTTTTATGTTCCCTGAAAACCAGTAAAGGGTCATTTCACGCCTGAAACACCTCTTCTCAGGCGCTTTTTTGACGATTATTTGGGCTATTTACACAAAATTCACTTTAGCGTAGTAGCACTTTAGCATGGTAGTGTGTTGACACAAAACGCCCGCTGTAGTAAGATAAGCACACGTTTTAAATCGGAGGGCTGAAATAATGAAATACAACGCCAAAAAAACTATCGCATTGATCCTTTCAGTGGTCTTTGTCCTTATGCTTTTTGCAGGATGCGGATCATCATCGAATGGCGGAAACGAATCGAAACCGGCCAACAGGCTTGAAGAGATCAAGCAGCGCGGTTATATCACCGTAACGATGGAGCCATACTTCGCTCCCAATGAATTTATCGATTCTTCAAAAACCGGAGATGACCAGTACGTCGGATCCGATATAGAATTCGCAAAGTACATAGCTGAAAAGCTCGGTGTTGAACTGCAGCTCGTACCTCTGGAATTCGGCGCTGTTCTCTCCAGTATCGTTGAAGGCAAATACGATCTTGCGATCTCCGCTCTCGGTTACACTCCTGAAAGAGCTGAAAGCATGGAGCTGTCAAAGGGCTACTATTTCTCCGATGATGACCTCGGATACGGACTTGTCATAAGAGAGGCTGATAAGGATGTCATCACATCCATCGAAGATCTCAAAGATAAGGTCGTCATGGCGCAGAGCGGTTCGCTTCAGGAATCGTTGCTCCTGCAGAACGTCAAGGAATACGGCGAACTCAAGGTCCTTTCATCCACACCTGACTGCTACATGGCCCTTTCCGAAGGTAAGAGCGACTGCGTTTGTGTTGCTGTTGCACACGTCCAGCTCTATATGGATGCAAATCCAGACTGCGGACTGTACGTAATGGAGAATGTCCACTTCGATACCCCCGAAGAGTTCGACGGAGCGAGAGTAGGCGCGCCGAAGGGCGAGACCGAACTCATCGATTTTGTGAATGAATGTATCGATGAACTGCTCGCGAGCGGTCAGTATGCGGCATGGTATGACGAGTACAAGGAATATGCTGCGAAGCTTGGTGTATAATATACCAATCACTAATATCGCATTTCTCTAGGAGTTTTTGACTGATGCTTGATCAACTTTCCAGAATATGGGCTAAATACTCATTTGTATATTGGAAGGGTCTCCTCGGAACACTGTGGCTGTCCGCAGTCACAGTGTTTTTCGCGACTCTTCTCGGTACCGTTTTAGCCGTCCTTAAACTGTCCAAATTCAAACCAGCTCAGTGGATCGTCGACATTTATGTAGAGATCATCCGCGGCACACCGGTACTGCTCCAGATATACTTCTTCTGGCTGCTTCTTCCGAGACTTGCCTCCATAGAGCTCACCGATACGCAGAGCATCATCATAGCTCTTGTCGTAAATGCGAGCGCCTATGTCTGCGAGATCATCCGAGCCGGTATCCAGGCTGTGGATGTCGGCCAGCAGGAAGCGGGCCTCAGCCTGGGACTTACGGAGTTCCACACATTTATGCGGATCATTCTTCCTCAGGCTATAAAGAATATTCTTCCCGCGCTTGTCAACGAGTTCATCAATATGATCAAGCAGACGTCCCTTGCTTCGGTCTTCTTTATAAACGAGCTGACCACATCCTACAGAACGGTCCAGTCCACAACGTTCCTGGCGATACCCGCTCTGCTCATATCCGGCATAATCTATTTTGTCGTGACCTTCACTCTGACAAGGGGACTCAATTTCTTTGAAAAGAGGTTAAAAGCAAATGACAGATAAACACTCATTTGAGATCTTTAAGGTCATCGACCTCCATAAGTCCTTCACGAACGTAGACGTTCTCAAGGGCATAAACGCCACTGTCAAAGAAGGAGAGACGGTCTCCGTCATCGGCCCGTCCGGCGGCGGAAAGAGCACATTCCTGAGATGTCTCAATCTTCTTGAGAAACCAAACAGCGGATCCATTCTGTACAAGGGAACCGATATCCTGAATCTTCCGAACAAGAAGGCTGTTTCCTCTTACCGTCAGAAGATCGGCATGGTGTTTCAGCACTTCAATGTCTTCCCGCATCTGACTGTTCTGGACAACATAACCCTTTCTCCGATCCTTGAAAAAAAAATGCCTAAGAATGAGGCTGAAGATAAGGCAAAGGAACTGCTCAACCGTGTCGGCCTTTACGACAAGATAGCCGAATACCCCACCAGACTGTCCGGAGGACAGAAGCAGCGTCTCGCCATTATAAGGGCTCTTGCCATGGAACCGGAAGTAATGCTCTATGACGAGCCCACAAGCGCCCTTGACCCCGAGATGGTCAAGGAAGTTCTCCAGGTCATTCAGGATCTCGCGCTGTCGGGAATGACTACGATCATAGTGACACACGAAATGGGTTTTGCTAAACTTGTAAGTGACAGAGTAATGTTTATCGACGGAGGCCTCATCGTTGAAGAGGGTTCTCCGGAGCAGTTCTTCGAATCCCCTCAGAACGAGAGGACGAGGGAATTCCTCAGTAAAGTCTTATAATACCGGAGGTGTTGCGTTATGACCGATATTGAATTTGTAAACAAGATCATCGACGAAAAGAAAGATGTTTTTATCGATGCCAGCGATAAGATCTACGGCTTTGCCGAACTGGCCTATGAAGAATTCCAGTCAATGGAGGTTCTCTGCCGTATCCTCGAAGATGAGGGATTTACCGTGGAGAAAGGTCTCGCGGAGATCCCGACATGCTTTACCGGCACATACGGTTCCGGCAAACCCGTTATCGGGATCCTCGGCGAATTCGATGCTCTCCCGGCGCTGAGTCAGGAACCCGGCAATCCGGTCCACACTCCGGTATGCGAAGGCGCCCCGGGACACGGATGCGGACACTGCCTGCTCGGAGCAGGCGCGCTTGCCGCTGCTGTGGCTGTCAAGGAATATCTCAAAGAAACCGGTGAGTCCGGCACGGTCATCTATTTCGGCTGTCCCGCCGAAGAAGGCGCCGGTTCCAAACAGTTCATGGCGAGAGCCGGAATGTTTGATGACTGCGATTTCTGCTATACATGGCATCCTGCGACGCTGAACGATGTTTCTGCCGACTCCGGCACAGCCATCATGGGCGCCAATTTCGAGTTCAACGGAGTGGCTGCGCACGCCGGCGGATCACCGTGGCTGGGCAGAAGCGCACTTGACGCGGCGGAACTCATGAGTGTCGGCTGCAACTATTTGAGAGAACATATACTCGACGGACAGCGCATCCATTACGCGTATAGCGATGTCGGAGGCACTTTCCCGAATGTCGTACAGGCATATGCGAAGGTAAAATATGAAGTCAGGGCAAGGACCGTCAAAGAGATGAAGGCTCTGTTCTCCAGAGTCGTCAAGGTTGCCCGAGGCGCCGCCGAGATGACCGAAACCAAGATGTCTTACGATATAACCATGGCCTTCTCCGATTTCTCATCAAACAGCGTGCTCGCAAAAGTCGCCAGCGACTGTCTTAAGGAGATCGGCGCTCCGGCCTGGGACGATGAGGATTACAAACTTGCCAAGAAGTATATGAGATCCTATGACAAGATGCAGCAGGAAGGCATCCGCGCATCTATCATTGAGACATTCGGAGACGAAGATCTGGATGAGCTCCTCGACAAGCCTCTGCACAGCGGCGTCATCGAGTACGATAAGTCCAAAGGACGCTTTATGGGCGGATCCTCCGACGTAGGCGATGTGACATACGCGACACCTACAGCTGAGCTGCATGTCGCGACCGCTTGTCTCGGAAACGTCGGGCACACATGGCAGATGGCCGGACAGGCCGGAAGCACGATCGGGCACAAGGGCATGATCACAGCCGGAAAAGCCATCGCGCTCTCATGCATCAGAACGATGCACGATCCGGAAGTGATGAAAGCTGCCCGCGAGGAGTACATCAAGAAGAGCGGCGGAAAGTACGAATGTCCGCTGCCGGATTATGTGAAACCTCCTATCGGAAAATATTGATTGATCATTCTTCAGGACACCGGGAGCATCCCGGTGTCTTTTTTGTATTGACGACTGCACTTTGTGATACAATGAGCATAAAGTTAATTGAAAGGATCTGATACCCATGAAGATTGTATTGATGGAACCTCTCGGCATATCAAAGGAAAAGCTTGGATCCCTTAAAGACAGCATCACTTCACTCGGTCACGAGTTTGTCTCGTATGATGCATTCACTCTCGATCACGAAGAGCTTAAGGCACGTGCCGAAGGAGCAGATGCCCTTATCATCGCAAATCATCCTCTGCCCGGTGATGTGATCAGATCCTGCGATAATCTCAAATTCATCTCTGTCGCATTTGTGGGCATCGACCATGTGGATGTTGAAGCCTGCAAAGAGAAGAACATCAAGATCTCAAACACCGGCGGCTACTGCAATGATGCCGTTGCTGAACTTGCCATAGGCCTTGCTATAGACTGCCTCAGGAACATCTCCAGAGGTGACGCATCCGTTCAGGCACTGGGTGGCAAAGCCGGTCTGCAGGGAAATGAACTGTTCGGCAAGACGGTCGGTATCATCGGTACAGGCGCTATCGGTCTGCGCACTGCGGAGATCTTCAAGGTGTTCGGATGCAAACTGCTTGGATACAGCCGTACGGAAAGGCCCGCAGCAAAAGAACTCGGGCTGGAATACGTATCCCTTCATGAACTTATGGAGCGCTCGGACATCATCTCCGTCCACACTCCGCTCACCCCGGCCACTAAAGGTCTGATCGGCCCCGACGAGATCGGCGCAATGAAGCAGGGCGCCATCCTCATCAACACGGCAAGAGGACCCGTTGTGGACACAGCTTCCCTTGCGGAGGCTCTGAAGGCCGGAAAGATAAAAGCCGGTCTTGATGTCTTTGAAAATGACCCGCCTCTTGCAGCGGATCATCCGCTCATCGGTGTTCCGAACCTTGTGTGCACTCCTCATGTCGGCTTTGATACCAAGGAATCCATTGCGCGCCGCGCCGATATGGCGTTTGAAAATGTGACCGAGTGGTTCAAGGGAAATCAGATAAGGAAGATGCTTTGATATCTTGAATACTAAAGATACTTTTTACTTTCCGGTGAAGCTGACGGAGAATGAGATCTCCGTGTACAGGACCTGGGGACTTATGCAGCAGAAATACCGCATATCCGTTCTCAGTCTGTTTGCCATGATCTATGTTCTCGTTCTCACGGTAAAGTATCTCGACAGAGGAAATGTTCTCAGGCTTGCCCCCCTCACCGCATTCCTCGATTTTCTCCGTCTTCCTTCCGGAAAATTCACATTCTATACGCTTCTCATGGATCTTGTCTTACTTGCTCTGATGGGTCTGCTTGCATTTGTTCTCATACGGCATCAGCGGTCCATCAATTCAAGCGTCGTGACACAGAAGCTCATAACGTGCCGGATCGACGCTCCGGAATGTATCGTTCACTGCACGCTCTCAAGAGGCGACGAGGAGATAGAAAAGCAGGATATAGGGATCTATCAGGCAACGTCCGTGTGCGATCCCTTCTCCCATACATTCCTTCTCAACGGTATCTCATATCTTGTGGGCATCAATTCTGCGGCAGAGATATATCCGGACAGCGTGAGATTCCGAAGGCTTCTCGAAAAACCGCAGGCCTTCCCCATGGACAGATCGGACATGCGCGTCTACTGTGACAGAGTGAGAAGTGTCATAGCGTCCATCGAACAGTAACAGATGACCCCGCAGCTCTTTGCGAACTGCGGGGCCTTATTATATCTTTCTGTTATGACTTAATGTCATTAATAAGTTTGATAATACTTTTTGTATATTTTTTCAATTCCTTGTTGGAAAGACTCCTTGCGGTATGGAGAAGGGCCTCCAATTCCTCGAAGGCGGCCATGAGCTTATTGTATTCCTCAGACTGATGTTTGACGGTGTACTTCTCCTGCTGCTGTCCCATAGGCTTCTTAATCGGAACTCCGTCGGTGATCCTCACAAACTCACCCTTTGCGAGATCATATTCTGTTCCGCTGTAAGGGGCGTACGTCTCAACTCCGAATTCATCCCTGACCGCTTCCGCGAACTGAGTGCAGACATCATCTTCGCCGTGGTTCACGAAAACGACTTCCGGCATCTTCTTAAAGCCATGCAGCCACCTGATGAGGCCGTCTCTGTCGGCATGTCCGGATGTTCCAGGCAGGAGATCTATCTCCGCCTTGACCGCTATGTCTTCTCCGAACAGTTTTACCGATTCAGCTCCTTCATAGAGTATTCTTCCGAGCGTTCCCTCGGACTGGAATCCCACAAATGCTATCAGACACTCCGGTCTCCACAGATTGTGCTTGAGATGATGCCTTATTCTTCCGGCATCGCACATTCCGGATGCGGAAAGGATGACCTTCGGTTCAAGATCCGTGTTGAGCGCTTTGGACTCTTCCACATCTATGGACAGTTCAAGTCCGTCAAATACGAGCGGATTCACTCCCTCGCCGACAAGCGCTTTCGTCTCATCGTCAAGGTAATCCTCGTCGCAGGTCTGAAACACTTTTGTTGCTTCGGAAGCGAGCGGGCTGTCCACGACAACTCTGAATCCGTCGTGACCTTTGACAAGGCCTCTCTCCTTTATCTCTCTGATAAAGTAGAGCATCTCCTGTGTTCTGCCGACTGCAAAGCACGGGATCACGACATTCCCTCCTCTGTCGAGGGTCCTCTGTATCATCGCGGCCAGGGCTTCGGCATGACCCGTATCGCTCTTCTGGTGATACCTGGTGCCGTAAGTGGATTCTATCAGGAGATAGTCCGCATCATCCACAAATGCGGGATCCTTGACTATGGGATGATTGAGATTTCCTACGTCCCCTGAAAAGACTATCTTTTTCGTAACGCCGTTTTCCGTCATCCAGACTTCTATGCATGCCGATCCCAGCAGATGCCCTATATCCTTAAAACGTATGGAGACCTCATCACAGATCTTTATAACTTCATCATACCTGCACGGAACAAGCAGCTCCAGGGTCTCCTCTGCATCTCTGCTGTCATATATGGGTTCGACCTTTTGCTTCCCGGCTCTTTTACCCTTCCTGTTCTTGTACTCCGCTTCCGTCTCCTGGATGTGCGCGCAGTCCATGAGCATGAGCTTTGCGAGGCTGCAGGTCGCTTCCGTGGCATATATCTTTCCGGCAAATCCACTTTTTCTCATGAGAGGAAGATTTCCCGAATGGTCAATGTGCGCATGTGTCAGCAGCACGAAATCAACGGCATTGCCGTCGACAGGGATCACCTGATTCTCAAACATGTCCTTCCCCTGCTCCATGCCGCAGTCGACAACAAACTTAACATTGCCCACTTCCACAAATGTGCAGCTTCCGGTCACTTCATGTGTTGCGCCTAAAAAAGTAATATTCATTTCCGTAACCTCGGAATCTTTATACTGTCTTTATTATACAGCCAATCGGCGCTGTTCTGTTATCCTTTTGCATATGCTAGAATTGTGTCATGGGTAAAAAGAAGCAAAAACAGAATAATAACCAGCCTGTGCAGGCTCCCGAAAAAGACAATACCACAATCAGACTTGTCGCATCGGTGCTTGTTCTGGCCCTCATCGCCGGCCTTGTTTACGCAGGATATGTCTACGACGTTTTCGGAACGATAAAACAGGCCCTATTCCCTCCCGAAGTCGAAGTCAGCGCCGAAGTCACCGAGCTCTCGGTACATATTCTGGATGTGGGGGAAGGAAGCGCAGCCCTCATCGAATCAGACGGCAGATACGGTCTGATAGACGGCGGGCCGCGTGAAAAATCTTCATTCGTAGTCGCATATCTCAAACAGCTCGGAATAGAATCTCTGGATTTTGTCATTGTCAGCCACTATGACGCCGATCATCTGAGCGGCGCAGTCGGCGTGATGAATGTCTTCAAAATAGATAAACTGTATGCCCCGGACTATGTGTCGGGGACAAGCATATATCAGTCATTTATTGCTTCCGCAGGGCTCAAGGGGCTTGTTCCCGTTTCCCCGGAAGCGGGGGATTCGTTCTCATTCGGCAGCTCCACGGTCACCTTCATAGGACCTTCAAGATTCGATCACTATACGGAAAACGACAATTCGATCGTTGTAAAAGTGTCAAACGGTTCATCCTCATTCCTGTTTACGGGAGATGCCGAGCGCGAGGCTGAAAAGGAGATGACCGCCTCCGGCGAGGATCTCAGAAGCACTGTGCTCATTGTAGGCCATCACGGCAGCAGTTCTTCTACCTCCGAGCCGTTCTTCGTATCGGTCCTTCCCGAATATGCCGTCATAAGCTGCAGCAGCGACAACTCATACGGGCATCCATCAAAAGCCGTTATCGATATTCTCAGGAGATACGGCACCAAAGTCTACCGGACCGATGAGCACGGCACAGTAGTTGCCACGTGTACAGGCCGCAACATATCCTGGAGCTGTGATCCCAGTGATTCATGGTCTTACAGAACGGCGGACCGTCCGTCATCATCTCCCGATTATACAGGCGCATACATTCTCAACACCCACAGCATGGTATTCCATCTCCCCACATGCACGCAGGCGGAAAAGATGTCCGAGCGCAACAAAGCCCTTTCCGTGAAGAGCCGGGACGAGCTTATAGCCGAGGGATATTCCCCCTGCGGATACTGCAGACCTTAACGAAAAACGGCGAAGCACACCATAGCTTCGCCGTTATCTTATTTTAATCTGCGATTCCGTACACTGCGGAATATTTTTTTATCAGATAGTCTACATAGTAATTGGGATCGAAATCCTTACCCGTAGCATATCTTATAATCTCTTTCGGATACTTGGACGATCCGAACCTGTGGATCTTTTCTTTGAGCCATTCGTTGACCTCTTTGGTGTCTCCCGACGCGAGTGATGCATATACGTCAAAGTCTTTGTTCATGCTGTCGAAGAACTGCGCCGCATATGCGGAGCCGAGAGCATAAGTCGGGAAATATCCTATATCTCCGTAACACCAGTGAACATCCTGGAGGATTCCGTTCTGATCATCGGGAGGAGTCACTCCGAAATACTCTTCGAATTTTTGATTCCAGAGTTCCGGCAGTTTTTCAACCGGAATGTCGTTTTCTATGAATTCCTTCTCGAGATCGTATCTCACCATTATATGGAGAGGATATGTCAGCTCGTCAGCTGCTGTCCTCACAAAGGAGATCTCCGTCCTGTTTATATACTTCATGAACAGATCGAGGTCCACATCTTCGAGCTGCTCCGGGAATACATACTGAAGCTTTGCATAGTGTGCCTCCCAGAACGCTCTGCTTCGGCCGATCATATTCTCGTAGAATCTGGACTGGCTCTCATGCATTGCCATGCTCGCGCCGCCGCCGGAAAGCGTCTCGTTCAGCGCTCTGTCACACTGCAGCTCATATAGCGAATGTCCCGTCTCGTGGATCACTGAGAAAACAGCCGATGTGAAGTTGTTCGGATAATAGTGATTCGTTATCCTGATATCATCTGTTCCGAAATTCGTCGTGAACGGATGCTCGCTCTCCATCATCAGTCCGCGGTTCTTGTCGAAACACAGTACGTCTCTTAAATATTCGCAGAATTCTCTCTGTTTCCTTCTCGGATAAGCTCTGTCACCGAACGCGAAATCACCCTCGAGTTCGGTTGAAGTGACCTTCTTTATGAAGGGCACGAGTTTTTCCTTGAGCACTCCGAAGAATCTGTCGCAGTCCTCTTTGGTGAGCCCCGGCTCATACATATCGAGGAGAACGTCGTATCCTTTCCTGTCTTCCGTGGCGAGCCATGCGGTCTCTTTTTTCTTGTAGGCGATGATCTTTTCAAGCAGCGGGGCAAAGATTGAAAAATCGCTCTTCTGCTTAGCTTCGACCCATGTGGGATATGCCCCGGCTATCAGTTTCGAAAACTCGGAAAACTCCTCTTTCGGGATCTTTTTTACCTGCTCGACTTCTTTGTGCTGCACTTCGATCTCATGAGAGAGCACATCATCTAGTTCGTTTCTTACTTCATAAAGCGTATTGATGGCTTCAATGAATTTGGGATCGGTCTGAATGCCGTACTGCATCTCCGAGAGAAGCCCCAGCTGCTCTGATTCAAGTCCGAAAGACTCCTTCGGAGCCTGGGTCTGGGAATCCCATGACGCGAGGAAGGCTATGTACTGAAAGGCCTTCAGCTTCTTTACCGTCTCTTTGTAATAACTGATCGCATTGTCCTTTGTCATCGTCTTTTACCTTTCTGGAAACATATAACAAAAAAACCGGTATCAAGTACCGGTTTGTCTTTTATGTGGTGGGGGAGGACGGATTCGAACCATCGAAGCAACTTGCAGCAGATTTACAGTCTGTCCCCTTTGACCACTCGGGAACTCCCCCATGCACTGGAGCTGGTGGACGGATTCGAACCCCCGACCTGCTGATTACAAATCAGCTGCTCTACCAGCTGAGCTACACCAGCTTGTTACGTGCTAGATAATAATACAAAAGCATCCTCGGTTTGTCAACAATTTTTTTACCCGGATATTTGGCGCAAATGCCTTATTTTACGCGGCGAGATCGACGTCTTTGAGTCCGCAGACAGCCATAATACAGCCGTGTTCCCTGTCGATGAGATAGAACCTTGCCGAGTCGGCAAACTCGTCCTCGGAGTCGCTCTCATAAAGGATATCATTGGCTGTTTCGATGATGTCCGCTATGCCGCCGTTTCTGTAGAGATCCTCATATTCATCCGGATCCGTGATCTGGACTTCGAAGAAACTGACTCCGTCCTTCAGATTGCTTATAAGCATCTCTGCCGCCGTGGTCTCGATATCCTCAACTGTTTCGCCTTTGACCTCGTTTGCCTCGTACCAGGAAATATCCACGGCAGCCGGTATCTCCTCACTTCCTGACTGGAGATAGTTTGTCCTGTGATCAAGATAGAACTTCTCGGTCCCGTTAGCGAAGAATGAATGCGTGACCGCTCTCTTGGAAGCCACTGCGCGTGTACCTCCGGAAGCATCCATGTCATCCCACGTGCAGTCTACGAATGTATATTTACCGTCAAGCTTTACGATATTCCAGGCATGACCTACATTTGCTTCCATCCCGTTGGTCGCCGTCCCGGTGATGGTCCTGCACTCAATGCCGAGTCTGTCCATGATGCACTTGTAAGCATATGCATATCCGTCGCATACGGCAACGTTTTCGACCAGCGCGCCGTATGCATTATGGACATCCGTCAATTCTCCCGTGAGGTCGTAGTCACAGTCCTCAATAAGTCTGTCATGGACTTTCAGAGCCGCATCGTAATCGTTCTCTGCACCCTCAGCCGCTCCGGCATATTTATCCAGCGCAGCATTGAAGGCCTCTTTTTTCTTTGCCAGCTCTTCAGGGGTGCAGTTGTATGAAAGTGTGAGAGTCACACCGTTTTGGCTCAGCATGTAGTAAAAGCCGCCGTAGTCTGCCCAGAATATCTCAGGATGATCCATGATGACCTTCTGTAGTATCTGCTCCACTTCCGCAGATGAATACTCAGTAGATCTCACCACAACCTGGTCGTCTCTGTTGAGAAGTCCCTGTGCGATAGCATCATAGAGCAGCCGGTCTTTATCCGAAAGAGTCTCCCTCAGTATTCCGCTCGATTCATCATATGCCGAGAGATCCGGAAATTCCGAAGAGGCTATTCCTCCCGCCGTCAGTTCCTTCGGAAGGAACATGAAGCAGGCGACTATTCCGGCCACTATGAGCAGGGCAGCCGTTATTTTAAGTGCAACTCTCATCTGACAGTCTTTCCTTCGATCACTTAATGATCGCTTTCTTATAATTCTTCTTTCCTCTTCTGACCAGAATACCTGCTTCGAGCGCAGCTTTGTCATAGCTTGAAGAGAACGATGCCTTTTCTCCGCCGATCTCGGCTCCGCCCTGATCGAGGAGGCGGCGCGCCTCGTTTCTGGACTTTGCAAGTCCGCACTTCACGAGAAGATCCGATGCCGATATTTTTCCGTCTGTAAGATCTTCATCTGTGAACTCCACTTCCGGAGCGTCGTCGCCGCCGTTCAGGAATATGGACTTTGCCGCAGCCTGCGCTTTGTCCGCTTCTTCCTTACCGTGAACAAGCTCCGTAAGCTCATGCGCCAGAAGCTCTTTCTTTTCATTGATCCTGTCATCGCTCCATGTTTCCATCTCCTCGATAGTCTCGAGCGGAAGGAATGTGAGCATTCTGAAGCATTTCATGACGTCGGCATCGTTGACGTTTCTCCAGTACTGATAGAACTCGTACGGAGTCGTCTTTTCCGGATCGAGCCATACCGCGCCTTTGGCGGTCTTGCCCATCTTCTTGCCCTCGGAGTTGAGCAGAAGAGTGATCGTCATTGCATAGGCGTCTTTGCCGAGCTTCTTTCTGATCAGCTCTGTACCGGCGAGCATGTTTGACCACTGGTCATCGCCGCCGAACTGCATGTTGCAGCCCAATGTCTGATACATGTGATAGAAGTCGTAGCTCTGCATGATCATGTAGTTGAACTCAAGGAAGGAGAGTCCTTTTTCCATTCTCTGCTTGTAGCACTCTGCTCTGAGCATGTTGTTGACAGAGAAACATGCACCGACTTCCCTCAGAAGATCGACATAATTGAGCTTGAGCAGCCAGTCTGCATTATTGACCATAAGGGCCTTGCCCTCACCGAAGTCTATAAAGCGCGACATCTGCTTTTTGAAGCATTCGCAATTGTGTTCGATAATCTCAGGTGTCATCATGGAACGCATGTCCGTGCGTCCGGAAGGATCTCCAATGTAGCCCGTACCACCGCCTACAAGAGCAATCGGCTTGTTGCCCGCTTCCTGCAGTCTCTTCATAAGGCACAGCGCCATGAAGTGACCGACATGAAGGCTGTCGGCAGTTGGGTCGAAACCTATATAGAAGGTGGCTCCGCCTCTGTTGATCAGATCTCTGACCTCAGGTTCATCCGTTACCTGAGCGATAAGCCCTCTTCTTTGAAGCTCCTCATAAATTCCCATCGATTTCGTTTACCTCCAAAAAAATATACATACCTAAATATACAGCCGTCATTTCCTGCGGTCAAGTTGCATATATCTCTCTTTTTCATTGACTTTGTTATTTTCAGGGCATAAACTTAATTCTGCAGAGAAACTTCATTGTGAAAGGTGGTGGTTTTATGAGTATCGGTATAGGATCCGATAATCCTTCCCCTCGAGAACGTAGAACCATTGACAATTTCATAATGGAGGTTTTTTATGGAAGAAAAAATCGTTGACTACGAAGCCCTTCTGATCGAACTCCTCGAGGAGAAACAGTACACCAAGCTCCGCGAAGTACTGTCAGACATGCAGACCGCCGATGTCGCGGCGATCATGTCTGAGATGGAGGATGAGGATTCTCTCAAAATGTTCAGGATCCTCCCGAAGAGCATTGCCGTAGATGTTTTTGCAGACCTTGAACTTGATGCCCAGCAATATATCATCCAGTCCCTTTCCGACAAGGAAGCATCGAGCATCATCGATAACCTGATGGCGGACGACGCCACTGACCTTCTTGAAGAGATGCCCGCGAATATCGTCAGGCGTATACTCAAGAACGCAAAGCCCGAAACCAGAGCTGATATAAACAAGCTTTTAAGATATCCCGAAGGAAGCGCCGGCAGTCTTATGACTGTCGAGTATGTTGACCTGCGCCAGAATATGACCGTACAGGATGCCCTTGAAAGGATCCGCGATGTCGCTGAAGACATGGAAACGGTCAATATCTGCTACGTCCTGGATGCAAAGCGTCTTCTGCTCGGAGCCGTCACACTGAGTTCTCTCGTATTAAACAAACCGGAGACCCCAATAGTCGACTTCATGGATGACAATCTTGTCAGCATAGGAACTCTGACCGACCAGGAAGAGGCCGCCATGATGTTCCAGAAGTACGACTTCACCGCGATGCCTGTTGTGGATAATGAGAACCGTATGGTCGGGATCATTACCATCGACGACGTCGTCGATATCATCCAGGAAGAGGCCACCGAGGATATCGAAAAGATGGCCGCTATCACACCTTCCGGAGATACTCCCTATTTCTCCGTCACCGTCTGGGAAACATATAAAAACAGGATACCGTGGCTGCTTCTCCTCATGATCTCCGCAACGGTAACCGGCGCCATCATCACCAGATATGAAGCCGCTCTTGCATCATATGTGGTGCTCACGGCATATATCCCGATGCTCATGGACACCGGCGGCAACTCCGGCTCCCAGGCAAGCGTCTCCATCATCCGTGGTATCTCTCTCAACGAGATCGAATTCGGAGACATCTTCCGTACGATATGGAAGGAAATGCGCGTAGCCATCCTGTGCGGCGTAACTCTTGCCGCAGCGAACTTTGTGAAACTTATCCTCATAGACAAGCTTGCTCTAAACGTCGCCGCAGTCATCTGCCTCACCCTTGTGCTGGTCGTATTCTTCGCGAAATTCATCGGATGTACTCTCCCGCTGCTCGCAAAGAAGATCGGTCTGGACCCCGCCGTAATGGCCAGTCCTTTCATTACAACGCTGGTGGATGCCATTTCTCTCACAGTTTATTTCTTCCTTGCGACAAATATTCTTCATCTCGCAGCCTGAAAAAGGTAATATGAACGGAAATGCCCGGAGCTCTTATATAGCTCCGGGCATTAGTCATATTGAAGATTTATTCTTTCTGTTCTTTCTGTTCTTCCGTTTTGTGTTCAGGCTCCGACTGTATCGGTTGTGCCGGCTGCACTGCCGGAACGGGCTGCTGGTATTTCGCCAGTCTCTTTTTCTTTGCCTTCTTGGAAATTCTGATTATTACGACCACTATGATCGCAATAAGGATCAGGTACGGAAGTGCGTAGATAAGACCGAACAGTAGGCCCTCTGCCGTTTCACCGAGCGAAGACCAGGAACCTCTGAAGGTATCCTTGAGTCTTGACCAGAATGTGTTCTCCGTATCCGTGATCACCTTGACTTCCTGCAGATAGATATATACGGTCGTGAAGGAAACCTTATTGTCATAGAAGTTCTTCTGCGAGGTGTAGTTTTCGATCTGGTACTGGACTTCGGACAGCTGCGTCTCGATTGCGAGGAGCGTCTCTATGTCTTCCGCCTTGAGTGCGAGTTCTTCGAGTCTGTCTCTCTGACCTTCAAGGGCCTTGAGTCTCGCCTCTGTGTCCATGTACTGGCTCGTTATATCCTGAGAGCTCTCGGATTTGGATATGAGGTTACCATATCCTTCTACGGATGTCAGGAATTCGCTGTATTTATCAACAGGGATCCTGACCGTGAGGTCGAGATATCTTCTTGAGGAATAGTTGCTCGAATATCTGTATCCGCCGTCTTCGTTCGAATTCTCGACATAGCCGCCTACTTCGCGAACTTTGGACATTATATTCTTATAGCACTCGTCATACTCGAGCGTCTCGATATTCAGATTTGCCGTATAGATGATCTTGAGGCCGTACTGTCCCGCTATGTCCTGGGTATTGGCACTTTTATTTTCCGAACTTCCGGCTTCGGCGTACATGTCCTCATCCATGGCCATTCCTGCCGCTTCCTGAGGGGCATAGTACATATCTCCGCCGCTGTGCATGACATAACTGGAATCATATGCGCCTTTTTCATTGGAGTATCCGCCCGAGCTGCTGGCGCCGCATGCAGTCAGGAACAGCATTACCGCCGCCATGACGGTACTGAGAACGATCGTATATCTTGTCTTTTTCAAGATGAAACACCTCTCTTTCGTGTTTTCATGTTATCAAAGGAAAACTGTCGACTGTTTAACCTGTTTTGAATAATCGGCAACAAATCGGTTACACATTTGCCATTCTGAAAATGGTCTTTATGTCGTCATATCCGAGTTTTCTGAACGACCCTATCGTGATCGTTTTGTTTCTCGAACACTTCAGCGACATCTCCTCGATATCTTCTTCCGACAGGATCCCGTATTCGGTCTCGGAGAGTTTTACCGGGAGGTGGAGTTTTTCGGAGAAATACTTTTCCGTTGCCTCGATCGCCTCAACAGCAGTGCAGCCCGGTTCCAGACCCATGACACGTTCGCCGAACTCCCTGAATCTCGCCTCATCGTCGGCCATGACATATCTTGCCCAGCTTCCCCACATCGTCGTGAGCGATGCTCCGTGAGTTGCCCCGAATTTGGCGGAGAGTTCATGTCCGAATTTGTGCGTCGCGAAATCGTTTATTCCGCCGAGTCCGGTTATGCCGTTGTGCGAAAGACTTCCGCACCACATGATCTCGCTGGCCGCCTCATAGTTCTCCGGATCCTCCAGCAGAACCGGCGCAAACTTCATGACTGTCTTGAGAAGGCCAACCGCTATCTCGTCTGTCATATGATTCTGCTGAACAGGAGAAAAAAATCTCTCCATGGTATGCATCATAATGTCGGCTGCGCCGCAGGCTATCTGGTATTTCGGGAGAGAGTATGTGAGTTCGGGGTCCATGATCGCAAAGAGCGGTCTGTTGAGTTCCGTACCGAGTCCTCTTTTTATTCCGTCCGTATCATTCGTCAGAACCGCAGAGTTGCTGGTCTCGCTTCCGGCTGCCGCAATGGTAAGGACTGATGCCACATCCATTGTCTTCTCGAGTTTGCGCTCTCCGCTCCAGAACTCCCAGATGTCCGCATCGGGATTCGCCACACCGTGAGCAATGGCTTTGGACTCGTCGAGTACGCTTCCGCCTCCGACTCCTATAATGATGTCGGGAGAAAACTCTTTTGCCGCTTCAACAGCTTTCCTTGCATGCGAGAGTATCGGGTTTGCCTGGACACCGCCGATCTCGAGATACGCGATCCCCTTATCGTCGAGTTTTGACTCGATGAGTCCGAGAAGTCCGGATTTCTTTACTCTGTCGCTTCCGTATACCAGGACGGCTCTCTTTTTGCCGTATTTCTCAAGGATATCTCCTATCTGTTCTTCCGTCTTTTTTCCGAAAATAACTTCTGTCGGTACTCTGTAAACGAATGAATTCATGATTTCTCTCCCTTTAATTGTTTATTGATTTTTACGACTTCGTGTAATATACTTTCTAATACTGGTCACCGGGTGTAGCGCAGTTGGTAGCGCGCCAGTTTTGGGAACTGGATGCCGCGAGTTCGAGTCTCGCCACTCGGACCATTTTTTATCCGCCGAAGGGTACATGCCTTCCGGCGGTTTTTTCTATTTCTTCAGGATGACATCGATCTCAACGGGAAAATCATCGGTAAGAGAATTCACTCCCACTGCAGTTCTGACAGGAAGGCCCTTCTCTTCTCCGTACAGTTCTTTCAACAGTTCCGTGGCGCCGTTCGCAACCTTCGGCGATCCCTGAAATCCCGGAACACAGGCGACATAAACTGTCATCTTGAGAAAGCTCTTGATCTCGTCTATGTTTATCCCTGCGTCTCTAACCGAAGCCAGGATGTTGAGAACACAGTCGCGCGCGCATTCCCTGCCCTGCTCGACCGATACTTCACGGCCAACGACGCCCTTGTGTTTCTGAACTGCGTCCAGCGTCGGTCCGCATCCCGCGACAAATATGAGATCTCCTGCCGTCTTGACCTGAGCGTAAAGTCCTCCTCCCTCCGGATCCTTCGGAAGTTCAAGTCCCAGTTCTCTCAGGCGTTCAGTTGCTTTCATCTTCATCCTCCGGGCTGAATATCATCAGTTCAATTGGCGTCGGGTTGAAATTGTTGCACGGGTTCATCAGCTGCGGGCAGTTGCTTATGAGCACATCCACATCCATGAGCGCAGTGACTTCGACGTAATTGCCCGGCGCGGATACTCCGTCGGCGAATTCGAGGACTCCGTCCTCGGTGATCGGGACATTCATGAAGAAATTTACATTAGGAGCGAGGTCTCGCTTGCAGTATTCCTCGTCCCCTCTTTTTGAGAATTCGAGCATGAATGTGTCTTTGCAGTTGTGCATATACAGCACGTCTCCCGGGTATTTCACCGAGTTGTAGTAATTGGAACAGGACCCCGCAAGCGTATCGTGACGGCCTGTGAGATCCGCTGTGATCTCCAGCATCCGGTCCCCGTTCTCCGAATAGAGTATGCTGCCCGTCGTGAGATATATATTGTTCTGGGCCTTTATCGTCTTGCCGGCACTGTAGTGGTTATCCGGATCATGCGCGTCATAGAACATCGCATCGACCGCCTGGTTGCCCTCGAGGTCCACCACTCTCAGCGTCTCGCCCTTCTTGAGTGTCCTGAGCCATCCGTCGCCGGACAGCACCGTCTCTCTGTATACTGCGTCTTCGGGACGGAAAGAACTCTCTTTTCTTATAAATCCGTACATGTCTCTCTCCTTTCAGCGTCCCATAAGATATCTGTAATCCCACGTGTTGCGGAAAGCTCTCATGTTTTCCGGCGATGCTAGGTATACGGGATCCTTCTCATCCGCGACCGGCGCATCGGTGATATCTATGGTCACAGGCGCGGGATCGTAGACGTTGCCCGGATCGTACGGGTTGGGCGTATTGGAAACGATCAGGATAATGTTCATCTCCGTGCGGAATGTGATCACATCTCCGTTCTTCCCCGTTGCTTCATCGTATTTTAAGGATCCGTCTTCGGCCACGGTCACTTTTGAGAACAGATTAAGGCACGGTACCATATCCCTCATTGAAAGTCCGTTCCGTTTGAGCTCAACGGCAAAATTCTCCTCGCCGCATCTCGTCATGTCGTTCCGCTTTTCCTGATAGGTGAGTTTTCCGTACTTTCTGTCGGTCTCCTCTCTGGTGGAGAATCCGGATATCGCGTCGATCCACCCGGTAGTGTCTTCCGTTATGCTTGCCATGGCTCTACCGCTCTCGCTCAGGAGAACTGCGCCTTTTGTCAGATATACGGTGTGATGTATCTTGAGAGAATCGGGTGCGGTGAACCGTTCAGAACGGTCAAGGCTGTTATAAACAAGCACGGAGACATTCGGTCTGTCTCCATTTGCGCTGAACCTGATAGATTTTCCTTTGCCTATGCACGCCGACCATTTCTCCCCCGGGCGCAGCAGTTTTGAGAAGCTCGTCTGGGTCATGGTGTTTCCTCCTTAGATTCCGAGGTAGCCGGAGAGTATCTCTCTGACTCCGTATTCCTTTATCAGTCCTTTATAATATGTGACTTCCTCGACGATCATATCGTCTATTACCTGCATTCCGAGAAGTTCCACGGGAGCTTTGTCATCCGTGAAAATATGGTCTCCCGCTTCGTACTCCTTCAGATTCTCCCTAACCTTCGTCATCTGTGAATTGAGATCCCCGTACGGTGTAACGGTCTCCCACAGTCTGTTGATAAGTGCGGGGTCATTGAACGCAAAAAGTTCCCTGTTGCCCGAATAACCCACATCGACCGTATATATGCTACCGAAAGATGTTCCTATCGTATCACAGAGATACTGGTTTATATTTCCTTCCTTGTCGGATCTCATGTTGAGATTGACCACCATGACTCCTCCGTCCTTGAGGTGGCCGTTCACCTGGGCGAAGAATTCCTTTGACGACATCTGGAACGGTATCGTTATGTCCTGATAGGCGTCTACCATGATGACGTCGTATTTTCTGTCTATGCCCTGAAGATAAGCTCTTCCGTCATATGTGGTGACCTGTATATCCTCCGGCATGTGAAAGTATTCCCTTGCAAGCTCAGTAATTTTTTCGTCGATCTCGACACCCTCGACCTTTGCGTCCGGATAATACTTTCTGCATTGGGTCGCATATGTGCCGCATCCCATGCCGAGTACGAGTATATCGAAATCCTCTCCGTCCTCATATCCGGCAATGATCGGGGCGGCGAGCGCATAGTCATAGTACATACCGGTCAGCGTATCGCTCTTCATGTAGAGAGACTGAACGCCTATGAGAACGTTGGTGGAAAGCGCGATGCTCTCGCTGTTTTCGCTTACCTGAAGATAGTTGTATACCGATTCGCCTTCGTACTTAAGATCGTTTCTCCAGAATGCGAAGCTGTCGGAATTGCCGAATACGGCGCACAGCCCGAACAGAATGATCCCATAGATGCAGAGCGTCTTCTGTCTCTTTTCCGAGAAGAAATATATAAGGCTCAGGACAAGCAGTATCCCGGAGAAGATGAGGAATGTCACAGCAGTCCCCACAGCCGGGATCGTCACGAAAGTGGGCATGAACGTTCCTATGATGCTTCCTATCGTGTTGCACGCGTTGAGAGTTCCCACTATCTGCCCGCTCTCCTCGATATTGTCCATGGAATACTTTGCGAGAGAAGGCGTCACCGTTCCCAAAAGGAACAGCGGAAACACGAATACTATCATGCATGATATGAATGCGGCTACTATGAGGTAATTGCTGTTTATAGTAAGAATCAGCAGTCCCGAGATCCCGAGGATCACATACTTGCCGAATACGGGTATCGCCGCGATCCATATTGAGGCTATGAGTATCCGTCTGTACAGTTTGTCCGGATTCGGATCCCTGTCCGCCTGCTTTCCACCCCACATGTTTCCGAGCGCCATAGCGATCATGATCGTCCCGATGATGATCGTCCAGACTATCTGCGAGGAGCTGAAATACGGCGCGAGCAGTCTCGATGCTCCGAGCTCGACCGCCATAACTCCCATACCCGCGAAAAATTCGGTCAGGTACAGGTACCATTTATTGTTCAGTATTTTTCTTTTCATGCTCTTCAGATCCCCGTCTCTATATTCGAGAGCCTGCAGAGCATCTTTATGTATTTCCTTGCGCAGAATCTCTTTTCTGCGAGCACTTCGTAGTATTTTTTCCCTGCTTCGAAGACTATGTGGTTGGCTCCGTACATGGCAATGGAGTGAACATCATCGATATCGGTCGATTCTCCCGATTTTCTGAGCAGTCTTATGAGATTTTTGCCTACCTGAAGCCTCCCGCGCGCAACCTCTGTCTGCTCCTCACCGTTGAGTTCCACTACCGTCACTTCATCATCAGGCATCTCCACCGTTCCGGCATCGATCCTCTTGTCGTATTCCTCTCTCTGCCAGTCATACCATTCGGTGAACGTATCAAACCGCCCGCCGTGCATCATTCCGTATTCATCGTACGTCACGGTCATTCCGCATTCACATGACAGCGTATTGCCATGGGAATGCATCGTTCCGATCTTTCCGCATTCGGGACAGATCCACAAGCCTGTCTCAAGACCTTCCGCAAGGTCTTTTCCCTTATACGCAATATGCGCTTCTTTCTGGTCTGCATAGGCATCGACAAACAAATCGTTGCTGATCTTTTCTACAAGTTCGTCTGCCGACATTGCGTTGACCTGATCTTTGTCGTATACATTGACCAGTTCTCCCCTCATACGGCCTTTTCTTATACTGCCGCCGCTCCACCTCGGGTTTGTGAGGAAGCCGCCTCTGATCCTGAAAGTGACGACCTTTATGTTGAGCTTTTTCACCAGCTTGCCGACTGTCGGATGTATCCTGTCTGTTCTGCCGGTGAACGATCTGTCTCCTTCGGGGAACAAGGCAAGGTTGTATCCTGCTCTTGCCCGTCTCGCCATTTCCACAACAGTGGATGCCGCCGTTGTGCCTTTCTTTCTCGCGATCGGATCAAATATGTTCACAAGAAGCCTCGATATAAAATTCTGCCTGAAAAGATGCTCGCTGGCGACAAAATACATCTGCTGCTTGAAGGAAAGCCCGACGAACATAGGATCAAAATCAAGGTTGTGATTGCAAAGCACAATATAGGGCCCTTCGATATCTATACGGGGGCCTTTGAATTTATACCCGTAAAACCATGAGGCTACGGGAGCCGCTATCTTCTGGAGAAAGGCGTACGATCTTAAATGCTTTTTTCTCTCTTTATCAGAAATCGCCATTATTCACCTCAAAAATCAGTTATTTCTTTTTATACATTCTATTATATAATATTCTCTGTCAGTCAAATATATTTAATCTACTGAATATATAGGAGTTTTTTTCAATGACCTCAGCGTTAAATTTCTGGGACGCACCTGTATGGAGCTTTGTGGTCACCCTTACGGAACTGCTGGCTGCCATGATGGTCGCACATATTCTGATCCAGGTAGTCCCTCTCATAAAGAAGATGATGATTCCCTCGAGCGTGCTCGGAGGCTTTCTCATTCTCTTTGTGAATTTCATCTATAAACTCATTACCGGATCTCCTTTCCTTGAAAGATCGATCCTCGAGATCCTGACATATCACGGCCTCGGTATCGGATTTGTCGCCATGGCTCTCCAGACAACGAAGAAAGCTGTCGGCAAGAAGCGCAGCCGTGATGTTTTCAACACTTCGTGCATCGTCGTCTCCTCATACCTCATACAGGCTGTAGTGGGTATCGGGATCACCGTCATACTCTCACTCATCCTCGGCAATTTCCCAGCTTCCGGATTCCTTGTGCCTCTCGGATACGGACAGGGTCCGGGACAGGCATATAACTGGGGCAAGACCTACGAGATGCAGTACGGATTCGCCCACGGTACAAGTTTCGGTCTGACTGTGGCTGCGATGGGCTTCGTTTCAGCCAGTATCGGCGGTATCATCTACCTTAATGTTATGCGCAGAAAGGGAAAATTCTCCGGGATTCTCGGTGAAGGTGCCGTAAACCAGAAGCTTCGCCCGGAAGATATTCAGGGTGAGAAAGAGATCCCGATATCTGATTCGATGGACAAGATGACCATACAGCTGGCCCTCGTACTTATCGGCTATGTCATTGGTTATCTGATCATGATGCTTCTCAACGCTTTCATAAACACAGGTGTCCTCGGAAACTTCGGATACAACACGATACAGCCGCTTATCTGGGGATTCAACTTCCTCTTCGGCATTCTCACAGCGACCATAATCAAGAAAGTGCTCTCCGTTCTGACAAAGGCGGGGTTGATGAAGCGCACATACACGAACGATTTCATGCAGTCAAGGATCTCCGGGGTCATGTTCGACCTCATGGTCGTCGCCTCCATTGCATCAATCGACCTTTCGGCTTTCCAGTATCCGGAATTTATCATTCCGCTGGCGGTCGTCTGTGTTGCCGCGGCGGTCGTCACCTACATCTATCTCAATGCCGTATGCGGAAAGATCTATCCCGAATACAGAGATGAGGCCTGGCTTTCCCTCTACGGTATGCTCACCGGAACAGCAAGCACCGGTGTCATCCTCTTAAGGGAAGTTGACCCGATGTTCAAAACTCCCGCAAGCGAC
This sequence comes from Oscillospiraceae bacterium, assembly GCA_017512745.1. GTDB lineage: Bacteria > Bacillota > Clostridia > Oscillospirales > Ruminococcaceae > RGIG5675. Next base: position 41,536 of record JAFWEV010000030.1, read on the forward strand.
AACCTTATCCTCCAGAACCTCTGGTCGATAATCTTCGGCGCACCCATGCTGCTCCTTCTCGGAGTTGCGCCTCAGAGTATGGGCAAATGTCTCATGGTGCTCGGCGTCGTCGCGCTTCTGTTCCTCGGCATGACGGTAATACTGTTCAGAAACAGGATATTCAGGAAGAAAGCCAAATAACTTACCTCTCCAAATTATTAGCAGAATCAAAAAGTTCAGGAAACAGGTCTTCCAGACGCTGTTCCTGAACTTTTTTATCGGTCAGATTGCCGCTTCGGGTTATTATTTCAGTTTTTCAAATCCGGGCTTTGTAAGTCTGTACGGGTCCATTATATGCTCCATCTGCTCCTCTGTGAGTATGCCTTCCCTCAGCACGATCTCCCTTATAGGAACTCCTGTCGCCAGAGCTTCCTTTGCGAGCTTTGCGGAAGCTGTGTATCCGATATACGGGTTCAGTGCCGTAACTATACCGACACTCTGCTCGAGCAGTTCTTTGCAGCGCTCTTCGTTGGCGGTGATACCATCCACGCAGTTGACAATAAACGTATCGACTGCATTTTTCAGTATATCTATGGACTGGAAAAGAGAATAGAACGTCACCGGTTCAAAGGCGTTCAGTTCGAGCTGACCTGACTCCGCCGCGAAGGATATCGTCACATCATTGCCGATAATCCTGAAAGCCACCTGGTTCACGACTTCGGGAATGACCGGGTTGACCTTTCCGGGCATGATCGATGAGCCGTTCTGCTTCGCCGGAAGCGTTATCTCTCCAAATCCCGTCTTCGGGCCGGATCCCATCAGGCGAAGATCGCTGGCTATTTTAGAGAGAGTCAGCGCACAGTCTTTCAGCGAGCTGGAGATCGCTGCGAAACAGTCGATATTCTGGGTCGCATCGATAAGGTCATCGGCCTGAGTATACTTGGTTCCTGCGACCTCCGAGAGAATTCTCGCTATGTTGTCAAAATAACTCTGATTGGCATTGATGCCTGTTCCGATAGCCGTGCCGCCCATGTTTATCATGTGCATCTCGCTTTCGTACTTCCTTATCCTCTCGAGACTTCTCTTTGTAGCGGAAGCGTATGCGTTGAACTCCTGTCCGAGTCTGATCGGGACGGCATCCTCCATCTGTGTTCTGCCCATTTTGAGGATATTGTCGAATTCGCCGGCCTTTTTTCTGAATGCCTTGTAAAGGGCTGTCAGGCTTTTCTCCAAACCGCTTAGCAGAGCGATAACTGTCATTTTGCCTGCAGTGGGTATAACATCATTCGTCGACTGACCTCTGTTTACATGGTCGTTCGGATGAACAAGGCTGTAGTCCCCGCATTTTCCTCCCAGAAGTTCGATCGCAGCATTTGCTATGACCTCATTTGCGTTCATGTTCATTGATGTACCCGCTCCGCCCTGGATCGGATCGACTATGAACTGATCGTGAAACCTGCCCTCAATTATCAGATTGCACGCCTTGACTATCGCTTCTCCGGTGACCGGGTCCAGGTTTTCCGCTTCCATATTCGCCATGGCACAGGCTTTTTTTATGTATGCCAGACTTCTTATCATCTCAGGATGCATCTGCTGTCCGGTTATGGAAAAGTTTTCGACAGCCCTGAGAGACTGGACGCCGTAATATGCGCCTGCCGGCACTTCTTTTGTTCCTATTGAATCTGACTCAAGACGATAATCGTTCATAATATACCCCCTGCGAGCACTGAATGTAGTTGTTTCTTACTATGACTTGAGTCTATTCTCGTTTATATATATAATCAAATATATATATTAATATGTTTATCATAATCTACAGGTTATGCTGTTATGAGTAACTGTTTTTCGAAAAAGGACATCATATATACGATCTACAAGGAGGGCGGAATTTCAAAAGCCGCCCAGCGTCTATATGTGTCTCAGCCGTCTCTGAGCGCCATGGTGAAGAAAGTCGAAGATGAGATCGGACTTCCTCTTTTTGACAGGACCGTCAAGCCGATCCGGTTGACCGAAACCGGCAAAGAATATATCAAAGCCGCTGAGTCGATACTGGCCATTGAGAACGGGTTCGACAGCTATATCGATTCTGTCAACAACCTCCAGAGAGGGTCTATTAGCATTGGCAGCAATCAGCTCCTGTCATCTCTTGTGCTTCCCGCGTATATCTCATCATTTATCTCGGATTACCCGAACATCCGGCTCTCTCTGACTGACGCCAATTCCGTCACTCTGGCCGACGGGTTGATGAGCGGCGATCTCGATCTGATAATCGACAACCACAGACTCGATCCTGATCTTTTCGAGATGAAACATATAAGCACGGAACACCTGCTGCTTGCTGTTCCGGCAAAATTCGACGTACCTCATTTCCGCGGGGCAAGGCTGACAGCAAAGGATATTATTGACGGCCGTCATCTTGCTCACGACACGGCTTCGGTAACACTTGATCCGTTTCGGGATATTCCCTTCATCCTGATGACGAAAGAAAATGATACAAGAGAACATACCGATAAACTGTTCGACAGCCAGCGGTTTGCCCCGAAGGTGATTCTCGAGCTAGACAGACTTGTAACTCTGTATGCATTTATCCGTCTCGGTACTGCCGCCTCGATCGTCAGCGACACACTCATAAGGAACACCTCGGATTATTCCGGCGAAGTGGTGTTCTACAAGATCGATGATCTCCAGTCTGTGAGGAACATATATGTGTCATTCAGACGGACGAAGTATATAACAAAGGCCATGGATCTGTTCATCCGCGGCCTTGATAGCTGTATATTTTAAATGCTTTATACTATTTGTATTAATAAGGAGATGCCATATGATATTTAAAGGTATTAATAAGATTCTGGAAGGTCATTTCATAACCAGATACGATATTCTTTATGAGTCCGAAGACGGGATTCCGAAGACCTATGAGATCATAAGCCGGAACAGGGATCTCAGGACCATCGAAGATCTGAGAAACCCCAAAGCCGATTCCGTTATCATAATTGCAACAGATCCCTCGGGCGATAAGATCCTTCTCAATCGCGAATACAGAATGGCGGTGGGAGACTGGGTTTACAACTTTCCCGCAGGTCTTATCGATGAAGGCGAGACTCCGGAAGAGAGCGCCGCGAGAGAACTCCGCGAGGAGACAGGCCTGACGCTCATGGCTATTACCGGAATGCTCCCGGAAAGTTATGCGGCTATCGGCTTCGCCAACGAAAAGAATGTCTGTGTGATAGGTACTGCAGACGGAGAGTTCCATGAGAGTTCTTCCACCCTTGAAGAGATACATGCAGGCTGGTACACAAAGGATGAGATCCGAATCCTTCTCAGGGATCAGCTCTTTACAGCCAGAACACAGGCCTATTGTTATATGTGGTCACGCGAATGACCTCAAGCGAATCTCTCTCAACATGACACTCCATGAATAATATATCCACCCCGGCTTCGTATGCTGCCTCTAGCAGTTCTCCGAATCCGGGGTCTGTTTCTGTATTAGGACAGACCCTGGAAATACCGTCCATCTGGATCACAAATCCGAGGGCAGCCTTATAGCCGTTTTTGAGAGCTTCTGTCAGTTCACGAAGATGCTTTCTGCCCCGCTCGGTCGGCGCATCGGGAAAGAAGCCGGTGCCGTCTTTTTCCAGAGTGCACCCCTTGATCTCGAGAAGTATCTTCTTGTCGTTATGCGATCCAAGCAGAAAATCCACTCTTGAATCGCCGTATACATACTCGCGCTTGATGTATGTGATCTTCTCATTCGATCTCAGCCACTCTTCTGCGACAGTATTCGGAATCTGGCTGTCGATGTTGATCAGCATATCTCCCTTGTATGCGCTCACGAGATCGTATTTTGTCTTTCTTTTATATACGGCAGGACCAAAGTACTGAAGACAGACTTTTGTACCGGGAACCAGGATCTCCCTGCATCTCCCGGTATTCTTGACATGCGCTGTCTCCTCTTTTCCGTCTATCTGAACTTTTGCTATGAATCTGTTGGGTCTTGCGATAAAAACACCCTCAACAATGTTTGTATATTTCATCCGAAAATCGACCTTTCGATCTCTTCTCTGAAGTACAGATAGATATTGGTCTTGCACATCGAGTCGAAGTGATCCTTTATGGCGAATACCCCGTTCCAACGATCCCGGTCGAGATCATTTGTGCCGTATCTTCTGCCGACATCCACCAGGCGTTTTTCTATCGTTGTGACGCCGTCCGGAAGACACATGGAATCGCACAGCTGTATCAGAAGATCATAGTCGTCATATTCTATCCCATCAATATAATTCTGTATAAACTGCTGTTCCTCTTCGGAACACATCAGATTGTTCTGATCCCCGTATTCCCGGATTACCCGCGTAACATACGAATGGGTCATGCAGATCCTTGCTGCTTCCGGATAACTATCTTTAAGCATCGTATACCCGTATATGACATGATGCATCTGATTCCATCCTCTGTATTCGCTTCGGCCTATATCGTGGAGCAGCCCCAGAACATATGCTTTCTCGCTGTCCATAGCACAGTGAGAAGCGATCGTTTCAGCCATTTCTGCAACATTACGGCTATGATCCGTCCACGCGCCGGGATTTATCTCAGCAGCTTTTTCCAGCATTGCAATAGCTTCTTCTCTTTTGGGATATCTCTCAGACATACCTTTCTCTTTTCGTCCATTTGTTAGTACAATAGTATTATATCAATTTCGGAGGCTTCCAACATGTCCAGGTATCTCTCACTCGGAAACGTGCTCTATGATTCGACAATAGCCGTAGACGGTACTTTTTACGGTGAATATCTCGGCGGCCAGGGTTTTCACGCTATGGCCGGCATAAGGCTCTGGACCGGGGATGTCGGGATGGTCACACGCGCCGGAGAGGATTTTAAAGACGGATTCTCCAGGTGGTTCATAGATAACGGTGTCAGCGAAGAGCACGTACAGATAAAGCTCGATTACACCTCTCACGTTCTTATGCAGTTCCATGAGGACGGATCATACGGCGTCCTGCCGCTGGAAAACGGGCTCCAGTTCGTACCGTACCTCCAGGGGATAATGGATCCCCGACCCGAAGATGTCGAGGCGGCTATCACTCCGGATACCGTTGCCTACTATCATCACTGTATGACCCCGGACAGGCACACTTTCGAACAGCACAGGAAGATAAGAGAAAAATACGGTGTCAGGACGATGTGGGAGGTAACCTACGCGCCGGGATCCCAGTTCTCCATTTCTCCGTATTTCAGCATAGACAAACTCCGAAACGGCGCCGAGATATCCGGCATGTGGTCTCTCAACAGAAACGAGGCCGCAGATATCTTCAAGATCCCGAGAGAAAATGATGACGATATGATCAACGAACTTATCAAGATTGGCGGAGAGATGTGCTATTACAGATGCGGCAGCAAAGGCGCCTATGTCGTTGCAGGCAACAGCGCGGTCTTCTGCCCGATGATAGATATCACAACATCCGTTGATCCTATGGGATGCGGAAACAACTCCACCGGCGCGGCGATGTATGCCTGGTGTGAGACGGGCGATCCCCTTATGACCGGTATCATGGCAGCCATTTCCGCCGGATATAATGCCCGGCAGAAAGGGCCTATGATGCTGATAACCGAAGAGGACACTGCCAATGCCAATGCTCTGGCCCAAAAGTATTACAAACAGTTTCCAGATAAGATACAGCTTGATATTTGTGTTTTATGACAAGGAGGATCTCTCCCTATGATACATATCTCATTCCCGGAAATCAGTTTCCCCATCCAGGGGCTGGATGAAGTCTGCATCCCTCCGATGGTCCGCATAAGGCAGAATTATGACCGCGAGAGGGTCGAAGACATCCCTGACCGGCTGAAAGACGAATTCTCAAAGCATGACTATGCCTCGCTGGTTCAGGGCAAACGCATTGCCGTGACCGTGGGCAGCCGCGGCATCCCGGACAATGATGTGATCGTAAGAGAGATCTGCCGTCAGTTGAAGGCATGGGGAGCTGAACCGTTTATAGTCCCCGCAATGGGAAGTCACGGCGGGGGAACGGCCGAGGGAAACCTTGAGATCCTGGCCGGATACGGGATCACTGAGGAAAATGTCGGAGCTCCTGTCCTGTCAAGTATGGATGTGGTCCGGATCGGCGAGTTGGACGACTACAGCGGAACAGCCGTATACTGTGACCGGCTGGCTGCCGAAGCGGACGGTATCGTCATCTACAACAAGGTAAAACCCCACACGGACTTCAAGGGAGACCACGAAAGCGGCCTTCTGAAAATGATGGCCATCGGTCTTGCCAAACACAAGGGCTGCTCCTCTATACACCGTCTGGGTTTCGATACATTTGCGGATGTCATCCCGAAGATCGCAGCTCTTTTTCTGGACCGTATGAATGTCGTATTCGGTGTGGGAGTGGTTCAGAATGCCTATGATGAGATCTCCGACATACGCGTGTACCCCCGTAACGGGATAACAGAGGGTGACAGCGAACTGCTAAAAATCGCCAGATCCAGGTTTCCCCGCTTTCATTTCGACAATATTGATCTTCTGATCATCGACCGGATAGGAAAGGAGATCTCAGGGGAAGGGGCCGACCCCAATGTGACCGGGCGCGGATTCATGCCGTATTTCAAAGATGACTTTCACACAAAAAAGCTGTTCATCCGCGGTCTTTCGGAACAGAGTCACAGCAACGCATGCGGACTCGGGCTCGCGGATATAACGACCAGACGGTGCCTCAACTCCGTAGACTGGGAAAGCACCTGGATCAATCTCACGACCAACCTCATGATAGACGGCGGAAAGATTCCTCTGTATCAGAACAACGACTATGACGCTATCCGTGTGGCTCTTAAATCTTGTCCCCGTATTGACTTTAAACGTGCAAGGATCGCCAGGATCCGAGACACTCTTTCTCTCAACGAATTCGAAGTCTCCGCTGCGCTGGCGGAAGAGCTGAAAAATGCCCCGGATGTTGCGATAATAAGCGATCCCTATGAGCTTTCTTTCGACGACGCAGGATTTCTCTCCGATCTCGAGTGATCACAATCTGCATTCCATAGAAAACATACACACAGATAAAGACCGCATGACCAAATCGATGGTCATGCGGTCTTTCTTGTATTCGTGTCTTTTTCTTCTATCGTCCGGGTATCAATATCCCCGGTCGGCAACTGCGTTGTGGAGCATATCATACATTTTTTACAGACAAAGTGAGAATGCCCGTGCTTTTACGCATGGGTAATTCACCAGATGAACGGTATCAGTCTGTATCTCACTTTCTTCTTATATTCCGTATATCCGGCAAGACCTTTTTCCAGCACTTCCTCTTCGTTCCTGATGCGCTTCACAATGATCGGTATGTACAAGAGCATTATCGCGAATGAGATCACGGATCCGAGGACCAGCGGCATTGAGAGGAACAGCACCACAGTCGCCATATACATCGGATGCCTCACAACACCGTAAAGTCCCGTATCTATTACTTTCTGGTCTTCCTGCACCTCTATGGTCCGCGATAGATAGGTGTTCTCTCTGAGCACTTCCGCATACAGTATATACGCAGCAAGGAAAATGACTGCTCCCGCTATACTCACCGAAAAAGGCATCATGAGCAGATCGAATCTGAAACTCAGCGCCGCCGAAACAAAAGCCGCAAGAAACATTATCCCGCTGAACAGGATCACCTGTTTCTGTTCGGACTCGTTTTCCTTTGCGTTCAGCCTTTTTCTCAGAAGCTCCGGATTCTTTGCCATCATCACAAATCCCGCGATGAACATCGGGATAAAGAGGATCGCGGTCAATATCCATGCCTGGGGATAATTAAACGTGCCCGCGGGAAGGAACAGCAGGACCGCAAAGGCGACGAGTCCTGAAAAGAACTTTACAAGTGCGCCGACAAACAGCTTTTTATCCATTATCTACTTCTCCAAGAGACATAACAAATTCGCGGATTATACGGTTTACCTCTTCCGGTTTGTCCGTATTCGAGTTGTGACCGGCGCCGCTTATCCAGAAAACCGGCAGTCCTTCCTTCTTCGCCCAACGCCTGTTGTAGCTTTTGGCAGAGCCTGACAGGTCCTTCTCACCGCATATGAGTATCGCGGGACAGTCGATGATATAAGGAAGATCCGCGTCCATCGCATCTGCGAGCAGTTTCATTCCGTGGCCTGATAGCCTGCAGTATTCGTCCTTTGTATATTCATCGATGAATGATTCCATAAGCTGCCTGCCGTACCGGGTCGTCGAACAGCCGCGAATCCCTATTCTTCTCAGCGTTTTCCACGGAAACGCTCTGTACATCGGCTCGGTCCTCCGCAGTGCCCAGATCTCGGCTCCCGTAACATAAGACCGTTTGAGAGGGGTAGAATCGATGGAGACGAATCCCGCAGCTTCGCCCGGATACTTTTGGAGAAAACACTGCGCGACATATCCGCCCATCGACTGTCCTATCAGAACAGGCTTTACTATTCCTTCATACATAAGGAGATCATGCAGCCATTCCGCCTTGTCCATCAGCGTGAAATCAAGCCTGAACGGTCTTGACGCGGCGTGTCCCGGCGCATCCCATGTCACGACATTGAATTCTTCGCCGAATGCTTCTATCTGTTTGTCGAACAGGCGATGATCCGCCGTGAGCCCCGGAAGGAATACCAGCGTCCTGCAATCCGCATAGAGATCACCGGTCCAGTAGTGAATCGTTCCGTAATCCGTTTCAAATATCTTTTCTTTCATTCTTTACTTCCTCCTGTGGTCTGCGCAGATACACGGACTTCCAGAAGTCTATGAGTTTTCCGAAGTCATCCTCCATTGCATCGACATTCATCTCACCCCGCTGGATGTATTCCCACAGACACCCCTCAGATGCCCAGTACATCTCTCTGTACATCATCTCGAGATCTATACCGGGAATAAAATCGTCCGGATCGAGCTTCTGCAGCTTTCTTCTGGCATGTACAGCGATATACTGCCCCATGCTCTCCCGGACATCAGCGCTGACTTCGGGATCTTTCTCATAGAACGCTCTGACCGCAAATGTTCCGATATCCGGATACTTTCTCATAAGTCGGAGCTTGGCGTCCATACCGCTTTCCATGCTCCCGAACAGATCGGTCTCGTCATATGCGCCGCTGCGCTCCATCTCTTCGATCGTTATCTTTGCGCAGGTATTCCAGAGAAACAGATACAATTCTTTCTTGTTGTTGAAATAGTGGAAGAGAAGCGACTTGCTGATGCCCGCAGCATCTGCTATCTCGCTCATCGGGCTCTTCCTGTACGAATTCCGTGAAAACACATGAAAACCCGCGTTGAGGATCAGCTGCTGCTTCTCCTGAGGCAAAGAAAAGAATTTCCGGTTCATTCCGTTTTCCTCCATCTATTAACCGCTTCGGTCAACACCATCTTACGTCCGTTGACCGTTTTTGAGAAGCCTCCCAATCAAAAAATCCGGAACCATATGGTATCCGGATCACATATGCGCAACTATATGAAAATCGTATGATCAGCTGATCGGCTGCCGGCCGGTCTGATAGCTGAACAGTCAGTTCTCATAATCAAACTGATAGTGATCATATGCGTTTATGATCACCGTATCTCCATGCAGCGACCTGTGCGGTATGCTGACCCCATAATTAAGGTGCACATGGCCATGGATAAAGTAAGCCGGCCGGTATTTGTCCAGGAGCTTTGCGAAACACTCAAACCCGCGATGAGGCAGATCGTCAAGATCTCCCATTCCTCTTGCAGGGGCATGTGTCATAAGAATATCAAAACCGTGGTGCAGCCAGACAGTCGGCATAAGCCGTAAAATGCGCTGGCGCATCTTATGTTCGGTGTAAAGATTGTTTCCCTGACGGTAGCGGTATGAACCGCCCAGTCCCAGGATCCGGATGCCCTTATGGACATAGAGTTTTCCGTCAATGCATATGCAACCTTCAGGCGGATTCTCTTCAAGCCTGTCATCGTGGTTTCCCCTGACATAAAGCAGAGTACAGTTTGCAGCTGTAACAAGAAATTCAAGATATTCGCGCTTCAGGTCCCCGCATGCGAGGATCAGATCATATCCCTTGAGTTTCCCCGGTGTGTAGTAATCATAAAAGTATTTTGACTCGACATCGGACACTGTCAGAATGCGCATCTTCTCAGCTCCTCTTGTCTTTTGTTGCAGGGCTTACGCCGACCAGATCGACCGTGGCTTTTGCCACATCGCTGAGCTCGCTGTACGGAGGGATCTCTCCCTTAACATTTTCCATGAGATAGTCCATGCTGATGATCTGTGCAGGCGACAGCAGCTGATCATTCTCAAGTACCCGTCCGCTCTGAGTGTAAAGCGGGCCCTCGAACGGATTGCATATCCCCGTCCTGATACTGTTCTTCAGGAGTTCTGCCATCTTCACGGCGGACGGGGGTATCTTATCCGAGCAGCGCAGATCCACTACTCCTGCGGAGATGCCCCAGTAGTAATTCATAGCCTTGCTGGTCTCCGTGTACTCGGATTTCACCGCACGGTTTTTCACTCTGAGAAGTATCTCCTCATAATATGTTCCCCACTGCCAGAGAGGCGTTGCCAGATTCACCTGATTTCCGTCTGAGATCAGACTCAGTCCAAAACTGTGCCATTCATCGCCCCGCCTGACCAGATCCTGGGATGATATCAGGCGTATACCCTGGTCGGTCAGCCGTTTCAGCGCGGAATCAACCCCTCCCACAGATGACCATTCCAGATAGACCTTTGCCCTCGGATTCGTCATCTGTACTCCGAGCGCAAAAGCATTGATCCCCGCGATCTGGCCGAAGATCGGATAATCACAGAGATATCCGACCGGATCATCCCCGGCAAGAGACCCGGCAATTGCCCCGATTATGAATTTCACCTCATACATGCGCGGATAATATGTGCGTATATAGCGGTGAGGCTGGTTGAGCGAGCAGTTGAAGATCGTCACTTCAGGATGCTCCACCGCCGCCTTGAGCGAAGCGGGAAGCAGTCTCGGGGATGTCGTGAATATGACACTGTTCCCGTCCGATATCGCCTGTTCAATGACGCTCTGCGGATCATGGTCGAGAGCGTGATAATAGGGAGACGTTTTGACCTGTCCGTTCATGACTCTCTCTATGTATTCCCTGCCCCGCTCATGACCTTCGGTCCATCCGGATTGTTCCGGGCTGCTGTCATGCACGTAAGCGGCACGGATAGTTTTGCTTTCATCAACCAGCAGGACTTTGCTTATAAGTCCCTGTTTTTTCTCCGAGGGGTCCAATTTCACATCGATCGGAGCTTCCTCCTGCTGGAGAGTGATCTCCTCCCAGACCTTGCTGATCTCCTTTTTCAGCTCCTGAGTGCTTTTCCCGCGTAGCGACGGATATCCGTAGACTTCAAGATATGCCAGCAAGGCATCTCCGACTGTTGAAGAGAGATTCTTTCCGCCTGCAGAGTAATATGCGTTCTGGAAAATATAATATGCCCCTGCAAATGAGCGTCGGTCTTCCTGCGACCACAGTTCTCCCGGTTCCTTCCCCAGGAGTTCCTGTATCTTTACGTAGCCGCCCGGTTTGCTGAATTCAAGAAAGTTTATCTTGCTGATCTGGTAGAAATTGACGAACTCGTAGTACAGTTCCGATTCCTTTGAGCCGTCTTTTTCGGGCAGCAATCTTACAACACGTGCCGTTACGGATACGGCGTCAAAATACCTCAGAACACTTACGCGCTTGTTTCCTTCTTCAACATAGAAGCGATTCATGTATTCATACGCTTTGACGGGATCCCGGATGCCCTCTTCCAGATGCGACTGACACAGCCGTTCCCATTTGACAGCGAACTCACTGGTCTCACTTGCGATCGGCATGAAATTCCTTGCAAACGAGTTTGCCCGTCCTGCAGTTTTCGTTCCGACGATCAGATTTATCGGGACCTGTATCGTTCCAAGGTCTTGTTCACCGGCAATGTCGCGTGCAGCCAGTATCTCATCCAGAGCCGGAAGGTATGGATCTTCTCCTTTGGATACACATGCCTTGTATTCTTTCTGTCCCAGTTTTAGCGCTTCTTTATATTCAGGTTCTAACATATTATCATCCCCGTATCGCAGGTGTAATAAACCGTATATGTCTGCTTAAGACGGATACGATATCAATTGCACAAGCAAAATGTTACCTGATGAGATGCTCCAGTGTTTCGAAGAGAATCTCCGGCTCCACCGGCTTGCTGAGGTGGGCATTCAGGCCTGCCTGCATGCTGCGCTGTACGTCTTCGTCGAAGGCATTGGCGGTCAACGCGATAATAGGTATCGTCTTTGCATCTTCGCGATCCATGTTTCGGATCGCCGTGGTGGCTTCCAGGCCGTCCATCTCAGGCATCCGCATATCCATGAGGATCGCGTCATAGTAGCCCGGCTCGTGCTCTGAGAACTTCTCAACGGCTATCCTGCCGTTCTCGGCGTGATCGGCTTCCATTTCCCGCATGGCCAGTACCATCATCATGATCTCCGCATTAACAGCCATATCTTCAGCCAGAAGGATCCGTCTGCCGGTAAGATCAGCAGTCTCCCTGACCAGCTTAGCATTCTTTGCCCTGAATGCCTCCCGGAATTCATCCATCACCGTGCCTGCAAAGAGAGGCTTTGCAGCAAAGGTATCAACACCGGCGCTGCGGGCCTCATCCGCAATATCATCCCAGTTGTAAGAGGTCAGTATTATGATCGGTGTATGATTTCCGACAATAGCCCGGATCTGCCGGGTCGTCTCCACCCCGTCCATCTCCGGCATCTTCCAGTCCACCAGGATCAGGTTGTAATCCTCCCGCCGGACATGCCGCATACTGACCATCTCAACGGCTTCTCTCCCGGACAGCGCCATTTCACAGCTGATACCGAGCTGTCCGAGAACCACCTGCGCGTGCTCGCACGCGATTCGGTCGTCATCGATAACCAGCACACTCATCTCATGCGGGCGTAGTGAGAAATCCCCACCGTTCGATGAGACGTGATCGGACTTGCCCAGGGTAACGGTGACGGTAAACGTGGTACCGACACCCTTCTCGCTTTCCACCTCGATCTGTCCGTTCATCAGTTCAACAATGCTCTTTGTGATGGGCATTCCCAGGCCGGTGCTGCCGTATTTGCTGGTGGTTGAGGAATTCTCCTGCGAAAAAGCGTCAAACAGCTTGGGGAGATACTCCTTGCTCATCCCGATACCCGTGTCACTGATAGTAAAGCGCAGCGTGGCTTTGTTATTCATCTGTGCTATATCTTCGATGACAAATGTTACTGTCCCGCCTTCCGGCGTGAACTTGACAGCGTTTCCGAGGATATTGATCATGACCTGGCGGAGCTTCATGTCGTCGCCGATATAGTATTCGTTGATCTGGCCCTTTGTTCGGCATTCATAATTCAGGCCTTTATCCCGGCACTGTCCGCTGATGATGGTATTGACCTGTTCCAGCGCCTTGGAGAATGAAAATTCCTCATTCTTTATGACCATACGGCCCGATTCGATACGGGACAGATCCAGAATATCGTTGATGATCCCCAGGAGGTGATGGGCTGAAGCGCCGATCTTCTCCAGGTGATCTCTTGTCGTGTCCGAGATCTCCGGATCGTGCAGCGCGATATTATCCAGACCGATGATGGCATTCATCGGAGTGCGGATCTCGTGGCTCATATTTGAAAGGAATACTGTCTTGGCCTTGTTTGCCGCTTCCGCCGCTTCCAGAGCGTCATGCAGCGCCTGATTCTGTTCCATGGCCTTGCGGGTCTCCGCATCCACGTCCACAAAGCATGCGCCGACGAGATGCACCATGTGGTCCTCGCGGTCCTCAGGATGACGCACGCCCGCAAAGCGAACCTCTTCCCAAGTATCCCGATCGTGGCGGTGCACCATATACCGATAGGCAATGACCCGCTGTTCCAGCAACATCTCTTTCACGTTCTGCGGCTGAATAAAGCGCAGGAATTCCTCCCTGTACTCTTCTTTGACGTTTGAATCCGCATATGCAGTCACTGCTTCAAGATACTTGAAACGGTCGCCGACCCGGAGGCCGTTATCCATGTCGCCGTGCGCCTGATAGCACACGCCGTTGTCGTTATCCAGATCCAGGTAATATACGCTCCAATAGTCCGAAGCCAGTGCGGTTATCACGCGGGTCTGTTCCTGCTGCAGCTGTTTCTGCGCAAGCAGTTCGTCCTGCAGGCGAAGCCTCTGTTCCATCTCTTCCTGTTTGACGCGGTTCTCGGCGTCCGCCGTTTCCTTTTCGAGGATGAGCTTTGTGTTTTTGCGGTTCTGACGAATGATAAAGGCAAACAGCGTCAGCAGGACCACGATGGTCAGTACGGACTGGATGACGCTTCTGCGGATAATACCCTCTGAGATCGTGTTTATATTGTCACTGATGACGCTCTCTCGGATCAGATAGGTCAGCAGCCAGTCTGTGCCCTGTATAGGCACATAACTCAACGTTTCCCGGATCCCGTTATAGGTGAAACTTACAACTCCGCGCTTTCCCTCCGCAAAGTCCTGCGCGAATCTCTCATAGGAGTAACCCGGCTCAAACTCCGCGATCTGCATGGCTTCAAGCAGGTTGTCCTCTACGGCCAGTCCGCCCAGAATGGTGTTGCTCAGAGCAATGCCGTCGCTGGTGTAGATATTGCAGAAGGTCGCGCCGCTTTTCTGTTCGCTCATGGAAACACCTGACAGCATTTCATTCATGTCGATCAGCATAAAGCATGCCTTCAGCTCCGTGTCGGAGAACGGAATGTTTGTGGGTACGGCTATAACGACTTTCTTATTGGTGCTGTCAAGATTCTCTACAAAGATCTCCGGCCCCTCAAGAGCATAGTAGTCAATGTGGTACTGATCGATCTCATCTTGCGGTCCGGTTGACGTATAGACGAGTCCGTTCGCTCCGACAAAGGCGAAGCGCTCCAGATGAAAAAGGCTCTTGATCTTTGTCTGGTATGCCTGCAGATGAGCCCCGTCGCTCCAGTCTTCCTCGGTCATCAGATCCAAAGCGGTCTCGATGACGTTGATCTTCTCCTGCATATTATTGGCCACGACCTGTTCCCTACGGCCGGCCAGCTCGTCCAGGTATAACAGGCTGACTGATCGGACAGCAGATTCTGTGTCGTTTCTGGCACTGTGCCCCATCCACATCGTCCCAAATACAAGGATCGCCAAAAGAATTCCCCCTCCGATCAGCGCCGCGAGGGTCACTCCTTTTCTCTTCCCTATCATTCCTGATACCCGCCTTTCGATTACCGATTTGACTGCAATATAAATATATATGTTTTTTATCTTATTATCTATTATAACAATTAAATAACATGGGATACCCAGCCGTTGTCAGGATCCGACCAAAACAGCTGCACAGTGGCCGGCAGAAAACATTATTGCCCGTATCTCCAAAAATCATATGCTCTGAACAGAAACCCGTGATCCCGCCTTAAAAAGGGGATTGTCGCAGTGCGACGGTTTATCTCAGCCGTAATATAGCAGAAGCAACCCCTATCCATCAATATTGCTCTCCGGGGCGCTGATAAGACATAAAAAATCCCCGGAACTATACAATTTCCGAGGCATTTCAGATTGAGTGGTTTTTTCAGTTAACTGTCTTTTCTCCGGCCATGAGATCGTCAATGACCTGTCTTCTGATCCAATAAACCGGAACGAATCTTATAAAACACGCTCGGTTTGGTACGGTTCTTTCATTTCGCCGTAAAGCTTCACGGCAATGAACACTACTATTGCAACCCATATAGCAGTCCATACCTCAACTGCCCACAGCGGCACCACGTTCCTCTGGTACAGCGCTGCAAATGTATCCATTAGCATGTGCAGCAGAATCGCCACTGGAATGCAGACAGCCTTTGCCTTTATGACACCGTAATATATGATGACAGTGAGCCCTATGTGGAGTAGCAGCGCGAACAAACGCTCGATGACATTCATGGCCATCATCCCGAAATCAAAAGCAGCGGCAGCCTGTACCGCCGGAAGCGCGGCAGATGCAGTTTCCTCCGTGATCTTCAGGGAGTGGAGCGCGCTGTCCACGTCTCCCTTCGAAAACAGCACTGCGACAACAAGGTATGTAACCATGCTCGGCAAAAGGACTGCCAGTATCTCAATTCCGCCATGGCCTATGCCGTACATCACCGCATTTTCCCGGGTGCGGTTCTTTTTCAGGATATATTTCAGAACGATATGCCTTCCGCATTCCTCAAAAACACCCGCCATAATGACCCCGTAAAGGACAAAGGCGACTGTATTGCCGTTGATGAACCGGGAAACTGGATTATCCGCAACGATACAGAACATGTGTACCCCAAGTTCCAGCACACGGGCAGATACAATAAAACCGGCAGCGCCGGCGATGAGCCAGCCTATTTTCGTCTGCCGTTTATGTTTTTTGCGCCAGTAGATAAAAAAGATAACGGGGATCGCGATCATCAGGATGACCGTAATGATCAGCGATGGTACGGCGCTGCGACCAATGACAATATTCTCAAACTCAGTCATTTATCCTCGCCTCCCCAGACTTCCACACAGAAGCCTTTGTGGCCACAGGAAGTACAGGTCAGTTTACGGGCTGTCGGCGTATGATTTGCCCAAAAGGCCTCCTTCAATGTCGGCCTGAACACCTCATGGCATTCCGGGCAGATATATTTCACATGATTGAAGTAGTACCGGCTGACCAGCGTGCCCCAAACAGCAGCCATCACGACCCAAACGGCGAATGGCCACCATATGCCTTTGACGATCCAGAAAATGATGGAAAACCATTGCAGCGCCGTGACCGGGGTCCCGGTCAGGATCATCATCCAGCGCATCTTTTTCAGCTTTTTCTTACCTTCCATAATTACGGCTATGTCACCGATGGATTCGAGAGAGTGTGCCGGCTGACTTTTCAGTCCGTTTTTCAGTTCGCGCAGTTTTTCCAGCTTTTCCTGTTTTTCGGAGATCTCTTCCGAAAGAGCATCTTCCTGCTGTTCTATCAGCAGTGAGATCAGTTTCTCGGGATGCTCTTCTTTCAGGATCTGAGAAATAGCGTCTATCGGAAGATCCAGTTCGCGCAGAAAGCAGATGATCTTCATGCGTTTCAGATCATCTTCCGAGTAGAGCCGTCTCCCGCCTTCGGACAGTTCGCTGGGGATCAGGATACCTCTGGTGTCATAGTACTGGACTGTCCGGACAGTGACGCCACAGAGCTTTGCAAGTTCTCCCGTCGTATATTTTGACATAGCATTTCGCCTCCTTTCGTCATGTATCCTACAACATGACGCTGCGTAACAAGCAATACCTTACGCAGGGGGATTTTTCTTTTTGGCTGATATTTTCAGTGTGCCAAACCGCAGGACATGAAAAAACCCGGAAACGAAATGTTCCCGGGATTTACTCGTTTTTGATGATCCGATTATCTCTTGGAGAACTGCGGAGCACGACGTGCGGCTTTGAGACCGTACTCAAGCACCGTCACACTCTCAATCCCTTGTAATTACAGGCTTTTCAGCTTCCCGGCATTATCGTTAGCCCCACTGTTAACTAAGAGGGCAAAACAGCATATAAACCCTCTATTCACTTTTCAAGCGCCTCATTGACTACAGCACTCAGCTCTTCGGGCTTATTATACTTCACCTTTGCGTAAATGTCCATGGTAACCTTGCTGTTCTTATGCCCTGCCAGGTGCTGGACCGTCTTGGGATCCACTCCAGCGTGGATCAGATTCGTGATATACGTGTGGCGCAGCAGGTGGGGCGTTACTGGGAAATCGATAGTGTAAACAATGCTCGGCTTGTTCCTGCACTTCTGCCCGAGCTCCAGCGTAACCTTCTTTTTGATGGACTGGCCATTCACGTATTTGTAGAGCGTCCTTTCCCCGGTGCTGCGAACTTTGATGTAGTTCCAGATTCGGACAAACTGAGAATAGGAAAGCGGCTGCCCTTCGCTGTCAGCGATCACGTATTCCGAGATCGACTTTTCTTTCTCTTCTCTGAGACAGTCCACAAGAACCTGTGGGATAGGGACATCCCTTCTGGCAGACTTTGTTTTCAGTTCGGTATTGATCACCGGCCTGTTGCTTTCCTCGTGCCAGGCCCTTCTCACGGAGATGTAGGGCGCGGGAGCATCGAGGAACACGCAGTCCCACTGTAGGCCGAGGATCTCCTCGCGGCGCAGCCCGGAATACAGACCGATCATAACGAACACATAAGGCGGAAGACCCCGGATCGTATCCAGAAGCGTTTTGACCTGAGCATCGGTCAAAGGTTCCTTGACTTTTTTGGGAATCCCGCCTTTGGCATTCAGCTTTTTCGTGGGATTGTCCTCGATCAGGTTGCTGTACTCTGCAGAGTAGAAAATGCTCTTGAACAGCATATTCACGGTGCTATAAACAGCTTCAGATTTCTTTGAAACCGACACCATCGCCAGCTTGATGTCATCAGCCGTGACTTCAGACATATACATATCGCCAAGCGGTTCGATTATGTATTTCCTCGCAGCGTAGGCATAGCCTTCCAGCGTCGTGGGCTGAATATGAGCCGACTGCATGACCAGCCATTTCTCAGTGTATTCGGCAACGGTTGGATTGTACTTGCGGAATCTGGCGTCTTCTATCACACCTCTTGCCATAGCAAGCTTAACAGCCAGCTCTTTCTCCGTTCTGGCATACAGGCTGACACGTTTGCCGTCTGCATCTTTGATGCGGGTCCGGTAATAAGGGATCCCCTTGATCATCACCCGTGAGAAGGTGGGCTGGACATCCTGTTTGTTTTCCATTGTATGTTCCTCCTTGGTAGATTCTATCCGTTATGGACTGATTACATTCTTATGTGACACCGAAGCTTTCGCAAGGATGTCACCCTGACGTATAAAGAAAGAGCGAGGATCCTGGGCTTGTCCCCGATCCCCGCTCTGATTTCTCTGATTTTGAATTACGCATTCCACATGGCAAAGGCATCCGCGAGTGCCGGCGCTACATCCTCCGGCCTGTTGTATTTTGCCTTCGCGTAAATGTCCATCGTGATCTTGCTGTTTTCGTGACCGGCCAGGTATTGAACCGTCTTCGGATCAACACCGGCAGCGATCAAATTCGTGATATACGTGTGGCGGAGTTGATGAGGCGTCACTTCAAAATCCAGGACGTACTGGACCTTGCCATTGTTCTTTGCCATCGCGCCAAGTTCGGGATAGAGCGTATACTTCACGTACTTCCCGCCGACTTTCTTTTTGGCAATCCTGGGTTTCGCCGTCCGGACAATGATAAACCGCCAGAGGTTTTTGAACTGTGAATACGACAAAGGCTCCCCGTTGTCGTTGGCGATGACATACTCTGATGTCGAAGCAGCTTTGGCTTCCCTGAGACATTCAGCCAAACGTTCCGGGATAGCAATGTCTCTCCTTGCTGCCTTCGTCTTAAGATCCGTCATGATGATCGGCCTGTTGCTCTCTGTATGCCAGGCTCTGCGGACCAGCAGGTAAGGCGTATCCGTATCCAGGAACACACAGTCCCATTTGAGTGCCAGGATCTCTTCCCGGCGAAGGCCAGCATACAGGCCTATCATGACAAAAACATAGGGAGGCAGATCCCGGATCGTATCCAGAAGCTTTTCGACCTGCTCGTCGGAGAGCGACTCACGCTCTTTCTGCGGGACCCCGCCGCCTTTTGTGGATAGAAACCTCGTGGGGTTATAGCGGATGATCTTGCTGTCCTCAGCCGAGTTGAAAATGCACTTCAGAAGGATGTTGACGGATTTGAAGACCGACGCGGATTTCTTGGAGACCGGCACAAGGGCCATCTTGATATCGTCCGCAGTTACTTCTGTCATCTTCATATGACCGAGAGGGGCTATAATATGCCGCTTAACTTTGGACGTATAATCAATCAGCGTTGTTGTCCGGACATTTGCAGACTGCATCAGCAGCCATTTTTCCGCGTATTCCTTCACAGTAGGTGCATATCTGTATTTGGCGTCCTCTTCAGAACGATGTTGGGCATCATCAACCTTCTGGCAGAGTTCTTCGATAGTCTTCCCGTAAACGATGACCATCTTTTCATCGGCGTTCTGGACATAAGCCTTGTAGTACTGATGTCCCTTGATCGTCACCATGTTATAGTTGAAATTCAGAATTCTTTTCTTTGGCATAATGCGTAACCTCCTTGTGTTCCAATGCGGCTCCATTTTCTCAGGATGCCATGTGTTCAATCAAGGATGTCACCTTCGTGCCTGGGATCTCGGGGTTCTGTACGTGGAGCCGGTATTGACTTCCTTCGGTTTAGCCCTGTGTGTTGACCGGGCAATGAATTCCTGAAGGCTTTGCTCCGTAAAGTACACGCAGCCGTTCTCGACATACTGAACAAAGGAAACCTGGCCTTTTGTCCTGGCGGCATCCAGCGTATCAATGCTGATGCCAAGGAGCTTTGCAGCCTCTTTCCTGGTAAGTAGCTTTTCCATTTTGATTGTCACCTCCAATATATGTACGATCCGGCTCAAATGGGCCGGATCGCTTCGCATATCAGGGAGCCTCCACACATTCGGGTATCGGCATCCCCAGGCTTTCCATCGCGGCGTCTTCAACCGCCGACATCTGTTCTTTGCTGATCTTGCCCAGATACTTCAGGATCCGCAGCTTATCAATGGCGTGGATCTGTTCAAGGCAAACCATCGACTCGGAGTTAAGGCCTCTCACGTTTTCCAGAAGGACATGTGTCGGCTGTTCCACCTTCTTCAGCTGAGAAGTAATGGGAGCGATGGTGATCAGCGTACTGTAAAAGTTGCCGATATCATTCGAGAGGACCAATACAGGCCTCGTTCCGCCTTGCTCACTCCCTTTGAACGGATTCAGGTTAGCCAGGTAGATGTCGCCGCGCCTGTAGATCCAGTTCTTCACGGTTCCGGGCTGACGATAAGGCTTCTTGTCTTTGGATTCATATCTCATCGGGATCTTCCTCCTCAGAACTTCATCGGCAGCGCAGCTTTCTTGCTGGCTCCGTTGTAAATCAGCAGTACCTGGTACAGATACTTCTTATAGCCCGGCAGGTTGTCTCCCATCGCTTTCCCATCACGGTAGATCTTCAGCGAATCTACGGTACGGAACCGCTTTACAGCCCTTTTCGGATCATACTCTCCCCGGTAGAGATCCACGAATCTGCAGACGCCGGTTACCGTCTCGGCTCTCAGAGAATCTGGATCACCGTCCCAGCCTTCTAGGATCAGCTTCATGGCTTCCTGGTATTTCCCCGGGCCAAGCTTTCTGTACTCGGTCAGGGCTGCGGCGATGCAGGCAAGCCTCTTCCTTCCTTTGTGCTGGCCGTAGTCGATCCTTAGCCCGACGTCTTCGTTGGCCTTCAGAAAACCGCAGGCTTCGGGATCTCCGGCGAAAACCAGAGCTCTCAGCTTCATTCCGATGCTGGGCGGAACACCGAAGCCGGTCT
This sequence comes from Oscillospiraceae bacterium, assembly GCA_017512745.1. Lineage (GTDB taxonomy): Bacteria > Bacillota > Clostridia > Oscillospirales > Ruminococcaceae > RGIG5675. The sequence goes on from JAFWEV010000030.1 coordinate 62,910, forward strand.
GGTTTGCGAAAAGCGAAGCTTCGTCCTTGTCGCTTAAGCCCGAATAGACCTTGCATCGGATCGGGAGTTCCTTGCCGCTGTTCTTATCCACCCTGGCTGCGATCACGTGCTGTCCGTCGAATACGACGTAGTGACCATCCCTCAGACTGACCTTGGGCTCGTTGGCGATCCTCTCATCAAAGGAATGGGAGATCCTTTTCACTCGCTCCAGATTCAGGCCCCTCTGATATGTATTGCGAGGAATTTCCAGAAGAGCACTGCTGACCATTTCCTCTTCAAAAGGTCTGTTGATTGTGTCAGGCATGTCATTTCCTCCTTCATTTGAATATGTACGGGACAGGCGCTCGGCCTGCCCCACCAAAAACGTCCTTATCGGACGATTATTTCGTGTATGATCTTTCCGTATTTGTCCTCGACGCCCCCGGAAACACAGGCTCTTTGCCTGCCTGGGAAATCATCAGATGTCCGGCAGCTTACCGAATCCATGGGCCGTTTTACCCCTCTGTGGTTCTCACAGAGCCGTCTTAAGACGGAAGTCTCATTATGCTGTGGTGGATCTTCGCCATAAACCGGGGACTGTCCGGCTCTTACAGCCCAGCTGCCGCTCTTGCCTTTCGGCCGTCTTCGCGTTGACTGCTGATGTGGCTCCTCATCACAGGTTCGTACCTGATGAATGTGTATTCAGTTGTCAAGGTGCTTTGTTCTTTTGCCGTAACAACTCGGTTGTTACGAGTCCTATTTTAGAGAAGAAAATGACGTTTGCCGTGGGCCTGGCAGGGCCACTGAGTAGCCCTCGCAGGGCCATTTCCCAGGCTTTGCGCCGAATTCATTGAGAACTTGCCTAAGAAATGATGGAAGTTCTCAATTGTTATCCACGGTTTTGGGAA
>JAFWEV010000031.1 GCA_017512745.1 Oscillospiraceae bacterium
CTCAGAATGGAGGCAACGGTCGAGAGGGTCTCAAGGGTTCCGGCTGGGATCGGAATGCTGATACCGGAAGTTATCAGGTAGTACTGACAGAGCGCGGGGAAATTTAGGATAAAATTCACGATGGCCGCAATGAAAGCAAATAGTGCTTCGTATTTCTCTGACATTTTTTCTACCTCCTTTTGGACTAATGGCCGCGCAATAAAATGCGAGGCAAGGACAAGTGCACCTGAGTGCACAGCTTTAATATTATATCACTAAAAAACCCAAAGTCAAAAAGAATTTGACTTTGGGTAAGAGCTTTTTTTTCGGTTATACAAATGAGAACAGCCATGAGATCGCGAGAAGTCCGACATAGACCGCTGCGAGGATCAGAACACCCTTGAACGTGGGACCTGCGATCTTGCTGAGCTTGTAGTTGTACTCGTCTTCAGAACCCGATTCCATATGCAGCTGTGTCATTTTGGCCACAGCATTCCGCCTGTAGATCCAGACTGCAAAAAGTCCCCAAAGCAGACTGACAACTATGCTCAGAATGGAGGCAACGGTCGAGAGGGTCTCAAGGGTTCCGGCTGGGATCGGAATGCTGATACCGGAAGGTATCAGGTAGTACTGACAGAGCGCGGGGAAATTTAGGATAAAATTCACGATGGCCGCAATGAAAGCAAATTTATAGACCCTTCTGTACATGAAATAAAAGAATGGGAACAGCATGGCGGAGAAACTGAAAGCAATCTTTCTGTTTGTCCTGTCCTGAGTTTTGAAGTTGTAGATATAGTAATAAGTATTGCTGCCGATGTACTTCATCCAGTCCTTTATCGGAATCCCGTCGATCTTCTCATTCGGATCGAACTGCTCAGCATTGGTGTTGATAGCTGAGAAGAACGGGGTGCGCCCCTGGGTCGAATCGGAATACTGATTTGTTGGTGTCACTAAGGGAGAACCGCAGAAATTGCAGTATCTGTTAGCAGCACTGTTTGGCTTTCCGCAGCGAGAGCAGTAGATAGTGCCGGAAGAACGGCGCTGCTCATACCCGCTTACGATCTCGGACTGTGCCGTGTTTGGATTTTGGAATTCTCCGGGCTGGGGTTCAGGAGACGGCATGCTGAAAACAAAGCCGGCAGCATGTTTGTCAGCATTGGCGCAAGCACCGTGTTCCAGATAGCAGGATCTGTGATGCGGGGTACCGCAGTCGGGACATACCGCTATATCATCGAAATCCGTAAAAGTCTTTCCGCAATATGGACACTTTATACCTGTATAACTGTTCATCTTAAGCGGCCGCAATCTTTCTGAGTTGCTGTATGGCCGCAGTTCCTTTCTGAAAAAATAATGTGTTCTTGGATTCTTTCCAGTGTACTGTATATCAAAAATATGGACATTAAATTAATAATATCCGATTTTTGCGTAAAAGTTAACATCATATGATAAATATGCTTTACTGATTAGACATCAATATGGATATTATATATAATAATATGGCTAAAAAAAGTAAAGAGGGATACAGATGTTAGTACCTGAAGAATATAAGATCAGAGTTGCGGCTGCCGAAGAGGAAGTGGCAAGGATACTTGAGGCCATGGATCTCGAGAAGGTCAGGAAGGAACTCGATGATATACTGAAACTCACGGAGTCCCAGGATTTCTGGAATGATCCGGCAAACACAAAGACAGTCCTTTCAAGGCAGAGCTCACTTAAGAACAAGCTTGCCGAGGCGGAAAAACTCAAGGGGACTCTCGACGACGCCGTTACTATGCTTGAACTCGCTGAAGAGCTTGACGACGATATGACCGAAGAGATCGAGGAGAGTTTAAAGAATCTCGAGAGCACGGTAGAGAAGCAGCGCCTTGCAACTCTTCTCACGGGAGAGTATGACTCGAAGAACTGCATCCTCACTCTGCACGCAGGCGCAGGCGGTACGGAAGCTCAGGACTGGGCGGAGATGCTCTACAGAATGTACACGAGATTCTGCACCGCAGAGGGATTTAAGGTCAATGTTATAGACTACCTCGACGGTGATGAAGCGGGCATAAAGACGGCTTCTATCCAGATAGAAGGCGAGAACGCATACGGATACCTCAAGTCCGAACACGGAGTTCACAGACTTGTCAGAGTTTCTCCGTTCGACGCTTCCGGAAGAAGACATACTTCCTTTGCTTCCGTCGAAGTCATGCCGGATATCGGAAATGACACAACGATCGTCATCCGCGATGAAGATATCAAGATGGATGTTTACAGATCCTCCGGAGCAGGCGGACAGAAGGTCAACAAGACTTCGTCAGCAGTCAGACTCACGCATATACCGACAGGTATAGTGGTAGCATGCCAGAATGAGAGAAGCCAGTATCAGAACAGGGATGTCGCCATGAGTATGCTCAAGGCCAAACTTCTCAAGATCAAAGAGCAGCAGAACCTTGAGAAGATTGAAGATATCAAGGGCGATCAGATGCAGATAGGCTGGGGGTCCCAGATAAGAAGCTATGTATTCATGCCGTATACCCTTGTTAAGGATCACAGGACCAATTACGAGACGGGCAACATAGCAGCCGTAATGGACGGAGACCTTGAAGGTTTCATCAATGCATATCTGATAATGCAGAGCAAAGAGAAAAAGGGCAACTGACGATCAGCATTAAATATGAAAGAGGTGTTTCACACGGAAACACCTCTTTTTGCATACCTGATGATGTTATTTCGGAGATGTCAGATGTTACCTCTGACCAGATCTTCTATAGTAATATTGAAAAAGTAATCATGGATCATGGAATCAAATTTCTTCCACATGGGAAGCGTCTTGCAGAAGTTCTCCCTCGGGCATGCAACAGCGTCGCATCTGAGGCAGGCAACTGAAGCCAGAGTTTCTTCTGTAGCTTCGAGGATCTCGCCGACCGTATACTCCGAAGGCTTTCTCAGCAGCATATATCCGCCACCTTTACCGCTCGCTCCTTTGACAAGTTTTGCAGCGACAAGGGTTTTTACAATGATCTCCAGATATTTCTTTGAGATGCCCTGACGGACGGATATGTCATGAAGCGGAACAGGAATGCCTTCAGGCTGTTCTGCGAGATCTATCATAAAACGCACCGCGTATCTTCCTTTTGTAGAGATCATATTATCAGCCTCCTTTTACCTATTTTACCGCAGGGCAATAGGGCAAAACAAGTTTATGCTTATAGTGAAAAAAGATCATATAAACCTATTGACACAGTAGGCGAATAGGAGTAATATTCAGAAAGTGAAATTGAGCATAACTCTTGGAAAGGGGAAGGGATCTGTGAAATTTGCAGAGTATTTCTTTAAGCCCATGTGCGGTCGAATGCTGTTCTCCCGGGCAAGCCGGTATGACCAGGGTCGTTCGATCTTTTTGAGTTGTGCTGAAAAACAGGATATCGCATAGGAAGGTGTATGATATCTGTTGCCCGGGAGCTTATGAGAAGCAGCCCGGTTTTTTTGTGCTCCGATTTCAATTACGACACTTAACAATATAGATTTGGAGAAATAACGATGAGTAAATATAAATTTGAGACACTGCAGCTTCATGTGGGACAGGAACAGCCGGATCCGGCATCAGATGCACGTGCGGTACCTATCTATGCTACCACCAGCTATGTTTTCCACAGTTCGGAACACGCAGCGGCAAGATTCGGACTTGCGGATGCCGGAAATATCTACGGCAGACTTACAAACTCGACGCAGGGAGTCTTTGAGGACCGTATAGCTACCCTTGAAGGCGGTATTGCGGGGCTGGCTGTAGCGTCAGGCGCTGCCGCAATAACATACACGATAGAAGCTCTCGCAGTGAAGGGAGATCACATTGTAGCTCAGAACACCATATACGGCGGAACGGTCAACCTCTTTGCCCATACGCTTCCTCTCTATGGCATCGAGACGACTTTCGTAAATATCCACGATCCCGCAGAGGTCGAGGCGGCAATTAAAGACAACACAAAAGCTGTTTACATAGAGACGCTCGGTAATCCGAACTCGGATATCCCGGATATAGACGTACTCGCCGGGATAGCGCACAAACACGGCATACCGCTGGTCATAGACAACACGTTCGGAACACCGTATCTCATCAGACCGATCGAACACGGAGCAGACATAGTCGTTCATTCTGCAACAAAGTTCATAGGCGGACACGGGACGACTCTCGGGGGAGTCATCGTTGACGGAGGTATATTTGACTGGGCAGCAAGCGGAAAGTATCCCTGGATCTCCGAACCGAATCCGAGCTATCACGGGGTTAAATTTACCGAGGCGGCCGGCAAGGCGGCGTTTGCGACATACCTGCGGGCCATAATCCTCCGCGATACAGGCGCATGCATATCTCCGTTTGCGGCGTTCCTGCTTCTCCAGGGAACGGAGACACTGTCTCTGAGACTTGAAAGACATGCCGAGAATACTGCAAAAGTCATAGAATACCTGAAAGACCACCCGCTGGTGGAAAAGGTCAACCATCCTTCGCTGCCGGATCATCCGGATCATGCTCTTTATCAGAAGTATTTCCCCAACGGAGGTGCCTCTATTTTTACTTTCAATATAAAAGGAGGCAGAGAAGAAGCATTCAGGTTTATAGACAATCTTGAGATATTCTCGCTCCTTGCGAATGTAGCTGATGTCAAGAGCCTTGTCATACACCCCGCCAGCACGACACACAGCCAGCTGACCGATGAGGAGCTTGCAGGCGCGGGAATATATCAGAATACGATCCGCCTCTCCATAGGTACAGAACACATTGACGATATAATCGCCGATCTCGAAAAAGGCTTCTCCGCTCTGGCCTAAACTAAGAGCCGGATTCCATAGAATTCCCCTAAACGGAAACAGACTTCACCGCTCTGGTGAAGCCTGTTTCCGTTTATTCTGGTTATGATTTCAGTTTTCTTATATCGTCGCCTATGAAGGGAAGTATCTTGAAACAATAAAGCAGACGCGATGCAATTTTTTCCGGATACCTGCGGCTGAAGTCGGCATTCTCAGTAATGTTGGTGGTGATGATCGTCGGCTTTTCGGCATTGATCCTGCTGTTTATAAGATCGTAGAGACTGGAAACGATACTTGATGTAAGATGCTCCGCACCGAGATCGTCGAGTACAAGAAGATCGCAGTTCTTGAGGTTTGAGAGTGTCGTTCCGGTCTTTCTCCCGTACTTCTCGTCCTCGAGGGTGTTGAAGATACTGGCGGCGGAGCAGTAGAACACTTCATATCCGCGTTCTATCACGCGGTTGGCGATACTGAGGGCAAGGTGTGTTTTGCCGAGCCCTGCAGATCCAGTCATCATCAGATTGTCTCTCGACGGGAAATCCTCCGCGTAGTCGACGCAGATCTCGTAATTGAATTCCATGAGCCTTCTCGGAGATATCTTCGGGTTCTCCCTTGATGTCTCGGGATAATAACTGAGAGAAAAGTCCTCAAATCTTGAGAGGGCAAGGGGAGACACCTTGTTGAGTTCCTCCTGCTCGAAGTCGGAAAGGAGGGATCTGTAACATTCGCAAGGTTCACCGTTAACGTATCCTGTATCCCGGCACAGCGGACAGAAGTGCTGCTCTTCGAATGCGGAGTCGTCATAGCCGGCCGCTTCAAGGAGAGCGACGCGCTTTGCCTCGAGATCGTCGAGCGATACTTCGGGACGGCCGTTCAGGCGGTTGATGATATTTTGCGCGCTGAGCGATGACAACTCACTGTCCAGATCCCTAAGTTCCGGGACAGCATTGTAGACTTCTTCAATCTTTTTTGCCGTCAGCTCGCGGTATCTGATCCTTCTTGAGTTCAGGATCCTCTGGGCATAGTTGACTGCAGCCTGATCATTGATCATTTTTTGCCTCCTTTTTTCGCGGAGCGCTCCAGTTGCTCAAGGGCTCTCTGATAGAGATCCGATTTTCCGGCGGATTTCGGAGCATCGTTTGACACAACGGTGTTCGTAAACTCCTTGCGGGTATCGTTTACGGTCCTGAACCCGCTGGAATACCAGTTTCTTAGTACCGAATTGAGATATGACACGGATGCTTTTCCGGTTTGCGCAAATGCCTCGGAGATCATTTCTCTGCCGTACCCGAAATCTTCGAACCAGGCCTGAATGAACTGCTTTTCCTTGAGGGTGAGGGGATTCTCCTGTCCCAGAATGCTCTGAACTTCCGCCTCGTTCTTCTCTCTTTGCTCGAGTATGCGGAAGTGTTTCTCCGCGGATGCCATCGTGACTATACCCGACTCGTGCCACTCGGCCGCCATCTTCTCAAGATATGAGAACGGTCTTCTTGTTCTTTTCCTGGAATACTCCAGCATCATGAGCAGGACTTCGGGCTCGAAAGGATAATATTTATATATGGATAGAAATCTTGCGGACTCCGTGGAAGTGAGATTTCTGCCGATGATACGCTGGCTTTCCTGTATGAGTTTCGCCACATTGGGATCCCTGAGGGACATATTGGAGATCTCTATATGATTCAGTCTCGGTATCTCGTAGCTTTCGGCGATAACTGCGCTGTCGCGCGTTTTTTCCGTGGATTCGATATCGATCAGAAGTCCGGCTTTCAGCCAGTAATCGACGGCTTTTTCGACGGCTGAGTGTGGGATGGAAAGGTCTGCACTGATCTGCTGGATGTCGAAACTGCCGTTGCACAGAGCCCATATCGCGACCTTAAGGGTATGAGCGTCACAAACTCTGTACCTTTCGACAAATTCGGAAGGCAGCTTCTTTTTATCAAATTTTTCAGCAAGCTTGAACATGTGATACGGTCGACCCTGAAATTGTGATTATGATACAATCTTATTGTAATATACGGACAGCAATTATCCTATGGGAAAAAAGAATACCGCTCGGAAAGCGGTATCTTCTGGAGCGGGTTACGAGGCTCGAACTCGCCACATCCACCTTGGGAAGGTGGCGCTCTACCATATGAGCTAAACCCGCATGTGCATATATTATAATTTCTGACTTCTCTGTTTGTCAACGAAAAAGGCAGGACTTGAAAAGTTATGATCAGATCGGACTTTCATCTTCATACGAACGCCTCTGACGGTACCGAAACAAGGCGTCAGCTCATCAAAATCGCTCTGCAGAACAATGTAAAATATATGAGTATCACGGATCATGACACCATGATAAATACGTCGGATGAGAGGATCGGAGACCTGAGGCTCATACGCGGCTGTGAGCTTTCAGCTAAAGACGGCAAGACCGGCAGAAGAGTCCACATCCTATGCTATGATCCCGAAGATACAAAGGAACTGGAAGATTATTTTGAATACATGAGGTCCGAGCGCCTGCGGGTAGGGAGAAAGTATCTCGAGAATATCGCGGACAGGTTCCCCGTCATAGATATGGAAGATCTCGAACCGTATATGAATCTGAGCGGTACGGTTTTCAAATCATATATCATGCAGGCGATCATGACTTACGGCTATGCCGCGGAAGTATACGGAGATCTGTACAGGGAACTGTTCGGAAAGGGGACCCCGAACGGGGGAATAGGAGCGGAATACGGCGATGTGAGAGATGTCGTAAGAATTGCAAGACGGTCAGGGGGACTGTGTTCTGTCGCACATCCGTCCGTGTACAGAAGTATGGACGTCACAAAGGAACTGCTGGATGCGGATGCTGTAGATGCTGTTGAGGTATGGCATCCGAGAAATACGGAGGAGGACAAGGCCGTTCTTCAGGAGTGGTGCAGAGAAAAAGGCCTCATCATGACCGGCGGAACGGATTATCACGGAATGCTCAGTTCTGTTCCGTGTGTTCCCGGCATGACAGGCCCGGATGAAGAGAATCTCAGAAAGATCCTTGAGAGATTGGGTATAAGGGATTAGAGATTAACTTTTGCCTTGCAGAGATCCATGAGCGGACATTCCTTACATTTCGGGGATCTGGCCGTACAGATATCCCTGCCGTACAGTACGAATCTGTGGCAGAGGTCATTGCCCTTCTCAGGAGGCACTATCTTCCACAGTTCCATCTCGACTTTCTGGGGGACATCGGTGTCAACTAGCCCCAGTCTGTTGCAGATTCTGATGCAGTGTGTATCGGTGACTATGGCGGGCTTCCCGTAGATATCCCCGAGAATAAGATTTGCGGATTTTCTTCCGACGCCGGGGATCTTGAGAAGTTCTTCCATGGTATCGGGGACAACATTGTCATTATCTGCTATTATTTTCATAGCCAGAGAGATATCTCTCGCTTTTGTCCTGCCGAGTCCGCAGGGACGCACCATCTCCTCGATATCCGATACGGGAGCATCGGCGAGGGCTCTGGGAGAAGGATATTTTGCAAAGAGATCCTTCGTCACTATATCAACTCTGGCATCCGTGCACTGCGCGGCGAGTCTCACGGAGACAACCAGCTGCCACGCTTCATCCTGTGTGAGGCATTTGCCGAGTTCGGGATAGCGGTTTTCCAGTATTTCGATTATTTTCAGAACCTTCTGTTTTTTGGTCATGATACGCACCTCATTTAAGGAGTATTGATGAGATTTCATTTCAAAAAGATTATAGCATGCCTTCTCGCTGTCTGCCTCACATGTTCCGCATTTGCGGGATGCGGAAAGAACAGCGGGGAGGAGAGCGGCAATACAGCCCCCGGAAAGGGTGAGAAGCCACAGGAGACAAGATACATAACTTTTGCGGGACACGAGTATCCCATCAACGAGGAAGTTCCGGCAAACGAGTATGACGCATCACTCTTCAGGGTGGACGGCAGTTATGCGCGATACGGAGATCACAGCCTTCTCGGTGTTGACGTATCGAGTTTTCAGGATGAGATAGACTGGGGAGAAGTTAAGGCCAGCGGTGTTGATTTTGTGATGGTAAGAGTCGGTTACCGTGGACATACCGAAGGCCTTCTCCATGAGGACAACAGATTCAGGGAGAATATGGTCAATGCATATAAGGCCGGAATGAAGATAGGGGTTTACTTTTTCGGCCAGGCGATCACTCTTGACGAGGTCGCCGAAGAGGCGGATTATGTTCTCGATCTTATAGAACCGTACAGAGATACGATCAC
>JAFWEV010000032.1 GCA_017512745.1 Oscillospiraceae bacterium
CAACATTATCCCTGAACTTGAATCCCCTCTCCTGGATCCTCTTGAGGCTTCTCGGATGAGTGGAATAGATGACGGGAAGTCCCGTCTTATCCGCAACTGCATTGATCGCATTCATGAGACTGTAGAAATGCTGCTCGTTGTCGACATTCTCTTCCCTGTGTGCAGAGACGATTATGTATTTTCCGGGTTCGAGCCCAAGTCTCCCGAGCACATCGCTCTGCTCGATCTTGTCAATGTTCTTTACAATGACTTCTCTCATTGGTGATCCGGTCACATATACCCTGTCTCTCGCGACACCCTCGGAAATGAGGTACCTGCGGGAATTTTCCGTATATGGCAGATTGATGTCGCTTATATGGTCAACGATCCTTCTGTTGATCTCTTCCGGAACGTTCTCATCGAAACATCTGTTGCCCGCTTCCATATGGAATACCGGTATCTTGAGTCTCTTAGCGGAAATGACCGCAAGAGCAGAATTTGTGTCTCCGAGAATGAGAAGCGCATCCGGTTTTTCCTTGACCATTACCTTGTATGAAGCGCTTATGATCGCCCCCATGGTCTCGCCGAGATCTGCCCCTGCAACTCCGAGGTAATAGTCGGGTTCACGGAGCCCGAAGTTCTCAAAGAAAACCTGATTGAGAGTATAGTCATAATTCTGTCCCGTATGGACAAGAATGTGATCGAAATATCTGTCGCACGCCTTGATGACTTCCGAGAGACGTATGATCTCGGGGCGTGTACCGATAACTGTCATAACTTTTAATCTTGAAGAAGCCATTTTATACCTCTCTGTAGAAAGTGTCAGGTCTATCTCTGTCCAGCAGCTCGTTCGCCCATATAATGGTCACGAGCAGGTCATCTCCGATATTTGTGATCGAGTGTGTGTACCCTGTCGGGATATCCACTATCTCGGGATCATCTCCGGAAACTATATATTCAATGACCTCATCAGTGAATATGTTTCTGAACTTAAGGGAAGCTGTACCCTTAACCACAATGAATTTTTCTGTCTTTGTGTCATGCCAGTGATTGCCTCTGGTGATACCCGGCTCGGTAGTGGATATGGAGACCTGTCCGTGGGTCTCGGTCTTGATGAGTTCAGCGAAGAGCCCTCGCTGGTCTTTGTGGCACACCGGCTTATATGAAAACTTATCCTTCGGCAGATAGCTGAGATATGTTGAATACAGCGCTTTAGCAAGTCCTGTGAGAGGCATCAGCATATAGTCCTCTCTCATATCATGGAATTCCTTTATCATTTCGGCTATTCTGCCGAGTTTTTCAGTGTAAACCTTTTCCGCTTTACAGTAATCAGTCTTTGATCCCTGTCTTTCCCCTTTGACACATTCGAGGATAATATCCACAAGATCGTCGATATACAGGAGTGTCATCACTCTCTCGGGATCGTTCACCTGGATCGGCAGCTCATTCGCTATATTGTTGCAGAATGTAGCCACAGCACTGTTGTAATTCGGTCTGCACCATTTGCCGAAGAGATTGGGAAGTTTGAAGATATAGCAGTCCGTACCGCTCTTTTCCGCATATTCAAAGACTTTTTCCTCGGCCGATCTCTTTGATCTTCCGTACGGATTGTCAAGGTCAGACTGAATGGATGAGGTGATCAGAATCGGTATATTTCTGCCGGATTCCAGCGCATACCCGCAGATTCTTGCAGTGAGATCAGCATTTCCGGTGATAAATTCATCCTCTGTCTTCGGTCTGTTCACTCCGGCAAGATGAACTATGAAGTCAGCCTTTGCAACAGACTCGCGGAGATACTCCTCCGTATTGTCTATATCAAAGCACATGACCTCCCATTCCTTATATTGCTCCATTATCCTGGCCCGCAGGTTTTTACCTACAAAACCGTTGCTGCCGGTGATCAGTAGTCTCATCAGACGAGTCCCTCTTCTTCGATACCCTTGAGCTGGGCTTTAATGTACGGGAGATTCAGGAGCAGTTCCTTTACTCCGTCAACATCGAGCAGCGTCTGGTTGGATGTGTAGTCTTCCATACCGCTGAGTTCATTGTGACCCGTTACCGTGTACTTTGCATAGTTAAGGTCCCTTGTATCATTTGGGATCCTGTAGAAGTCATCTATCCTTTCGGCATTTACGAGTTCTTCGCGGGAGATGAGCGTCTCGTGCTTCTTCTCACCGTGACGTGTTCCGATAACTCTGACATCTTTGTCGTAATTGAATATGGACGATACCGCCTTTGCGAGATCATATATCGTGGATGCGGGAGCGATCGGGATGAACGTGTCTCCCTGATTTCCGTTGAGGAACGCGTAAATAACAAGGTCTACAGCTTCATCAAGTGACATGAGGAACCTTGTCATCGTGGGATCCGTTACCGTCAGCTGCTTCCCTTCTTTGATCTGCTCTACGAACAGCGGGATGACCGAGCCTCTTGAGGCCATGACATTACCGTATCTCGTGATGTTGAACACGGTGCTGTCCTCGGGAAGAGTTCTCGAATATGCCCTCACGACCTTCTCAGCCATAGATTTGGAGATGCCCATTGCGTTGATCGGATAGACCGCCTTGTCCGTGGAGAGAAGTACGAATCTCTTTACTCCCGCGTCAGCCGCAGCTCTCATGGTATTCTCTGTGCCCATGATGTTCGTTCTGACGGCTTCCATGGGATAAAACTCACATGAAGGCACCTGCTTCAGCGCTGCTGCATGGAATACGTAATCGACTCCGGTCATTGCCTGTCTGATGCTGTCATAGCTTCTGACATCTCCGATATAGAACTTGACTTTGTCATTCTGCAGCTTTGTTCTCATATCGTCCTGCTTCTTTTCATCTCTCGAGAAAATGCGAATTTCTCTTATTCCCGTATTGAGGAATCTTCTGAGAACAGCGTTTCCGAATGAACCTGTACCGCCTGTGATCAGCAGTACCTTTCCGTCGAATTTGCTAATTGCTTTCTGATCAAATTTTCCAGACATAACCTAATTTACCTCTCAAGTCCCAGTTTTATGCAAGCATCTGCAAAGGACAGATTCTTTTTATCTTTTTCCGAAAGTATCGGGTCCATACCGATATCCGGCCATTCGATGCCGAGTTCATCGTCATCATATCTTATTCCTAGCTCATCACCCGGTGCATACAGTCTTGTGCATTTATATACAAATACGGCTGTGTCCGAAAGCACCTCGAATCCGTGGGCAAATCCTTCGGGAATAAAGAACTGCCTGTTGTTCTCCGATGAGAGAACGGCACCGTACCATTTGCCGAAAGTCTTGCTGCCCTCTCTCAGATCGACAGCCACATCATATACCTCACCGCTGATTACACGGACGAGTTTGCCCTGGGGATTGCTTATCTGGAGGTGCATGCCTCTCAGAACGCCTTTCTGGGACATTGACTGGTTGTCCTGCACGAATGTCTCGGAGATACCGATCTCTTCAAAATCCCTGATATTCCATGTCTCCATGAAATACCCCCTGCTGTCTTTAAAGACAGTCGGTTCTATGACCTTGAGTCCTTCGATACCGGTATCGATTGCTTTGAACTTTCCCATTGATTTATCTCCTTAAAACAGCGACAACTGTTGAAATCAGGATACCTATGTCCTTAACAAAACTGAAAGAATCGAGGTATTCCAGATTGTATTTCATCTTTTCGGGCAGGATCTTCTCTACATAGACCCTGTCGGGATCGTCCGCCTTATCGAGGAGTTCGGACTCATCCTTGTACATGATGCTGGCCGTGGATGTGACTCCCGCGGGGAGCAGCAGTGTCGCCATCATCTCATCAGTGTACCGGTCGACATATTTTTTTACTTCCGGTCTTGTCCCAACCAGGGTCATATCCCCTGCAAGTATATTGAAAAGCTGCGGCAGTTCATCGAGTCTCACTTTTCTGAGGATCCTTCCGACTCTGGTGATCCTTGAGTCATTGTCGGTGGTCACGAGCGGGCCTATCCTGTCAGCCTTGTCGACCATCGTCCTGAACTTGAAGATCCTGAATGTCTTCATGTTCTTCGTTATCCTCTCCTGTCTGTAGAATACAGGTCCCTTTGAGTCGATCACAACGATCAGAGAGATGAGCACAAGTATCGGTGACAGAATCACTGTGAGGACCAGTGATACGAAAACATCAAGAAGTCTCTTCAGCACCAGCGACAGCTTTTTTCTTTTCAGTTTTTCACAGTACTTCCTGACCGCTTCATTTTTCATTCTGTCGGGGAGTCTGTCAAAATCGAATGTCAGCATATCCGGTTCAGTGTATCTATGACGAATCTTACCTGCTCGTCGGTTATGACCGTATTGAACGGGAGAGATATCTCATTGTGATAGAAATCATATGCGTTCGGATAGTCCCCGATATCGAATCCCATCTTTGCATATCCGGTCATCATCGGCAGCGGTTTAAAGTGAACATTTGCCCTTATTCCCTCTACCGCAAGTTTAGTGATGATTTCATTGCGTTCTTCGACGGACGCATCTTTTATCCTTATGAAATAGACATAAGGAATCGCCCATATGTGCTCGTTTTCGTATTCCGGCAGAAGGATCCTAGGATTGTCTTTCAGGCCGTCCTCGTACATCTTCGCAATCTCAAAACGTCTTGCGATGATGCCGGGGAAACGTTTTAACTGAACACTTCCGATTGCGGCCATAATGTCCGTCATGTTTGCCTTATAGCCGGGCAACGGAACATCATACTCCCATGAACCGGCTTTTGTCTTTGTAAGAGCATCCTTTGTTTCGCCGTGGAGAGAGAGAAGCATGAAATGCTTATATATCTCCTCCGAGGTGATGCTGCCGATGGAGCGGAAGCAGACTGCTCCGCCTTCAGCGGTTGTAAGACTTTTTACAGCATGGAATGAAAAGCAGGAGAAATCCGCATACTGAGGAATGCAGATGCCGTCAAACTTTGATCCGAAATCGTGGGCGCAGTCGGCAATGATTGCTATCCTGCCGAGCTCTCTCTGCATCCTTCCGGATGGTTTGAACATAGGTTTCTTAGCTTCGACTATGGCATTGAGTCTCTTATAATCGACGGGAATACCTGCTATATCCACGGGTATAATCGCCTTTGTTCTCTCGGTAATAGCATCCCCGAGTTTGTCCATATCAATGAAGGGAGCATCCTTTTCACAGTCGACCATGACTATTTTGGCGCCAACGTGCGCAATGACGCTCGCAGAGGCTGTGAAGGTATACGCACAGGTTATGACCTCGTCGCCGGGACCTATATCCAGCATTCTGAGCGAGAGCTCAAGCGCTGCGGTCGCAGAAGCAAGACAAGCACATCTCTCAGCGCCGAGATACGCTTCTATCTCGTGCTCGAACCTCTTGGTTACAGGCCCGGTCGTTATCCATCCGCTTCTCAGGACTTCCGCTACGGCACTGATTTCTTCTTCCGAAATGTCGGGAGGTGAAAAGTCAACTATCATGGCTGTAACTCCTTTCCGTCAGCATGTTGTACTGTTCTATCATGAAAGTCGGGACCATGGAAATGATCTTCTCGACTGTCTTATCCGAATCGTTGCTCTCGGCTATTGCTCTGAGTTCTTCCAGTTTCTCCAGGAATTCTCCCGGAATCTCTTCGAGGTCGCTTATAAATATCTTTTCGTTTTTTGTCTTTTTGAGATCTTCACCGCTCATGAGCAACTCCTCGTAGAGTTTTTCACCTGGTCTCAGTCCGACGAATTCGATCGGAATATCCCTGTACGGAACGAATCCAGCAAGTCTTATGAGGTTCTCTGCAAGATCCAGTATCCTTACCGGCTCGCCCATATCGAGGATGAATATCTCACCGCCGTGAGCTATCTCAGCAGTCTTTATGACGAGACTTACGGCTTCGGAGATCGTCATGAAGAATCTAACTACATCGGGATGGGTGACCGTGACCGGTCCGCCTGCTTCGATCTGGCTCTTGAAAAGAGGTATTACCGAGCCGTTGGATCCCAGAACATTCCCGAAACGGACAGCCGCAAATCTCGTATTGCTTGTTTTATTGATCGTCTCAAGGACCATCTCGCACAGACGCTTTGTAGCACCCATTATGCTCGTCGGATTGACCGCTTTGTCCGTGGAGACGAGTATGAACGTCTCTACAGCGTATTTATCCGCAGCTCTGGCCACATTATATGTACCGAACACATTATTCTTTACGGCTTCCTCCGGGCTTGTCTCCATAAGAGGGACATGCTTACGGGCTGCCGCATGGAAGACCACCTGAGGTCTTACCTCTTCAAAGAGGGAGAACATTTTCTCTTCATCTCTGACCGAGGCAATACGCACGTCGAGATCAAGTTTGTCGCCGTACATGTGAACAAGTTTCTGCTGCACGTCATATACGGAGTTCTCGTAGATATCAACCATGATCAGTTTTTCCGGATGGCTGCTCGCTATCTGCATACAGAGTTCGGATCCGATTGATCCGCCCGCGCCCGTGACGAGGACTCTCCTGCCCTCAATATTGGCAAATCCCTCCGTATCCAGTTCGACCTGGTCTCTTCCGAGAAGATCCTCTACACGCACATCGCGGACTGCCGCTATGAGATCCTTGCCTTCCGACAGCATCTTGCTGATATCCGGAAGCATTCTCATGGGGCAGGATGTCGCGGAGCATACACCAAGTATCCTTCTCTTCTGATCGTCCGTCGCTGACGGGATCGCTATGAGTATCTCGTCGATATCGCACTTCTGAACGAGTTCAGGAATATCCTCTATTCCTCCCATGATCTTGATGCCCATGATCGTTCTGCCTATCTTGGCAGGATCATCGTCGACTATACAGACGATGTTTGATTCATCTTTGTTTGCTGTCCTGTTGAGTTCATAAAGCAGCGAGGAGGCAGCTTCTCCGGCACCGACCAGCATGACCCTGTTCTTCTTTTCAGTGAGTCTCGGCAGATTGGTATTCCTGAGCATTCTGTATGTGAGTCTCGTGTACAGTGTCAGCGAAACAGCAAAAAGAGATGACATCAGATATACGGAGATTGGTATCCTTCTCTCCGTATAGATGAGCAGTGTCATCCCCAGGAATATTGCAAGGGCGATTATGGATGCGACAGCACATCGGAAGAATTCATATGCCTCAGCATATCTCCACAGGCTGTCATACATACCCATTACCACATATATGGTCTCAAAGCACAGCACAAACAGCACACAGCTCGAGAACAGAAGACTACGGTATGAATAGAGCGATTCTCTTCCGGAGATCAGTATCCACGTTACAAGATATGCAGCAGTAACAGAGACCGTGTCCAAAAGAACCAGCAGCGCTCTTCTATTTCTATGTAAAAACTTTGGTTTGATTATCTGCATAAACAGAGTTCCGTTCTAATAACTCTAATAAATAATAATACCACAAATTTATGGGCTTATGAATATACCGGAGTATATCAGGCATCGTAACTGATGCTGTTTTTGCCGAAATTGTGATTGTAGAACGGATCTCCGGGGAGTTCTTCGAAATAGCTCGGCCATCTGCTTCTGAAGATAGCCTTTTCTCTCTCCATCCTCTTCTTCTTTTCGCCCTTGTTGTCGTATCCGCGGGAGCGTGATTCGTAGTGATATGCCTCGCATTCCGGATTGAAGATTACTGAGTAGCCCTTTTCTCTGATCTTGAGGCACAGATCAACGTCATTGAACGAGACGGCAAGTTCTTCCGTGAATTCTCCTACTTCCCTGAAGACCTCTGATTTAACCATCAGAAGTGCAGCGGTACAGGCGGACATGTCGCAGGCAACAGCGAGTCTTGACATATATCCCTCGTGCTCTCTCGGGAACAGCGGACAGATATTGGCCGCCGAACCGCATACGCCGACAGCTATGCCTCCGTGCTGTATCGTGTCGTCCGGATAGAGCAGTTTTACGCCGCATGCCCCGACATCCTTCTGTGAGACGAACATCGCCATCTCCTGGAGCCAGTCCGGAGTGATTATCTCTATATCGTTGTTGCAGAACACCGTGTATTCCGCATCCACATATTTGAATCCGAAATTGTTGATTGCGGAGAAATTGAAGCTTCCCGGATATCTGACGACTCTGATATTGCTGAATTCAGCGCAGATATCGTCGTAATATCTGAATGTCTCATCGAGTTTGCTGTTGTTCTCTATGAGGATGATCTCATAGTTTTTATATGTCGTCTTCTCCTCTATCGATCTTATACATCTGTCAAGGATATCGGTGTGATCACATGTGGGAATAAGGATGCTTATCTTTTTGGATTCGTCAAAGGCGTATTTTACTCTGAGCATCGGCACTGCTCGTGAATAGAGCACTTCCGCTTCAACTCCCGTCCTCTTGAGGTGATCCTCGACTGCTCTCTTAGCAGCGGTATATGCATAGGGTTTGGATGAGATATCCTCGGCTACCGAACCCGGATGGATCCTCCACCAGTAGAGCGGTTTCGGGATGTGGACTATCTTCCCCGCCTTCTCTGTGATCCTGAGGGTGAAGTCAAAATCCTGGCTTCCGTCATATTCCGAATGGTACAGTCCGACGGAATATGCAAGTTCTCTCTTGATGACCGAGAAATGACAGATGTAGTTGCACCCATTGAGGTAATACGGCGAATAATCCGGCTTGAGATGCATGGATTCGCTGTCTTTCGGTCTGTCGATGAAAGTCGCCTCGTCCGAATAGAGAAATTCCGCGCCGCTTCTGTTGATCTCATCGACCACATCATAAAGCGCACTCTCCGCAAGAAGGTCGTCATGGTCCAGAAGACCAATATAGTCTCCCGAAGAGATCTCTATAGCGGCATTGGTGTTCTCTGAGATGCCACCGTTTCTTTCAAGCTTTTTATAAACGATATTACAGCCATACTCAGAGATGTATCTGTCGACCGTCTCCCTGATAAAGGAACGTCCGTCATTGCTTCCGTCTGCAAGGCAGAGCTCCCAGTTTCCGTATGACTGGTTCTTAACAGAATCGAGAAGTTCCGTAAAATACTTGTCTGGAGTGTTAAACAGCGGGACTATGATGCTGATCTTCGGCATAAACGGAAACTGCCTCCCGGACTGCATCTTCCTCTCCTCATCAGTGAGATAGAACCCCTTCTTCAGTTTTTTGAGCTTTGCCCACCTTCCCACGACATATTTAGCCGCAAAAACGGTCTGGGAGAGCCCCTCGTTTTTCAGCATTCGTACGGTCTTATATGCAAGTCTTGTTATCTGAGTGTGGTTTGCCCAGTCCGGCACACCGGGATGATTTCCCTTCATAACTCAAACTCCTATTTATATCTGGATTTTCTGAACTCGTCTATCTCTGCCAAAAGCACCTTGTAATTATTATATCTCTCAGGACCTATCTTTCCCTCCTCAAAAGCTTCCAGTACACCACAGCCCGCTTCATTTATGTGTTTGCAGTCGGTGTAATAGCACTTTCCGAGATGCGGAACAAATTCTCTGTAGCAACTGTCGAGATTCTCCGTATCTATGACGTTAAGATAATCTATTGTCGAAAAGCCCGGAGTGTCTGCAATATATCCTCCGTCACACTCATACAGCTCCACAGCGCGGGTCGTATGTTTTCCCCTTCCGAGTTTTCTGGATATCTCCCCCGTCTCAAGACGAAGTTCAGGGAACATCCTGTTTATAAACGTCGATTTTCCTACTCCGGTATTTCCCTCAAAAACCGATACCCTGTCTTTGAGTTTCTCCCGTACCTTTGTCACCGACTCCGGATCGCTGCTGTTGAACACCTCGAACCCGGCAGTCCTGTATATCCTTTCGAAATCGGCATTCTCCTTAAGATCGGTCTTCGTGAGGATCAGGGACACATCTATGCCGTAATACTCTGCGATAACTATCAGCTTATCGGTGAGAAGAGTATTCGCGGCCGGAGATACCGTGGAAACAACTATGAATATCTGATCAACATTTGCCACGGGAGGCCTTCCGAGCACATTGTCCCTTTCGAGTATCTCGGAGATATACAGATCCCCGTGCTCCTCCTCTAGGATCACCCTGTCACCTGCGACCGGAGTTATGTTTCTCAGTCTGAATATGCCCCTCGGCTTACATTCAATTAGGGCATCAGCGGCCTTTACGTAATAAAAGCCGCCGATACCCTTGATAATAATTCCTTGTTTTTTACATCCTTCTGCCATATGCGGTTCTGTCATCAACCGGCATCAGAGTTCTCATCAGCCGGCAGTGCGGGAATTTCCGCACTCTCCCTGGCGCCGCATACCGAACATTCTCTGTGCTGTGAACCGGCCGTTCCTGGACCAGCCTCAACATCTACGATCCATTCGCCCCAGGAATGACCTGTGGCAGGGATGGATTCCTGCTTCGTATCTCCGCAGGAACATGTGAGCGTCTTGATTCCGGGCAGTGTACACGTCGGAGGTGTTGTTATCTCTTCTTTTGTGTATGAGTGCTCGTGCTCAGGAGTTGAAGAAACTGACGACGGTGTCGGAGGAGGTGTCGGCTTATCCCAGGAAATACCGACTCCTGAAAGCGGAGTCACCTGATCGACAGCCATTGTCGCATAGTTGACGATGACCTTGTAGATCGGCAGTCCGTCTGCGGTTACCGACAGCGTGGCTGAGCCAGAACCGTTGACAGTGAAGCCGACTGTGGCCTTGCTCGTGACCTCAACTGTTCCGCCGGGGGGCAGGATGACCTCGCCGTTTTCGATCGTGGCTACGATCGTGTAGGTGGTCTTGTCATTAACACTGTAAGGCATACCGAGGTTGAAGTCGAACTGATGCGCCTGAATGCCGCTGCTTATGGTGATATCTATAGTTCTTCCGGCATCGACGTAGTTGTTCGGTTCGATACTCTGGAGGATGACCGTTCCTGCCGGCTCATCACTCTCGACGGTAGTGACCGTTCCCATTACGAGACCCGCGCTGTTGACCAGGCTTCTCGCGGTGGAATATGTCTTTCCGATAAGATCCGGTACCGGAACACTGGTAGACCTCGTGAGTGAGTTGATAGTCACTGTCACCTTTGTTCCCGTCTGGACCTCGGTTCCGGACGGCGGGTCGACGCTGACGACCTCATTGTCGTGGAAAGCATTGTTCGATGTGGTCTGGAGCATTACGGTGAGTCCCAGATCCTGAAGCATCTTGACAGCGTCACCGTTGTTCATACCGATGATATTGTCAGGGATCTTTATGATCCTTGTTCCCTTGGATACATAGAGAGTGATCGTCGCATTCTCCTTGACAGTCTTTCCGGGTGCCGGACTCTGCGAGTAGATATACCCGTCTCCGTACTGGCTGCTGTAGCCCTCCTGGATATTCAGGTCGAACGAAGCATATTGTTCATCCGTCTGTATTATATCGATCGTCTTACCGATAAAGTTCGGCATTGAGATATCTGTTGCCTTGGAGAAGATACTCGTCGTTCCCTGTGTAAGGATCATATACATGAGGATCACGGCGCCAATAACGAATATAAGAGTGACGATCAACATGATCGGTACAGAGAGATAGAGACCTTTTTTGTATCTTCTCTTTTTTCTCTTCTTTTTACCGGATGATTTGGAAGAAGAGCTCGATGAAGACGGCTTTGAAGACTGTGTTTTCTGTGCCGGTTTCTGTGAAGATGATGTCTTTTTCTCTAACTTTGACGATTTCTTCTTAACTCCTGCCGCTGTGGCAGCTGCTGCAGCTTCAAGCCCTGTCTTTTCAAAATAATGTGTAGGCTCGTCGCTCGTCATGTATTTGTACTCGAATCTGATGTCAGGATCCTTCTTGAACTCATCGAAGTCTCTGAGCATCTGATCAGCAGACTGGTATCTGTCCTCGGGGTTCTTGGACATCGCCTTGAGGGTGATCTCCTCGAGGGCCTTCGGAATGGATGGTTCAATGCTCGTGGGATTCTTCGGAGTGTCGGAGATCTGCTTGATGGCAACGGAGACTGCGCTGTCCGAGTCAAACGGAAGCGTTCCCGTCAGCATCTCGTACATGACCACGCCGACGCTGTAGATGTCAGCAGTAACACTCGTCTCCTCACCTCTCGCCTGCTCGGGGCTTATATAGTGAACTGAGCCGATAGCCTTATCCGTTATTGTCCTTGTCCCGTTGTGTTCGAACCTCGCAATACCGAAGTCCATGACCTTTATGGATCCGTCTTCGAGAAGCATGATGTTCTGCGGCTTTATGTCCCTGTGGACGATTCCTCTGTCATGTGCATGCTGAAGAGCCTTGAGGATCTGTGTCGTAAAGAACACAGTGTCCTTCCATGACAGTTTTCCCTTGCTGTCCATGTAGTCACGCAGCGTGATTCCGTCGACATATTCCATGACAATGTACTGTACGCTGTCGGAGAAATTGACGTCGTACACCTTGACGATATTGTCATGGGAGAGAAGTCCTATTGCCTTTGACTCGTTCTTGAATCTTCTCAGAAGTTCCTCATTGTCGAGGAATTCCTCTTTGAGGATCTTCACGGCAACTGTCTTTCCGTCCTTGACGTCTTCGGCCTTGTAAACATAGGCCATACCTCCGGAACCGATAAGTTCCAGAACTCTATAACGTCCGTCTAACTTTTTGCCAATGTATTTGTCTTCCATGATTCCTCCATGAAATCAAGCGGTTATATGTTCATCAGTAACACCGTCATGTCATCCTGTGACCCGTTCTCCTGGGCTACGGATACTATCTTCCTCGCACATGAATAGAATTCGGTGTCTGTGATCAGTTCTTTCAGATAGCTGTCTGATACGGTATTTGTGATCCCGTCGGAACAGAGCAGAATATAATCATCATGGTATACATCCATCTCATGATAATCGATTCTCGGATGTCGTTCAACACCGAGCGCACTTGTGATTATGTTCTTGTTCGGATGTTTGAGCGCCTGTTCCTCCGTTATGCGCCCTGAATCGAGCAGTTCCTGAACGATCGAATGATCTTTGGTGAGTCTTGTGATCTCGTTTTCCCTGTGGCCGTCCAGATAATAAGCTCTCGAATCACCTGAATGAACGAGATGCAGTTTGCTTTCTCTCAGTAAGCTGAAGACAACAGTCGTTCCCATCGTGACTCTTCCCGTAGTCTCAACACTCTTTGCAAACAGGATCTCATTGCAGGCTTCTGCTTTCTCGATCATCCACGACTTGAGATCGTCGACCAAGGTGAAATCCTCGTCAAGCACTGCCTTAGCCAGATAATCCACTACGAAATTGCTGGCCTCAAGACCTCCGACAACTCCTCCCATGCCGTCACAAAGTACAGCAAAATGGGTGCCGTCAGCCAATCTGCCGCACTCATATGCATCCTCATTTATTCTGTGGTTGCTACCACATACTGTACTTGAGCTGATTCTCAATTTGTGACCTCGTCTGCTTTTATTTTCCTTGACCTGAGCTGTCCGCATGCCGCGTCTATATCCGAACCCAAAGTTCTTCTGACTGTCGTGTTGATCCCGCGGTCAAGCATTTTCTTCTGGAATCTGTATGCATCGTCCCGCGTAGCGTGCATGCTCTTGTCCCCCGCACTGTTTATGGGTATGAGATTGAGATGACTCAGCGTGCCCTTAAGCAGGTCTCTCAGCTGATCTGCATCCTCGTCGGTATCGTTCCAGCCGTGAATGATGGCATATTCGTATGACACTCTTCTGCCGGTCCTTTCGGAATACCTGACGGCCGCGCCTACCGCCTCGTTAACGGAATAAACCCTGTTCACAGGCATATTCCTGTTTCTCTTCTCATCATTCGCCGCATGAAGCGACAGCGAAAGCGTGATCGGGAGTTTCAGCTCCGCAAGTTTATCCATTTCGGGTACCAGTCCGCATGTGGAAAGAGATATATTCCTTCCAGCCATGTTGTATCCCATGGGCTCCGTTATAAGTTCTATGAACCTTACGGATGCGTCATAGTTGTCCAGCGGCTCACCTATACCCATCATGACCACGCTGTTTATTCTCTTTCCAAGGTTCTTAGAAGAGGCATATACCTGACCGAGGATCTCTCCCGCAGAGAGTCTCCTGACAAGTCCGCCCCTGGTGGAAATACAGAATCTGCATCCCATACGGCAGCCAACTTCAGTGGATACGCACAGGGATATTCCCCTTTCGTAATCCATTGCCACCGTTTCAACAGTGTTTCCGTCTACCAGCTCGTAAAGAAATTTAACGGTTCCGTCACGGGACTCCTGCCTTGTGACTTCACTTACTTTTGCTATGGAGTGTTCATTTCCGAGTTTTTCCCTCAGTGACTTAGGAAGATTCAGCATCTCGGAAAAATCAGTTGCCATCTTGACGTGGAGCCAGTCAAACAGCTGTTTTGCACGGAATTTAGGCTCATTCATCCGAGTGAGCAGCTCTTCCAGTTCATTAAGCTTTAAAGATAACAATTCCATAAGCCATATGATTTTATCACAAACGGAGTAAAGATGCTATATAAAAGCCTTCCGAATTAAGATTTGACGGAAGAAAAATGCGTCCGCGGGCAGCTTTTTCGCTTCCCTCGTATTCTTTCACTTCTCTTTCTGTAAATTCCTCATGCCTGCTGAGAAATCTTTCTATGATCTCCTCATTCTCTCTCTTGAGTATTGTGCATGTGGAATATACGAGTATTCCTCCCGCTTTCAGATGTGCCGCGCTCTTTTCAAGTATTTCGTACTGTATAGCCGGAAGTTCTTTGTATTCCTCTGTTCTGTGCAGCCTTATCTCAGGTTTCCCGGATATTTCCCCGAGTCCTGAACACGGCACATCGCAGAGGATCCTGTCGTACATCGTGTCTCTGTCAAGACCTTTTGTCATATTTGCCACAACGGTCCTTACTATATCTATTCCTGCTTCCCTGCAGGCGTTTTCAACAAGTTTTGTTCTTCCGGGATACTTGTCCACGGCGGTGATGGTTCCGGTATTTTTCATTCTTATGGCGCTGGAGACCGTTTTACCGCCGGGAGCGCTGCAGCTGTCAAGCATATCAATGCCCGGCTCCGGACAGAGCGCATCCACCGCGCACTGCGCGGCATATGACTGGACCCGGAAGCTCCCCTTTTCAAAAGATGACATGAGTCTCAGGCTTCCGCCTTTTAGGCGGATGCATCCCGGAATATCAGTTCTTTCGTATTGGATCTCCTTTGAATCCAGCTCTTCAAGAAAGGATCCTTCATCTGTCTTGAGCGTGTTGATCCTTATGTGCACAGGTTTTATCCCGGAAAATGAAGCCAGTATATCGTCGGTTCTTTCACCGTAATCGGCGCTGATAGCCTCGCAGATACTCTCGTCCACGGAATATCTCATCGCCGGAGAGGGATTTGATTCAATGGATGTCTTAATTTCATTCCTCGACTGAGCTATCTTTCTAAGGATTGCATTTACAAGCCCCTTGGCCGAAGTTTTTCTGTACCGGGAACACATATCGACACACATGTTGACCACGGCATGATCAGGCATGGAATCCATATATAGTATCCTGTATGCACCTGTTTCGAGAATAGCTCTGACATCTCTGTCGAGTTTTTCCGTGCTTCCCTTCTTGAGATATCCCGAAAGAATATGGTCGATGGCGATCTTCTTTTCAACAGTACCGCAGACCGTAGCGGTGACCTGTCTCATCTCGTCATCGGAAAGTTCTCCGGAATATCTTAAGGCGTCCAAAAGAAGATTCGAGAAACTTCCCTCGGACACCCTTGCAACGATATCTGCAGCTTTTATGCTGCTTTTCGGAACGGCCGCCATCAGAGAACGCTGTCTCCGGCTTTGAGCCTCTGGCCCGCAGCGAAGGCTGTGCCGTCCATAAGTTTCCCGCCTTCAGGCTTTACTTTACCGAACACTACGGATCCGTTGCTGAATGCGATCTTCAATGGCTTTGTTGAGAGTACGGTCCCGGGAACTCCCGTCTCCGGATCAAACGAAGCCTTTGTGACTATCAGCTGTTTTCCCCTGAATATTATTCTGGCGCACGGGTTGATACAGAACGCCCTTATCTTGCAGAAAGCGCTCCTGGCATTATCTTCAAATGTCATCCAGGACATCTCTGTCGTGATCGGAGGGGCAAATGTGGCCATGCTGTGGTCCTGAGGAACCGCATTCTCAAGGTAATGATCAATATTATCGATAACTTCAATGAATGCATCCGCCGAATCCTCGCCCATCCTCGAGAACAGATACTCGGAATCGTACTCGTCTTCCATACCCATTCTTGTAGTATATAGCACGTCGCCTGCGTCCATCTCAGTCACAAGTTTGATTATGGAGACTCCCGTCTCCTTTTCGTCGTTGAGCAGCGAATACTGGATGGGAGCCGATCCCCTGTACTTCGGAAGCAGCGATGCGTGGGCATTGAGACAGCCGTACCTGGGTATCTCGAGTATCTCATCAGGCAGGATCCTGCCGTATGCAATAACCGCTATTACATCCGGCATAAGATCTCTTACGATCTTCGCCGCTGTCCCGTCTCTCATCTTTTTCGGCTGAAACACAGGGATCCCGAGTTCCTCCGCACAGACTTTTACTGGAGGAGGCGTAATAATATGTTTTCTGCCGACCGGCTTGTCCGGCTGGCAGAAAACACCGCATACATCATATTTTTCACTTATTTTTTTTAGGGACGGAACGGCTATCTCCGGTGTCCCCATGAAGAATACTCTCATTCTGAATCTCCCGATCGTACTGTCAGTCGATGTGATGTGTCTTCCATCGTGAATCCGGTATGGCATCGCCTGACTCATTGTCATACACTTCCTTTGAACGGTCAGTGTAGAGGATTCCGTCGAGATGATCGTTCTCATGGCAGATCGCTCTCGCTTCGATCTCCTCGAGTTCAAGAGTGAACTCCTCCCCGTTTCTGTTAAAAGCTCTGACCTTAACCTTTTCCGGTCTTGTGACGATACCGCTCCATCCGGGAAGCGACAGGCATCCTTCCGCCTGTTCGATCGCGCCTTCCTGCTCGATTATCTCAGGGTTGATAAACTCCATGATCTCGCCCTCATGGATGATGACAAACAGTCTTCTCAGGACACCGACCTGCGGTGCGGCAAGTCCGAGTCCGTTGGCTGCGACAAGTGTCTCCTTCATATCGTCAATGAGCTCTCCGAGCCTGTCGTCGAATTTCACGACTTCTCTGCTCTTTTTTCTCAGTGTCGGATCTTCGTCTGTAAGTATATTTCTTAACGCCATTTTTTACCTCTGTCAGCTGTCGTTTATGTTGAAATCCGTTGATATCCGCAGATCTTTGAACTCTCTGATACCACGAAACTTTTTCACAGATATATTGATTATATCACGAAAAGCCTGCCCGTATCTTCCCTTGACCGTCACCTTGTATCTGAACGCGGCATTTATATATGCTATCCTCATGGGAACCGGTCCGAGGATCCTTATAGGTTCAGGTCTTTCCATGCTCTTTGCTATTTCCATCACAATGGATATGTATTGATGGGATCCCCCAATCACAGCTTTCTCGTCTTCTCCCGTTATGCTGACGGTACACATTTTGCAGAAAGGCGGGTATTCATGATCACGTCTCTGAATGATCTCCGCCTCATAAAATGCCTCATAATTCTGAAGCGCTGCGAGCCTTATCAGCGGATTTTTGGGGTCAAAAGTCTGTATGATGGCCTCTCCTGCCTTTTCTCCCCTGCCTCCTCTGCCTACGACCTGGGTAAGTGTAGAAAAAGCCCTCTCTATGGAGTCATAGTTCGGAAGGAGCAGCATCTGATCGGCGCTGATAACGCCGACAAGCGTAACATTTGCGAAGTCGAGACCTTTGGCGATCATCTGTGTGCCGATCAGTATATCGTATTTGCGGTCTGCAAAATCCCTGAGGATATTTTCGGATGAATGCTTTTTCTGCGCTATGTCGAGATCCAGTCTCGCCACATTCGCCTCAGGGAACAAAAGACCTATAGTCTCCTCTATCTTCTCGGTGCCGAATCCCTGCTGGCGGAGTTCTCCGCCGCACTCCCTGCACTTTGTTTCCGCCGGCTCGGAATGGCCGCAGTAATGGCAGATGAGCCTGCCCTCACGCTTGTGATGAACGAGCGGGGTGTCGCAGTTAGGACATTTCAGCACCTGTCTGCATTTGGTACAGATAGATACAGTATTGTATCCTCTTCTGTTCAGAAGAAGGAGCGTCTGTTCCTTCTTTTCAAGTCTCGAACGTATCGAAGACGCTAGCTTATTGCTTATACATGTGTTGTTGCCCATCGTGAGTTCTTCGCGCATATCGACTATATCCACATCGGGAAGAGGCATGGAATTGTATCTCTCCTTGAGGGATACCAGTCCTATCCGACCAATCTTCCCCCAGTGATAGTGCTCGATAAGCGGCGTTGCGGATGCAAGAAGAAGTTTTGCCCCGTGGCGTGACGCTCTGCGCTGAGCAACTTCTATGGTCGAATACTTCGGACTCTGCTCCGAATTGTAGGAATTCTCCTGCTCCTCATCGATGATTATCAGCCCGATGTTCTCCAACGGAGCGAATATACCGGAACGGGTACCGACAGCTATGGAACACTGCCCGCTCCTGAGTTTGCTCCACTCGATGGTCCTCTCGGTAGCCGAGAGCGCGCTGTTGATAATTGCGACCCTGCTCCCGAACACTTCGCGGAGCCTCATGATCGTCTGATTTGAGAGGGTTATCTCAGGTACGAGGAAGATGACGCTTCTGCCGCGCTCGAGTTCCTCTTTCATCAGTTTTATATATATCTGGGTCTTTCCGGAGGATGTGACTCCGTGAAGGAGCACAGTTCCCCTGCCGCCTTTGGAGGTAAAGTAGTCCTTTATCTCCTCAAGTGCCTTACTCTGGGCTTCCGATAGAACCGCGTCCTCAGCGGTGCTGTCTCTCTCGGAGACAAACAGGTCCTGACCGCGGATCTCTTCCGTCTCCCTAATCAGTCCGGCAGCTGTCATCCTTCTCAGGGTTTCTCTCGTTGCTCCAGATGCGTCGATAAGCTCCTGTGCTGTGTATTCGTGACCTAAAAGTGCATCCAGGATCTCTCTCTGCCGCTTTGTCACCTTGCCGACAGCATCCTCATTGACTGTCAGGATCTTCACTTTATGCGAAAAACTCGAAAGCGTGAGTTTTCCCCCGTGAGTCACTGCTCTTATGTTTTTCGGGAGAACGGCTTTGAGCGCATCGGAATATGTACAGAAAGTTTTCTCCTTCAGAAACGAAATGAGATCTACAAGATCCTCTGACACCGGATGGTCATCCTTCTCGACATCCGCCAGATACTTCAGTTTGCCGTCGGGATCCTCTTCATCCGAAACAGCCATTATTATACCGGTCCTCACGGTGTTCGCCCTTCCGAACGGCACACTGACTCTGGCGCCTGTGACAGCATATTTCGTGAAAGCATCCGGTATACGGTAAGTGAATAACTGGTCAAAAACAGGAGCCGCATCATTCACGGCTACCTGCGCGCAGTGAAACATATGAGGCTCCTCCTTGTTCTTTTATTCTGTTTGAACGGTTTGTATCAGTCTTCGTAATCAGGGGACATATCGCAGTTGACTTTGAGCTTATGCGCTCCGAACTCGTCGATTGCCATATTGATCGGTTTGTCGGGAAGATCGAGATGATCCTCTTCAGCCTGATCCGCAATGTCTCTGGCTCTCTTTGCAACGGCTACGACAAGGCCGTAAACTGTATCGCTCTCATTTATAAGCTGTCCAATCTCGGGTTTAAGCATTTTTCTACCTCTGTTTAACTTTATTTATAAGTTCAAATATCTCGTCCGCACATTTTTCGACCTGGTCGTTGACCACACAGTAGTCATATCTGGGGGCGAGTGCAAGCTCTTTCTCAGCAATTCTGAGACGGTTTGCAACCTGTGCCTGTGTTTCAGTATGCCGATTATACAACCGTTCCTTCAGGATATCAATCGAAGGAGGCATAAGGAATACTGTCATAGCATCCGGGAATAGTTTCTTTATGTTCTGTGCGCCATTTGTCTCGATCACCAGAACAACGGTCTCTCCCGCTTCAAGTCTCTTATCGACCTCAGAGCGGGGCGTTCCGTAGTAATTCCCCGAATATTCAGTATACTCCAAAATATCACCGTTAGCCAAGAGTCTGTTGAATTCTTCCATGGTGAGGAAATAGTAATCAACTCCCTCTTTTTCATGCGGTCTCATCCCTCTCGTTGTGAATGAGACGGAGATCCTGATCTCCGGATGTTTGCTGATAAGGCTGTGTACGACTGTGTCTTTACCTGAACCAGAAGGTCCGGAAACTACAACTAATAAACCTTTGCCTGAGTACATGTTAGAACCTTTCTGTGTCTGTAAACCTTGTCATAAGGTCATCCGTCTCAAGTGATGAAAGAACCACGTGATCAGACTTCATTATAAGAACCGAACGGGTCTTTCGCCCGTAGCTCGCGTCAATGAGTTTTCCATCATCCTGAGCCTGTTTAACGAGTCTCTTGACCGGAGCGGAATCCGGGCTGACTACCGATACAACCGCTTCATCGGAAACGAGGTTTCCGTGTCCTATGTCGATAAGTCTCATAGTATCCGTCACTCCACATTCTGTATCTGTTCACGGATCTTCTCGATCGTGGATTTCATATCGAGAACGATGGACGTGACTTTGAGCTCATTGGTTTTCGATCCTATCGTGTTCGTCTCCCTGTTCATTTCCTGAACGAGGAGATCGAGTTTTCTGCCTGCCGGCTCATCTCCGTCGAGTATGCTTCTGAACTGTGAGAAATGGCTCTTGAGTCTCACGATCTCTTCGTCTATGGCCGTCTTGTCCGCAAAGATGGCGGCTTCGGTAAGGATCCTGCTCTCGTCGATATTTCTGTCTTCAAGCAGAGCCTTTATCTTGTCACTCAGTTTCTGCATATACCTGTCGGGAGCTCCCGCAACAATCTCTTCGACCTCAGCCAGTCTTCCCTCGAGATACGCCACCTTCTCGAGAAGGTCTTCCTCAAGCTTTTTTCCTTCGGCGATCCTCATTATTTCGAGTTTATCGAGAGCTTCCGTGATGACCGGTTCATAATCTCTCCAGACCGCTTCGTCGTCATCCGGCTGTATCTCGGTATCAAAAGCGTTCGGCAGCCTCGATACCGTTGAAACTCTCACGTCATTGTCGATGTCGAACATCGATGAGATTTCTTCGAAGGCCTCTATATATGAGGCTATGACTTCGAATCTCGGCCTTATTCTTATGTTGTCCGACTGGCCGTTGAAATATGTCATGTAGAGGTCGACCTTGCCTCTTGCCAGCTTTCCGGAGATGAGTTTTTTCGTCTTGTCCTCGATATAGGCGTTCGGTCTTCCCATTTTACAGTTTAGATCAAGGAATCTGTGGTTGACGCACTTTATCTCGCAGGATACGCTCTTTTCTCCGTCTCTAAAAGAGGCTTTGCCGAAACCCGTCATGCTTTTTATCATTTGTTATTCCGTCTCCCGTGATCTTGTATGCTTGAGTTTCGAGAGTCCCTGTCTCTCCGCTCGTGTCAGTTCTCTTATCTCTCCCGGTTTCATGTGGCCGAGACTAACGCATCCTATTGACGTTCTCTTCAGTCTTTTTACCTCGTACCCGAGGCCTTCGACCATTTTTCTTATCTCTCTGTTCTTACCCTCGTTTATGGTGATGCTGAGAACAGATCTCTCCTTCTCGTCGGTCACTATGGATACTTCAGCCGGGACCACGAGATCCCCGTCCACATATGTGCCGGCAATCAGTCTGTCAAGATCCTCATCCTTTACAGCGGGAACGACAGATACCCTGTATGTCTTGAGTATCCTGTTTGAGGGATGAGTGACAAGATTCGAGAAATCGCCATCATTGGTGAGCAGAAGAAGTCCTTCGGAGTCCCTGTCCAGTCTTCCGACCGGATATACTCTCGTATCTATGTCTGTGAGAAGATCGGCAACACACTTTCTGCCGAGCTCATCAGACATGGTCGTCACATATCCGCGCGGCTTATTGAGAGCATAGTATCTGTGATCTCTGTTCTTTGTCTTTTTGGGGGATGAAATGAGTTTTCCGTCGAGATATATCTTATCTGCGGATATATCCGCCTTGTCTCCCAGAGTGACCTTTTTTCCGTTGACCGTTACAAGTCCCCTGCTTATATATTCCTCGGCCTTGCGCCTGGAACACACACCGAGAGACGAAATAATTTTCTGAACTCTTTCTTCGGCCATCAGATCTCTGTCTCTGCTCCGAACTGCTCGGCCTTTTCAATATCCTTCTTATCATCGGAGGATTTGGTGAAGTCGCCCAGGATGGTAACGAGCTTGTCCACCACTTCCGGAACGGACTGCACGATGTTGTCGATTGCCGTCTGATTGTTTGAGAGCTGCACCAGGCGTACTCCGCTCTCGGAAGAAATAAGGAAAGCCACGGGAACGACTTTGACGCCGCCGCCTGCTCCGCCTCCGAAGAGGTCCTTTGTTCCCTTTGTGGGCAGATCGGTACCACCGCTTCCGAAGCCGAATGATACCATGCTCACCGGAACGGCAGTTGCGCCGTTCGGGAGGTTGATCGGTTTGCCGATGACCATATCGCCGCCTACGGCTTCCTTGATCTTTCCGATCGTAGCTTCAAGCATTCCGCCGATATTCTCTTTAGCCATTGGAATATCCTCCATCCGTTTATACTTTACTTTTCTTTTTTAATCTCAGATATGCAAAGAGGAGATTGATCACGCATATGATCAGCAGGATCACTGAACTTGTTATGTCTGCCGCAAGCATGATCTCTCCGTTATGCACGTTTTCAAAGTCGGGTATAACATCTACTCTATTATACTCGATATTGAAGATATGTTTCGTGAGCGGGATAAGATTGCCCAGTCCCGCCCAGGTGTATCCCACCATTTCGCCGTTCTTTGCCGGATCCGGGTGATAGATCGGCAGGATGATGACCACTTTTCTGATCCTGATGAATCTGAGAAGCTTCTTTAAGGTTTCGGAGACCTCAGGAAGAAGTTCGCTGACCATATCAAGAGTGAACTTGGGTCCGCTCTTCTTCTCCTCCGTTTTCTCCCCGTTTTCCGCAGTTTCGGTTTTCACGGGTCCTTCCGGATGTTCGGGTTTTGCTTCTGCAGGTTTGCCTACCTTGTGCCCGGAAGTTTCCGATTTGCTCCTCTCTTTCTTCTCTTTCCCGGTCTTCTTTTTTGAAGCCTTTCCGCCCTCTTCTCCGTCCTTCTTTCTTCTGGGGTAAATAGTTATGGGAAAGATGAGCCTGAACCGGATCCGTAGTACTTTCTGAAAGTATTCGACATTGAAGGTCAGAGGCACGACTAATATGAGCAATACCAGAGCCAGTATTGCCAGCAGCACATATCCTATGATCTTCAGTGCTAAAATCATTCTCCGTACTCTTCCTCGGTCACAAATTCCATTTCTGAGAGATTCTCCGGATTTATCTCCGCCTGCATCGACTCTACGCTCGGCAGATCCGCCAGAGATTCAAGCCCGAACGCGCGAAGAAAGCTGTCTGATGTTCTGAAACTGATGGGTTTGCCGGGAAGATTCAGTCTTCCCGCTTCCTCTATGAGTCCCTTGCTGAGCAGATTGGATACAGAAGATGAGGAGTCCACCCCCCTGACCTGCTCTATGAATGCCCTGGATACAGGCTGGTTGTATGCTATAACTGCAAGTGTCTCAAGTGCCGCCTGAGAGAGCGGTGTGTTCTTCTTCTGCTCGAGGGCTTTCTTGATAATATCGAAATACTCATCTCTCGTGACCATCTGGTATTTGTCCTCGAGAGTAATGACCATAAGCCCCGTATACTGGCTGAGAAGGCTTTTGAGGGAAGCTACAGCCTTAAGAACATCCTCTTCAGGCGCTTCCGTGAGTTCGATCAGCTTGTCCTTTGATACGGGATCCGCTACCGCGAACAGAATGGCCGAGATCTCTTTTATGAGTTTGTCATTGCTTATTTCCATTCTTTTTCTCCAGTTCCATACTTCCGTCATCCGATACCCTGACTCTTCCGGCTCTAACCAGTTCAAGAAGTCCCAGGAAAGTGACGACTGCATCGCTCCTGTCCTTGACTCCCTTGAACAGTCCGCTGAGGGTCTTAACGACGCCCCTCTTCAATCTTCTGAGGATGTGCAGGATCTTAGTTCCCACCGGTATTACGGGCTTGTTGACTATTTCGTCGAAATTTCTGAGATCCGGTGCGAAATCTCTTGCATTGTTCCTTGTCACCATGGTGAGGTAGGCCTGTCTCAGTTCCTCCTTCTCATGTGAATAGGTATATTCGAAGGGGATCTTTAGCTCCATAGGCGCTCTGACAGTCCTGTGAATGACTTCACCGCTCTTTTTGAGGTTCTCGGCTGCAATCTTGGCGAGTCTCAGCTCAATGAGCTGTCCTATGAGTTCCTTGATCTCTTCGGGCTGTTCCTTCTGTCTCGGCAGCAGCGCAATGGATTTAAGCAGGACGAGTCTTGCCGCCATATCTACGAAATCACTGCTGTAATCGAGTGTCTCCTCGTTTATCTCGGAGACTATCTTAAGATACTGATCGATGATCTCGTAGATCTTGATCTCCCACAGTTCCACCTTGTGTTTCGAGATGAGGAACAGCAGCAGATCCAGAGGCCCCGTGAAGTTTTCTATTTGATAACTGATCTCGTTCATATTATTAAACGATCCTCTGAACAAGTAAATCTATATAGCCGGTCGCCGCTGCCTCAAGTCCTATGAGGCCGTTCACCAGCGTGGACAGAATGCCGTCAAAAACGCCCATATAGAGCAGCGCGAATAATCCTATCATGATATATCTCTCGTATTTCATGACTCCCCAGTAAAGCTTTTCCGGCAAGAACGAAAAGAATATTCTTGATCCGTCGAACGGCGGGATGGGAAGCATGTTGAAAACAGCCAGGGACGCATTGATATACGCGATATAGAAGAACAGCGTGAATATGATGTTCCACACCTGACCGCCGGAATAGCTGTATGCATATGCGCATACCTTGTAGATGGTGTAACAGGCATACGATATAAGAAGGTTCGAGAGCGGTCCCGCGAGAGACGACAGAGCCATGCCCGCTTTCCTGTTTTTGAATTTCATGGGGTTTATGGGCACAGGCTTCGCCCATCCCACACCGATAAGGATCATCGAGAGCGCGCCGAGCGGCTCAAAATGACGTATGGGATTCATGCTGATCCTGTGTCTTTTTTCGGCGGTATCGTCGCCGAGAGCCAGCGCACACAGAGCATGCGATGACTCGTGTATGGGAATGGCGATGAGAAGCGCTACTACCCTTGCAAAGTAATACAGAAATCTGTCGATATTCATGTCTTGAATTATACTTAATTTAGTCCCGATTGACAATTGAAAACAGAACCGTTAATATATATAAACTGTCGCTGATAGAAATATCCGGCGACAGTTTAAAAATGTTGTTGCTTTTCACAACACTTTTTGATATTATAATCGTTGCGAATTCAAAGATTGGGAGAAATTTAAAATGGCAAAGTGCGATATCTGTGGAAAAGGTGAAGTTTTCGGGATTCAGGTTTCCCATTCTCATAGACGCTCTAACAGAGGATATAAGCCGAACATCATGAAGGTCAAAGCCATTGTCGACGGAACACCGAAGCACATCAACGTATGTTCCCGCTGCCTCCGTTCCGGCAAAGTCACAAGAGCTATATAATCAGAATTTTACCTTAAAAAGCGGTCTCGATTCGAGACCGCTTTTTCTTTTTCTGTAATTTTCTGTAAATTTTTCCTTTTCAGGATCTCTCCCTGATCAGTATCTTTACTGGTGTGCCTTCAAGGCCGAATGTAGCCCTTATCTGGTTCTCTATGTATCTCTGATAAGAGAAGTGGAACAGTTCCTTATCGTTCACGAAACACACAAACGTGGGAGGTCTGGTCGAGGGCTGGGTTATGTAATAGATCTTGAGGCGCTTGCCCTTGTCAGACGGCGGCTCCACCCTCTCTACCGCTCTTGAGAGAAGATCGTTCAGGTTACCGGTAGATATCCTCATGGAATTCTGCTCATCAACAAACTTGATGAGCTCATACAGTCTCGGGATCCTTATCTTCTCCTTTGCGG
>JAFWEV010000033.1 GCA_017512745.1 Oscillospiraceae bacterium
CGGACCTGCAGAACACAAATCCGTCCTCAGCCATTTTCCCACTGTTTACGACGTATACAACAGGCTTGCCGTGTCTTTGGCCAACCTTCAGAGCTGTGCCAATATCGCCTGACAAATGCACATACAGTCTTGATTTAGGGATCAGACCTGTCGCATCGATGGAATCGACATATTTCTCTCCGGTTCCGTGGTACAGCTTCTCAGGCGGAACAACCTCTTCCAGTTCAACATCCACCGGGATGGAGTGTCCCTGGTTGGCCCGTATCAGGGTTTTGTCTTCATTGAAGGAATAGCGCTGCTTTTCATCCTCTGCGACGATTTTTTCGAGAAGCGTCATATCTATAGGTATCGTCTTACTGATACCGGCTATAAGCTCCGGGACATCTGCCCATCCGTGTTCGTCGAGCTGTATGCCTATAACTTCGGGTTTGTGCCGGAGAATCAGCGATATATACTTGCTTAACTCTTTTTCTGACTTATTGCTCATATTAACTTCAGATCATTATAGATTCTCTCGGCGTAAAAATATGCCTGATCTCTTACTTCTCTCAGTCTCGGATATGGTCCATGCTGCCGTGCATTGTATCCCGCAGCCACATTAGCAAACGCACATATCTCTTTTGGTGCTTTTCCTTCGCAGAACGCCCACATGGCAGCCGCGGTAGAACAGTTTCCACAACCTGTGGGATCAGTATCACCGTCTTCTGGGGTAAACTTCACACTAGGCATAAAGAACGCTTCATCAGGCATCACCATATACGATCCTGTGTCACCTACTCTGTAGAAACACGGTACTCCGAGAGACTGGATTGCCTTTATAGCATCTTCTTTGGCGTTCACTTCAAATATATCAAAGCTCTCTTTGATATTCAGTGACCAGATATCGCACTTTGCAACAGTTTTCTCGAGAGTCGGTCTGTAATCCGTCCCAAGCCACGCAGGTATCTCCCACATTATCTTGTATCCGTATTTCTCTTTAAGGTCATATGCTTCACCGTAATTGCCGAAAATGTCCGATTGGAGATAGATGCCTTTCACATTTTCGTTCAGAAGCGGCCCAAGCTCTTCCATCGACAATGCCAGAGCGGGATTATGATATCCGTGTTTGCCCGAATAAATATTCTTGCTCGTATAATGACCGCCTGCCTCATAGGTCAATACCGTCTGAGCCGTGTGCTCGTCCTTCACAAAAAGACCATCCCTTGAGATGCCGTTATCGTCGAACCAGTCGCCGTACAGTTCCTCGAAATCCTTCCCTATCCCTAGAACAAGCTGACAGTCGTCTTCAAACAGTTTCACTCCGGAATAGGCATATATTCCGCATCCGCCTTTTATCTTGTCTATGCGCCTTCCGTCGGGATAGACGATATTGTCTATGAAGGCAGCCCCCGTTATGAGATATTTCAACGTGTAATTCTCCTTAAAAAGCAGCATATGCCGCCGGAGTAGCCGATTCCGGCGGCATAAAGTCTCTTAAGCTTTTGCAATATTTCTTGTCGCGATGATATCGGAACCAGTGCCGAGAACATTGGCCACTATGACATCTCCGACCTTAACCGGAGCGATGACAGTAACAGAATCAAGGCTCTTTGCGGCATCCCTTACCATGTCTTTCGGTATCGGAGCCGATGTCTTGACGGGACATCTCGTAATTGTTCCGTCCTTGATCTTCACAGTGGATGTAAGGGTTCTTCTCGGATCGGTCATCTCAGAGAGAGCATATGCCTTTCCTCTCTCACATGCATAGCCCTGGATATTCCATCCGTCTCCGTCCTTCTCGATGGAAAGATGACAGCCCTTCGGGCAGTTGATGCAAATCATATCCATTATTCAGTGACCTCCTCAACATCCAGTACGAATTCCTGCGGTTCGATATTTCCGACGAGTTTCATAGGAACGATCAGCTGCTGCATCTCGCCCGGAGTCATATCGCTTCTCTTTATCGATATAAATGTCTTGTCTTTTCCTGAAAGGGAGATCGTTCCCTTTCTGATCGTGCGGTTGACTCTGAATGACATTGTGACGTTGCCTTCCGCATCACACCTTATCTTCTGCGGTACGGCATATGTGGCTGCACCTTTAGTCACCACGCTGTGGACTTCGCCTCTCTTCTTTCCGCTCAGTACATATTCAGCAGCAGCCTTTCCTGCACGGAGGCTCTCCGCCGTGACATTGTCGACAAGATCATGCACCTGGAGAACGTTGCCGCATGCGAACACTCCGTCAAGAGATGTCTGCATATCATCGCTTACGACCGCGCCTTTTGTTCTCGGATCGATCTTGATACCGGCCTCTCTCGTAAGCTCGTTCTCCGGAATGAGTCCGACAGAGAGGAGAAGTGTGTCGCAGTCATAAACCATTTCCGTTCCGGGAACAGGTTTGCGGTCAGGACCAACTTCCTGGACAACGACCTGTTCCACCCTGTTCTCGCCTCTGATCTCAGTCACAGTATGCGACAGATAGAGCGGGATGCCGAAATCATTTAGACACTGGGAAATGTTTCTCTGCAGTCCGGAACTGTACGGCATGACCTCAACACATGCGAGGACTTCTGCGCCTTCAAGCGTAAGTCGTCTCGCCATGATAAGTCCGATATCTCCGGACCCGAGGATAACTACCCTCTTGCCTACCATAAAGCCGTCTATATTCACATATCTCTGGGCTGCGCCTGCTGTGAGTACTCCCGCCGGTCTTGTTCCCGGAATACCTATCGCGCCTCTTGTGCGTTCTCTGCATCCCATGGAGAGAATTATCGCTTTTGCCTGCTCACTGACGAGACCGTGTTCCTTTGATACATATGTGACCGTTCTGTCCTCGTCAATATCTATAACCATGCATCCGGTCATAACATTGATCCCGGTGCCCTCAAGCTGATCGATAAATCTGGATGCATACTCCGGTCCCGTGAGTTCTTCCTTGAAGTGGTGAAGCCCGAATCCGTTGTGTATGCACTGATTGAGTATTCCGCCGAGATAATCGTCTCTCTCTATGAGGAGGATATCCTTAAGACCGTTTCTGCTGGCTTCTTCAGCTGCAGCAAGACCTGCAGGTCCTGCTCCGATAACAATCAAGTCTCTCATCAGCACTTTTCCTCCTTTGTCTCTCCGCAGAGGATATAACTTCCGGTCTTATCCTTCTCTATATCCGCCTCGGATACTCCGTATTCACGCGCCAGCAGTTCTACTATCCTCGGTCCGCAGAAACCGCCCTGGCACCTTCCCATTCCTGAACTGCATCTTCTCTTTACGCCGTCAAGAGTCCTTGCCGGTATGGGTGAATGGATTGCATCCAGTATCTCTCCCTCTGTTACCGTTTCGCATCTGCAGACAACCTTGCCGTAACTCGGGTTGCTCTTTATGAGCTCTTCCCTCTCTTCACGGTTCATGTCTCTGAAACGGACCTTTTTCCTCGAGTCTACATATTCTGCCTTCTCATTGAGTTTCAATCCTTCGCCCTCAAGGAGCTTCAGAGCTTCATCCGCTATTGCCGGAGCCGATGAGAGTCCGGGTGACTTTATTCCTGCAAGATCTATGAAATCTTCAGCTGCAACTCCGATTATGAAGTCGCTCTTGTCGGTATTCGCTCTGACGCCGGTGAAATTTCTAATGGCGTTGCTGTAATTGACGTTGGGAACGGATCTTGCGGCAGCCTTCCTTATGAACTCAAGGCCTTCAGCCGTAACAGACAGATCATCGCCGTCGCAGTCCACCGCGTTCGGTCCCAGGATAAGGTTGCCTTCAACAGTCGGAGCCACAAGAACTCCCTTTCCGACTTTGCTCGGGCACTGGAATATGACAGCACCGACTCTTGTGCCCTCTTCTTTGTCGAAGATGTAGTACTCTCCCTTTGAATGCACGGTCCTGAATACCGGCTCGGCGACCATGTTATGGATCTTGTCCGCAAACGTTCCCGCCGCGTTGACTACGTAGTCCGCCTCTATATCGCCTGAAGATGTGTGAAGCACATAACCTTTTTCAGCCTTGTCTATGCTCTCCACCCTGGAATTCAGTTTCAGGTCAGCGCCGTTCCTCACCGCGGTCTCCGCCATCGCTATGCAGTATTCCCACGGATTGATTATGCCGGCTGTGGGAGCCCACAGCGCTGCGATAACCTCTTCGGAGATATTAGGCTCGCGCTTTCTCACTTCATCGCCGGAGAGTATCTCGCACCCCTCCACTCCGTTTGCGACGGAATTGGAGAGAAGCTTTTCTATCGTCCTGCAGTCTTCCTCGCTGAATGCCAGTACATATGAACCTATTCTCTTGTACGGAACATCGAGTTTTTTTGAGATCTCAAGTGCCTGTTTTACGCCTTCAACGTTGAGTCTCGCCATCAGCGTTCCCGGTTCCGGATCATATCCGGCATGGATGATCGCCGAATTCGCTTTGGTTGTGCCGTCTGCTATATCGTTCTCAGCCTCAACAATGACGATATCCGCGTCATATCGGGACAATTTATAGGCTACGGCTGCTCCAACAACACCGCAGCCGATTATCGCAACTTTAGCCAAGTCCTTTTCCTCCTGAAGAACATAATTTTACTTATATATTATAAACTTTTTCTTATTTATAAGAAAGTGAACACGTTCATCTTTTTTGACTCATATGTAGCACAAAAGGTATGTAAAGTGATATCATCAAACTGTACAGAAAGCTGTTTCTTCGGAGGTTTTTTATGGGCTATATAATGTCTCTTGATCAGGGAACGACCAGTTCCAGATGTCTCATATTCGACGAGAACGGAAACGTTGTTTCCATGTCTCAGAAGGAATTTACCCAGATCTTCCCGCGTCCGGGCTGGGTCGAACACGATCCCATGGAGATATGGCAGACAACTGTCGAAGTATCCAGGGATGCTCTTCACAAATCCGGTCTCTCCGCTGAGGATATAGCCGCCATTGGCATCACCAACCAGCGCGAGACTACCGTGATGTGGGACAAAAACACGGGACTTCCCGTTTACAACGCCATAGTCTGGCAGTGCAGAAGAACATCCGACATAGTGGACGGTCTTGTCGCAAAGGGCTATAAGGACGAGATAAGGTCACGCACTGGTCTTGAACCCGACGCATATTTCTCAGGCACGAAGATTAAATGGATCCTCGACAACGTTCCCTCGGTCAGAGAGCGGGCAGAAAAGGGCAACATTCTCTTCGGAACGATAGACACATGGCTCATCTGGAACCTCACACAGGG
Source organism: Oscillospiraceae bacterium (assembly GCA_017512745.1). Taxonomy (GTDB): domain Bacteria; phylum Bacillota; class Clostridia; order Oscillospirales; family Ruminococcaceae; genus RGIG5675. Next base: position 5,196 of record JAFWEV010000033.1, read on the forward strand.
CAAAGTCCATGCCACCGACTATACAAACGCATCCCGCACGATGCTTTTCAACATACACACTCTCGAGTGGGATCCGTTCCTTCTCGATCTGCTGAATGTTCCGAAGAGCATTCTGCCTGAAGTCATGCCGTCCAGCGGCATTTTCGGTCTTTCAGCTCCGGAACTCTTCGGCGGCGAGATCCCTATCGCAGGAGCTGCGGGCGATCAGCAGTGCGCGCTGTTCGGTCAGTGCTGTTTCGACAAGGGCGACGTAAAGAACACATACGGCACAGGATGTTTCATCCTCATGAACACCGGCGATCAGGCGGTAAGTTCCGACAGCGGACTTGTCACAACCATCGCGTCCTATATAGGCGGAAAAGTCACATACGCTCTCGAGGGAAGTATATTCTGCGGCGGTTCGTCGATTCAGTGGATCCGCGACCAGCTCCACCTCATCAACACCTCAGCCGAATCGGAAGAAGTTGCAAGATCAATAGACAGCACCGACGGGGTATACGTGGTTCCTGCATTCACGGGTCTCGGAGCTCCCTATTGGGATCAGTACGCCAGAGGCATCATCGTCGGCATCACGAGAGGAACAACTTCCGCTCACATCATAAGGGCAACCCTCGAATCCATAGCATTCCAGTCATATGACGTGGCAAAATCCATGGAGCGCGATTCCGGCATAAAACTCTCATCCCTCAAGGTCGACGGAGGCGCATCCAACAACAACTTCCTCATGCAGTTCCAGAGCGATCTTCTCGATTGCACGGTCACAAGACCGAGTTCAGTAGAAACGACAGCTCTCGGCGCAGCATACCTTGCTGGACTTGCGGTAGGACTGTGGAAGAACTTTGACGAGATCAGAAGCAAGTGGGCGATCGGAAGCGAATTCACTCCGAAGATGACAGAAAAAGAGCGTGAATCTCATATATCCGGATGGAAAGAGGCCGTCAAACGTTCCCTCAATTGGGCAAAATCTACAAACTGATAAATAATTGCTTGACAACTTGTACATATCCAATTAATATACTCAGTAAGTAAATAGCAAAAAACGGACAGATAGAGGCAGCGGACTGCCAATAGTCGTTATGAACCCGCAGCAGGGTGATGATTGCGATGAGGGACAGACCGCCGAAGGTCACAGAAGTGCTGCAGACTGTGATGCTGGGAGTATGATTGACAGTCATACTACTGTCACACATATTGTGTGGAGAGCTATCGCTTATAACTTTTTTGGGTTATTACTTGAGCCTGAAAATACTCTGAGCGATCAAAGTTCTCAACTTTGATCGTTTTTTGTTATGAAACCATCAAAATAAAATCGGAGGATTTTTAAATGGACAACAATCAGAGCAAAGTTGCTGAACTTACTTCCGAAAATACCGGATTCAGACGTGAGATCACGCTGTTCGGCGGAATCAGCATCATCGGCGGAATCATGGTAGGTTCCGGAATCTTTTACCTCGGCTCCTATGTACTCATGCGTTCGGGCATGAGCCAGGGCATGGCGCTTCTCTGCTGGCTCATCGGCGGCGTCGTATCCCTGCTCGGCGGTCTCTGCTATGCAGAACTCGGCACGTCCATCCCGAAGGCCGGCGGCGGTGTCGTATACCTCACTGAAGCATATCATCCCGCAGTCGGATTCCTCAGCGGCTTCAACAGCTGGCTGCTCGGCGGACCGGGATCCATATCCGCACTCGCCATTGCACTCCCGACTGCACTTGCACCGTATCTCGGATTCGGCGGCATGGGAATCAAGGTATTTGCCACAGTCCTCATCATCGGGCTCACGATCTACAACTTCTTCGGAGTAAAGGGCGGAAGCAAACTGCAGAACGTCACAATGGTGGCAAAACTGCTCCCGATACTCCTCATCATCGTTGTTGCTCTCTTCGCCGGAAGAGTCACTCCTGACCTCTCCCTCACAATCAAGCATCCGGAGACAATGACATCGACAAATCCTTTCAGCATCATTGCTTTCTCCGTTATCGCAACACTGTGGGCATATGAAGGCTGGACCAACCTCAACTCCGTAACAGAGGAGATCAAGAACCCGAAGAGAAATCTTCCTCTTGCTCTTATCATCGCTATAGGCGGAATCACACTTCTCTACACAATATTCAACTTCGCAATCTACAGAGTTCTTGATGCAGACACGATCTATGCAGAGATCCAGGCAGGCAACTACTTCCTCGGAACGGAAGTTGCAAGAAGAACACTCGGTTCTGCCGGTGCGATCATAGTTATCGTGACAATGGTCATCTCCATGTTCGGTTCCCTCAACGGATGCATCCTCGCATTCCCCAGAGTCTACTATGCAATGGCCAAAGAGAGACACTTCTTCCCGTCATTCGCAAAACTTCACCCGAAATACAGGATCCCGCATGTTCCGCTTTTCGTGCAGGCAGTCATCTCCCTGCTCCTCGTGTGGATCAGCTCCCTCGATCAGCTCACGACTCTTGTTGAGTTCTCAGGCTGTATCTTCAACTTCCTGATCGTTCTCTCCGTTCTCATTCTGAGAAAGAAATATCCGGATCTCGAGCGTCCTTACAAAGTATGGGGCGGTGTCGTTACAGTCATCATCTCAGCTCTCCTGTTCCTCGGACTTGTTGTCAATACATTCATTGACGACCCGAAGAGTGCGCTCATCGGTATGTCCGTTCCGCTTATCGGCCTTGTGATGTACTTCATCCTCGGCAAATACAACGAGACACATCCTCTGCCGGAAGAGACCTTTGAGGACTAATCGATCAGGTGATTTAAAAATGAGAAAACTCTTTTATAACGCAAAAGTATATGTAAGAAGCGGCGAATTTGCCGAAGCAGTACTTGTAAACGGTTCAGATATTGAGGCAGTAGGTTCGACCGAAGCTCTCATGGTACAGGCTCCCGACGCCGAGCAGATAGACTGCGGCGGTCATACGATGATCCCGGGATTCAATGATTCCCACTGTCACCTGCTCTCTCTGGGCGCCCAGATGAACAGACCGCATATCAGCAACATCAAGTCCATTGACGCGATGATCGATGTATGCAGGCAGTTCGTCGAAGATCATCCTAATGTATGCCAGGACGGCCTCCTCGGTTCCGGCTGGAACCAGGACCTCTTCACAGAAGGTGAAAAAAGGATCCCCACAAGACATGATCTCGACAGGATCTCGACCGAATTCCCCGTAGTTCTCGAGAGAACATGCGGACATATCCTCACATGCAACACAAAAGCTATCGAAATGCTCGGTCTTGACGAGAACTCCCCCGACCTTACGGACGGAAGCTTCTGGAGAGAGGGAAACGGTTATCCCAGCGGCGTGTTCGCAGAAAATGCATGTTATCTGCCGATCGGTCTTATAGCAGCTCTTTCACCCGAGCAGATCAGAGAAAACTATCTTGCCGCAATGAAATACGCCACTTCTCTCGGCGTAACAAGTGTTCAGTCGAACGACGTATCTCTCAACAAGGATCCCAACGGCATCATCAAGGGTGTCATAAAAGACATCTATGAGAACGGCGATCCCACAATGAGATACAGATATCAGATCTGCTGTTACACACCCGAAGAGATCCGCGAATCAGCAGAGAGCGGTATGTTCGCAAAGAGGGGCCAGCTGCTGTGCGACAGAATGGTCGCCATCGGCCCGCTGAAGCTCTTCAAAGACGGTTCCCTCGGAGCAAGAACAGCCCTCATGAGGACCGACTATGCGGACGATCCCGGCAATCTCGGAATGGACTGCATCCCGCAGGAGCAAATGGACGAGCTCGTCAGAACAGCTGATGAGTACGGAATCCAGGTGGTGACACACGTTATTGGAGACGGCGCCGTAGAAGGCACCATCGAGAGTTATGAGAAAGTCATCGGCGACGGTCCCAACACCAATCGCCACGCTCTCATCCACTGCCAGATAACAGACAGCGCCATGATGGAGAGGATCAGAAGAGACGATATCAGGATCTTCTACCAGCCGATATTCCTTAACTATGACCTTCATGTCGTAGAGTCCAGAGTAGGAAAAGAGATGGCCTCCACATCATATGCATTCGGAACGGCAATAAGAAACGGCACACATACATCCTTCGGAACAGATTCCCCTGTCGAGGATATCAACCCGTTCGACGGAGTCTTCTCCGCAGTTACCCGTAAGGATCTCAGATGCTTCCCCGAGGGAGGCTTCTATCCGGAAGAATGCGTAACAGTCGAGCAGGCTATCGACGCATACACGATCGGAAGCGCGGAAGCCGAGTTTGCAGAATCCTGGAAGGGCCGCATCGCCCCGGGTTATGTCGCAGACCTCGTAGTTCTCGACAGAGACATCTTCACAGTTCCTCACGACGAGATCAAAGACATCCGTCCGCTGTGCACGATATATAACGGTAACGTTGTCTATCAGAAATAATCCCAATCAATATTACAAAAGATCGGTTGCCTGAACGGCAGCCGATCTTTTTCTGTTTATGTTATTTTGTTTTTTCAGAGCTCACAGAATAATTCTATCTCCTCGCCCAGCGGACCATAGCAGAATGCCATCCTCAACGGAAACTCGGGTACAGATGGTATCACGGCATTATCAGGTCCCTTGAAGATCTCATAACCTGCTTTCCTGACTCTGTCCGCAAGTCCATCCACATCATCAGTTGCAAGAGCAAAATGATTTATAACGCCTTTTTCAAAATCCTCGGTGCCATTGGTGAATACTTCTATGAGCCCGTTTCCGGTATCGAACATGATTCCCCCTGCCCATTCACGGCAGACGCTCATCCCGAGAACGCCTTCGTAGAAACCTTTTATCTCTTCCAGCTGTTCAGGCCTGCATTTCATTGATACATGGTGGATACCTTTGACCATATCTGTTCTCCTTTGGATATGTTGCTGTCAATCCGGTTCACGCGCAGTGAAATTAATCCGTCTTCTTTTTTGAGATGACTGCTCCACTCAGTCCTTCGAATCTGTCTTCCAGTTCTGTCAGCAGCTTATTGTCAGCGTCGGAATACTCTTTATACTCCCAAAGCTGATATAATTCCGGTCCTTTGCCGACAGCGGAATCTGCAAAGGAGAAGTCCCACCTCCACTGGCTGTAGTCCGTCACAAATAGATCGCTCTTTTTCCGGTCTGTGAGAGAGAGAATATTCTTCTGATTGATAAAGACCAGAAAACTCTTTACTGCATCCTCAGAAACGGAATAAACAGTCTCTATAAGGGGATCTCTGAAACTGTCGCGGTCAAGACTCGATATTATCCACTTGCCGTCTTTATCCTTTTTAAGGCTTTCATAGTGGCTTTGTCCGTTCATATCCCCATATCCCGGGCTGTGATCAAGGCCGAGAAAATCTTCGAAATTAACCTGCTTCCTGTTCATCTTTTTCCCAAAATGCATTACCGTATCTCCTCCTGACAGTGTATATATCTGAATATGTTCCCGCAGTTGCAGCATAAATAAAATCAATAATGTGGACTTTTTGCCCGCATCAGAACTACTCCGCTTACAGTGATGACGAAGGATACTGCCGCAACGATAATAAGGTATATCATCATACCCTTTGAGTCATACCTTATATCCATCGGATCGTCGGGATTATAGAAGATCTCTATCTGTTTTCCCACTTCAAAATCCGGATCGGAAAAAGGCGCCTCCACATGCCTGTATGACTTACCTTCAGCGGAATAATCAATGTAATACGTTGTCCTTAGCGTATTTGAGTCTCCGTCGTTGACCCATTCATCATATGAATCGGTTATAACGGCGTTTGTTTTTATATAGTTTTCATTCGGCTGCCGCAAATGGACAAATATCATCACGGCAATGGATGCAAGGCACAATATCGCCGCAAATTTGACAAGTGCTTTAGGATTAAATGTTATCTGCATAGTATGGGTATCTCCATTTCAGGTATCTGCTGAATACACTATGTTTTGCCTGATCTCAGTTCTTACAGACAAAATCTCTGATCAGATGACCTATCTTCTCGTTGTGCTCGATATACGACCCGTGGGTCTCTCCCTTCAGGATCTTAAGCTCCGACTTCGGGATACATCTTGCTATATGCCTCGTTTCTCCCTCGCGGATCAGATCCTTGCTGCCAGCCAGCACCAGCGTGTCCGCTCTGATGCTCTTAAGCAGATCATCGGATATATGCGGCTCTTTGATCATGAGTTCGAGCATCGGGTCTTTTTTCACTATATTTTTGGCATTTATAACAACTCTGATCCAAAGTTTTGCGCCGCGCGGAGTGAGATTCGCTCCGCTCACGATCAGTTTCGTGATCCTCGGACACTTTGCCGCTGCTATCAGTCCGATTATTCCTCCGTCACTGAACCCATAGAACACGACATCATTGAGATCGTGCTTTTCAATAAATCTGATCACATCCTCCGCCATGTCCGTATAGTGCAGAACAGGTACTTTAGTACTCGCGCCATGACCTCTGCTGTCCAGGCAGTAGCATGTGAAGCTATCCTTGAGGATCTCGACCGATTCGTCGAAGATCGTATGGTCTTCACCGTTTCCGTGAATCATCACAAGAGGTCTTCCGCTTCCTGTTATTTCATAATTGATATCAATTCCGTTAATATGTTCGATCATAGTGACTCCTTCATCGTAATAATATTCAAGAACCGCTCCCCGAAACAGACTTGCTCTTTCCTGAAACGGATCATATTCTCTGTTACTTTGACATTTGTTCTTCCTTCAGTCCGATGCAGTACCGTTCAAATCGGATCGCTTTGTCAGTTGTCTCGAACTCGAACACCTGCATATCCCCTTTGTCACCGTTCCAATAGATAAATGTCCATGGCCCGCTGCCTCCGGATGTCGGTTCCTGAGCATCTCTGGATTCAACCGTTCCGCCGGTAATGAATTCCATGAACTGAGCCCACTGTTCATCAGTGAGTTCCATAGACCCGTGATCTGTTATATCCTTTTCATCAAGCCAGCCGTATTCCGCATCAGACTCCCTCTTCTCGTGATAGAACATGTGTTTTCCATCCTCCACATAGAAGCGGTATCTCTGAAATTCCGGATTGTAATTGATGTTGCTGTAAGTCCAGTAAAAATCGGTAATATCCTTCTCTGTGGGCTTCTTCCCGACAATATATGATCTTTTAAACATTCCCAGCGACATGAGAACGACTGCAACGGCAATGACCGCCACGCAGCAGATGATGACTGCTGCCGTTCTCTTCCCCTTTCTCTTGTTATTCTTTTCAGCTGACATTTTTTTTAGTTCCCTTTACATACGGAATTTGGGTATTTGCTTTATTCAGTATACCAAATTGTATTCTGCCGCCCATCGTCCAGATGAACGGATTCCGGACTCCCCTGTCACAGCCATACCGAACTGTCTTTTCCCGAGCCTATCTCAAAATGATATTTCACTATTCCGAGATCTACTTTTGAATACGGACCGAATCCGGCTTTCGCGGAAACCTTTCCGCCTCTCAGCTCCAGTCTGAATTTCTGCTGGTTTATCGCCGTAGGAGCCAGAAGAGCCGCCTCTACTCCTTCTCTGAACCAGTCGGGCGAGGAAGCGTCGATATTGCTGATATCCCCAGCGGGTTTTCCCCTGTGCTCGGTTCCTGATGTTTCTCCGTATCCCAGGGCTATGACCATATATAACTTTTCTCCGGGGCGGATATCCACTGCAGCCTTCCCTTTCTTATATGTCAGCGCCACCCAGCAGGAATTGATCCCGAGGCACTGCGCAAGGAGAACTATCCTCTCTCCCCAGTAGCCGATCTCCACATCTTTTCCTCCCGGTCCGACAAGAGCCAGATAGTTCCTGCAGTTTCTGAATTTGCCGTATCCGGGTTTCCCTGCGCTGAAAGCTTCAGGCTCATCAGTGACGAGCTGAATATTGAGTCCGCTCAGACCGTTGCAGACCTTGATCTCCGCTTCGAGTTCTTTCACCGCTTCCGCTTCAAGCGGAAGATCTTTGAAGGCTCTTACTGAATGCCTCTCTCTTATCGCTTCTCTTATATCCACCATCGCTCACCGTCTTAGAGCAGTTCCGCGAACTCTTTTTTTATGCTGTCTCTCTTTTCGTCCGCAGCGCTGCAGAATCCTTCGTCTTTTATGTATGGGATATTTGCGTCCACATTGTTTTCCGCACAGATGATCGCTGTTCTTAAACACTGCTTTGCCGCCGCGAGATCACTTTCTATGGACTTGAGATAGCCGGTATCGCTGATCCTGCGGCACAATTTTATACCATCAAGGCATGTTCCCATCATCTCAAGCGGAACACTGAGCGCACTCTTCATAGAAGTCTGCATACATGCCGTTCTCTCTGCTTTTTTCTCTTCTGTATCTTTCGGAAGAGCCATTGCCTTTATTACGCTGTCATATGCCGCCGCATCCATGTTTGCAAGATCGATAAATCTTCTCATGACCGTTTTTGCCTCATTTGCCAGCAGGAGCAGCTCGTCCCTGAGATCAGTCATCTTCTTACTCGCAGCTGACACTTCGCATACCATGGAGGCAAGCGCCATAGCCTGGGCTCCGTTCAGACCTGCGACGGCGCCGCCGCCGGGAGCGGGGCTGGATGAAGCCAGTTCTTCAACAAATGATGACACCGTCATTTTCCCGAAATCAAAATCCACTTTCGGATGCCTCCTCTGCCCAAGACGAATTCAATTTGTGCTATCATTATAATAACAAAAATATGTGAGGTCCTGTAGTTGAATATCGAATTACCATTCATCACTGTTGCCGGTCATTACGGCGGAGATCAGTACAAGTATCCCAGAGCAAGAATGCGTCTGGGCGGATGCTCTACTGTTTGTGCATGTCATGCCGCAACGCTGATAGCACTGAATGACCCTGAAAGAAATGCGCTAAGTCCTCTGGAGTCTCTCACTGTGACCAGAAAGGATTTCAATGCCTTTGGAGTTACAATGTTCAAATATGTGTATCCGGGATTCAGAGGAATGCCGGAAACTGCCATCTTCGAAAGAAGTTTTTCTGAATATGCGGATTCCGTAGGCTGCAGAGTCACCTACTCTTCTCTTCAGGGATCGGCTTCCTATGAAGAGGCACGCAGATTTGTAGAAGAAGCTCTCGGACAGGGGAAATATATTCAGTTTCTTCTTCTGAAGTATAAAAATAAGCTGTTCGATGACATCGAATGGCACTGGTTCACAATAACAGGGATCAATGATGATACGATCGTCTTTTCATCATTCGGAGAGAGATGCGAGGCTCAGCTCTCCCTGCTGTGGGGTACAGGTTATGATGAAAAAGGCGGTATGCTGATCATCCAATGATCGGGAGGTGTTTCATTTGAAATCTATCCGCGGAGTATACAAGGTCGGAAGAGGTCCGTCGAGTTCTCACACGATAGGTCCGTCCCGTGCAGCCTCATACCTCAAGCAGAAGTATTCCGAGGCAGAGGGATTCAGGGTCACTCTGCAGGGTTCCCTTGCCCTTACAGGCAAAGGGCACGGAACTGAAAATGCCATCGTTGAGGAATTAAAACCATATCCATGCACGGTATCATATGACCTCGAAACGGAGAAACTTCATCATCCCAATACCATGATAGTCGAGGCCTATAATGAAAACGGGATCGTGACCGACACCGCTGTTGTGGAAAGTGTGGGAGGCGGAGATGTCGTCATAGACGGTGAGAGCATAGACACGTGGGACGACGTATACCCCCACAGCACATGGGCGGATATCAGCAGTTACTGTGAAAAAGAGCACATAGGGCTGTATGATTACGTGTTCAGATTCGAGGATGAGAACATCGAGGATTTCCTGCGATTCATCTGGGACACCATGAAGGACGAGATAACCGACGGCGTTCACACTGACGGGATACTCCCGGGCGGTCTCAACGTCATAAGGAAGGCAAAACGCCTCTGGAACAGCGGAAATCTGGATATAGGAAATCCGGCCGATTTCAATCGCACTGTCTGTGCTTTTGCATATGCCGCAAGCGAACAGAATGCCTCAAACGGAATCGTTGTCACTGCTCCCACATGCGGATCATGCGGGGTCGTTCCGGCAGTCCTCTTTGCTTCCCAGATTGCTGAGAACTATCAGGATTCGGATATCGTACGTGCTCTCGCAGTCGCCGGTATTATAGGCAATCTCATAAAGACCAACGCTTCGGTAAGCGGCGCCGAATGCGGATGCCAGGCGGAGATAGGTTCAGCCTGTTCCATGGCTGCCGCTGCAGTCGCCGAACTCGAACACCTCTCACTCGCTCAGATAGAGAGCGCCGCGGAGATCGCCATGGAGCATCATCTCGGACTTACCTGCGACCCTGTAGCCGGGCTTGTTCAGATACCGTGCATTGAGCGCAACGCCGTCGCAGCGACCGAGGCTCTGACTGCAGAATCCCTTGCAAAGTATCTCACATCCACACAGAAGATCTCCTTCGATGCTGTCGTGAAGACCATGTATGAGACCGGACTGGATCTCAGCCATATGTATAAAGAAACTTCCATGGGCGGTCTCGCAAAGCTATATATCAACTAGTTCAAAAACGAATTACAGCCTGTTGCAAATGCAACAGGCTGTTTTTGTTATCTCTCGATTATCTGCAGGCTATCTCCCACCACAGTTCCTGTAGAGGAGGTATCCTTCCCAGCATATCCTTGTCGAGTTTGCTCCATATTACTCCTTTTGTCGGTCTGGCAAACTCATTTCTCGTCTTTATGACTCTGGTAGGCGTGACTATCCAGTCTATGGCAGTATCATGTTCGGTGACTTCAACGTCTATATCCGTGACCTGACAGTCATGTCCGACTCCGACGATGACAGAAGAGTCATCAACGAGACCCACTGTGTACTGCATCGCCCATTCGAGGTCAAAGTATCCGTGACCTTTGCCGAATCTTATGCCGGACATGGTCATTGCGCTTGCTCCTGTTACAAGAAGATCGACGTGTCCAACCTTCTCCTTGAGTTCTTTGAGTGTGCAGTGTTTCCAGAAACGCTGTACCCCGTCAAGAGTCGATGCCAGTTCCTCCTTGCCTTCGGGAATGCAGCCAGGTTCCACAAGGAAGAATCCTCTCGAGATGCCGTAATTGGTCATGATCATGGTCTTTCCGTCCTTGATTATGATCTCTCTCAGATGCTCGAGATTGTTGTCAGGTGTGACAAAAACAGTTTTTGCCTGTTTGTAGAAATCCTGTTTCACAAACAGTTCCGCTCCTTCTTCACTGCCCTCGTAATCGGTAATGAATTCCGCAAAGTCAAAAGAGAATCTCGAGTCCGGTCTCGCGACTTTTCTCAGTTCTTCCCAGATCCTTACTCTCTCTTCTCCTGCATCGATCTTTCCCATATTGTTCCTCCCCGGGATCATTTGTATCTCTTGTATTTTGAATTGTAACTTCCCCACAGTCCGTATACCGAGTTCATTCTTGAGCTTCTGAGAAGATATATGGCCCAAAAGAGAACGAACAGCTGGATCAGCGCATAGATGTATATCGTCCAGCCGGGTGTCACGGCGTCGCCGTACCCGAACATGTATCTGAAAAGTTCATTTATCCAGTGAATAACTATCACGCTGAAAAGGTTCCTGCTTCTCAAATACAGCGCGCCGTACAGCATTCCCATAACGAAAGCATGGATAACCGTTATGAGAACGGTTACAAGATCCTCGCCTATTATGTCCTTGTACTGAACGACCGCATAGAAAAGGCTCGAATATATGAGAGCGAATGCTACCTTTCCGCTCGTGTATCTCCTGCAGTAATAGGTGCTTGAGAGCACTATTGCCCTGAATATGGTCTCTTCGAAAAAAGCCGTGGCGAAAGCCACTATGACTGCCCTGATAAGATCGTCCGCCTCCGCAATGGGATCGTTCCTCACGATGCCTATGAAAAGGTACCATATGCCCGCGGCGATACCGGGCAGACCGATATAAAGTCCCTGCCCGAATCTCTTGAAAATATATCCTATCTTGGCAGCAGTGTGAAACAGCTTATATGCGCCCGCCAGTATCAGTGCAACAAGAATCGCCGCGAATGCACCCGTGACATCTTCATAGAATCCGAACTGGCCCACAAGAGCTGTCAGGAGAGCTACCAGAGTGTAAGATGCACCTATATATGCTGCAGATATCCAAAGGAAGTTTGCTCCGCTGAGTCTCATAGTGATCCTCCGTAAAAATCTTCAGGGACAGATGAAGACACCCATCTGTCCCCTTTTGCGGCTCTAATTTCAGTCGTTGTATTTCTCGAGATAGTCGAATGCGACCTGTGTGAGGAATGCGGAACCGTATTTGAATCCCGCTTCGTCTACCGTAAAGAAGTTACTGTGATTCGGATATTTGCCTGAGCAGACGAGATTTACGAATCCCGACGGGCAGTACTTCGTGTACTCTGCAAAGTCCTCTCCGCCCATCGTCGGGGAACCTCTGAACACCTTGTTGGCACCTACCACTTTTTCGGCGGCTCCCTTTGCGATATCCACCATGGTGTCATCGTTGATGAGAACTTCGGTGTTGACCTCATAGATCACTTCCGCGGTGCACTTGTAGCCAGCGGCGACGTTGCTTGCTATCCTCTGCATCATCTCGGGCATATTGTTGTTGAATTCCCTGTCGAATGTTCTAACCGTACCGATGATCGTCGCCTCTCCGGATATGATGTTGAATACCGACCCTGAGTTGATCTGTCCGATAGTGACAACGAGCGGCTTGAACGGATCGGAATCTCTTGAAACAAGAGTCTGAAGAGCCATGACTACCGCAGCTGCTGCTACGGAAGCGTCGGCGCCGGTCTGCGGGAAAGCACCGTGTGTTGCTTTTCCGTGGATCTTTATGGTGAACTTGTTGGCGGATGCGGCAGATGCGCCGTAATTGTACACATAGTATCCGGTCATGCCCTCTCTCGGTCCGATGTGCTGTCCGAAGATGGCATCAACGCCTTCAAGAGCTCCCATCTTACACATGAACTGAGCTCCGCCCATAGGCTCCTCGCCGGGGATGAAATTGCCTTTTCCCTCTTCGCCGGGCTGGAACAGAAGTCTTATGGTTCCGCCGAATTCATCTCTCACATCGTTGATGATCATTGCCGCTCCGAGAAGCATTGCAGCATGTGTGTCATGTCCGCATGCATGCATCTTTCCGGGAATCTCGCTTGAAAATTCGAGTCCGGTCTGCTCGGTCTGCGGGAGAGCATCGATATCCGCTCTGAGGGCTACCGTCTTATTTCCGGGTTTGTTGCCCTTGATATCACAGATGACGCCTGAGGGCTCAAATCTCTTGTATTCAAGTCCGATGCTGTCCAGTTCCTGGCAGATGCGGTCAGTCGTCCATTTTTCCTCGGAAGAGAGCTCCGGATGTCTGTGGAGTTCATGGCGGATGCCTATGACTCTGTCTTCATACTTTTTCGCAAGATCTAAAAAATTCATGGGTTTTCCTCCATAATGCATTTATTAACAAGTGTATTATATCATCTGAACACGCATAAAATGCACTGTGTTTTGATATAATATACATGGTAAAGCAGATTCTTTCAGGAGGTCATCACAATGCGGGACAAGACCAAGATCATAATGGACGTCGATACAGGTTCGGATGACGCTGTTGCACTCATGATGGCAATGCTGTCGGAAGACATTGAACTGCTTGGTGTAACAACGGTAAACGGCAACCTGGAGGTTGCGCTTACTACCGAGAACACCCTGAGAATGGTGGAATTCTGCGGTAAACAGGATACCGTAAAGGTATACCGCGGTGCAGAGTATCCTCTTGCTTCCACCTTGCTCCCGACCACCGGGCAGAGCCTTCTGCCTATCCCGATCAGGGAGAGCATAGCGAAGGCGGATTATCATCATGCGACTCATATCCCCACTCCATCATTTACGATCCATGAAGAGAAGGAGTCTGCCGTCGTATGGCTGATAAACACACTTCTCTCGTCTGAAGACGGTGAGATCACACTTGTTCCCGTAGGTCCGATGACAAATATAGCTCTCGCCATGCGCGCGGATCCGAGGATCATTCCGAAGATCAGGGAGATCGTCATGATGGCAGGCGGCATAGAGGCAAATGAGACGCCTTCAGCCGAATTCAATGTATGGGTCGACCCAGAGGCCATGGAGATAGTTCTCCAATCCGGATGCAAGATCACCATGTGCACCCTGGACGCCACGCACACGGCATACCTCACAAGCGATGATGCAGAGAGGATCAGAAGCATAGGGACAAAAGAATCGGATATGTGCGCAGATCTCATTCTCAAATACGGCTCGACCGGTGATCTGTCCAACGTGCTTGATGAGATCCACAGGATCCCCATCCACGATGCACTCGCAGTATGCTCGGTCGTTCATCCCGATGTTCTCAATACCATCTACTGCGACTGCCATACCGATATAGGCAGAAGCTTCGCGTACGGCACAACGATCGTGGACAGGAGAAACCTTTCCGGCGACAGACCGAAGAACTGTTACTTCTCTCTCAGTGCCGACAGACAGAAATTCGTAGATTGGATTGTGGAAGTCCTTGAGAAAGACAAGGCCCAAAAGAATGCCTGAACACTTTGAACTCTCACTCAAGGTATAGTATTATTACAAAAACGCTACCGGAAAAAGTATATGTCTGAAGAAATCACAACCTTTAAAAAGAAAAAGAGAAAAGCAACCTGGCTATGGCTGATATTTCTGTTCCTCTTCACCGTTGGGAGCAGCACATACTGGTCCTATTGGGACGCTATTCACATAAATCCAATACAGTCATTCCTGCCGGCAAAAGACCACGTTCCGCCACCGACCGTCACAGAGGCAAATGTCACAGTGGAATACGGAGACTACGTGAGGGCAAAGGATCTCATACAGGTATCCGGAGGCTGGCTGACCGAACCTGATAAGGTATATATCCCGGCAGTTCTCGGGACCGATGAACTTGAGGTCGAATATGCGGACATTGCAGGCGAGCCTTATACGGCTGCCGTAACTGTTACGGTGACCGACAAGACTCCCCCGCTCATGATGTGCCCCGGTATCATATATGCAGACGTGGGAAAGGAGATGGATCCCATAGACTATCTCTTCTGCGGAGACAACTATGATCCCAATCCCAAGGTCACCGTAGTCGGAAGCTACAGTCTTGAAGAGGTCTCCCAGTATACGCTCCAGTTCAGCGCGCAGGATATAAGCGGAAATACTTCCACAAAGGATTTTGTTCTGATTGTGCGAGAGCCTATTGAAGACAACGACGAGGATGACTCCACTTATCCGGTCGCAGATTTCATTTCCAAATACAAATCCGAAGCCAACACAATCGGCATAGATGTGTCCTCATGGCAGGGCACCATTGACTGGCAACAGGTCAAGGCATCGGGCATAGATTTCGCCATTCTGCGCATAGGTCTGCAGCGCGGCGGTTACGGAGGAACCAACGAGATCGACACGGAGTTCCTGGCAAACCTTGAAGGTGCCAAAGCTGCGGGAGTCAAAGTCGGAGTATACTTCTACTCTTTCGCAAAAACCCCCGAAGAGGCAAGGCAGCAGGCGCAGTGGGTAGCCGGTCAGCTCGACGGAGAATCTCTTGATCTCCCCGTGGCATTTGACTGGGAGAACTTCAACTACTTCACCGGCAGAGGTATCAGTTTCTATCAGCTGAACCGTACTGCAGAAGCTTTCATTGATGAGATGGAGAATCTCGGTTACGAAGCAATGCTCTACGGCAGCGCCTCATATCTCACAAGAGTCTGGAAGGTCCCGGATGCCAAGGTCTGGGTAGCACACTATACCGAACAGACGGATTATGAAGGCGAATACATAATGTGGCAGGTAAGCCCCATCGGAGAAGTTCCCGGGATCGACGGTCACTGTGACCTGAATATTCTGTACAAAAACTAAATATTTTAAGACTTCATAGCGCATTTGAAAAGGGCTTTGAAGTCTTTTTTTGCCCTTTTTTCACCGATTTGTGCATAACATCAAATTAAGGGTGGATTTTTCGTTACTTTTATGGTATATTGTAATACGAACCCGATCCGAAACCCGTTCCTTTTGCACATTTTGGGGTGAAAAATGTTTAACATTGGCGATTTGATAGTATACGGAGGCGAGGGTGTCTGCAAAGTTGATGCAATAGGCATACCGTCATCATCAATGGCGGATCTAGGAAAGATCTACTACACACTGTCCCCTCTCTACAGAGACGGACAGATCTTTACACCGACTGATACAAAAGTATTCATGCGTCCTGTCATGAGCAAAGAAGAAGTTGAGGGTGTCATTGAAAACATTCCCAATGTCGACGCCATGCCGGTAACGGAGAGAGATCCGAAACGGACAGAACGCACATACCGCGAATTCATTTCCTCACACAGGTGCAACGACATGATAGCCGTTATCAAGGCCGTTCACATCAAGAGAGGCGAAGGCGGCGGTACACCGAGAAAAACAAGTCAGACGGATGAACGCTATCTCAGGATGGCAGAGGATCTCCTCTACGGAGAATTCGCCGTGGCACTGGATATTCCGCGTGATGACGTCAGAAAGTACGTCGAGACAAGAGTCGAGAATATTATAGCCACACAGAATGCATGAAAAATGCCGGAAATCAACTATACATACATTGTCAGGTGTTCCGACGGAACACTGTACACCGGGTGGACGAATGATCTTGGTCACAGGATCAGCGCTCACAACCAGGGCACCGGTGCCAAATACACAAAATCGAGAAGACCGGTCGAACTCGTATACTTCGAGGAATTCTCAACAAAATCCGAAGCTCTCAGAAGAGAGGCTGCAATCAAGAAGATGACGAGAGCTGACAAGCTTCTCCTCATATCACATCAAAAAACAAGCGCCACCTGATCATCGGTCAGATGGCGCCTTTATTATATCTTTTTCGGTTATTCTATAGCGTTTACGATGGCAAAGATGTCGGCCTTGATCTTCTCGTTGACCTCTTTCGCCTTCTCTGCGCTGTCCTGATTGGAGTAGAAGTAGAACTTGATCTTCGGCTCCGTGCCGGACGGTCTTATGGCGAACCAGCTGCCGTTGTCGAGCCAGAATCTGAGAACGTTGGATGCGGGAATATCCTCATAGCCGTTGATATAGTCTGCGACCTTGACGACCTTTGCTCCGCCCACTTCCGTCGGCAGATTCTCTCTCACAGTGGACATCATCCTCTTGATCCGCTCGGCTCCCTCGATTCCTTCGAGAACGATGTTCGGCTCGTCTTCATTGAAGTAGCCGTATTTCGCATAGATATCCTGGAGAACGTTCCATAGCGTCTTGCCCTGCTTTCTGTAATACGCTGCGGCTTCCGCTACGAGCATTCCCGCAGAAATACCATCCTTGTCGCGGATATCCGGACATGCTGCATATCCTACGGACTCCTCATAGCCGAACATATATTCATATCCGAGTTTCTGTACTTCGGGGATCCTTCCGCAGATGTTCTTGAATCCTGTAAGAGATTCGAACATCTTTACGCCGTACGCTTCCGCTATTATGGAGCTGAGTGTACTTGTGACGATGGATTTGACCATTGCTCCGTTCTCAGGCAATGTTCCCGCATCTTTTCTTCCGTCGAGGATGTAGTTGACGAGAAGATATCCGGTCTGGTTGCCGTTGAGCCATACATATTCGCCGTTATCATCTCTGAGTTCGATGGCAAATCTGTCGGAGTCGGGGTCAGTAGCCATGAGCAGTTCTGCTCCGAATTTCTTTCCCAGCTCTTCGCTGAGTTTGAATGCCGGTGGGCTCTCGGGGTTCGGATAGCCTACTGTCGTGAAATCCGGATCCGGGTGCTCCTGCTCCTCGACAATAGCCCAGTTATGGAATCCCCTGTCCTTGAGCATTGTTCTGAACGGGATAGATCCGGCGCCGTTGAGGGGCGTGTATACGAGCGGGATATCGAGGTCGAGCTCATCTCCGCTGTGGATAGCCATCGCTTCGATCGCATCGAGATACATTCTGTCATACTCGGGGCCAAGGACTATTATCTTGCCCTCTTCAACGCCCTTGCTGAAATCGGATTTCTTGACGCCCGTGAACGCATCGACCGCGCAGATCTTTTCATACATTCCGTCTGCAACAGTGCTGCTGACCTGGCAACCGTCCTCCCAGTAAGCCTTGTATCCGTTGTATTCCTTCGGATTGTGGGAAGCAGTGATGTTTATACCCGAAATGGTGCCGAGCACGCGTACGAGATAGGCGAGCTCAGGGGTTGGTCTGAGGTCCGGGAACACATAGACTTTTATGCCGTTGGCGGCAAGAATGCCTGCCGTCAGCTGGGAAAACTCCTTGGAGAAATGTCTCGGGTCGTGAGCTATGACGACACCCTTGTCCATAGCCTCCTGGCCATGCTCAACGATATAGTCCGCAATACCCTGGGTAGCTTTTCCGACTGTCAGGAAATTCATCCTGTTGGTGCCGGCTCCGACCTTGCCTCTGAGTCCTGCTGTTCCGAATGCGAGGTCCTGGTAGAATCTCTCTTTTATCTCGGTCGGATCATCCTTGATGGCAATGAGCTCCGCCTTTAACGGGTCTCCGTCTTCAAGTTTCTCCAGCCATTCTTCATATCTT
Organism: Oscillospiraceae bacterium; assembly: GCA_017512745.1. GTDB lineage: Bacteria > Bacillota > Clostridia > Oscillospirales > Ruminococcaceae > RGIG5675. The sequence continues at coordinate 23,678 of JAFWEV010000033.1, forward strand.
TTCTGGGCATCCATAAAAACTGATAACCTCCTGTTAAAACATATTTAACTGCATTAATTATATCCCATCAGCCTCTTAGGAATATATTGGCATAATCGATAACTTCGGCGTCGTTTTTTTGTCTCACAGCCGAATCAAATCATTGTTCCGGAGACCCTTTTACCAAATTGTCAGCCGTTACCGCATTCTTTTTCGTATGTAATTACCCTAAAGATTTGCGGGTTAATTTGTTATAATTTGTTTACACGTGTCAGCCACGTGAAAACACTAGATCGAGGTATACAAAAATGAAACGAGTCTTTAATTTCAGTGCAGGTCCGGCCGTGCTGCCGGAAGAAGTCCTTCGCGAAGCAGCAGCGGAAATGCTGGATTACCGCGGAACAGGCATGTCTGTTATGGAGATGAGTCATCGATCTAGTGCTTTCCAGACCATAATAGACGAAGCCGAGCAGGATATCCGCGACCTTCTTGGGATCCCGGCAAACTATAAAGTCCTCTTCCTTCAGGGAGGAGCCCACACACAGTTCGCCATGGTTCCGATGAATCTCATGAGAAACAGGGTGGCAGACTATATCCTCACCGGAAACTGGGCAAAAAAGGCCGCTGATGAGGCCGCTATCTTCGGAAAGGTCAATATCGTCGCGAGCTCAAAAGAGGCCACATACACATATATTCCGGATCTCAGCGATCTTCCCATAGACGAGGACGCTGACTATGTATACATCTGCCAGAACAACACCATCTACGGAACAACTATCAAGCAGCTTCCGAACACCAAGGGCAAGGATCTTGTATCCGATGTCTCCTCCATGTTCCTTTCGGAACCCATGGATGTCACGAAATACGGACTTGTCTACGGCGGTGTCCAGAAGAATGTCGGACCTGCCGGAGTAGTGATCGCGATAATAAGAGAAGACCTTATCCGCGACGATGTTCTTCCGGGAACTCCGACGATGCTCAAATACAAGACCCATGCAGATGCAAAGTCCCTCTACAACACTCCTCCCTGCTATAACATCTATATGTGCGGTAAAGTGTTCAAATGGCTCAAGGCCATAGGCGGTCTCGAAGTCATGAAGGAGCGCAATGAGAAGAAGGCAAAGCTTCTCTACGATTTCCTCGACTCATCTTCCCTCTTCAAGGGCACCGTCCGCGCCTGCGACAGATCTCTCATGAACGTTCCGTTCGTAACGGGAGACAAGGACCTCGACGCAAAATTCGTATCCGAAGCAACGGCGGCGGGACTTGTGAATCTCAAAGGTCACAGAAGTGTCGGCGGCATGCGCGCAAGTCTCTACAATGCGATGCCGTATGAGGGAGTAAAAGCCCTCGTGGAATTCATGGAAAACTTTGAAAAGGAAAACAGCTGATCATGAAAGACAGAAAGATATACACGCTTAACAAGATAAGCCCGGTAGGCACAAAGCACTTCAGAGAAGGATACACGCTTGTCGACACGATCGACGACGCAGCCGGAGTGCTTGTCCGTTCCCAGGATATGCACGGAATGGAATTCCCCGCAACCCTGAGAGCCATTGCAAGAGCGGGCGCAGGCGTAAACAATATACCGATCGAAGAATGCGCAGAACAGGGTATCGTTGTCTTCAACACTCCCGGAGCAAACGCAAACAGCGTTAAGGAGCTCGTTGTTGCAGCTCTCATGATGTCCTCAAGAGGTATCATCGACGGAGCTCACTGGGTTCAGGACAATGCCGGAGATGAGAATATTGCGAAGAGCACCGAGAAAGCAAAGAAGGCTTTTGCCGGAAATGAGATAAACGGAAAAACTCTCGGAGTCATCGGACTCGGAGCGATCGGCGTCCTCGTGGCGAACACAGCTCTTGAACTCGGCATGGACGTATACGGATACGATCCGTTCCTCTCAGTCATGTCAGCCTGGAAACTTTCAAGCCATGTAAAGTATGCAGACAATCTCCAGCATCTCTGCGAAGTCAGCGACTATATCACTATCCACGTTCCCGCAATGGATTCCACAAAGGGAATGATCAATGCGGATGTCATCTCAAAGATGAAGGACGGAGCAAAACTTCTCAACTTCTCAAGAGATGCTCTCTGTGACGAAAAAGCGGTCGCAGATGCTCTTGAATCAGGTAAACTCTCCTGCTATGTATCCGATTTCCCGAACACCACATCCGTCAAGATGAAAAACGCGATAGTCCTTCCCCACCTCGGTGCATCCACGCTTGAAGCAGAGGACAACTGCGCTGTCATGGCGGTCCGTGAGATGCAGGACTATCTCGACAACGGCAATATCTCCCATTCCGTAAACTATCCGGACATGGATGCCGGTGTGTGTGCAACCGAATCAAGAGTCGGTATTCTTCACAGGAACATTCCGAACATGCTGAGCCAGATAACCACGTTCTTCGGCAGCTACAATCACAACATTGAGAATCTTCTCAACAAGGCGAGAGGCGCATATGCCTATACCCTTATCGATCTCTCTCATCCCCTTCCCTCCAACACTGTTGAAAAGCTCAAGGAGATCGACGGAGTGCTCCGCGTAAGAGTTATCAAGGGATCGAACTGAAGATGGCAACGATAAGACCGTTCAGGGCAGTCCGTCCCTATGAGGGATTTGCCGCAGACATAGCGGCGCTGCCGTATGATGTTTACACAAGGGAGGAAGCCGCCGTTTATGCGGCTTCCCGCCCTCTTTCTTTTTTGAATATAGACAGACCCGAGACCCAGTTTCCGCCGTCTTTCGACATGTATTCACGCTCTGTATATGAAAAAGCTGCTGAGATGATCGAGAGCGAAGTGAAAAACGGTCTGTTTGTTGAAGAAAGCAGGCCCTGCCTCTATCTCTACGAACTCACGATGGACGGCAGAGCTCAGACCGGTCTTGTGGCGCTGTCATCGGTAGACGATTATCTGAACGGTGTCTGCAGAAAGCACGAGAATACCGTTCTCGAAAAGGAACTGGACAGAATAAACCACATAGATATCACTTCCTGTCAGACGGGTCCCATATTTCTGGCATACAGAAACGATCCTTCGATAACGGATATCATATCTTGCAAGAAGGAAGAGTCCCCTCTCTATGACTTCACATCCGATGACAGCATCCGGCACAGAGTGTGGAGGATAGATGACAACGGGAGCATCGGACAATTGACCGCTCTCTTCCGTTCCATACCGCATACATATATTGCCGACGGCCATCACAGAGCCGCATCCGCGGTAAAGGTTGCCCTTAAGCGCAGAGAATCCCATCCGGGATGTTCCGGAAATGAGGAATTCAACTATTTTCTGTCTGTACTCTTCCCGGACAGCGAACTCATGATCATGGACTATAACCGCATAGTCCGAGGACTCAACGGTCACACACCGGAAGAATTCATGAACCTCCTTGATAGCATATTCGACATTGCTCCTCTTCCCGGGGCTCAGAAACCTTCCCGCAAAGCGTCTATGTCCATGTTCCTCTCGGGGAACTGGTACTCTCTCGCGGCAAGGCCCGATGTGCTCAGTGCGAGACAGAATGATCCCGTCGCATCATTGGATGTTTCGCTGCTTCAGGATCTTGTGCTCAGCAGTATTCTCGGGATAGCGGATCCCCGTACTGACAAACGCATAAAGTTCGTAGGCGGAATAAGAGGTATCGACGTGCTTGAGTCATCCGTCAGAGATTTTGATTCGGAAAGCGGCGATCATGCCGTGGCATTCGCCATGTTCCCCACAAGCATCGGAGAACTGCTGAATGTCGCCGACGCAAATCTGTTGATGCCGCCGAAATCCACGTGGTTCGAGCCAAAGCTCAGAAGCGGTCTGTTTCTTCACCGGATAGAACGCTGACTCCGATTTCAGTCGCAAAACTGATGAATTTGTACAGACTATGATATATAATGTCTAACAGATATTAATTGATAAGGAGACGGAACTTAGATGTTTTTCATTCCATCTTATGTGATCGTTATCATATATGTTCTCGCAGCGATCATTCCGGCAGCGATACTGCTGAGATACATCTACAAAAAGGACACCGTTGAGAAAGAGCCCCTTCCGCTGCTGGCGTCCCTGTGCTTCATGGGTGTGCTTGCAGCCGCGGCTTCAGTCGTTCTCGAAGGCATAGGTGAGGGCATCCTGAATGCAGTCATGATCCCCGGAACTCCGAGCTACTATGTTGTGCTTGCATTCCTTGTGGTCGCCGCAGTCGAGGAAGGGACAAAGATGATCTTCCTCTACTGGAGATCATGGAAGAGCCCTTATTTCAACTTCAGATTTGACGGAATCGTCTATGCCGTCTTCGTATCACTGGGATTTGCAGCGATTGAGAATGTTGAATATGTTCTGGGCTACGGACTGTCCGTCGCGGTATCGAGGGCTGTCCTCTCGATCCCCGGTCACATGGGATTTGCTGTTGTCATGGGTCTTTTCTACGGAAGAGCAAAGTGGTATGACAATTACGGGTATCATGCGGAGAAGAGATCCAATCTTCTCGCGGCATACATCACTTCTGTAGCACTTCACGGATTCTATGATGCATGCGCAATGATCGGTTCCGGCCTATCGATGATTTTATTCATCATCTTTGTCATTGCAATGTACATTGTGATCTTCAAACTGATCAAGAAAGAATCCGCCACGGACGCCCCGATTGTCTGAATCAGTTCTTTGAAGCAGAGGCCGATGGTCTCTGCTTTTTTCAGCATTTCATGATGGAGAAGCCCCTGAACAAGGCAAGAATTACAGTTTTCTGTAATAGCCGGGATCGGGTGTATCATAAAAGCAGTCGATAACAATCAAAAATAATACATATCATATTTGAGGGATATATGGAAAAAATACCGAGTTTTACAGTCAATCACGAAAAACTTCTGACAGGTATATATGTTTCAAGAAAAGACAGAGTCGGAGATGAGATCATCACAACATTTGACCTGAGATTCACACGACCTAATCTGGAACCTGTCATGGATACTGCAGCAGTTCACGCCATCGAACATCTTGGAGCAACTTATCTGCGCAATGATCCCGTGTGGAAGGATAAGACGATCTATTTCGGACCCATGGGATGCCGCACGGGATTCTATGTGATCTTCAAGGGAGATCTCTCTTCAGAAGACATTGTTGATATAATATCCCGGATGACAGACTTCATCATTGATTTCGAAGGTGAGATCCCCGGTGCATCACCGCGCGACTGCGGCAACTATCTCGACATGAATCTCTCCATGGCAGCGTATTACGCCCGCAAATACAAGCGCGAAGTTCTTGAGAACATAACGCCGGACCGGCTCAACTATCCGGACTGATATCTGCACATAAATGAAATGGACTCCCCGCAAATGCGGAGAGTCCTTGTTTTGTTCTGCTTTTAGTCAAGATACCCTTCTCTTGCCTTTACGCCGAAATGAGCCTCAAGCTGATGCATCTGATCATCGGTGATAGACTGAACGATCGGCAGATGAGCTATCTTCATGTAGATCTCAGCCGCTTTCTCAGCCGTCTCGATAAGTCCGAAGGTCTCATCCAGATCTTTCCCGGCGCCGTATATGCCGTGCTGGCTCCAGACAACGAGGCGCGCTGTCGCCATTTTTTCTGCTGTAGCTTCACCTATCTCATTTGTGCCGCAGAGCATCCAGGGGAGAACATTCACACCGTCCGGGAAGACCACGATACACTCGGTGCACATCTGCCAGAGCGTACGGGTGAATTCGCGCTCATCGAGGCTGTGGACATAAGTCATTGCGAGCAGATTTGCCGGATGGCAGTGCATAACGACTCTGTTGTCAGCATCGACTGCGAGCCTGGCGACGTGGCTCATCATATGAGCCGGGAATTCGGAAGTGAATTTACCGCCGTCTGCATATCCCCAGAGAAGTTCCGCTGTCTTGCCGCCGTCAGCAAGACGGACTACACCGAGATTGACTTCAGGGGCATACTGGACATTCTTGAAGTATTTTCCCGTACCGGTCACGAGGAAGTATTTTCCTTCAAGTTCCGGAGCGCTGAATCCGATGGGTATAGCGCGGATCACCGCATCTGTATCCAGATACTCCTTAACCTCTGCTTCACTGAGCATCAGACTGATATTTCCGCCGTTACGCTCATCCCAGCCGTGATCGTACATATTTGTTGCCGTCCGTATCATTTCGACCATGAACGGAGCTGTCAGTATATCCTTCATTATTCTCCTCCAATTACCTTGTGATGATGTCTACGGGGACATTGAATATCTTTGCAACCTTCAGGATCGTATCGATATGTCTGCCCGATGCAGCTGCCATATGATGGGTAGGACCTGCCTCGCTCCATCTGTTGCAGAAATCTCTTGCACCGCATGTGAAACGGGTGCGCATATTTGTATCTCCGAATGTGAAGATAGGTCCGGGTTCGTTGACTCCTTCAGCCACTACGAATTTGAAGTGACCGTCCCTGTCCTGGGTAATGCCAAGGTATGTTACCGGACCTTCTGCGGGATAGAACTGGGTCAGATATCCTCCGCCTGTCTTTCCGTGGAAAACAGGGACTATCTTCATGGTAGGTTTCTTTGCCTTTGAGATATCCGCGTCGCCTGAACCGGAGTGACCGATTATGCATATATCCTCATCAAAATCGATGGAATACATCTCACTCAGCTGGCCCATTCCGGATATGGTCTTAAGTATGGACATAGCCATAGCTACCTTTATGTCTCCCTCCACGGCACAGGCTGTGCCCTGCTTGATCAGCATGGAGAATGCGGGGATCAGCATGCTGTCGAGTTTTCCCGCTACACCCTGAGCGAAACCGTCGTAATGGGATGCGACAAATCCGAGTTTCTCGTCCTTTACCCACTGCTCAAATGCAACAACATATTTGGCCATATCCCAGACCTTTTCCACAGTGCCTCCGCCGTCTATATCGAAGGTGTCGAGAATGTCCTGCGCTTTGGCGCGGATAGTCTCCTCATCAGTGATATCGTCTGCTATCGCCCACATCTTCTCCCAGTCAAACTGCTTTGTGTAGAGCCACATGCGGTGGTAGAGATTCGTCTCGTCGATATAAAGATCCATCATTCCGGGATACGGTCTCCCGATCTGAGCGAGATTCGTGTCACGGAAGCGTCTTCTGACCTGTGCTGCTCTGCACCAGTCCTCTATCTCTCTGTCCACTTCGGGATCTCCGCCCTCGACTACGCCGGTTATGACGGCATGGCGCTTCCCCGCTCTTTCGAGATCCGCAACCATCTCGCCGACAGCTCCGCACGCATAGAGTGTTCCGAGCCACGTTGCCGTATCCGTATTCTCATAATCAGGAGCTTTCTTTTTCTGAAGATTAACGAGTACAACAGGGACATCAAGATCTCTCACTGCCGGCAGCATATTATAACTTGTGGCGTATGTGAGGAGCTGAAGGATCACGAGATCGACATCTGCTGCGCGGAATTTGTCACCGGCGGCCATAGCCATTTCCTTTGTGGTGACAAGGCCTCCGTCGATCAGTTCAACCGTATCGGGTATGCGCTTCTTGAAGTCCTCATACTGTGACTCGAATTCGGGAACCAGTGAGGGAAACTGGGGCAGATATGCGCCCAGCGCTATAGAAAAAACACCGATCCTTGCTTTTGTATCAACTAACATCAACATTCCTCCTTGGATGTCTCTATCTGTATTTTCAGATTGCCCAGCGCCGTAGCTTCTATGGGCATCGCTATTACTTTTTTGCCGCTTGCTTCTTCGGTGAGTCTGTTGAGGAAGCCGTTCTTTGCGCCTCCGCCAACTATATATATGCGGTCATAGTGTTTCCCTGTATTGTGCTGCAGTTCCTCGATCGCATTCATGTATGAGAGCGCGAGACTCCGGTATGCGCACCTGAAATAGTCTCCCAGCGATGCGGGTTTCATGCTTAGAGAAGCGTCAAACGCTTCTTTCATACTCTCAGGAGCAAGGAATATCTGGGCATTTGCATCCACGGTCTCCTCAAATGAACTCGATTCCGCTTCTTCAACTATCTCTCCGAACGGTTTTCCCGGACAGAGTTCATCCCTCAGGCGGTTTATAAGCCACATACCCATGATGTTTTTCTGATATCTGTTGTATCCCACACCGCCCTCATTTGACCAGTTGGCCAGTTCACTGGCAGCATTCGTGATGGGTCTCTCGGTCTTGACTCCGAGAAGGGACCATGTCCCGGAAGAGATGTACGGGTGATTCCCCTCCATCGGGATGCCTTCCACGGCGGATCCCGTATCATGAGTTGCGCACAGCATCACCTTGATGCCTTCATATTCTCCTATGACCGTTCCGGGTTGATCCAATTTGCGGAAAAGATGTCCCGGCAGACCGAGTATCCCGATTATCCAGGGATCATATTCACCGGTAACGGCATTCACCATGCCTCCTGTCGTCGCGTTGGTGTATTCATGCGCCTTATTGCCCGACAGTCTGTACATCAGATATTCCGGTATGAGCAGGAAATCCGTAACTCCGTCCAGTCTTCCGGCATCATTGTCGGCGCACAGCTGATATATCGTATTGAACGGCTGGAACTGTATGCCCGTTCTTTCATAGAGATCCGTAAACGGTATCTTTCCGTGAACTTCCGGGATCACTGCTTCCGTTCTGCTGTCCCTGTAGGCATAGCACGGATAAACCGCTTCATCGCCTTTCATAAGCACATAATCGACAGCCCATGTATCTATTGACAGACTCTCTATGTCAGGATATTCGGCTTTTGCTTTCGCTATGCCCGTTTTCACATGCTCTTCGAGAGCATCGATATCCCAGGTCAGATGGCCGTCAGATTCCGTCACCCCGTTCGGGAATCTGTAGACCTCTTCGGTTTTCAGTTCTCCGCCTTCCATCCAGCCCACGATGTGTCTGCCGGATGAGGCTCCTATATCGATGGCAAGATAGTATTCCATAAAAAATCACCCTCCTGTCCTGTATACTACTATACAGGGCGGAAGGGTGTCTTTATATATCGGGGGTTGTCCAAAAAAGTAACCTTATTTGCAGTTCCTGTACTGTCTCGGCGACACTCCGAACCGTTCGCGGAACAGCCTGTGGAAATACGTCATATTCTCATATCCGACCGCTCTTGCGATCTCATCGACATTCCAGTCGGTATTGTGGAGGAACCACGTCGCCTGACTCAGTCTTTTCTCCTGCAGAAGCTCGGTATAGTTCTTACCCGTCTTCTGATGCACAAGACGTGACAGGGAATGAAGTTCATAATGGAGCCTGTCCGCGACTTCTGTCAGGCTGCCGTCCATGTAGTGCTCCTCAATATAGCGCAGCACCGTCATCACTGCTTCCTGCTCGCCGGAGGAAAAACTCAGTGTCTGTGTATGATTTAGCAGCTGAACGAACAGTAACCCCATTGTGAGCTGGAGGATGCTCCTTCTGTTCGGTATATCCTCCATCATGGTAAACAGCAGATTCTCTATGAGGTTCTGAACGGGAAGTATCTCCGCCACATGGAAAAGCAGATATCCGGATTCATTCTCACCGCGCAGACACTCAAGAATAAAGTGACGCAGGGGCGTTTCCTCTTCTCCCAGTACCGGGAGTACGGATGAGAAGAATTCGGGTCTCACTATAAAATTGACCGCGACATCCTCTTCTCCCGCCGCCTCGATCTGCTGGCGGGCATTTTGTCCGAGCATCAGCAGTTCGCCGGTCTCCAGCCGGAAACGCTCACCGTTCACTATATGGGTGGTCGATCCCCGGCACATATAGACCATTTCCACATAGTCGTGAGTGTGCTCGGGAAAGGCAATAAAACGTGTATGCGGGCGGATGGCAATGAGCTTACCCTTATCCAGCAGTTTTTCCCCGCTGATCACGTCCCGGCTTCCGTCCATATAAAGACTGCGGTCGATATCCGCGCGGCCGTCCAGTATCTCCTGTTCCTCTTCCGTTATCTGTGACAGCTTTTTCAGGATCTCAGGATTCATCCGCTCACCCCCCCATACTCTGTATTATAAGACAAGATCTGTCTCCGTTGCGCGGAAACAGATCTTTCTCTTATCAGTAATTCCGAATTAATCCCGTTATAAAGCGCATCGAATATCAGAATTCATATGTTCCCGCTTCAAGTTCTCTACTCTTCCCGTCCGTCACAAGTGTCGCCGTGCAATTCGCAGGAATACTTATTCTGTATATCACCCTGTTATCGTTGCGTTCCCATCCGGACTTTACAGTTCCGTATATGCTTCTGTATTCAGCTTCAGCGTATGTAAAGTGTCCGCCCGGATGCGGTTCTATTCTGAAATGGTTCTCACCATCCATACGTATACCGCACATTGTGCGGTATAGCCACTCACACGCAGCGCCTTTTGAGTAATGGTTGAGACTCGCTATACCGCCCTGGGCTTCAGTCCCTTCCCAGCTCTCCCAGATAGTGGTCGCGCCTGCTTTCGGCATAAACAGCCAGCCCGGCATCTCCTCGTTTTCAAGGAGTCTGTATGCGGCTTCAATATCTATGTCTGCCAGCACGTCGAGGATCAGAGGGGTAGAAAGAAATCCCGTGCCGAGTCTCCAGCCATAGTTCTCCATAGCTTTTATAAGTCTCTTTTGGGCAAAAGCCGTCTGTTCATCGTCCAATAGTCCGAATGCCAGCGGTCTCACAAGCTGCGCCTGTCTGTCTGTGTCCAGATCTTTTCCGTACTCTCTCTGGTATGCCATTCTGCACTTGCGCGCGACGCCTTTCCAGTGTTCGGAATCATCTACATGGCCGAGTTTATCCCCAATCTCAGACATGCACTTAAGAACATATGCCGTATATGCTGTGCTGACTTCGGGATGCGGCAGCACCATGTCTTTCCAGTCATTGGGCATGACATCTGCCGGTTCCGCCCACTCGCCGTAGCTCTGACCTTTTCTGACTATCCCATCCTTGGATATACGCTTCTCCATAAATGAAGCGTATTTTTTCATGTGGTCATAATAATCTCTGATTATCCTGTCGTCACCGTATTTTTTCCAGAAGAAGTACGGCATAAGTATCCCTACATCGGACCAACCCACAGAGCCGTTCATCGTCCACATATAAAAATCCACTCCTCCATACGGAGCGATTTGAGGCAGACGTCCGTCCTTTCTCTGCCAGTCGTATACATCCCTCAGATATTTGCGGGCGAATGCGGCGTAGTCAAAGAGATATGACGCTGTGCCGAAGAATATCTGGGCGTCACCTGTCCACCCGTGACGCTCTCGTGTCGGACAGTCTGTCGGCACATCAAGTGAATTGGATTTTGTAGACCACTTTGTCGATTCGACGAACTTGTTGAGCAGCTTGTTAGAACTTCTGAAACTACCCGTCTCTTCCATATCGGAATAGACTGCGATCGCTTCAATATCGTCTTCTGAAAACACAAGTTCAGTATCCGCTTCCGCATAACGGAATCCGAATACGGAAAATGTCATTTTGTATTCGTTGAGTCCCTCACCGCATGTATAATCGATCTGCTGAAGAGGTGTTCTCTTCTTTTTGTTTACGCACTGGATATTCTTCAGAGTGAGATTTCCGTCTTCGCCGAGCATCACACCGAACTTCATGAATATCTTCTGTCCTGCATGTGCCCTGACTCTGAACGATATGATTCCGGCGAGATTCTGGCCGAAATCGAGCAGTTTTTTTCCGTTCGGAGATACGGTTATAACCGGATGGATACATTCGTGTTCTATGACGTGAACATTGTCTGATGCAGAAGGAACGACTCCGCACTTTGTCTCTTTGGCGTGTCCGCCGTACAAAGGCTCTCTGAAAGCCTCTACGGTCTCGCCGTCCTTGTTGTCGGCAAAGCGGATCGGTCCGTCATTTGACCACTCCCAGTTTTTATCGGAGATGACAGTTTCGGTTGATCCGTCGAAATATTCTATTTCGAGTTGGCATAGCAGTTTGGTCTCTGTTCCGTACTGATTTGTCAGACCCCAGGCGCCGATGCTGCCTCTGTACCATCCGTCTGCAAGCTGTACGGTGAGTTCGTTATCTCCCCGGTTTACAAGTTCAGTGACGTCATATGTCTGATACTGAATGCGTTTGCGGTAGTCCGTATGTCCGGGAGCCATATAGAAATCTCCGATCTTTCTCCCGTTCAGTCTGGCCTCATAGAGACCACAGGCGGTTATGTACATTCTCGCGCTCTTTATCTCTTTATCAGCGCTGAATGATCTGCGGAAACAATCGACCGGATATCTCTCCTTCTTGTCGACCGTGTAATCTCCCGTTATCCACCTTGCAGTCCAGTCATTCTTTTCCAGAAGTCCCATTTCGAAAAAGCTTTCAGCCCATTCGCCGGGAACATCGTTCTCGTCCCAGATACATATCTTCCATGTGACGTGCTCCCTGCTGCGGAGTTCCATGGGATAGACTGAGCTCATTGAAGAAGTGCTGACTTTTCCGCTGTCCCATTTCTCTGTCACTATTCTGTAAGCGGTCTGTCTTAACCCACCGTCACAGTTCCATGTGAGGCGCGGGTTCTCTATATCTATGCCGAGCGGATCTTTAAGATATTCTGTTCTGAGTCTTATAGCTATCATCTCTGCTCCTCCCAAAATTTCACTGCATGCGGGAACCACGGTTCGCATGCGCTTCCCTTGCCGAGCCCCACACCGTGTTCTATCCCCGGGTATTCCTCAAGCCGGTACGGCACACCGGCGGCTTCAAGAGCTTTCGCCATCTCTCTGCTGTTCTCCGGCGGTACTGTCTTATCCGCCGTGCCGTACCATATGAAGGTAGGCGGATATTCAGCTGTGATATGTTTTTCCACGCTCATGCGCTCGATCATCTCATCGGTCGGATCTTTACCGAGCAGCATATTCCTGCTGCCGCTGTGAGTCAGTGAACTCATCGTTATAACCGGATATGTCAGGATCACTGTTCCCGGTCTCATATTTCCTTCCGCCTCTGCTGCAAAACTCGCGGCAAGATGGCCTCCTGCGGAAGAACCCCAGAGCGACCAGCAGTGCCGGTCGACTTTCCATTCCTCAGCATGGTCGAATATCTCGTTGATCGCCCTTGCAACATCTTCCTGAGGTGCGGGAAAACGTGCCTTATTCTTAACCCGATAGAACAATATAAAAGCGTGATACCCCATCCGGTTCAGTTCTCCCGCGTACGGCAGTCCTTCCACGAATGAGCAGACCATACCGTATCCGCCTCCGGGGCAGATCAGTGCAAAAGGATGTTCCTCTCCGTCATTTATAAGGTGTTTTTCCAGAAGATATCTGTTCGGACGCCAGAAATCCCTCGCCGCTTCCGCCAATTCAGAAACTTTCATAGATACTTTATCCTCTCTATTGTCGGGCGGATGTATTCCTCGCACCAGCGAAGCTGTCCCTCATGATTGAGATGGATCATATCCGGACGGAACAATTCTTTTGCATAGTTTGTACCGTCAAATGTCAAATCTTCGGCATTCACGAAGGTCATGTAGTCCGAATGCTCAAAGCACAGCGCTTCCAGCTGCCGGTTGATCTCCTGCGTCATGGAAGAGTATTCGCTTCTGCCCGGCAGGAGCAGTCCGCTCATGACCACAAATCTCGCTTCCGGCAGATGTTCATGAAACATTCCGAACATCTCACGCTTATATTTCATGCAGGCGGCTATCTTCTCTTCATCGGTTCCCTTAAGCGGAACATAGTCATTCGAACCGGTCTGAAAGAAAACTATTTCAGGTTTATAAGGATAGAGGATCCGGTCGGCATACTGTACCAGCATTTTGTCCGTACTTCCGCCGAAACCGTGGTTCTGTACTTTGTAATCCCAGAGATCATTTTCCATTTCTGTCCAGAGCCTGAAGTTTGAGGCGCCGTAAAACACGATCTCTCCCCTGCGCTTATCCGCCGGATACTTCTTCTCAATAGCCCTTACCTCAGACTCAAATCCTTTGAACAGACCGCGGAACGGACCCCATCCAATCTGCCATCCGGTCACTGCCAGCCCTATTAATCCCGCGGCGGCAAGTCCACCGCCGATTCCTAAAGCGCTTTTAGTCACCCTGTTCATCTCGTGCAACTCCGTATAAACGATTCTCTATGAACGGTGTCCACCATTCGAGGTAACCTGCCTGCGTCGGGTGGATCGGATCTGCCATAAACAGTTCTCTCTGTTCGTCGGTAATGCTGTTGAAATCTGTGTCATTCCACAGATCGATCACCGAAATATCATGTACTTTAGCAATTTCATGAAGCATAGATACCATGGCGGCATACTCATTGCTCTCATACTTCGGATTTGTATAGAACACCACCGGGCAATGCCATGTCTCCCTGGCATAGTCTATGATGAACTCGATCGCTCCCGCAACGGTAGATGTATCATATTCTCCGTTATCCGAGATATGTCCGAGCGGCTTTTTCTGTGTCGCATCATTTGTGGAGAGCTGGCAGATAAACATATCCGCAGCTGTACTTCTGTCGAGTTTCTTCATACGGTTGATGTATGAATCATTCTTTGTGTCCACCAGTGTCGTTCCCGAGACGGCCTCTTTTGTGATCGCGCATTTATTCCGCAGCGCGATGTAATCCACAAAGGAAACACCTTTTGATGCCGCTCCGTATGTGACCGAAGATCCCAGGAACATTATGTGTTTTCCGCTGAGAGGACTTGCATCCAACGGCTTCACATTTTCAGGTGCGTACGCTTCCGCATTCCCCTTCAGTTTCGATACCTTGATATCGTGCAGTTCCCTGAACGGTCCCCATCCCCATTTATAGCCGCAGTAAAGATTCCATCCCGCGCAAACCGCAAGAAGACATAACGGAATCGTCAGATTGTTTCTTTTTCTCATGCTTCTCTTCTCGCTTTAACTTCAGCCTGTTCCTTCGCAATATGCTTTTCGACATCGAGGAAGATGAGTATCACTGCGAGTGCTATGCCGGTAAACACTTCCAGTCCGACAAACGCGAATGTGATGACATTTGTTACCGAAGCCGGCTGTACCGCCGCTATGGTCTTCCCCGCGCTGTCCATTACCGGAGCTATGTATCCGGCTGCTGCCAGCATCCAGTTGAAAACTCCTGTCATAACCCCGACTATCGCTACAGCTATTATATTGTAAATGGACATCGCTGTGCCGTCGACGCGCATGTTCGTTTTCCACTCAAGGTGGTCGAGACAGTCAGCGAACAGAGCCATGAACACATATGCGGAAGGAAGTCCGCCGATGTTCTTTATGAACTGACCGATGAGGACGATCACCATATTCGTCGGGAAAATCCAGCATATAAGGCTGCCGACCGCATAAAGGATGAACCCGACCATTGTGACATTGCGCTTTCCGAATTTCTTTGCAAGCGGCCATACCGTGAAAATACCGATTCCCATCGGTATTCCGCCGATGACCGAAACGAGCGTCTGGGTTATTCCGTCATTGTAGGTTCCGAGAACATAGTTGCAGTAATAGACAAGTCCCATGTTCTTGAGTACGGTTCCCACCGTATAGATGAGAAAATACGCATATATGAGCACCATATATCTGTCGGAAAAGATCATTTTCAGCTGTTGTCCGAAGGACACCGTCTCTTCCCTTTTCTGTCCTTCTGTCTCTGCTGTGACGCGCTCCTTCGTGAAGAAGTATTCAAGAAGCGTCAGGGGAAGAGCCAGGATCGACAGGATCGACATAAGTGTTATCCACTTTGCCTTGTCGACACCGATCGCAGGCATGATCACCATCGGGAATACGAGCGCGACGAGAATGCCCGACATCATGATAGATGTCACCTGATTGAATACGGACAGTCCGCCTCGTGCGGTCGTGTCGCGTGTGGAAAGAGGTACCATCAGGTTGTGGCTCATATTGAAGATCGTGTAGGCCAGTGAATAGAAAAGGTTATATGAGATCATGACCCATATTGCCTTCACCAGATCGCTCGATTCCGGCACGGTGAAAAGCAATATTCCGGTGACGGGAAGCAGGAATGTGGAGATCAGAAGCCACGGACGGGCTTTGCCTTCTTTTGAGTGGGTCCTGTCGATGATCTGTCCCATGATGATGTTGGTTATTGCATCGATCACCTTTGAGATGATCGGGAACACTGTGAGGAATACACCGCCCCAGAGAGGCGTGAGTTTCAGAACATCAGTGTAGTAGACATTGAGATACGTCGCGAGCACGGCATTGAGGAGCAGAGCTCCGGCAGGTCCGAGCAGATATCCCAGCCACTTTTCCCTCTTGGTGACTTCATCAGAAGTCACCCTGCTTGCAGGCAGTCTTGTAAACAGTTTCATCATTGCACTCCGTCTCCTTATCGCTGTTGATCCAACCTGATAATGAGGTTCAACACATTTTTCGCTGTCCTCTGCAGTTCCCCGCGGGTAATGCCGTCAGGTTTTCCGAGAGTTTCGAGCAGTGTCCCGTCGGACCTGTATTTCTTCGTCAGATGGCCCATATCCCCCGGCATCAGCACATCGACCTGAGCCCGTACCCTGTATGCGTTGTCCCTTATATTCGGGAACTCCGGACTCTTTGACTTTCTCATCCACCAGTCAGTGATGACACAGCCGGTATAGCCCCATTCCTTTCTCAGCACCGTGGTGACGAGATCGTAATTGTAATGGCTCCACACACCGTTGATCTTATTATATGAGGTCATGAGGCAGAGCGGTTCTGCTTCTTTCACAACTATTTCAAAGTTTCTGAGATAGATCTCTCTGAGAGCTCTCTCCGAGACTCTCGAATCGTTGGTGTTTCTCTTTGTTTCCTGGTTGTTGCAGGCAAAATGCTTCGGGCATGCCGCCTTTCCTTTGTTCTGAACTCCCCGCACTATCCCTGCCGCCATTCTGCCGGAGAGCAGCGGGTCTTCCGAGAAATATTCGAAGTTCCTTCCGCACAGGGGATTGCGGTGTATGTTCATTCCAGGAGCAAGCTGTACGTCCACGCCGTAATACACCATCTCCTCCCCCACCTTTGCGGACAGGGCTTCGACCAGTTCCGTATTCCATGTACACGCCAATGCTGTACCGCACGGCAGGAGTGAGCAGTATTTCCTGAGTCTCAACCCTGCAGGACCGTCCGAAGTTATGACCGCGGGCACTCCCTTTTTCTCAAGGCTTTCCGTTATACCGCCGAAAGCTCCGGCATTTCCGGCAACTCCATAGCTGCTTCCCATCATGCCGTGACCTCTGGACAACGCCTCAAGTTCCTCATCCGTCAGAGATGCTATGAATCGGTCGAGAGTCGCGTTTCCGTCTGTCACTTCACGGAAACTGTTTACGCTCTTCCCCTCGGATCCGATCTCGGACGGAAGTCTTTCCAGTATCCTTCTGCGAAGCTTCTGAGGTTCGCGCAGCAGCGGTTCGCACTGCTCTACGGTCTTCTCCTCATCTACTGCGAATGATCCGGCATCTTTTCCGTTTGTCTCGAATCTGTATTCTCCCGGTTCAAGAATAAAGCGGCTGGATGCCTCATCATATGACGAAATGTCCCTGTCGATGCAGCGGATCGTGACTGTTTCACTCATTCCGGGCAAGATCTCACCCGTCTTTGTGAACCCTGCGAGCACGCGTACGGGTTTATCGAGTCTTCCGTCGGGCTGCGCAGCCCAGAGCTGAACTGTTTCTTTTCCCGGTACTTTTCCGGTATTCTTCACGGTGACGGTCACTTCTGTGACTTTCCCCGCCCGTTCAAGGCTTTCAGGAGTTGTCTCAAATTCCGTATAACTGAGTCCGTATCCGAACGGATAAAGAACTTTTTCCGGATGCCTGTCGAAATATCTGTACCCGACATATATGCCTTCGGCGTACTCATTGAACTCCTTGCCGCCGAAATTGGCGCTGCTCGGATAGTCCTCGTACCTTCTTGCGACAGTGTCGCTTAGTTTACCGCAGGGACTGATCTTTCCGGTGAGAACGTCGGCTATCGCATTGCCGCTCTCCATGCCGCCCTGCCATACGATCATGAATGCGGACAGTTTATCGCCATACTCCTCTGTCCAGCTCATGTCCATGATGTTTCCTATATTCAAAAGCACGACTACTCTGCCGAACGCGGAGGTCACGGCGTCAAGCATCGAACGTTCATCATCCGTCAGATAATAACTGCCCTTTGTAAGGGTGTTCTCCCTGTCTTCTCCGGCGGCGCGTCCGATTACGACAACTGCTGTCTCTGAAGTCTCAGCAGCTTTCTTCACCAGGGCATCCGTCAGCGGCATCTCGGGATAGTTCATCGGCCAGTGTCCCCACCATCCGTGATCCGCCTCGTTGTCCTCATTCGACGTCCACGTCCTGTACGTATTCAGCACTTCCTCATTGAGTTTAACCCCTGCTCCCAGCATTCCGTCTACGAGGTTCACCTGATACGGAGCATTTACGTCGCCGCCGCTGCCGTATCCGACATAGAACCAGTCCAGCTGGCAGCGTCCGAAAAGGGCGATCTCCGCTCCGGCTGCCAGAGGAAGCGCTCCGTCATTCCTGAGAAGCACACAGCTTTCGGCGCCTGCCCTGCGAAGCAGCTCCGGCATCCCGGGAGTAACATATCTCTCACCGGATGCAGTCGTCTCCTCCTGCATAAGTCCGTTTCCCATGGCGGAATCTATGATCCGCTGGATCATCTTTCCCATCTGTTTTTTGAGTTTTTTCATCAGCAAACCTCCGGTCATTCTTTTTCCAAATAAAATATATCAAACATTGCGCACACATTAATTGCATATTTGTTCGCAGTATAGTATATTTTGTTTGATTTAAGGGGGTGGTCATATGGCAATCGATTACGATTATCTCTGTCGTGTATCCGCTGATCTTGCCGGGATCCCGATAAGGGTCTATAAAGGCGAGGAACTCATATCTTTTCACTCTCCCATGATCCTTGCGCGCGATCCCGCGCTCTACTGGAAGGAGCAGTTATGGAGTATATGCGACCATGTTGGATACTTCCTCACAGAAAACTTTTATTATTATGGAGTTTTGAGATCCGGCGACATCCGTTTCATCGTCGGTCCTACGCGCCAGATTCCGGCTCAGGAGCAGGAGCTCCGCGAATTCGCCTTTCAGCTTGGCGTGGAGAGAGATGACACCGATGAATTCTGCCGAAGCATAAAGTCGATCACGAATATGCCCGTAGATAACCTTCTCCTCATGCTGTGTTCGATCAACTATATGGCCAATGGCGAAAAGCTTGAGCTCAGGGATCTCACGATAACCACAGAAGGACTGTCCGCAATCGCTCCTGAAAACGTCTACGAAACCGCTGAACCGCATGACGCTGTGACCCCGCACAACACCTATCATCACGAACAGGCCATAATGAGGATCGTCAGAAAGGGCGATACCGCCGCGCTGAACAAATGGATGGGCAGCGCTCCCGCGATCCGCAGCGGAATAGTAGCACCGGATCACCTGAGGCAACTGAAAAACATATTTATAGTTACAGCCACGCTCTGTTCAAGAGCGGCCATTCAGGGAGGGCTCGACGTTGATGAATCGCTGTCCCTCAGCGATTTCTATATACAGAACTGCGAGAGACTCGACACCATGGAAAAGATCACAAATCTACAGTACCAGATGGTCGTTGGCTTCACCGAGCGGGTCGAACGTCTTATGCTGAACGGACATCCGGGAAAACTTGCTTCAGCCGTTGCCAACTATGTGCAGCAGCACCTTTCCGAGAATATTTCCACGGAAGAGCTTGCACGGTCGCTGTTCATGGGGCGTTCCTACCTGTCGACCAAATTTCACGGCGAAACCGGTATAAAACTAAATGATTTTATCCTTCTGCAGAAAACGGAAGAAGCCAAACGGCTTCTGCGCTACACCGCCCGAAGTGCTTCCGACATCGGCTATTATCTGGCGTTCTCATCTCCCGCACACTTCACGAGAGTCTTCAAGAAATACACGGGAATGACTCCGGCGGAATACAGGGCAAAACACGATATATAAAAGAAAGGGACTGATGCAGAATACAGAATCTGCATCAGTCCCTTTAATTATTCCTGAATCTATTTTCTCAGATCTTTCCATTCTCTCTGAGGATCTTTTCGACAAGTGTGACACATTCAAATACAAGAGCGTCGCAGTGAGGTTTTCTCTCTCCGCCCAGTTCCTTGTTTTTTCTGAGCAGGTCGGCACAGTCCAGCATTCCTTCATGATTTTCTCTGAGCGCCCTATAGTATCCGGACGGATCATCTATACCGAACATTCCGAGAACAACAAGTCCTCCTGTGATCGCTCCGCATGCGGAAGCTCTTTTAAGTCCTCCGCCGAAATTCGCAGCGATGCCTATCGCTTGCTCTTCAGAGAGACCCATATCTACCGCAAAAGGTAAAATCACCGACTGTCCGCAGTTGTAGTGCGGAGTAATGATCGCCCGCAGTTCCTTGGCTCTGTCAAGATATCTGCTCATTTATCTGTCCTCCCGATCTTTCTGTTCAACATCAATTATATCTTTTTATTGAAAACTGTTGTTCACTGATTTCTGTCCAAGGCAGATATTGCATCCAGAATCGTTTTTTCCGTCGCTTCCGCTCCGTATTTATCCACCTGTATTTTATCTTTGGGCCCATGCGTCAGGCAGCCTGCTCCTCCGATACATCCTCCCACACATGCCATTCCTTCGATAAAATTGGCATCCAGCATATTCCTGCTCTTCAGGATAAGCGCCTTTTTGCATTCTTCAATACCGTCACACGATACAGCCTTCAGTTCGAAGTCCTCAAACCCCTGCTCTTTCAGTCCTTCTGCCACAGCATCGGCGAGACCTCCGCAGCGGGCAAATATCCTTCCGAAGTAAGAGGCGTCATCGAGCACTCCTTCTTCGAGAGCTGTTATATCGATATCACGGCTGTCGAAAAGCGCCTGAAGTTCCTCAAACGTCATAGCGCAGTCGACATACGGTCTGACTGTGTCGAGCTGCACCTCCATCTTTTTGGCTGTGCACGGACCGATAAACACTGTTTTTGCGCCGGGATCGGTCTCCTTTATATATTTGGCGATAGTCGCCATAGGAGAAAGATTCCCGGAAACATTGTCCTTGAGTTCAGGGTGAGTTTTATTGATATAAGAGACAAATGCGGGACAGCACGAGCTTGTCAGGAATCCCTTTTCCGCAAGTTCTTTTGACTCTGCCTGCGCGACCATGTCCGCGCCGAGAGCTGCTTCCACAACATTGGTGAATCCCAGTTCTCTGAGGCCGCTGATGACTTGGCCGAGTTTGGCGTAGGTAAACTGGCTTGAAATGGACGGAGCTACAATTGCATAGAGCTTATAGTTTTTCCCGTGCTCGCTGCCTTTGATAAGATCAATGACCTCAAGGATAAAAGACTTGTCGCTGATCGCTCCGAACGGACACTGATACACACATGCCCCGCATGAGATACACTTTGAATCGTCTATCTCTGCGGCGTTTTCCTCATTGATGTTAATCGCTTTGACCTTGCAGGCACTCTGGCAGGGGCGCTTGCGGTTCACTATGGCGAAGTAAGGACATACCTTGGCGCACTGACCGCATTCGACACACTTGCTCTTATCGATATGGGCGACATGGTTGTGATCAAATGATATGGCACCGCGTTTGCAGACATCCTCACAGCGATGCGCAAGACAGCCGCGGCATGAATCGGTGACTTCATAGCCCGCAGCAGGGCATTCGTCACAGGCTATGTCGATGACCTCTATAACATTTCGCCGGGTCGTGTCGCCGCCCATGGCGATCTTGACTCGTTCTGCGAGAATCGCTCTCTCCTTATAGACACAGCAGCGCATCGTGGGGACCTTGCCCGGAACGATGATTTTGGGAATATCCATCATGTTCTTCATGAGAGTGTCATTCCACGCCTGACGCGCCACTTCCCGAAGCACCTTATACTTCAGGAACTGTATCTTTGTATCGAATTTTCTGATCTTTTCCATGATGCCCCCCGAAACCGACAAGTAACACAAATGCCGTCCACATCGGTTCCATTCGATATAGACGGCATCTGATAATGTTTACTGGTGGAGCTGAAGAGGATCGAACTCTCTACCTCTTGAATGCCATTCAAGCGCTCTCCCAAGTGAGCTACAGCCCCAACCGCATATTGAATTATAAATACGCCGACAGCTTTTGTCAACAAACATGACCCGGCAATGCACTAACTGATGCGCGTTATACCTCTTGGGGAGAGAGTGCCGTACTGCCGCATGGGCTGCTGCACTCTTCCCTTTTTCGGTACAGTTGCTGTTTCAGATGAAATAGCACTTTTCAAACGGCCATTCAAAGACCTTCTCGTCGACCGCATTGATCACAAGGGATCTCATATACCTGACTCCGAGACCGGAATTGAATGCTTCATGCGCAAAGTCGCTGACCGTATCTTTGTCTACTTTGATGGTATATCCGTACAGCTGCTGGATATCTTCGATTATATTGTTCTTGAGGATCTCTTCGTAATCCTGTTCGGAGAGAGGATCGAGAAACACCGTCCTGCTGATCCTGCCGAGCAGTTCCCGGCGCATTCCGGAATTCATGAGGTCCTGTTTAGTGACGGGGTCGTTGCCGCTTCCGTCGTCATTCGGATCGCTGCCGAATCCGATCGATCTGCATTCCGACTTCTGTTCGATCACCTTTTCGAATGATCCGAGAAGTACGAACGAGACTCTGGAGCAGTCTATGCTGCGCTGGAACATTGATGAATTCGAAGGCTCGAATGTCACGGTATCGCCGTCGAACATCTTGAGGAGCTGACCCTGTATCATTGCGGAGAAATCAGTGCCGCTTGATCCGACAATAGTCTCACAGAACACCTTGTCCGCTTCGTCGAGCACCACTATCAGACCGTGGTCCCTGATCTCCTGATCGCTGATATCGTCAAATATGTTCTCGATATGGAAGCTTCCCTTCCAGCCGTCGGCCGTGAGCCTTGATGCGTCTGCGATCCTTATGAGTTTCGGATAATCCCTGGAGAGATATCTCCAGATCTCGCTCTTGCCGCAGCCGGTCGGTCCGATGAACATCGTATTCGACCTTCCGCCGCATACCGTGTTGAAGAGTATCATGGCGGCAGCTTTTTTTGCATCATTCTGGCCGCGTATTCTCTTGTCCAGATATTCATAGATGCTTTTAGGCGTGAAGTCTTCAGGCAGTTTATCGCGCGGATCCGCAGATTCTTCAGTTTCTGAAGATACCGGGATCTCATCGAGCGGATTATCCATGTAATCCATTTCGCAGTAATCATCATCTTCCGACGGATCGATCATATAGTCGGTTTTTTCCGATTGATTCGCCAATATTGCTGCAATCTCATTTACAGATTTATTGTCCAGTACCGTTTTATCAAGCAGAGCAACAAGCATATTTCCTGTGGTCTTCTCATGAACAGAGTTCCATATATCCGCGATCACCTTGGTGTCATCAGCAATCTGCAGGTACTCATCGTCCGTGAGCTCGTCGAACTCGCCTTTTGATGTCCTTCGTCTCAGAGTTCTCAGGGGATCTTCAATTTTGTTGTTTGTTCTGTTCATTCTTATTGCGTTCAGATATTTGCGCCAGACTCTTTTTGCAAATTCATTCGTCATATTGTTCTTTCCTTTCATTATCAACATGTTTTATTCGTCGTTTCCGTTCTTTAATGGCTGGTCGGTTGCCGTCCCGCCGTGTATTCAGCCGCGCGGCGTCGCTGATCGGTGAACTCTACGCGGCACCGTCCCCGCGTTTTCGGGCAGCAAAAAAACCATATATCCAAGGAATAACGGACACAGTTATAGCGCTGTTCCTGTTTATTCCTCCATATATGGTCTGTCTGGCTAAGTGTATATGAACCGCAGTTTCCCGCGGGAACATCATTATAACAGTTCTGCCGGCCGAGTCAATACGTTTTTCGAAAAAGTTTTTCAGCAGATCATTTTTTTGAGCAATATTGACATCAACTCTCCGTGTCCTTCGAGATAAGTATATGCTTAACCTCAAAAGGTCCTATATCGAAAGAGATATTATTACCTTCAGCTCTGCAGAAACCTTCTCCCAGGATTACCGAGCAGTCCTTTACACCGGTCTCCGTTCTGAAAGAAACCTCCTCCTTTCTCTTATCCGAATCGTTGAAAAATGACAGTATGACGCTGTCCCCGCCGCTGTTCCCGAAAGAGTTGCAGTAAAGATCCTGCGTGAAAGTCGGCATCAGGGGAACTGGATCGTCGCCCTGATAGATGTCGATATTCTCAAGATATACATACTTCCAACGGCGGATCATTCTCTTCTGATCGTCTGTATAAGGCATCCACCTTCCGAATATATCCTGCCATATGACGATCGGCGCAGCTCCGAACTCCGCTCTCTTTATAAGAGTGGTCTTATCTTCTGTCCTCAGCCATCTTGAGATCACAGGCGCTATATGCTCCGGGCACATGAACCTGAAAACATCGTCTTCCGGCATGGGATCCGTGCGCCAGAACTCGTCCCAGGATGTCGTTATGAACTCTGTCGGGCGCTTTTTTGCGGGGTGATGCTGGGTCTGGAGAACAAGTCCTTCCCTGATCTCATCGAGTTTTTCCCTGAATATATGAGGGATCTCTATCAGCGTATCCAGCTGGTACCCGTCGGCGTCGGTATCTATCACGAGCTTTGCAAACTCATCGCTCATGGCTTCTGCGCTGACATTTATACCCTGGTCCCACGGGATATACGGAAGGAACACATAGACTCCTCTCTTGTGCATTTCGCTGACGGCATCGCGTACCGCTTCCCTTCCTCCCGGGAAATCGTCATGGAACTGCCACTGGTTTCTCGAATCGATCCCCAGTCTCGGATACTGATTCCAGATCGTAACGGAGTCATATCCGCCGAATGCCTCTCCGTCCGAGAGCAGTTTATCCACATCGATCTTCCCTCCGTCAAACGCCTCTCTTCCGTAAAGGAATGCGAAATGGTTTACGACACACTTCTTCATCCACGAGAGGTCTTCCCTCTCATATTCCGAGAGATCATAGTTCTGTCTCCATGTGCTGCGGACACGGCGGAATGCTTCAGCCCATCCGTTCTTAATGCCTGTTATCTTAAGTTCTGCCGTATCGTTGAAAGTACTGTCGGGATTTATCTCCACCCAGTGGTTTTCAAGAGCATCTTCCGAACCAATGTATGTCAGCAGCTTGTTGATGTTCTGGGTTGCGCCGACATTGTTGAGGTCGCTGAGAGTCGGAAATTCCACGGAATACCCGTATCTGTCTTCCCTGTCACACACGACAAGAGGCATAAGTATGTCCGAACTGTAGAGACTCTCTCTCATGGGAACAAGTACGCTGTTGCCCTTTCTGTCTCTGACTGCGCATCCCGGATAGTACTTTCTGCATTCCGGTCCTGCAGACAGCCTTTCCAACAGAGGAAGATGCATTTTCATTCTTGTCTGAACGCCGTATTTATAATCATCCCGTACCTGATATAGAATGCTGACCGTATCATTCTTGTCGTTTATTAAGGAAATCCTCACGCGGACGAGCTCACTTTCAAGTGACGCATTGACCGTCAGCATCTCGAAGACTTCGTCACTGCAGATATCTGTCTTCAGGTCGAAATCCGAGGAACAGAATATCTTCCCGTGCATATCCAGCAGGAACAGCTCACACCCGCCGTTTGAGATGTCGGAACTGTAAAGATTATCCAGTCCGGCTATCTTTCCGGCAGCCGGATCCAGGGTGATCCTGAGAGATTTGTTTTCTATAATATACAGTCCGTTCGAATCTTCTCTGATCATTCCAACACCTCCCTGACACATCTGAATCCGACAGTCTCGAATCTGTCCATGCCTTCGCTCATGACATGCACCTTGAGGTGGCTGTCATTCGGAATGGCGCCGCCTTCGGCGTGCCAGTAATTGCCCGCGGTATAAAATGATCCGCCGCGCAGAGTGATGAAACTGTGCATTCCGTCGTCGTGTATCTCGTCGGTAAATTCCCATACATTGCCGCACATATTGAACAGTCCGAACGGAGATACCCCTTCGGGATGGGAATCAGCATTCTCTATGTGCTTGCCGTATACATTGCATCTGGAGTAATCCTTCCCGTTCCCCCATGGATACTTAAGGTGTTTCGGTCCCGCAGCCAGATACTGCCACTCCTGTTCCGTAGGCAGTCTCTTGCCGTAAAACCGCGCATATGCCCTGGCGTCATTCTGGCTTATATTGACTACCGGCTTATCCTCATCCTCATCCGCATATCTTCCGTTTTCCCAGTGTTTCAGGTAATTCACCCTGTCTTCCGGTTCGTATCCGCTCTCATTGATGAATCTTAGATACATTCCGTTGGTCACACAGTACAGATCGGCCTCAAGCGGTCCAACCTCACAATAGAGCGGTCCGTGCTCGCACTGACAGTCACCCTCCATTATCCGGTGTACGCATCTGTATATGTATCCGGCTTGTTCCATTCTTACGGTCTTCTGTTCCAGCATAATGTCCTCCGGGGTATTCGTTCTTAGAAAAAAGCAGTTTTCCCGGGCCCGGGAAAACCGCCTTCCAAACAAAACTTATGATTATTTGTCGCTGACGACTCTGATTCCCGGTGCCTTGACTCCGGCTTTGCCGAGTTCCGTTGTGATGTCAGCGAGAAGTCCGAGATATACATCCCAATAGTCCGCATTGAGGACCCATGCTCTGATCGTGAAAGTCATGGACTCATTTGTGCCACCTGTGAGCTTCGCAAACGGCGCCGGATCCTTGAGGATCTTGTCATATTTTGCCATGACATCCTGCATGATACCTGTGATCTTCTCGATGTCTTCACCCTTGCCGAGGTTGAAGTCGATGTCGACGCGTCTCTTCTCCTCTTTGGAGAAGTTGGTGACTGTTGCGTTCATCAGCGAACCGTTGGGGATGGTGATGTGCTTATTGTCAAGCGTATTGAGGACTGTGTAGAACATCGTGATATCCTTGACTGTTCCCGTCTCTCCGCCTGCTGTCACGAAATCTCCCACATTGAACGGGCGGAAGATCATGAGCATGATGCCGCCTGCGAGATTTCCGAGAGCGCCCTGGAGGGACATGCCGATCGCTACGCCTGCAGATGCGAGTACTGTCACGACGGAAGCCATCGGTACGCCGAGGATCCCGATTATGGAGACAACGAGTACCACGTATAGGGCGATCCTCACAAAGCTTACGAGGAACTTTTTGAGGGATGCGTCCTTCTTATCGAGGAGTTTACCCTTGTCCAGAAGTTTCACGAGTTTGTTAACTACGATCTTGCCCACAATAAATACCACAAGTGCAAGTAAGATCTTGCCGCCTACAGCTGTAGCCATCTGAACTAGTTTATCCAAAAAAGCCTGCATATTATTGTACCTCCGTACTTTTTTTCCATTATATCACATCACAAAGATGTCAAAGATAGTTTAGTTCATTTGATTGACCGTTTTTTTGCTCTATTCTATTATTGTTTTATCAGACAACGATTGGAGATAATCATCATGCATCTTGATAATATCGATCCGAAAACGACAGCCGTGCTCGTCATCGACATGCAGGCCGATTTCCTTGAGCCGGGTTCGGGTGTATTCGTGGAATCCGGATATAAGTTCCTTCCGAAAATGGTTCCCTTCCTCGACAAATGCCGCGAAAAGGGATGCACGATCATCTATTCAAAAAACGTCATCCGCCCGGATCAGAGGAATATAGGCAAAGCAGGTGAATTCTGTCCTCCTATAAAGGAAGGCCGCATGTGTGTGGACGGAGCACCGGGTGCGGAAATCTGCCCCGTTATAGCGCCAAAAGAAAATGACATAGTGATCAAAAAACAGAAATACAGTTTCTTTTACGGCACCGATCTCCTCAACACACTTACGACCATTGGCATCAAGACCGTTATTCTCACAGGCGTATGTACCGACTGCTGCGTATTTTCTACGGCAAGAGATGACGGATTCTACAACTTCGATGTCGGATTTCTCTCGGATCTCACAGGAACGGTCGGTTATGACGATATAGGATTCGGTTCTTTCACCGCCGAAGAGGTGCAGGCGTGCTTTATCACGACCATAGCAGTGACAACTGGCGACGTCATGACCAGCGAGGACTTCCTCTCGAGGCTCATTTGATGGAACTCTTTGACATCTACAATCCGGACGGTACAAGGACCGGTATAACAAAAGAGCGCTCGCTCGTTCACAGGGACGGTGATCTTCATGCAGCAGTGCATATCTTCTTCATCAGAGACGATCCGGACGGGTCCCATCAGGTGCTTCTTCAGATGAGAAGCTACTCCAAAGACTCATTTCCAGGACAGCTGGACACCTCATGTGCGGGTCATCTCTCCGCGGGAGACGACTTTATCACAGGGGCGGTGAGAGAGTGCCGGGAGGAGATGGGACTTGATATTACCGAATCAGATCTCGAATTTCTCTATGATATGCGGATAGATGACGATACCGTCTTTTACGGGGAGCCGTTCAGAAATCATGAGCTGGTAAAGGTCTTCAGGGCAAAGATCCCCGTAGATATCGAGGACATGGTTTTTGCGGAAGATGAGATTGAATTCTTTACATGGATGGATATGCGGGAGATGTTCGACAAGATTCTCCATGAGACGGGAGAAATATGCATCTATCCTCCCGGTTTCGATATCCTCTATCACCTCTTCTATCCGGACGATGAGCGTCATATCACTGCAAAAGCCGCAGTACACGGATAGTTCTCCGGTTATCGATCTTAACGGAAATAATACCTTGTATATCGGCAAAACCGAGAAAAATGATTTTTGCAAACGGATTATTATTTACCGCTTCAGCGCTTTAGCGTATTATAGGAATATACACACGCGATTCCGTACGGGAGCTGCAAAAATCACTGACAAATCAACAAGTGCGGATACCGCTTTTCAGGAAGTGGCTGTCTGCACTTTTGTTCTGTAGAAAAATAAGGAGAGTGAATAACTGTGACCTATCTATTACTGAACCCCAAAGCGAACAATTCCAAAGGCGCCGATGACGCAAAAGCATGGGCCGAATCAACAAATACCGTCTGTGAATTCGTTGACGTCACCGGCATTGATGACATGAAAGCGTTCTTTGACGGACTTGAACCTTCGGATGAGGTCATCCTCACCGGCGGCGACGGGACCATCAACCGCTTTGCGAATGACATGTACGGCTACGAATTCAAAAATCCGCTGTGGTATGTCAAGTGCGGAAGCGGTAACGACTTTTTCAACGATGTAAAAGACGCTGCCGTTGACGGAAAGATCGAACTTGCTCCGTATCTCAAAAACCTTCCGCTTGTGACGGTTAAAGGTATAAAGCGCCGCTTCGTGAACGGCATCGGATACGGCCTCGACGGCGATGTCTGCAAATACGGGGATATCCAGAGAGCTACTTCGGATAAACCGGTCAACTATACCAACATAGCGATAAAACTGCTTCTCGGCAAATACAAACTCAAAAAAGCAACTGTGACTGTCGACGGTGAAACAGCAAAATATGAAAATGTCTGGCTGTCCCCCACGATGAAAGGCCGCTTCTACGGCGGAGGCATGATGGTCGCTCCTGGACAGAACCGTCTCGATCCTGACGGAAGAGTCACTTCCGTAGTCCTCTATAAGAAGAGCCGGCTCCTCACTCTCTCTCGTTTCCCATCCATCTTTAAAGGAGAGCATGTCAACTATAAGGGCTGGATCACAGTGAAGACAGGAAAACACACAAAGGTGGTCTTCAATGAACCCTGCGCTCTGCAGATCGATGGCGACGTCATAGACGATGTTCTCGAATATGAGGTAGACACAGAAGTATGAGGCAATATGATGTTGTAGTGATCGGCGCCGGAAACGGCGGTCTCGGTGCCGCAGCCAAAGTTCTTACAGCCGGCAAGACGTGCCTTGTCTGTGAAAAGCACAATATTCCGGGAGGCTTTGCAACCAGCTTTGTCAGGGGACGTTTCGAATTCGAGGCATCCCTGCATGAGTTCAACGGCATAGGCACTCCGGAAGCGCCGGGCAGTACAAGAAAACTGTATGACGAACTGGGTGTCAGCGACAGGATCGAGTGGATCCAGCTGAAAGACGCCTATCGTCTTATATCCAAAGAAGAGGGATATGATTTCACAATGCCCTTCGGTCTCGACGCTTTCGCCGCAAAATGCGCCGAGCTCTGTCCTGACGGTGAAAAAATAGCACGCGAATTCTTCTCGATATGCGGACAGATCCGTCAGGCAATGAATTACATAAGCGAGACGCACGGAAGGCCTGATCCCAAAGTCATGGCGGAAAAGTATCCGGATTATCTCGCATGCGGATCATATTCCGTAAACGAGGCTTTCGATGCTCTCGGATATCCCCAGATCATGCGCGACAATTTCAACGCATACTGGTGTTATCTCGGAGCAAACGGAGATGAGCTCAGTTTCCTGCACTATGCCAATATGGTGTACAGCTACTATTCAGGAGGCGCTTGCATTCCGAAATCCCGTTCACATGAGATATCTCTGGCATTCGAGGAGAGGATCCACGAACTCGGAGGAGATATATGGTTTAACAGCGAAGTCACAAACATCCTCACGGATAAAGAGGGGCATGTCAGCGGAATACGCCTCAGGGACGGCACCGAAGTTGCAACACGCCATGTGATAGCAGACTGTTCGCCGAATGTGGTCTACGGACGGCTCATGGACAAGAGCGCAGTTCCCGAAAGGGCTCTGAAGCTCACGAATTTCAGAAAACTTGCGGGAAAGGGATTCACCGTTTTCCTCGGACTCTCCAAATCGAGGGAGGAGCTCGGTATCACTGATCACAACTACTTTATCTATGACACCTGCGACAACGTTAAGCAGTACGAGAATATGAAGAGTTTTGACGGCACTGCAGCTCAGGCGACTGTCTGCCTCAACTCGGCTGATCCGGACTGCTCTCCGAAGGGTACTGCGATCCTCTATATGACCACGCTGTTCACGGAAGATGTGTGGAAGGATGTGGAGGAAAAGGATTATTTCAGAACAAAGAACGAAATAGCCCGGCGCATGATAGCCCGCTTCGAGGAAGCGACCGGAGTATGTATACACGACTGTATCGAAGAACTTGCCATAGCATCACCCGTCACTTATGCAAGATATACCGGTCATCCGAAAGGCACCATATACGGATATGAGGGACAGTATTATGACGGTCTCATGCCCAGGATCCAGATGGTGGAAGAAGATCACTTCGTTCCCGGTCTCAGAATAGGCGGCGGATTCGGAGAGAGGCTGCTCGGATATCCCAGCAGTTATAAATCGGGAGTAAATGAAGCTTCCAGGACTCTCAGAGACATTGAGAAGGAGGGATGCTGATATGATCTTCAAGAAGAGTGATATACCCGGCGAGGATATAAAGAGATTCATGGGCATGCCCGCAGAGCGCAGAAAGAGAATCGATGAGACTCCTGCAGATCCGATCCCTGAGACATACGCCGTAAATGAACTGGCAAAAACTCTCCATCCGGGATACATAAAGGCTGAAGTCAAAAAGAAAACAGAGGTTGCTCCAGACCGATTTACGATCTCTTTCAGGTCATGTTCGGAAAACGGACGTTTCCCGTTCTTCAGGGCGGGACAGTATGTCACCGTTTCCTCGAATGTCGGCGGATCATTTGCAACCAGACCTTACTCTATCACGTCGTCTCCGTTTGAAGCTCTAGGCGGACTTCTGGAGATAACTGTTCACAAATCGGGGTTTTTCTCGGACTTTCTTGCAGACTCTTTCAAAGAGGGTGACATCGTTTTTGTAGGCGAACCGTCCGGAGATTTCTATCACGACGATCTCAGGGACAGAGGTCATGTTCTCGCTATCGCAGGCGGAACAGGTGTCACGCCTTTCATCTCGATGATGAAGGCCGTGAGAGAAGGCAGTGAAGACTTCAGGATAACCGTTCTGTACGGCGTCAAGTTCAGGAAAGAGATGCTCTTTGATCCGTCCGTGTTTGAGAGTGAGAGAATCAAGATCATTCCGGTACTGTCCGATGAATATGTCGAAGGGTATGCTCACGGATTCATCGGTCCGGATCTCATAAAGCCGCATGTCACTGAAGAAACGAATATCTTTGTATGCGGTCCGGAAGCACTGTATGAGTACGCATCCGAAGCGCTGAATGAACTGAAGATCGATTCTTCCAGGATCAGATCCGAACACAACGTATGCAGAGATCTTCCGGGAGAGCCCGTATTCTATAAGCTGAAAGTCCACATGCGTGATACAGTGTATGACATTGATTCAAGATCCACCGAGACTCTTCTCGTGGCAATGGAGCGTGCCGGAATAAAAGCACCTTCCAAGTGCAGAAGCGGGATCTGCGGATTCTGCCACTCCAGGGTGATATCCGGAGAATATCTTCTCGCCCCTGACCGCACCGATTCGCGGAGACTGGCCGATATAAAATTCGAATATATCCATCCGTGCTGCACGTTCCCTCTTTCGGACATGGAGATAGACGTCCCTCCCCTTGATCTTGGCTGATTAAAAACAACAGGAGGCAACCAATATGTTTAAGCCTGTGTGGTTCATTATCGTTTACTGTGCAGCACTTATCTGTTATCTGTACACAAGAAACGGGAAGAAAAAATTGTACAGAGCCATCAACAAATATCTGATGGCTTCGATGTATCTGATACTCGCTTTTGTCAAATTCGCAAGGGGGTACGATCTCCGCACCTATCACCTGCTTCTGCTCCCCGCGCTGATACTGGCATTTCTGGGAGACGTCTTTCTCGTGTTTGACTTCGGCAGAGGCGGAGACTTCTTCCTTGCGGGCAACCTCTGTTTCATATTCTATGAGCAGGCCGTTCTGTCATCTCACGGCATCCCTCTGACAAGGAGATGGTGGATCTTCGCCGTTGCGGCGCTGATCATAATCTCTCTGGGCTGGGCGGCGACCAAGTATCCGGAAAAGGTCAAGATGGAAAAGATGAAATACCCCATGCTATTTTATCTCTCATCTATCGTGACGCACGGTCTTTCGGGCCTTGCAATGATGATCTATCTTTCGGACACCCGTTTTTTGGTGATGGGACTCGGTTCGCTCCTGTTCATGTTCTCGGACCTGATCCTGACAACTTACAAATTCATTATCCGGGAAAACAACACCTGGCTCGTTCGTCTCAACAGTCTCACCTATTTCCCGGGACTGCTGCTGATAGTGCTCGCCATGTAGATCCCGACACAGTTAAAGAGTTCCGACCGGAAGGCCGGAACTCTTTTCATGTCTTGAAATTATACGGATTATTTATTTATTTCAGGCGTTTCGATTTTTCTAAGATAAAGGCAATAAAATACCGCTATTACGATCATGGCTCCATGGGCGATCCAGTTGAATACCGGGGACGCCGAATCATTTGAGAACACGGCGAAGACATCGGTAAGACTGTGCGAGAGGATACAGGGAAGAAGGCTTCCGCTCTTGTAGAACACCATCGTGACGATGAATCCGAACGCGATCGCAAATGCCACCTGCAGCAGCGTCTCACCAAGTTCATGCCCCGTAAACAGATTCAGTATGTGCCCTATCCCAAAAGTGATTGCGGAAACAGTGATGGCGGTTTTCGCGTTCCCGTTCTTCAGCATCGCCTTGAACAGGAATCCACGGAATATCAGTTCCTCGGCAAATCCGACCAGAGCCATTGAGACAACGGCAAATATCTGACCCGGTAAAGAGTAATGCGGTCTGATCCCCGTCGCAAGATTGAGCGCCGGAATGATCCACAGCGGAATAAACCACAGCATGATCCTGCTGTCTTTCGTCCATCCGGAGAGCCCGTACTTCTCCATTAGTCCGTTTTTCCTGACGAACAGGAACATGAGCAGGGATACTATCACAAGTCCCAACATCATATACGGGCTGTCATCCCCGAGGTTCCGGAGATTCCCCATCGACACCGTGTAGATCACGATCCAGAATATGGCGAACAGTATCTCATTTTTATCGTAAAACTTCTTCAATTTATTTTTCCTCCCCGGCAGCGAGCACGGCGCCGTTAAACACTTTTTCAAGATGGTGTGCTGCAAGCTCTTCATCATATTCCAGTGAGTTGTTGGCGATGATGCTTGCATATCCATGAGCGAACATGGCTATGACCAGAAATATCTCCTTGGTCTTTCCCATATCCGTCCCGATACCCTCCTGCATTGCTGAGAGCACCGGAATGAGTTCTTCCGAGTCGATCATCTCGAGCAGATTGTTCTCTCTGGCATACCCGGACTGGAAAAGGAACCTGAAGAGATTCGGCTCCTTTATGGCAAAACGGATATAGTTGAGCCCTATCTCAAGAAGCGGATCCCTCTCTCCCGAGAATGTCATGAGATATTCCGTGTGGAACCGGTCGACCTGAGAGTATGCTTCCATCTTCAGGTCCTCCATTGTCGCAAAATGATACATGACAGGCTGGGTGGAGCATCTGAGTTTTCCGGCGACAGCTCTTGCATTTACAGCTTCGTATCCCGACTCCCGGACGATCCCTGCAGCCGCGTCTACGATCATCTCCCGTGTGACCTTGCTTTTCGGAGCCACAGTATGCCCTCCTCCGCAATGTATAACATTTGTTATATATTGATTATAATTTTCTTAGTACCTATGTCAAGGCAGAAAAAAAACAGCGCTTCGCTTCCGAAGTGCTGTTTAAGTTATTGTTCCTATGGCATCTCAGCCGATCAAATATCTCAGCATAGCTTCCGCTGCTCCGTCATGATCGTTATCCGCGACTGTAACATCGCTCGCGCGCCTGACATTGTCATTCGCATTTCCCATGGCTACCGCAAGACCGGCCGCTTTGAGCAGGCTGAGATCGTTATCCGCATCTCCGGCGGCGATCGTCTCCTCTATCGGTATTCCGAGATATCCGCAGACTTCCCTTAAGCCCTGCCCCTTATCCACTCCGAGCGATGTGGTTTCGATGGACGTCACCTCGGAATAGACATGTTCGGCATTGTCTCTCAGTTTCATCATGGAATCCGCTCTGTCCTCGACCGTCCTGTGGTACACATTTATCTTCTCGACATTGTGTCCGCTGTGAAGAATGTATTCCCAGATATCCGGCACCCATGTTCCTATGAGAGTGTACAGCGGTCTGTATTGCTCCATGTGGTACTGTTCGAGCCTATCCAGAAATCCTTCCGCAATAACGGAATGGCCTTCCGACATGCACTGGACCATTACATCCTTGGTTCCTACGACTTCATAGATATCCATGATCGCTTCCTCCGGAAGGGATTTTCTGCTGATGATCTTATCCTGCCCGAAGTCATAAATAAGCGATCCGCTCGTACAGATCGAGATATCCACACCCTCAAGCTCCCTCATGAGGGGTCTCACTTCATCGACTGTCCTCCCGGTGGAAAGAACGATGTGCTTCCCGAGGCTGCGTGCTTTTCTGACGGCATCTTTCACAGCAGGAGTCAGTTCCTTGCGGGAATTGACCAGAGTGCCGTCGACATCGAATGCTATCAGTTGAAATTGTCTGCTCATTCGATCGTGATCGATTTGATGACAGGCTGTCTGCTTCTCGGGATCGTTCCGTTTCTGTCGATCGGTTCGGCGTCCACACAGACCTGATCCACGACATCGAGACCGTCGGTGACCGCTCCGAAAGCCGCGTACTGTCCGTCAAGGTAGAAAGCGTCTTCCTGACAGATAAAGAACTGTGAGCTTGCGCTGTTAGGCATCTGAGATCTCGCCATGGAGATGACACCCCTGGCATGTCTTATAGGATTATTGACTCCGTTCATTGCGAATTCGCCCTTGATGTTCTCATCAGATCCGCCTGTACCGTTTCCGCGGGGATCTCCTCCCTGCATCATGAATCCCTCGATGATCCTGTGGAAAGTCAGTCCGTTATAGAATCCTTCATTTGCGAGCTTTACGAAGTTTGCCACCGTAATCGGAGCTTCCTCACCGTAAAGTTCGAGTGTGATGACACCATATCCTTCGATGTCGATTTTTGCGGTATTTGTTGCGTTCATACTTGTTTCTCCTTAATTATCAGCAAGTAATGTCTTTCTGTATGTGAAATATCCTCCGAGGAGGAGCAGCGTCATGAGGATCCAGGTCGTCGGCTCCGTGATACAGGTCCCGAGATATCCGAGTTTCGGGATCAGTATGGCGGCTGCCATGAGTTTCATGAGGAGTTCTATTATGCTGGACATGACCGGGATCGTCTTTTTCCCGATAGCCTGCATGGAATTTCTCATGACAAACAGTATGCCGAGCACCCAGAAGAGCGGGACGTGGATCCTTATGCACATGACCGCGTTTTTAATTATCTCGGGGTTGTTCGTTCCCGTTGTAAATATAATAGCATATCTGCCGAACAGGAATCCCAAAGCGCATGCGATAAGTCCCCACGCGACCTCTATCAGACACGCCTGCCTGATGCCGGTCTTTATCCTCGATCCTTTACCGGCGCCCCAGTTCTGTCCGACGAAGGTGGACGCGGCGCTCGATATGGATCCCAGAGGAGTCATCAGGATATTCACGATCCTTCTTCCGGCTGTCTGGGATGCGATTATGACCTCGCCGAGGCTGTTGTTGGCCGCCTGGAAGAAGACTCCTCCTATATCTATTACCGTGAACATGAATGCCATTGCTGACCCGTTGGAAAGGAGCTCCATCGTCCTGTCTCTCTCCATCCTGAAGTCCTCGCGCTTCGGCAGCATCTCCTTGTAGTTGCGGTAGAAATAGGTTCCCGCGAATACGGCGGATATCGCCTGAGCAATTATCGTCGCCAGAGCTGCTCCTCCCACACCCATGTGCATCAGAGCTATGAAGACTATATCCAGTATTATATTCAGAACACATGCGATTATGAGTGCGACCAGAGGTATGACGCTGTTGCCCACAGCTCTCAGAATAGAGGAGAACATATTGTATGCCATCGTCGCGATTATACCCATGCACAACACTGACATGTAACTGTACGCCTCGTTGAATATAACGTCAGGTGTGTTCATGAAGTGCATAAGCGGTCTTAAAAACATCATTGCCATGCCTGTGAGCGCAAGACTGATGATCAGATCCAGTGTGAGCATACCCGCAATGGACTTCCTCAGTTCATCATCCCTGTGCGCTCCGAAGCATCTTGTGACGACCAGAGCAAAGCCTCCGTTCATCCCGAATGCGATGTTTATGATGACACCGAACAGCGACATGGTCGCACCGATGGCTGCTATCGCGTTGTCGCCGAGATTGTACCCGGCAACCATCGTATCGACCACGCTGTATATCTGCTGAAATATATTTCCTATAAGAAGCGGTACGGCAAACTCGATTATCATCCTGGTGGGATTGCCTACCGTCATGTCTTTTATCTTGATTCCTGATCTGGTCATTCGCTTAAAGTATACCTGTCATTTCCAATACAATTCTTATGAGCAATATGGAAAGCACCACAATAGTTAGAGGCTTTACATATTTCGCTCCTTTGTGCAATACAAGTCCCGATCCGAGATAGTTGCCTATAATATTCGCACATCCCGCCGCAAGTCCCAATGGGACCAGCATCTGTCCGTTCATCAGAAATACGACCACGGACACAATATTGGATGTGAGATTGATGACCTTTGCCTGAGCGTTTGAAGAACTTATCTTCATCTTTGCGAACACATTGAACGCGATGATGAGGAACGTCCCCGCGCCGGGTCCGTAGAATCCGTCATATCCCCCGATCACAAAAGCGCTTATGACAGCCGCTATATACACCTTCTTGTCGACGGGAGGATCCTTCTCCCTGTCGACGAACAGTTTTTTGTTGAACACAACGGCAGCAACCAGAGGTATGATCACAATGACCATGATCCTGATGGCTTTTTCACTTACCAGAAGATTAAGATTGGCTCCGATATACGCTCCGATAAGCGTCGCAAAAACCGTCGGTACGGCTATCTTCCAGTTGATAAGTCCGTTCTTTGCAAATCTTGCCGTCGATGTGAGCGTTCCGAACACGGACGACAGCTTGTTCGTGCCGATCGCCAGATGCGACGGCAGACCTGCGACCAGATACGCAGGCAGAGATATAAGGCCACCGCCTCCGGCGATGGAATCCAGAAAACCTGCCAGGAATACCAGCGGACAGGCTATAAGAAACATTCTAGGTGTAAGTTCCAAGTGTCTTCTCCCGAAAAAAACCGCTTCCGAAGGACGGATAGCGGGTATTTGTCAGCTATTCATTCTGTTTAGGCCTTGCATATTATAGCGGCATTTCCCCCGATGGGCAATCCGCGGGATTTCCCATGCCGAAATGCTCTCTGGTCATAAAGAGCACCGTCTTGTCGCGGCAGATGTACGGCCTGTTTCTTAGTATATCCATAAGCATGTCATCATCGATATGCTTTTTCTCACCGTATGCGCTTGCCATCAGTTCTTCGGCATATTGCTGCCTCGCAGCGGAATATCCGGGATTTCTGAGGTACTGCTCCCAGTCCGGATAGGTATACCTGTTGGTCTGAACTGCGGTTCCGGTACAGATTCGGTCTCTGCGCTCGTACGGTGTGACCTGAGTGCAGATACATGCTTCAGAGTCGGAGATCATAAACCCGTATGAAAAAGGAGATCTTCCATCCTGATCCGTCATCGCAAGAGAAGCAATGTTTGCTTCATTCTCTTCGAAGGCTCTCCTAACCAGGCATGATCTCGGGATCATCGGTTCCGGATCGAACAGTGTGTTTATGAAACTCACAGTCATAGCGACTCCGCACTCATTCTTCCCGACAGGCCATCCGATCCCAGCGCCGACTCTCAGCTGAAACAGAGCAGGTTCGTTCTTTGTTATCTGAAGCACCCAAGCGTTGCTCGGAGTCGTCACGGGATCGGAATCGTAGTTCTGCCCATGAGCTACGGATCCGTCCGCATTAACCGCCGCAAGATCCGTGCATCCTTCCTTATAAAGAACAGCATCGCTCCTGAATCTTCCCGCTATATCAAGAAGGCATGACTGCATCGCGATCTCTCTGTATGTCGCGCTGTCTCCTGTCTCGTCATTGTAGCCTCTGACTATGCCTTCGATCTCCTCCGCATATTTTTCCGGGATACATCCGAGGTAACCGTCAACGAGGTATTCCAGTCTCCCGGAAGTTCCCGGGAGAGCTCTTATCTTATCAAGTGAGAATTTCTGCATCTTTTTGGTGAATGCTATCTCTTTTGCCATCCCGTGTCCGATCGCTGCGCCGAGATCGAACAGCGTATCTCCTCTTGCTTCGAGATACTTCTGTCCGTTCGACTCCTTCCATTCCCACTTTACAGATGACACAATAATTCTCTCCAATCAGAGTTGAAATTATAGTATACTTAATTATACCAATATTACGCACATGTCTGTGCAAGGAAAAAAATAGGAGCAAATCATGAAAAATCAGATCTATACCGATAAAGCACCTGCGGCAATCGGACCGTACTCACAGGGAATCAGCGCCAACGGTCTCGTATTCGTATCCGGACAGATCCCTGTAGACCCGAAGACAGGTTCTTTCCCGGATGGAGATATTTCCGCAATGGCAGAACAGTCGATCCTCAATCTCGAAGCAGTTCTTCATGAATCCGGATGCACACTCGCAGATGTCGTAAAGACGACGGTTTTCTTAAAGGATATCAACGACTTTGCCGCAATGAATGAAGTCTATGCCAAGCACTTCCCGCAGCCGTGTCCCGCAAGAAGCGCAGTTCAGGTCGCGGCACTTCCCAAGGGCGCTCCGCTAGAGATTGAAGCGATCGCAGTTAAAAAATAAACCTGCATTCAGGTTTCCGAACACAGTTTTCGGATAAAAGATAAGGACTAATATGGAATCCGTACATTTTTATCTCAGTAAGCAGGGCGTCTACGGGGATCTCTTCATCCCTGCCGTTCCGGTCGACAGAGAAAAAGTAATGATAGTGATAGGCGGCTCGGACAATTCCTACGATCTCTCGAAGGCGACTGCATCCGGGTTTGCCTCTTACGGACTCTGCACATTTTCTCTTGCGTGCTGGGGTGTAAAGGGACTGCCCCAGTTTCCCGACAGAATACCGCTTGAAATGATCGCAAAGACCAGATCCATACTTGAGAAAAAGGGATTTACCAGTATAGGAGGCTACGGAATAGGCCGCGGCGCGGATATGCTGCTTGCCGCAGAATCACTCAGACACAGTCTTGATTTCATCATAGCCGTATCCGCCTCAGGAAATGTTCTCGAAGGCGATTATGTGGCTGATCTGGGTTCACGTCATTCCACCTTTACATACGGAAATGAAGAACTTCCCTTCCTCAGAAAAAAGAACGCCTTCGCAAATATACTCAGGAAATCCATAGTATATGTCAAAAAACCCGATCCCTCTTTCTTTGAGAATACCTATGAGGCCGCCAGAGAAGATGCCAGGATCAGGGTCGAAGACATACACGTGCCGCTGCTTCTTTTGACCTCCGACGAGGATCCTATCTGGTCAGGCACAACTTCGGCAAAACGCATGATGGAAAAACTGAACGAAACAGGACACAAGGAGTCTTACCGCCATATAGTGTTCGAGAAGGGACAGCACCTCCTGTTCCCTGAAGCATACGGACTTGAGCGCTCCCTCATAAAACATGCAAAGGGTTATGCTCAGGCAGTCGCCAGAACACAGCGTGCGAGCGTTAAGACCGTAATGCAGTTTGTCCGCTCAGCCTAAATCAAATAGACACAGCAGTCTAAGCATTGCCGTGTCTTTTTTTCTACAAACAAATACTAAACAGGAGGGTCTTTAAATGACACAATCCTTTAACAAAGAATTCTCGGTCAGATATGATATGCACCGCGACGAGCTCAGATGGCTGTTCATGGAACTATATGACGATGAGGATGCGTATTCCTCCCTCGTCGATATGATGTACAACGCATGGGAGTCCCGTTCCGCAGCCCTCAAAAAACTCGACAAGGCCCGCGTTGCCGATCCCGCATGGTACAAGGGTCACGATCTGGTTGGCATGATGCTGTATGTCAATGCATTTGCCGGAGATCTCAAGGGAGTAAAGAAAAAGATACCCTATTTGCAGGATTCCGGAGTCAACTATCTGCATCTCATGCCTCTGCTTGAGAGCCCCGAGGGCAGGAGCGACGGCGGATATGCCGTCTCCGATTTCAGGAAGGTCCAGCCTGAACTCGGTACGATGAAGGATCTCTCTTCCCTCACGAGCCAGTGCCACAAAAACGGGATATCGGTATGTCTTGACTTCGTCATGAATCACACAAGCGAAGATCATGAATGGGCAATGAAGGCTAAAGCCGGTGAAAAGGAATATCAGGACAGATATTTCTTCTTTGACAACTGGGATATTCCAAATGAATATGAAAAGACCGTTCCTCAGGTTTTCCCCACCACCGCGCCCGGCAACTTTACTTGGTGTGCGGAAGCCGGCAAAGTTGTCATGACGCAATTCTACCCGTACCAGTGGGATCTCAATTACGGGAATCCCGTCGTTTTCAATGAAATGACGGATAATATGCTCTATCTGTGCAATCAGGGCATAGATGTTATCCGCCTCGACGCGGTCCCGTACATCTGGAAGCAGCTCGGCACCAACTGCAGAAATCTCCCGCAGGTCCACACTCTCGTCAGGATGATGAGAATGGTCTGTGAGATAGTATGTCCGGGCACTCTTCTTCTCGGAGAAGTAGTAATGGAGCCGTCAAAAGTCGTTCCGTACTTCGGGACTGTCGAAAAACCGGAATGTCATCTCCTCTACAACGTTACGACCATGGCGAGCATCTGGCATACCGTCGCAACAAGAGACGTCAAGCTGCTGAAGCATCAGCTCGGGCAGGTCTTCGTTCTTCCGAAAGAGTACTCTTTCCTCAACTATCTGAGATGCCACGATGATATAGGCTGGGGACTGGATTATGACTACCTGGATACCTTCGGCATGTCACAGGTCCCGCACAAGAAATATCTTAACGATTATCTCACGGGTAAGTGGCCGGGCAGCGATTCAAGAGGTGAGCTCTATAATGACGATCCCCGTCTCGGGGACGCCAGACTGTGCGGAACAACCGCTTCTCTTTGCGGTCTTGAAGCTGCAAGATACGAGCGCAACGAGGAGAAGATAAAGGCTGCGATAACAAAAGACCTTATGCTCCACGCCTGCATGTTCACCCTCAGCGGCATTCCCGTGCTTTACAGCGGAGACGAGATCGGTCTCGAAAACGATTATACCTATCACGATGATCCTCTCAAAGCTGCCGACAGCAGGTATATCCACAGAGGCAATATGAACTGGATAGCGGCTGAGCAGAGACATGACCTCTCCACTTCCGAAGGTATCATCTTCGAATCCCTGAGAGAGATCGAGAAACTCCGCGCAGAGCACAGATCCTTCGATTCCGGAGCCGATGTCTGGCTGGTCGATACCAAGAGCGATGCCGTTCTCGGTATAGGAAGGTATTACAAGGGAGAGAAGATCGTCGCGCTCTTCAACTTCTCTGACACTGAGCAGAATCTCAGCATAAGCGAACTCGGTGACTACAGCGACCTCATGTCAGGCACTGCCGTTGATAAGTTCTGCATCAGCATGGCTCCGGGTTCATTCCATTGGCTTGTATGCGATTTCGGAGAGGAGTACTGATATGTCAGGAAAGATCATATTTCTCGATATAGACGGCACTCTGACTCTTCCGGGCAGCAATGAGCCCCCTCAAAGCGCACTCGACGCCATAAAAAAAGCTCAGTCACTGGGTCATAAGGTCTACCTGTGTACCGGAAGAAATCCTGCGATGCTGTCCCCTCTTCTCAAATACGGGTTTGACGGGGCAGTGGCGAGTGCCGGCGGATATATTTTCAGCGGAGATACGGTCATCTATGACTGTCCGATGACAGAGGATCAGCGGCAGCGCTCAATGGATCTGTTCAAGGCCAACGGCGTCTACAGGACGATTGAGGCAAAGGATGCCTCGTACTGCGATGACGGTATGGCGGAATTCATGGGCAAGGTCAGCGGAGGCAACAGCGAGCTTGTAAGATGGAGAAAAGCCATAGAGTCCAGTCTCAATATCCAATCCATCTCGAAATATGATGGCAGGCCCATATATAAGATCATTTTCATGTGTGAAACTCTCGATCAGCTGAAGCCGGCAATAGAGTCTCTCGAAGACGAATTCTATTTTCTCGTGCAGGATGCCACTGACGGCTCCTACCTTAACGGTGAGCTCATCAATAAGCAGTTCGATAAGGGCGAAGGTGTCCGCCGTGTTGTCGATCACCTCGGAGCGGATATGAAAGATACTATAGGCTTCGGTGACAGCATGAACGACCTCGAGATGATCGAGGCCGTCGCATACGGTGTCTGTATGGAGAACGGAAGTCCGACTCTCAAGAATTTCAGTCAGATGATCTGTCCTTCCGTCGAAGATGACGGCCTGGCAAAAGCTTTTGCGGAATTGGGATTACTTGGCTGATACTGTAAAAATTCCTATTTTCCTGCAGTCGGTTTGTCGTGATTTTGTTTACATAATACAGTATCTTCTGTAAAATAATTGTATGTGTGACGTTCATGTCATAAAAGAAGGAGAAAGATTATTATGGCCCTCGATTATCGTAAGTGCGCTGAGGAGATCGTTTCCAAGCTGGGCGGAAAAGAAAACGTGATCAGCGCCGCGCACTGCGCAACAAGACTTCGTCTATTAATCGCTGACAACAGCAAAGTGGATTCGAAGGCTCTTGAAGAAGTTGATGGTGTAAAAGGCATGTTCGAATCAAACGGACAGCTTCAGCTCATCATCGGAACCGGAACCGTCAACAAGGTGTATGAAGAGTTTCTGGCAGTGACAGGCCTCTCTGCCGCAAGCAAGGCAGACATTAAAGAAGCCGCCGCATCTAAAATGCCTCTGTGGAAAAAAGTTCTTAAAACTCCCGGTGACGTGTTCGTGCCCATTCTTCCCGCGATCGTTGCATCCGGTCTCATGATGGGTCTTGTCGAAGCTATCCCGAAGTTCTGGCCGGCTTTCGGTCAGACAGACTGGTTCAGCTTCCTCGATCTCGTCGCAAACACGGCATTCGCGCTTCTGCCTGTTCTCGTTGCGATCTCATCGGCAAGAGTGTTTGGCGGAAACGTATTCCTCGGAGCTGTTATTGGTCTCATGATGGTCCACCCTGCTCTCATCAATGCATGGACTGTCGGCAACTACGCAGCCGGAGAGATACCGACCTGGCACCTGTTCTTCTTTAATGTTCAACAGGTCGGCTATCAAGGTCACGTTATCCCCGTTATCCTTGCAGTTCTGCTGATGTCCAAACTTGAACAGTGGCTGCACAAACACGTACCTGAGATGATAGACCTGTTTGTCACACCTCTGGTTACCGTTCTTGTTACTTCATTTGTCACATTCACCGTGATTGGCCCGATCTTCTCCATCTTTGAGAACTGGGTCCTCGCAGGAGCAAAGTGGCTCATTACTGTCGGATTCGGAATCGGATCGCTCATCATGGGCGCAATTTATCCGCTCACGGTTGTCATGGGTCTCCACCACATGTACAACGTCATAGAAGCAGGAATGATCGCCAATACCGGCCTCAACACTTGGATGCCGATCGCATCAGCAGCAAACTTTGCTCAGTTCGGCGCCTGTTTGGCCGTAGCCCTCAAAGCGAAGAATCAGAGGACGAAGTCCGTTGCTCTCCCCTCTTCACTCTCTGCCTCACTCGGTATCACTGAGCCCGCCATATTCGGTGTCAACTTCCGTTACATGAAGCCCTTCATCTGCGGTATGGCAGGCGGTGCCATCGGTGCTATGTTTGCATCCTGGGTCGGATTCGGAGCAACAACTTACGGCGTTACCGGAATCCCCGGAATCCTCGCTGTGAACAATATCCCGATGTATCTTATCGAGCTCGTGATCGCTGCGTCCATCGCATTCGCGCTCACCTGGTTCCTCTGGAAGGAAGATGATGTCGGAGAAGCCTCAAAGAAAGCGCCTGAAAAAGTCGAAGCTCCGCTTTACAAGCCGGAAAAAGCTGTTATCAAGTGCTCTGCAGGAGAGGTCCTCCAGACAACTCCGGGCAAAGTCATCCCGCACACAGAGATC
Organism: Oscillospiraceae bacterium; assembly: GCA_017512745.1. Lineage (GTDB taxonomy): Bacteria > Bacillota > Clostridia > Oscillospirales > Ruminococcaceae > RGIG5675. Next base: position 68,558 of record JAFWEV010000033.1, read on the forward strand.
CCTGATGAGACATTTGCTACAGGAGTTCTGGGAGACGGAGTCGGAATACAGCCGGCTGAAGGTGTCGTAGTTGCTCCGTTTGACGGCGTCGTAACCAATGTCGCAGAGACAAAGCATGCCGTAGGACTCGAATGCAACGGCATGGAACTTCTGATTCACGTAGGCGTTGACACAGTTAACATGAAAGGCGACGGTTTCGAAGTATTCGTCAAGGAAGGCGACACTATCACCGCAGGCCAGAAACTTATCACATTCGACATCGATAAGATCAAGGCTGCTGGATACAGCGATACCGTTTGCGTTCTCGTAACCAATTCATTCGAGTATGACGACATGTCATATCCGGGTGTTGAATAATCAAACAGCAATCAATCAAGAAAGGTAATATTAGAATGAAATCATTTGATTATGTAATCACAGACGAAGTCGGAATCCATGCGCGTCCCGCAGGTCTCCTCGCAAGAGAAGTAAAAGGCATGGCAGGTTCAACAGTTTCCATCGGTAAGACCGGTGACGAGAAAGTCGTCAACGTACTTAAAGTCATGGGTGTTATGGGACTCGGCATCAAGAAGGGTGATTCCGTAACTGTTACCGTTGAAGGCGGCGATGAAGACGCAGTCTGCGCAAAGGTCGAAGAGTTCTTCAAGGCAAACTTCTGATTAACAAATTTCCATGCGGCTGTCATGCAAAGGCAGCCGCATACTTTATTACTAAGGAGACGAGAATATGATATCCATACAGGGAAAAGGCGTATCCGTCGGTGTTGCCGCCGGCAAACTGTATTTCTATCAAAGAGCAAAGAGTACATTTGACCGTCATATTGTAGATGACACAGATGCAGAATGGGCCCGTTTCAAATCTGCTCAGGAAAAAGCTATTGAGCAGCTCGGTGAACTTGCCGAAAAAGCAAGGGCGGAAGCCGGTGACGAAGCTGCCCTGCTCTTCGAGACACACCAGATGATGGCTGAAGACCTCGATTTTGAAGAAGCAATTGAAAGCATGATCAAGGATGACAGACTCAATGCTGAGGCCGTTGTCACTGATGTGGGAGCGCAGTTTGCTGAAATGTTTGCATCCATGGATGACAGCTATATGCAGGCCCGCGCGGCAGACGTCAAAGACATTTCCGGAAGGATCGTTTCCATTCTCTCCGGAGCGGTACAGGGTGGCATCGATTCCGAAGAGCCGATAGTACTCGCTGCCGACGATCTCGCTCCGAGCGAGACGGTCCAGCTCGATAAGAGCAAGATCCTGGGATTTGTGACATCTCTCGGTTCTGGTTCAAGCCATACAGCCATTCTCGCAAGAACAATGGGTATTCCCGCCATCATAGGTGTTGGCGATCTTCTGAAAGAGGAGTATGCCGGACGCGAAGTGATCGTTGACGGCGGCACCGGAAATCTTTTCGTCGATCCAGATGATGACACAAGAGATCGTCTGATGCAGAAACGCGCGGAACTTATAAAGAGAAACGAACTTCTCCAGCAGCTCAAAGGACAGCCCAATATCACAAAGGATGGCCAGTCCATCCGCATATATTGCAATATCGGCTCACCCGATGACGTGTACCCCGTTCAGGAGAATGACGGCGGCGGTATCGGACTCTTCAGAAGCGAATTCCTCTATCTTGAATGCGATGATTATCCGACCGAGGATTATCAGTTTGAGGCATACAAAAAAGTTCTTTCGGATATGAATGGTCTTGAAGTCGTGATCCGCACTCTTGATATCGGTGCAGATAAACAGATCGATTACTTTGAGATGCCTCATGAAGAGAATCCGGCTCTAGGCAACCGTGCACTCAGAATATGTCTGAACAGGCCCGAGATCTTCCGCACACAGCTAAGAGCTCTCTACAGAGCATCCGCATACGGAAAGCTCAGTATCATGTTCCCGATGGTCACATCCGTCTGGGAAGTGAGAGAAGCAAAGAAAATGTGCGAGCAGGTAAAGAAAGAGCTCACTGCCGAAGGCATCCCCTTCTCTGAAGACGTCGATGTCGGAATCATGATCGAAACTCCTGCAGCTGCGGTCATCAGTGACAGGCTCGCCAAGGAAGTGGACTTCTTCAGTATCGGAACAAACGACCTGACTCAGTACACTCTCGCATGTGACAGACAGAACAACGACCTCGGAAGATTCTTCAATGCGCATCATCCGGCAGTTCTGAGACTTATAAAGATGGTATGCGACAATGCTCACAGAAACGGCATATGGTGCGGGATCTGCGGAGAGCTGGGGGCCGATCTCGAACTCACTGAGACGTTCCTCTCCATCGGTCTGGATGAACTGTCCGTATCTCCGCGTTCTGTCCTTCCGCTGCGCCAGAAAGTCCGCGACACGTATGTTTCAGTTGTCAGAGAAGGCCTTATGAACGATCTTCTCGGAGATCAGACAAGTCTCTGATTCTATAAACCCGTGACTGCCCGAATAACAAATACATTTCGGAGATAAATATCCATGATCAATAAACGTTTTGATGTAGTCGCTCTCGGCGAATTACTTATTGATTTCACTCAGAACGGAATAAGCTCTCAAGGCAATCCTCTATTTGAAGCCAACCCGGGCGGTGCCCCTGCCAATGTTCTTGCCATGCTCAACAAGCTCGGGAAAAAGTGCGCATTCATCGGCAAAGTCGGCAAAGACAGTTTCGGAGATCAGCTTGAGGAAACTCTTGTCTCTGCCGGGATCGATGTTCGTGGTCTTTCGCGCGATACCGAGATACCTACGACTCTTGCCGTGGTACACACATTTCCGGGCGGCGACCGCGATTTCAGTTTCTACAGAAAACCCGGAGCAGACATCATGCTCTCCAGGGAAGATATCGATCCAGAGCTCATACAGTCATCCCGTATATTCCATTTCGGGACGTTGTCTCTGACCGATGAGCCGTGCAGAGAAGCTACCGAATTCGCCCTTGAGATCGCAAAAGATGCCGGAGACATTATCTCCTTTGACCCCAATCTCCGTCCTCCGCTCTGGAAAGACGAAGAGTCCGCAAAAAGAGCAATCGCATGGGGACTTTCGAAAGCAGACGTCGTCAAGATCGCTGACAATGAAGTGCTCTTCATGACCGGTCAGACAGATTTCGACAGAGGCGCTGATATCCTCTATAAAGAATTTCCGAATATAAAACTCCTGAATATTACCGCAGGAGCTGACGGAAGCCATTCCTATTACAAAGGCATAACAGTGTTCGAGCCGGCATGCAAACTCGGCGGCGTGATCGAGACGACCGGAGCCGGCGATACGTTCTGCGCCTCGGTACTCAACTTTGTTCTTGAGCACGGTCTGGAGGAACTTTCCGCAGGCGATCTCAAAGACATGCTGAGATTTGCAAATACGGCCGCATATATCGTAACGACAAGACGCGGCGCGATCTGCTCCATGCCTGATCCTGCTGAGATAGAGGCCATTTTGTCTGAGAACTGATATACAGCAAAGCTTACAGGGAGAGGATCCGTCGGATCCTCTCCCCTTTTTGTCGCCATATATAACAAAAAAGAAGTCAAATAATTGTCACCACTTGACCCTTCTCAAAAATTATAATTAGATTAGCAATTTATGGGCATAGAGGATCAAATCATGAGCAAAAAATATATTGTTTCCGGAAGCGCTATCATTGACAACGTCATACCGTTCGACAAGACACAGCCGCATGTTATCCGCCCCGGCGGAGGCGCACCGTTCGCTCTTACAGGCATCCGTCTGTGGGATGATGACGCTGCATTGGTGGTGTATACAGGAAAAGATTTTGAAACATACTACGGCGAATGGCTCTCAAAAAACAACATTGATTATTCCGGCATCGTAAAGTTTACGGAACACACGAGAGTTATCGATCTTATCTACAATGAAGAAGGCACCTTCAGTTTTGTAGATATGTATCCGGATGAATACGCAAATAATTCCGACAAGGTTACACGGGCCCTGCTTGAGCCGTGTATCGATTCTTCAACAAAGGGGATCCATATACTCGGAAAAGGCGAACCCGACACAATTGCCGACATATACAGCATGTGCAGGGAGAAAGGCATAAAATTCGGCGTGGAGTATGAGATCTTCACCCTGTTTGGGCGTGACGACAACGTGGAACTCTTCAGAGAACTGGCTTCATATACCGATTACTATTCTCTCAGTCATTATGAATGCAAAAACCTTTTCAAAGGCATACGCGACGTAAAAGACTCGATCGAGCTTCTGGAATCATTTGAAAAGCCGTGTTTCCTGAGAGCAGGCACAGACGGAGCGTATTTCCTCATTGACGGTCAGAAGAACTTCTCGCCTCTCATCAGCGAATTCGGCGACGTGGACCCCACCGGGTGCGGCAACAGCAGCACGTCTGCTGCGTTCTGGGCCATGTGCGAGGGATACAGTCCTCTCGAGGCCTCCTATATCGGTGCGATCACCGCATCCGTAAACGCAGGCACAGAAGGAATCATACAGGATCTCACTCCCGAACTGAGGACCAAATGTTTCGATATCCTCAGAAAGCACATCTGACATCCGCAACCTGATCGAACGCGAGGATAGCATATTGATTCTGCTGATCATATTGATAATCATTCTAATACTGTTTATTGCTGCGGTCCGATGGGCTTACGGCTTTATATTCTATTCTCCCAAAGGTGACCAAAATGACGATCTGAAGGTGGTTCTCTCCCCTGAATTCAAATATCTTGTCCCGAAGGTCTCATCCATGATCAGGGAACTTAACGCCATTCCGTATGAGCCGGTATCCATAACTTCCTTTGACGGGCTCAAACTGAACGGCAGATATTATCATGTCCGTGACGGAGCTCCGCTGAATATCTGTTTCCACGGATACAGAGGCACCCCTTCAAGGGATTTCAGCGGCGGTGCGATGGTCATCATGAACAGAGGCCACAACCTTCTTCTGATAGAAGAGAGAGCTCAGAAAACAAGCGAAGGCCATACAGTTACTTTCGGGATCAATGAACGGATCGACTGTCTGGACTGGGTCAATTACAGCATTGAAAGATTCGGAGAAGATATAAAGATAATACTTGTCGGTATTTCAATGGGCGCAGCAACCGTCCTCATGGCATCCGATCTGGATCTTCCCCCGAATGTTAAGGGCATAATTGCAGACTGCCCGTATTCTTCGCCGCTTGCCATTATTCAGTCGGTCGGGACACGTATGCATCTTCCGGGACGGATAGTAAAATGGCTCGCGATATGCGCAGCTGAAGTATTCGGCCATTTTGACATTACGGTTTCCTCGCCTGTTGACTCGGTGACCCGTGCAAAGATCCCGATCCTTCTTATACACGGCGAGAGCGATGATTATGTACCGGTCGAAATGAGTTATGAGATCCGTGATGCGAACCCCGGCCTCATAACGCTTCATACCTTTCCGAACGCCGGGCACGGTATAAGCTTTATGCTCGATCCTGACAGATATACCGCTTTGGTCAATGATTTTGCCAAAAGTGTAACAGAGGAGGTCTAAATCCAGCAATGATCAGACATACTACTTATGAGGATATCCCCCGCCTTATGGAGATTTATGCCTATGCGCGGGAGTTCATGAAACAGACCGGAAATCCGACTCAGTGGGGAGACAATTTCCCGCCGCAGGTTTTCCTTGAGAACGACGTTGCCAACGGCAACGGTTACGCGATGTGCGATGACGACGGAAGAATATACGCAACATTCGCATTTATCGTCGGTGATGATCCGACATATAAAAATATCTATGACGGAGCATGGCTCGATGACGAGCCGTACGGAACTATACACCGCATAGCTTCCGACGGCACGCGCAGAGGCGTGCTCAAGACATGCGTTTCCTTCTGCGAGGACATAATCCCGAACCTCAGGATAGATACGCATAACGACAATAAAGTCATGCAGCACCAGATCGAGAAAAACGGTTTCACAAAGTGCGGCACGATATATGTTGAGGACGGAAGTCCGAGAATAGCCTATCAGCGCAAAGCCTGATCCACAAAATATCTTATAATATCAAGGAGGTCCTAATGGCTTTCAAAAAACCCTCAAGAGCGCTCAAGAGCAGTACACTGACCGATGAATATCTCGGAAAGATGGACGCCTATTTCCGCGCAGCAAACTACCTTTCAGCCTGTCAGCTCTATCTGCTCGACAATCCCCTTCTCAAAAAGCCTCTTACAAGGGAGATGGTAAAAAAGAAGATAGTCGGTCACTGGGGCACCGTTCCCGGACAGAACTTCATTTACACCCATCTCAACAGAGTTATAAAACTCTATGATCTCGATATGATCCTTCTCTCAGGTCCGGGACACGGCGGTAACTTCTTCATCGCCAACACCTGGCTCGAGGGAAGCTACAGCGAAGTCTACCCGAATATCAGTCAGGACCTCGACGGAATGCAGAAGATGTTCAAACAGTTCTCATTCCCAGGCGGAGTACCCAGCCACTGCGCTCCGGAAACTCCCGGATCCATCAATGAAGGCGGTGAGCTCGGTTATTCGATCGCACACGGTTTCGGTGCCGTATTCGATAATCCCGACCTCATTGCAACAGTCGTTGTAGGCGACGGCGAGGCGGAGACAGGACCTCTCGCAACATCATGGCAGTCGAACAAATTCCTCAATCCCATAACCGACGGCGCAGTTCTTCCGATCCTGCACCTCAACGGATACAAGATCGCAAATCCGACAATATTCGCCAGAATGCCGCGTGAGGAGATCGACGCGTTCTTCAAGGGCAACGGATGGAAGGCATATTATGTTGAAGGATCCGACCCGGCAGAGATGCACCGCAAAATGGCGGAAACCATGGACATTGTCGTAGAGGAGATCCACCGCATCCAGGAACACGCCCGCACAACAGGCGATGCCTCAAGACCGGTATGGCCGATGATAGTTCTGCGCACGCCGAAGGGCTGGACAGGTCCGAAGGAAGTCGACGGGAAGACAATAGAAGGAAGCTTCAGAGCCCATCAGGTCCCGATCTCCATGGACAAGCCGGAACATGTTGCAGAACTCGACAAATGGCTGAGAAGCTATCACGCCGAAGAACTGTTCGATGATGAAGGTCATCTTGTTCCGGAGCTCATAGACCTCATGCCGACAGGTCAAAGACGCCTCGGCGCAAATCCGCATGCAAACGGCGGTCTTCTCTTGAGAGAGCTCCGCATGCCCGATTTCAAGAAGTATGCTTTCGATATCGGAAGCCACGGCGAGAAGAACGGCCAGGATATGATCGAAGTCGGCAAGTTCGTAAGAGATATCTTCAAGCTCAATGCCGAACATAAAAACTTCAGGATCTTCGGACCCGATGAGACCATGTCCAACCGTCTGAACCACGTATTTGAGTGTGAGAACCGCGACTGGGTATCTGAAACATATGACAGCGACGAATATCTCGCCGCTGACGGAAGGATCATGGACTCCATGCTTTCCGAGCATATGTGCGAAGGATGGCTCGAGGGTTACCTGCTTACAGGCCGTCATGGATTCTTTGCATCCTACGAAGCTTTTGCCCGCATAATCGATTCAATGGCTGCGCAGCACGCAAAATGGCTCAAGGTCTGCAACCAGCTCCATTGGAGAGAAGAGATCGCATCCCTGAACCTCATCATGTGCTCCACTGTATGGCAGCAGGATCACAACGGATTCACCCATCAGGATCCGGGCTTCATGGATCACGTGGCAAACAAGAAAGCTGACGTCGTAAGACTGTATCTGCCTCCGGATGCCAACTGCCTGCTCTCAACCATGGATCACTGCCTGAGGAGCCGCAACTATGTCAACGTAATAGTCGCATCCAAGCATCCGCGCCCGCAGTGGCTCTCTATGGAAGAAGCCATCAAGCACTGTTCTCAGGGTATAGGTATCTGGGACTGGGCTTCCAACGATCAGGGCAGCGAGCCTGATATAGTATTCGCATGCGCAGGTGAAACTCCGACTCTCGAAGCGCTGGCGGCTGTTTCGATCCTCAGGAAGGAAGTCCCGGAGATCAAGATCAGATTTATCAACGTTGTCGACCTGTTCAAACTTCAGCCGAAGAATGAGCACCCGCACGGACTCTCCGATGCGGATTACGACATGCTCTTTACCAGAGACAAGCCCGTCATCTTCAACTTCCACGGCTACACAAGCCTCATCCACGAGCTCACGTACAGGCGCGCCAACAACCGTCTCATGCATGTGAGAGGATACAAGGAAGAAGGAACGATCACGACTCCGTTCGATGTCCGCGTCCAGAACGATATCGACAGATTCCACCTCGTTATCGAAGCTATCAAGAATCTTCCGCAGTTGGGCGACAAGGCCGGTCACATCTATCAGAAGATGAGAGACAAACTGGTCGAGCACAAACAGTACATCCACGAGTACGGCGAAGATCTCCCCGAGATCGCCGCCTGGAAATGGGAAAACCCTGCCGAATAATACACGGATAATAAAAAAGGATCTGTTCTGCCTCCCGTGTTGTGACCCCTGTCAAGTAGACAGGACAAATAAATAAAAGATTAGAAGGAATCTACTGTGTTTCACTATGCAGTAGATTCTTTGTATGTGTAAGATCTTTTCGAGCCGGGGAGACGAGAAAAGATCTTACACTTTAC
>JAFWEV010000034.1 GCA_017512745.1 Oscillospiraceae bacterium
AGTAAAGTGTAAGATCTTTTCTCGTCTCCCCGGCTCGAAAAGATCTTACACATACAAAGAATCTACTGCATAGTGAAACACAGTAGATTCCTTCTAATCTTTTATTTATTTGTCCTGTCTACTTGACAGGGGTCACAACAGCATCGCCGCGTCAGCTCTTGTTCTTTGCTTCGTCATACTGTCTTTCTAACCAGACCATCATGAGATCCACTATCTTTTTCTGCTGTACCTCACTCAGCTCAGTTCCCTTCCTGACCCTGTACCATTTTTCAAGACATCCCCTGCAGCAGCATGCGCAGGCGTGCTGTGCCTTGAACACCGGGTGGCCGCGCATGGGAGTCTGTTTCCCGTCGTTCTCTATATACGCTGGAGCCAGTCTCGTTCTCACAAAATCCTCGGCATGTGACCTTATCGTCTCCATTCCCTTTTCATCTATATACTGCACGTCCTGTTCCGACAGGCGAAAAGACGAGCGGAACTTCGATCTGTTAAGTTTTTCCAGAGCTTCATCTATGGTCTGCATTTACGGTTCCCTTGTTTCCCTGCTCCGATTTGTCTATACTTTCTATGGAATTCTATTGTAATGCAGAGGTAATTCACGTGGCAAATATTTATGAAGACAGAAGAGAGCTGATTCTCAAAAAGATGGAGAGCGAAGGTCTTGACCGGCTCCTTATAACAGATCCTCTCTCTATCTTTTACCTGACGGGCACTTACGTTCAGCCTTTTGAAAGATTTTATGCGCTGTATCTGAGCAACAAAGGTGACTCGAGATTCTTTCTCAACAGGCTCTTCAACGTTGACCAGAAAGATATCTCGGAAACATGGATGAATGACACGGATGACTGCATCGGCATCCTGTCTTCTTATATAGCAGGAACCGGCGTTCTCGGTGTGGACAAGAATATCCCCGCGAGATTTCTGCTTCCGCTCATGGAAAAACATCCGGATCTCAAGATGGTCCTCGCCTCCCGTTTCGTGGATGACACCCGCGCAGTCAAGGACTCTTATGAGAGGGATAAGATGCGTGAATCCTCAAAACTCAACGATCTCTGCATGAACCATATATACTTCTCGATCCGCGAGGGTAAGACAGAACTCGAGATAGCGCAGGACATCCTTCAGTTCTATAAAGATCACGGAAGCGAGGGGCCTTCCTTTGATCCCATAGTTTCATTCGGTGCAAACGCCGCGGATCCTCATCACGAGCCGGACGGAACACAGCTCAAAGAGGGCGACTGCATCGTAATAGATATAGGATGCAAGATAGACGGTTACTGTTCCGACATGACAAGGACCTGGTTCTGCAGAAGGACAGATCCCGAGAGTCTCAGGATCCATCAGATCGTGAACAGAGCCGGATCATTTGCCGAATCGATCATTAAGCCGGGCGTCAGATTCTGCGACATCGACAAGGCCGCAAGGGAAATAATCGCCTCGGAGGGATACGGAGAATACTTCACACACCGGCTAGGTCATTCCATAGGTCTCCAGGAGCACGAATGCGACGATGTCAGTGAGGCGAACACGAGAGAGGTAGTGCCGGGCAACATCTTCTCCATAGAACCCGGGATCTATATACCCGGCAAAGTCGGAGTCAGGATCGAGGACCTGGTGCTTGTAACAGAGGACGGATGCGAGGTTCTCAACAAGGCATACAGAGGATATAAATACACTTCCTGACAGAACAGGATCAAAAACCTGCGGCAGGCAGCCGCAGGTTTTTCTTTAGGTCTTTTTTCCCGGAGCTTCCGTGCATTATAATGTCCATATGGATATAAGAGTACGACCGAGTTCACTGATAGGAGAAGTTACCGCTCCCCCGTCCAAATCAGAGCTTCACAGAATGCTGATCTGCGCTGCTCTCGCTGACAGGGAAACGGTGATCCGTGCTGCTTCCGGCGGCAGTTTTGAGCTGTCGGATGATATTCTGGCTACGATCTCGTGCCTGAAAGCCCTAGGTGCCTGCGTAACCGTGGATATCGGATCTCTCACTGTTGTACCCGTAGATAAATCAAATGTTCCTGAGCATCCTGTTTTGGACTGCAGAGACAGCGCTTCGACACTGCGCTTCCTGCTGCCGGTCGCGGCGGCACTCGGTTGCGATGCTCTGTTCACCGGATCCGGTTCACTCACCGCAAGGCCGGTAACCGATCTCATTGAGTGTCTCTCTCTCCACGGTGTGATTTTTTCTTCGGAGCAACTCCCGTTTTCCGTTTCAGGAAGGATGACCGGAGGAGAATTCCGAATCTCGGGAAATATCAGTTCACAGTATCTCACCGGTCTTCTTCTCTCCCTTCCCCTTATGGATAACGGTTCCGGTGTTGTACTGACAACAGAGCTCCACTCCTCGCGGTATATTTCACTCACATGCAGCACTATGTCCCTGTTCGGAGTCAATGTCATAGAGAACGGCGGAGCCTATACGGTCGCTTCGCGAGGCCTCTATGTCTCACCGGGCAAACTCACAGCGGGCGGAGACTGGTCCGGCGCGTCCTTCTTTATGCTTGCGGGTCTTATCTGCGGAGGCTCCTCCGTTTCTGTTAGCGGGCTCGATCTCTTTTCGGATCAGGCGGACAAAGCAGTGATAGCTCTGTTCAATTCGATGCACGGCACTTGCGCCATAGGCGAAGACATCTCGACAAGATACAGTCATCTGTACGGATCCGATATGGACATGAACGAAACTCCTGATCTCTTCCCTGTTCTTGCGGTAGCTGCGTCGGTGGCTGAAGGCATATCCAGATTTACAGGGATCGAAAGGCTCAGAGCCAAGGAGAGCGACCGCATATCATCAGTCGTCTCCCTCATCTCCTCCCTCGGAGGCAATGCCTCGGCAGAAGGCGGCGATGTGGTCATTAGGGGTGTGCCCGCGCTCAGAGGCGGCATTGCAGATACAATGTCCGATCACCGCATAGCGATGGCTGCAGTCATAGCCGCAGCGGCTTCAAAGGACGGTGCAGTCATCAGAGGCGCAGAATGCATTTCCAAGTCCTGGCCGGATTTTCTCGACTGTTTCAGTGCCCTCGGAGGTATATACGATGTCATCTGAATTCGGAATCAATGTAAAAGTCAGCATATTCGGAGAATCCCACGGTCCTAATGTCGGGGCCGTGCTCAGCGGCATTTCCGCCGGATTCAGGATAGATAATGAAGCTCTCATGTCATTCATGGAGAGAAGAGCTCCCGGAAGAAGGCCGACAGACACCGCCCGTTTCGAAGAGGACATTCCCGTTATCGAGAGCGGCTTAGCCGACGGCATCACCACGGGAGATCCGATAAGGATCGTGATCCCCAACCGAGGTCAACGCTCTGCCGACTATGACGACCTGAAAAATAAACCTCGTCCGTCTCATGCGGACTATCCGGCTTGGGTAAGATCCGAAGGCAAACAGGATATGCGCGGCGGCGGTCCGTTTTCCGGCAGGCTGACAGCACCTCTGTGCGCCGCAGGCGCAATTGCAGCTCAGATCATCGCGGAAAAAGATATATATGCAGGGGCGCATCTGCTCAATGTCGGCGGTATCACAGACTATCCGTATCCCCTTCATCCGACTTGGGAACTATTTAAATCTGTTTCAAAGAAGACATATCCTGTTATCAGCGATCCCGCCGGCGACAGGATGCGGCTTCGCATCGAAGAAGTCATGGCTGCAGGGGATTCCGTCGGGGGGATCATCGAATGTGCTATAATCGGTCTGCCGGCAGGACTCGGCGGTCCGATGTTCGACGGGGTGGAAAATCTGCTCGCCAGAGCCGTTTTCGGGATCCCCGGCATCAAGGGTATAGAGTTCGGAAAAGGCTTTGATTCGGCCTGTATGAGGGGCTCGCAGCACAACGACCCGTTCTTCATGGACGGTGATGCAGTAAGGACTTCATCGAATAACGCCGGGGGTATTCTCGGAGGACTCACGTCAGGGATGCCCATTGTATTCCGGGCAGCGGTCAAACCGACGTCATCGATCGGGCTTCCGCAGAACACTGTCGATCTCAAAGACGGTACGGATACGGTCATTCAGATAAAAGGCCGGCACGATCCATGTATCGCTGTAAGGGCTGTACCGGTCATCGAGGCAGTTGCCTGCCTTGTTGCTCTCGATTTAATCTCAGGAGTCAGTTAATGGATCTATCAGAATACAGAAAACAACTGGACAGAATAAACGGCGAACTGCTGACACTGTTTCTCGAACGAATGAATATCAGTTCGGAGATAGCGAAATACAAGCAGGAAAAAGGTCTGCAGGTCTTTGACAGCGAACGCGAAAAAGCCATCCTCGACGAAGTGAGGGCGAAGGCGGGCGATGATCTGGGGCCTTATGCCGAAAAGTTTTTCGCAGACATAATGCAGCTATCTAGAGACCGCCAGAATGAGGTCATGTGTCATGGCTCAAAGGATGACAGAGATCTCACCAATATAGTGCTCATAGGCATGCCCGGAGCCGGCAAGACTACGATCGGCAAACTGCTGGGAACCATGACCGGAAGACGCGCGATCGACGCCGATGAGGAAATGGAAAGAGAATTCGGAATGTCTATACCGGAATACTTCCTGCTTCACGGTGAAGACGAATTCAGGGAAAAGGAGTCGGAATTTCTGGCAACAGCGGCAAAAGAACGGGGAGTCATCATCATGACCGGCGGAGGCGCAGTCATCAGAGAATGCAATTATGCACCACTCCATGAGCACGGGCGCATCTACCAGCTAGACAGGGATCTCTCGCTTCTTCCGATCATCGGAAGACCGATATCCCAGTCGGTCAGCCTGGAGGAACTGTACAGAAAAAGAGCCCCGCTGTACCGCAGATTCAGAGATGTGCTTGCGGACAACAACGGAACTCCCGAAGAGACAGCATTGTTTATTAAGAAAGAATTTGAAGACCATTTCGGCAGCTGAGCCGGAATGGTCTTTTTCTGTTATTTATTCAGTTTTCCGGCAGATTCGAGATAAACGTCCAGGGTGTCAAAAGCCTGATCTCTCAGATAATTCCATCCGCCCAGGCCTTCGCTTGGTCTTGTATAAAAGGTCAGATAGCTTTCCGTCTCCTCGTCCCAAACAAGATCGTAATCATATAGCGAATCGGCAAGCCACTCCAGATGAGTTTTGGCCTCATCCGCTACATCCTTATCCTCTGCGGAGGCAAGTCTTACAAGTGAAGGAATTCCCTCCGGCCCGAGCTCATATATAGTCTCAATATCGACTTTCTCAAGCTTTCCTGAGAAATATGCTTCGGTGTTGTATTCTCCCACAACTCTGTTGATTCCGGCAAATCCGGATACGGCAAGGATCACGCATGCTGTGCATAATGCGATCTTGAATACCGGGATCTTAACTCCGAGCACTCTGATTATCAAGACGATGAATACGACCGCAAGGAATATCATAAACATGCTGGTCTCGAGTCTCAGTCTTGTGAGACCGTACTCTCTCATGTACATTATCATCTTTGAGAGCGCCGTGCCTATTATGATGAGGGTGAACACACTGATGAAAACATCCAGGACTTTTGTGAGCACAGGTGTTTTTTCATTTCTCTTCTTTACTGCCCATGCAGAAACGCTTACGAGAGCGAAATTGATGACTGCAATGACCGACATCTCAAAGAATCCGCGTCTCGCGTACTCCGCAAATGTAAACTCCTCCGGGAGCAATCCGCTGAATGCGCTGAAGAAATAGGCGGACTGTGAGAAGAGATAGAGAAGATAACATGCCGACAATACCGCAAGAAAAGAGTTGACTGCTACCGCCTCTATTCCCTCCATCTTTCTGGCTGCCGCGGGGAATCTCTGACAGCTCTTCCTGAGTCCTACGGCATATACGACAACAAACGGTGCAAAACACAGGCCGGCAATCGCTTTCATCATCAGGAGAAGCGGATCTCCCACAAGGAAATTTACGAGTCCGCTGAAAGCCGCATCAGAACTTATAAGCAGTCCCGTTACAACAGCAAGCACCGGCAGTGACACCGCAGCGCCGATAAGCCCGGTGATCAGGGGGCTCTTCTTCCCGTCTTTCTTCATCCCGAGAGATCTTATCACGGTCCCGAAGTTTCTGCCGAGATTACCGAATACGGAATCCAGTACCATCGGTATCACACCTACTATATCATTCCATCCCGCAAGAGCTCCGAACCATTTGAATCCGAGCAATAAGGTCACCAGGAACAGGCATGTATTGACTGCAGAATTGCCCGAGACTGAAAATGCGAGACTTGATACCAGAGCCAGACATCCCGATATAAACGCGAATGCTCCCATGCCGAAATATCTCTTCTTTGAGGCAAGATACACAGTGATGATAATAAAAGTCAGAACAAAGAAGATCGAGTATCCCGCTCTGAAGCCGCCCCACAGCGCCATCGGAAATCCTAAAAGACTGATGACAAACAGTCCGATCATTGCCGCGTAGTCGGCACGCTTATATTCATACAGAGGCAGTGCGGGGCCTGTGATCAGATTGCTCCTCTCTGCGGTTGTTTTCTGTTCGAAAGTCGTTTCCATATATTTATTCCTCCCTGAACTCGAGGATATCTCCGGGCTGGCAGTCAAGTTCTCTGCATATCGCTTCAAGCGTTGAGAATCTGATCGCCTTCGCCTTTCCTGTTTTCAGTATCGACAGATTTGCCGGGGTGATGTCTATCTTCTGAGCGAGCTCACCGGATGACATCTTTCGCTTTGCAAGCATTACATCCAAATTAACTATGATCATCGCAGTTCCCTCAGATCGTGAGATCGTTCTCTTCCCTGATCTCTACGGCGCTCTGCATGACGTTTTTTACCACCCTGAGAATGAGTCCCACAAACGCTGCCGCTATGCTTATTACTATTACCGGGAAATACTCAAAAGAAGCCACCACCGTCACTATCGCCGCACCGAAACAGCACCAGGATATGATCCGCAGAAATGTCACATTGTCGGAGACGAAGACCTTTTCCTTCGTGATGTTGTTGAGAAGCTTTATAAGTCCGTACAAGGCGCATATCGCCAGCAGCACTCCGAGATACATGCATGTCAGCATCACTACCTTGAATCCCCGGGTCATTACTATCGGGGTAAAGCCCCTGTAATCCATAAAGTACAGATTGAATATGACCGGCATTGCCAAAAGACATCCCGCGAACATTACCATTGCTATCCAGCATACTATCAGTGACAGTTTTGCCGATTTGAGCTGATTCCACATATAAATGCACCTCCGGATGTGCGTGTTAGCTATGATTATAATCTCAAATTATCGTTTGTCAATAATTTTTTATCGATTTTTACATATTATTTATTTTTTAAGGATATTTAGTTCCAATCTGAAGCACAAAAAAATACAGCCTGCCGGAGCAGACTGTATCGATTTGACAGTTATATCAGAGTTTTGCAACCAGTTCGTCGCAGAACAGGACGTTGCCGTCGACGCCGAGGTCATGAGCTAGTTCGGCTATGACAGGCTGCTTGATGCGGCTCTCCCTGATGACGTCGAGATCCCAGAATGTATCCTCTCTCGTTCCGTCCTTGATCACCTGCTTATGAGCCATTGCCACAACTCTTGTGAAGTTGTTTACCGCAAACTCCATATCGTGAGTGATGGTGATTATCGCCTTGCCTTCTTTCTGAAGCTCATCGATCAGATATCCGAGCTGTTTCATTCCGTGGAGGTCCTGGCCTGCAGTCGGTTCGTCGAAAATGAAGTATTTCGGATCTGAGACGATGATGGAGGCAATTGTGACGAACTTTCTTATCGGATAAGGAATGTCGAAAGGATTGGAGTCGATGTATTTCTGGATACCCGTAAGCTCAACAGCCCTCTCCACTCTCCTGTTCATTTCCTTCGTGTCCATCTTGGTATATTTCGGCATGTATTCGAGTTCTTTTCTGACCGAACTGTTGAATATCTGGTCATCCGGATTCTGGAATACGTATCCGACATATTTTGACATGAATGCGCATGTCTTGTCTTTCGTGTTTATGCCGTCGACGAGAACATCTCCGGAACTCGGAAGGTTAAGTCCGTTCATGAGCTTGACGGTCGTTGTCTTTCCCGCTCCGTTCTGTCCGACGATAGCGACTTTCTCGCCCTCTTCGATCCTGAGGTCAACTTCATGGACCGCCTCAAATCCGTTAGGATAAGAGAATGATACTTTTTTAAGTTCAATCGCCATGGTCTTACCCCTTTCTCTCTCTGACGAGACGTTCTGCTTCTTCGATCGTTATCGGGATATCCGCGAGTGGCTTACCTGCATCCGCCATAGCATGACCGAAAATAGCTGCCTGCGGGATGGTAGCATTCGCTTCGAGCAGCGCTCTGTTCGAGAGGATCTCGTGTGTCGGACCTGAGAATACTATCTCTCCGTCCTTCAGGACTATGATCTCGTCGCAGAACTCGGCGATAAGGTCGATCTTGTGCTCGACCAGAACGATCGTTTTATGCTCTTCCTTCAGAGTCTTGATGATCTGGAAAACATCTTCCGTGCCTTCAGGATCGAGCTGTGAAGTAGGCTCGTCGATTACGAGCATCTCGGTATCCATGGATATGATCGACGCGAATGCGACTCTCTGCTTCTGACCGCCTGAAAGAGCGTTAGGATCCTTTTCGACCAGATCGGTTATCTTGAGGAGTTCGCATACGTCGCAGACTCTCTTTATGACCTCTTCTTCGGAATATCCCAGGTTTTCAAGCCCCATTCCGACTTCTTCGAAAACCGTCTCCTTGATACCGCTTATCTGCGTGAACGGATTCTGGAAAACATATCCGATCTGCGCGGACAGTTCATCCGTGTCCCACTTGCGGACATCCGTTCCGTCGATTATGACGTCGCCCTTGAGAGATCCCTGATAGAAATGAGGAATAAGTCCTCTCAGGAGGTTGCACAGCGTGGTCTTGCCTCCGCCGTTTTCCCCGATGATACCGTAGAATTTACCCGGTTCAAAAGTATAGGTTATATGCTTAAGGGCAGGGCTTTTTGTATATGGATATCTGTATGTGACATCTTTCAATTCTATACGTGCCATATTATTCCGTCTCCCCCCTTAGAAAAACCTTGTTACCGGAAGCTGTTTGAGGATCTTGAAGGACACGAAGATCATCGCGATATTGAAGATGACCGCGACGGCCATCATTGCCCACTCATATCCCTGAACCGGCCTTAACTTCCTCAGGAACGAGTGATTGCGTTTGACTGAGAATGCTCTCGCATCAAGAGCTATTGTCTTTTCTTCCGTTCCCTGCATAGCTCCGATCATGAGGGGAGCCAGCGTCGGGAAGAATGCCTTCGCTCTCTTTATCGCATTTCCGGTCGTTTCGATGCCTCTCGCTTTCTGGCTGTCGAAGATCGTGACCGCTGTAGCCTTGAGGTCGATGATGTTCTGCATGGAGCTCAGCATGACGTAGGATGCCTCATGGGACACGCCCATCTGCTCCAGCTGGTATGTGATGTCTCTCATCGGAGTGGTGGTGAAGAAAAGGATCATCGTAACGGAGAAGCCGACGATAAATGATGCCCTGTTGAGAGAATTGAACAGCGTCTCGACATACCACTGCCATCCGAAAATATTGATCAGAGGTGTGATACTTGTAGCTCTGTGACCTATCTGACGCAGCACCACGAGGAGTATGGTGATGATGAGAAAAACCTTGACGGCAAGAGAGAAGAAGTTCTTTCTGAACTTTGATGTCATCGCCACGATGCTGACTATTACACACACACCTAAACCATACCACCACGTAAGCGCGTAGATGGGTGTAAGAGCAACCATGAAGCAGACGACAAACTTGGTGAGAGGATTGAGATCGTCCCACCATGTCCCGTATTTGTGGTAGTGTCTGAACTTATCCACAAATTCCTGATTGATCATTAATTTTCACCTGCCTAAAAAACTTGGTAACTATTCTTCATTTACAAATCGGAGGCGCGAAGAACGCGCCTCCGACTTTTACGATAGTTAGCGATTTAGCATGAAGGATCAGTCTTCAGCTGAATCCTCGATTGCCTTATCCTCATCACTGATGTAGATATATCCGAGCGGGAGCTTGGACAGGAATCTTGTCGGCATAGCCTTCAGGATGAAGTAAGAAGCAATGACTGTGAGTACCTTGTCGAACAGGTCGACTCCGACCTCACCGATGAACTCTGCGAGGAACATCGGGAATCCGCCTTCGGGAGATCCGAGAGCGATCCATACGAGGTTAACAACCCAGGATGTACCGAGATCGAATCCGTAGATGATCCATGTCATGACTGAGCCGATACCACCGCCGATGAATGCAAAGAAGAGTGAAGAAAGAAGTGTGAGTCCGAAGTTTTTGAACCAGAGCTTCTTTGAGAGATATGCTGCGACAATTGCGAATGCCATGTTGAGAAGTCCGTACCAAAGGGTGTTGGGGTCTGTAAGAGAGTTGAGAACGTTAGATACAAGACCCACGATAACACCGGGAACTGTTCCGCACAGTGCAGCAACAACGATTGTGCCGATAGCGTCGAGGTATGCAGGAAGCTTTGTAAGAATACAAATCTGTCCGCCGATGAAGTTTACAGCAACGCCGATCGGAATAAGGAATAATGCCTGCTTACTAATTTTCATTAGTGCGCCCTCCTGAAAAAATAAATGAGATTTTCGGTGAAAATCCTGATGTTAATTTTAATCGTTTGGTTCTCTTTTGCAATATTTCACACCATTTGCTCTGCCGATTCGTATACTCGCACAAAAATTATGAATAAATTTTGACGATATGCTCTTCCAACTGTCATTATAATATATACAATACATTAAAGTCAGATGCATGCTTCGGCATATGACGATTTGACCGGGAGATCATTATGGCAATCAAGAACAGATTCGTATATATAGGCGATGTGGCGCTCGACGAGTACTACAGTATAGACAGATGGCCCGCCATGAACGACAAACTCATGGTCAAGACGCTTCCGGCGATTCCCGGCGGCATGATAGCAAATGCCACCTGTGTCTCCGCCGCGATGGGAAAAGATGTCAGCTTTATAGCCGCTCTCAACAGCGGTGCCGTTACCCAGCTTCTTTTACGGGATCTCGAAACCTATGGCATAGATACGTCTTATGTGAGTTTTGATGAATCCCTTCCCGATTCCAAGACGATGATATTCATGCTCGGCGATCAGAATACCATATTTATTCCGGAGCTCAATATCGATCACATAGAACTGTCCAGAGAGGCTCTTGAATATCTCTCCGACGCCGAGATCGTATACTCCTCCCCCGGAGAACTCTCCACACTCAGGTGCGGTGATATGGGGTGGAAAGATATAATCGAATACTGCAGAAAGAAAGGAGCTCTGTTCTGCTGCGATCTCGATGTCTATTATGCCGAGGATCTCGATCAGTCTTTCTTTGAGAACACGGACATCCTGTTCTTCAACGAGATAGGGTACGAGCGGTTCTGCAGGGGCAGATCCGATGCAGAGGGATACGCCGCTCTCAGAGATATGGGCAACAGGATCGTGGTCGTGACAAAAGCGGAAAAAGGATGTGACGTCTACGCGGACGGAGTCTCCACCCACTACCCTGCGGCAGCCATAGATGTTGTCGATGCGACAGGTGCCGGCGACACATTCTGTTCGAGCTTCCTTGTTGCCTACTCGGATACCGGTGATATCGCGTATTCCGCAAAATACGCCACAGCCGCGGCATCCATCTGCTGCATCAACATGGGCGCCCGCGAAGGAGCGGTATCAAAAGAAAAAGTCATGGAGTACATGGACTCCATGACCTACAATATTCTGTAAAAAATAGAAAAACCCTGGCAGTTCACATGAACTGCCTTTTTTATATCTGCCCGTAGGCTTTCAGTATTTCGTCTATATCGTTGCAGACGGTGAACCCGTCCCGGTTCGCCATAACGACATAGTGCTGGGTTATCTGCGGCATCTCCGGATCCTCCAAAGAGAGCAGCTGCGGTTCTACGGTAAACTGCAGACCGTCGGTAAATTCCCACTCCCCCGTATCATTGACGAACTTTCTGGCTTTGCTGATGATGAGCTTGTCTTCATCGGAAAGCGATTCCTTTTCCGAAGCTCCGTCAAGGCTGGGAAACGTATGTCCCAGATTTACCGGCATATTGTCAGTGCGGCTGATGACATCGCTCTTGAGTCCGTGCTTCTCAAAGATCTCCTGCGACATTCTGAAGAGTTCTCTGCCCTTGGACACCTTTTCAAGATTTTCGAATACGTCCATGACCGCGTCATGGCAGTTTTTTATGTGGTCGAGGATCTTCCGGTTCTCCCCGAAGTATATCGTAACAGATGTATCTCCGATGGTCCCCGTCTCTTTATCCACCGGTGAAGCATATGCGTAGAACATATCTCTGTTCCAGTCCATCACCGTGTCATTCGACCAGTTGTACTCGTTTCTCAGAGAATCGAACGTCACTCTGTCCCCGAACAGCACCGCTATGCCCAGCGGAGGAGGGCAGTACCATCCGTCGGCAAAAATGCCTCCGAGACTCTCCATGTTCTTAAGCCATTGCCGCTTGAACGCGATCTCCGTTACCCCGTCTTTCCCACAGAGCTCGGACAGGCTCTTTTTCAGGGCCATGTGGGCTTTTTGTCTTGCAGGATTGAAGACATATTCTTCATTGTCGTAAACATAACGTATCATAACCGGTGCCTCCGTATTAATGGTGAAAAATCAAGGGATTGTCTGACCTATACAACTATATCATTTTCCCTGAACTGAAGGGCATAGAGTTCGTGGTAGATACCGCCGCTCTTCATGAGTTCCTCGTGAGTGCCTCTCTCTGTGATCCTGCCGCCGACCACGACAGCTATCTCATCCGCGTTTCTGATCGTTGACAGTCTGTGAGCCACCACCAGTGTGGTCCTGCCCCTGCACAGTTCGTCAAGAGCTTCCTGGATCAGGACTTCTGTTGTATTGTCCAGAGCGCTGGTAGCCTCATCGAGGATAAGTATTCTTGGGTTTTTCAGGAACACACGCGCAATGGATATCCTCTGTTTCTGTCCGCCCGACAGCTTGACTCCACGCTCGCCTATCTCGGTATCATAACCGTGTTCAAGAGTCATTACATATTCGTGGATATTGGCCTTTTTCGCGGCTTCGATCATTTCTTCTTCCGTTGCATCAGGACGGCCGTACAGAATATTGTCTCTTATGGTACCCACGAAGAGGAATACGTCCTGCTGTACGATCCCTATATTTCTGCGGACGGACTCCTGCGTCAGTTTTCTGATATCCTTCCCGTCGATCAGTATCGTCCCGCTCCCCTCCGGGATCCTGTAGAAATTCGGCAGCAGGTGGCACAGCGTAGTCTTCCCGCCCCCGGACGGTCCCACAAGAGCAAGCTTGCAGCCCTTCTCCACTTTCAGGTTTATGTCATGGAGCACTTCCTGAGAAGAATCATATGCGTAATTGACATCCCTGAACTCGATGACACCCTCGGCGTTAACAAGCTCCTCCGCGTCGGGGTCGTCCTCCTCCGGCTTTATATCCATTATCTCCAGAAATCTCCTGAACCCGCTGACGCCGTTCTGATACTGTTCCATGAAATTGATCAGGGTGTTTACCGGACTGATG
>JAFWEV010000035.1 GCA_017512745.1 Oscillospiraceae bacterium
CGCTGCCGCAGCCGAAGGTCTCAAATTTAACATCGACGACGATGCCGTCTTCGATCTTCAGATACATCTTCATGATGTCGCCGCATTTTGCATTGCCGACCTCACCGATACCGTTTGCATCCTCTATAACTCCTACGTTGCGGGGATTGCGGAAATGGTCCATAACTTTTTCACTGTATAATGACATTTCTATTGCCTCCAAATCACAGGATAAATTCTTTCTTGCCTGTCATCAGATCTCTCCATATAGGGGAAAATCCGCGCAGATATTCAACGACTTCTTTTACCGACTTTATGATATAGTCCACTTCGGCTTCTGTGATATCCTCTCCGATACTGAGACGGATGGAGCCGTGTGCTACATCGTGAACTCTTCCTATGGCAAGGAGGACATGGCTGGGATCAAGTGATCCCGAAGTACACGCGCTTCCTGATGATGCGCATATGCCTTTGTCATCCAGAAGAAGCAGCAGGGATTCTCCCTCGATGCCCTCAAAACAGAAGTTCACGTTTCCGGGAAGTCTTTTTACTGCATCTCCATTGAGAGCAGAATGAGGTATCTCACTGAGACCTGCTATAAGCCTGTCTCTCATCGCGGTCAGATGAGCTGCGTTCTGCATCATCTGTGATGATTCCTCTTTCAGAGCTTCAGCCATGGCTGCGATGCCGGGAACGTTCTCCGTTCCTGCGCGCTTGCCGCTCTCCTGTGCTCCGCCTTCGATCAGGTTCGTGAGCCGGATACCTTTCTTTGCGTAGAGGAATCCGACACCTTTAGGTCCGTGGAACTTGTGTGCGGAGGAGGAGAGAAGGTCTATGTTGTCCACTTTTACATTTACCGGTACATGTCCTATTGCCTGAACAGCGTCTGTGTGGAACAGCACTCCCTTTGCGCGGCAGATAGCTCCAATCTCTCTGATGGGCTGAATAGTCCCGATCTCATTGTTGGCAAACATGACTGTGACAAGACAGGTGTCATCCCTTATTGCTTCTTCGATCTCTGAGGGAACGACTATGCCGTTCTCGTGCACATCAACAAGAGTGATCTCAAAGCCTTCTTTCTTCAGGGCTTCAAGCGTGTGGAGCACGGCGTGATGTTCAAAAGCGGTTGATATGATATGCATCTTTCCCTGTCTCTTTCCGAGAGCAGCTGCCGAACGAATCGCCTGGTTGTCTGCCTCGCTTCCGCCTGAGGTGAAGAAGATCTCTCGTGGCTCGGCACCTATGATACCGGCAACATCCTCGCGTGCCTGCTCAAGTATCTCTTTTGCCCTCTGACCGTGTGAATACAGGCTGGAAGGGTTGCCCCAGACTTCATTCATCGTTTTCGTCATGGTACGGATGGCCGCTTCGCTCATTTTCGTTGTAGCGGCATTATCAGCATAGATCATATATGAAGGTTCCTTTCTTTTATTGAAACTGATTATATTTCTATTTACCTACTATGTCAATAGGTAAAAAGAGCCTGAGTTCCTTGAATTACCTATCTGCCTACCGTATAATAGGGAAAAAGCAGTAAAGGAGAGCTCTTATGATTTCTACCAGAGGGCGGTATGCGATCCGCGTCATGATAGATCTTGCGGAAAATGACAATGGCAGCTATATTCCGCTTAAGGATATCGCTGCAAGACAGGAGATATCCAAGAAGTATCTGGAGATAATATTAAAGGATATGGTTGCCGGAAATCTGGTCGTAGGCGCAAGCGGCAAGGGAGGCGGCTACAAACTTTGCCGTAAACCTGAGGAATACACAGTCGGGGAGATCCTTGAACTTATGGAGGGTACCCTGGCAACTGTGGCATGCCTTGAAGGCAGAGCCATCCCATGCCCAAGAGCATCCGTATGCGAGACACTTCCGCTCTGGGAGGAGTATGATAAACTTACGCACGACTTCTTCTACAGCAAATATCTGAGCGATCTTGTAAACAAAGGAGAGACAAAATGAAATGGAAGTGCCCAAAATGCGGACGTGAGTTCAGCAGACAGGACCAGCCTCATTTTTGCGGAAAGCCGCAGACGGTAGATGAGTATATCGAGGCTCAGGACGAAGACGTAAGGCCTAAACTGAATGAGATACGCAGTATACTCAGAGCTGCCATTCCTGAAGCAGAGGAGCGCATCTCATGGTCGATGCCTACTTACTGGAAGGGAAGGAACCTCATCCATTTTGCGGCTTCTAAGAAGCACATAGGGCTGTATCCCGGCGGAGAGGCTACGGAGGTTTTTGCTGATGAGCTTTCGGGGATAGATACGAGCAAGGGAACCATTCGTATACCGTATGAGATGGACCTCCCTGCGGATCTCATTACTAAGATCGCAGTCTGGTGCTATGAGAAATACTCAAAATCTCAGTGATTATTTAATAGCGTTTATAAAAAGGGAAATGACCAATGAAATACGGTGAATCAACATTCGATATCGCATATCTTCTGTACGCTGTCATCAGCGGATGCATTATTTTAAAAAACGCTAAAAATAAAACCGAAAAATACATGGGGATCGCCACACTGATACTGGGATGCGGCGACGCGTTCCATCTCATCCCGAGAGTGCTGAACTACTTCACTGATGCTGATCTGACGGCGTATCTCGGAGTCGGAAAACTGATCACGTCCATAACGATGACTGTCTTCTATGTGCTCCTGTATTATGTCTGGATGGGACACTACGGTGAGAAGGGCAGCCATAAGCTGACCGCGCTTATCTGGTGCATGGCTGCGGTAAGAACAGTGCTGTGCCTGTTCCCTCAGAACGGATGGCTGCAGAACAGCAGTGACGTGACTTGGGGCATTATAAGGAACATCCCGTTCGTCATACTCGGTGCAATCATATGCTGGCTGTTTTTCACAAAAAGAAAGGCGGATAAAGTGTTCCGCGCGCTTTGGCTTCTGATCCTGCTTTCGTTCGCATTCTATATGCCAGTGGCAGTCGAAGCAGGAATCCTGCCGATACTCGGAATGCTTATGCTGCCGAAGACTGTCTGCTACATCCAGATGATAGCTCAGTTCCATAAGGCGCAGAGAGAACAATGATCAGATAGAAGGAGACTGATGATGGAGATCAGACGGTTTGTTGAAGAAAAGGATCTAGGGCGCCTTGAAGAATATCTTAGGGACAGATATCTCGAATCCGGCAATACAGTCTCATGGCTGCCCGAGAGGCTTCATGATATCTTGTACCGTGTAGCTGCGCTTGAAGCGGATGACGGGGGAAAGAGGTCCAGAGATTACATCTATCTTTGGGAAGAGGATGGCGATATCGTTGCATGTATCCTTCCTGACGGGGAAAACATCTATACAAGCATCAGGAACGGATATGAGTATTTGTTTCCATCTATGGTGGATTTCAGCGAA
>JAFWEV010000036.1 GCA_017512745.1 Oscillospiraceae bacterium
CTGAGCTAACCCCAATCCTTTGATCCACAGACAGGGCAAGTCTCATCTGACTGCTTTACGGCAAGAAGAGCCTGTTCGGCGGTGTATGCATCCCCACCCAGCTCTCTCAGCACGTTTCCGCATTTCTTGCAGCGCAGGAGAAATGCAAAGTTTCCCGCATACTTTGATTTACTGATATCTGCCATAATACTTCCCTCCATAAAAGAATTATAGGCTTTGATAACTTCATTATATTTCCATGATTCCAGTATTTCAATTTTAAGAAACAGCACGTTAAAAAATATTGTAAAACTGCATATAGATCAAAGCAAAAAGCACAACTCTCAATATATTTCTTTTATGCCTCGATTTTTGAAATATAATATATTAAAAGACATTTTTCCGGGGAGTCTCAATATGAAACGTTACACAATTCAGTCCCTGAGCAAAAGAGTTTTCATCA
This sequence comes from Oscillospiraceae bacterium, assembly GCA_017512745.1. Taxonomy (GTDB): domain Bacteria; phylum Bacillota; class Clostridia; order Oscillospirales; family Ruminococcaceae; genus RGIG5675. The sequence continues at coordinate 443 of JAFWEV010000036.1, forward strand.
TCACCGAACACTATGCGGATGACTTTTTAATCAATATGGGACTTGTTATAGGTTTCGAAAAAGCCGCGCTGATCGACACAGGCATGGGTGTATTCGGAGATGAACTTAAAAAACTCGTTGGGTCGCTGACAAATCTGCCTGTGATCTGTCTGCTCACTCACGGTCATCCCGATCACATAGCAGGTTCCGTTCTTTTTGAAACGGCTTATATGAATGAGCGCGATCTTGCACAGATTTCGAGGCTTGATCCAAAAAAACGTCTTGGAGATGTTTCGGATTTCTGTCACAATAATCCGGATATAATGGAATATGCTGAAACTCATATCCTGGACTGTTCGGGTTTCACCTGTCTCCCTGCAGCCGAAGGCGATTCTTTTGATCTCGGTGGGATTACCATAGATACTGTCGAACTTCCTGGTCACTCGGCTGGTTCGCTCGCATTTATGATTAATTCCGAAAAGATTGCTTTCAGCGGAGATGCTTTCGGTCCTTTCGTGCCTGCTTCATGGATAACCTCAAGGGAACTGTTCAGAGAGATGGCCGACTGCATTGGCTCTTTCCTCAAGGAATCCGAAAATTATACTGTAATTGGAGGTCATCTCAAAGAGCCTGTTCCCCGGAAGCTGATGGAATATGAAATGTGCGCAGCAAGAGAAATTGCGGATGGTCTTACGGATCAGGATGAAAAAGTGCACATTCCCATTTCTCCCGTTCCGAATCAGAAGAGACACCGGTATAAGAGCATATCCGTTACTTACAGGGAAGAATTGGAATAATATGTCTCAATATGTAAAGAGCCACTGCTCAAAGGTCTGAGCAGCGGCTCTGTTATTATGCGATCAGTATTTCAGAAAAGTAAAATTCTCACTCTCGTAATCGGCATCTTCAAGAGTTCTTATGACTCTCTCTGCATAGTCTCCGAGTGAGTTCTCGAGTTTATCGGAGAATACGAATGCCAGTATTGTCTTTCCGTCCGTCACGGAAGGATCTGTAAGCACATCGAACAGCGCGTCAAGATTCTTTCCGAAATAGTCTGGGAATTCGAGCTTTTCCGCGAGTTTTGCATACAGATCGTCTCTGTCTTTTACTCTTTTGCAGTTGATAACTTCAACACTCATTCTTTTACTCTTCCCCATATAGTAATTCGAAAGTTTCATAATGGTCACCCGTGTAGTAGATAAGTCCGTCATTGGAGAATACTATTCTCTCCGCTCCTCTCGACTTTTTGCCCACAGTGTTTATATCACACTCATAATACTGCCTTCCGGGCGCTTCCGGAAGACGTCCTTCCCTGTTGCCGAACCGGTCACCGCCTATTGCGCATCCGGGAGCATACTTTTCAAGCGAACCGCTGTCCCAGCCGAGTTTTTTCGCCTCAGACTTCGTAATGAAGTTGTGCGGCAATTCTCCGTATACGTAGATATATAGTGCTACATCTTCCTTTGTCGTATATGATCCGTCTTTATCTATATCATATACTGTCCCGGACCCGCTTGACGGTTCTGTCTGACTGCTTCCGGGATCAGGATTGGATTCGGGTCTGTCTGTCTTGGCCGAGGAGACCGGTGTGCTGCTGTCAGGCACTGAGACCGATGAGCCGGGAACAGGTTCCGCTATAGGCTCCTGCGCTTTATGCAGTAGTGCTCTTCCTATGAAGAAAAGAGCAATAACAAGAGCAATAACAGCTATTATCGCAATATATTTCTTCTTCATATAACAGTCCTTGCTTATTCAAACAGAGGCACTATCTTCTGTTCGAGAACATCTATCATTCCTTTATCAGTTACCTTGAGTTCCGGTGAAACAGTAAGAGACGCAACGCAAAGGCTCATTATCGGAGAAGGATGCACATAGCCGAGCGCTCTCATTGCGTCGACGACTTTTCCGAGAGTGTCTCCGACATACGCTGCGGATCCGGTACTCATGATGCCGCCGGCAGGCAGCGCCAGCTCCGCGATTATATCTCCTCCGTTGACTACAACTATTCCGCCGTGCAGTTCTCTCACTCTGTTAGCGGCTATAACCATATCTCTCTTATTTGTTCCGCTCACGAGAACACTGTGGTTGTCATGGCTGTATGTCGAACAGATGGCTCCTGATTTATGACATGACCCACAGAGGAATCCGTATCCCGTGGTCATCTTTCCGGTGTATCTCTCCGTAACAGATGTCAGGAGATATCCGGAATTCTCCCAGGCAAGTTCGCCGTTTATGACCTTCATCTTCGTGGTCCCGGCCTTGTATGCCGTTCTTTCGGGAGCAACATGCATCGTCTTTACGGTTTTTACATCTCCGTCGGCTTTTACGGTGAAATCGTCTTCCGTAAATTCGCGCGGAAGCACAAGTGAGTCTGAGTACTTATCCGGGAACTCGAATATTCTTTCGGGATCAAGCTTTACCGAAGTGTCCCATTTGAGCTCGCCGTTCTTGTATACGGCAACCGGGTCGAAAGAACTGTTATTCTTTATGATCACAAGATCAGCCAGAAGACCCGGCTTTATCTCGCCCCTATCGCGCAGCAGCATCCTGTCTGCCGGAATAGCTGTGGCTGAGCGGATCGCATCATCCCTCGGGAATCCGTTCTTTATGGCATATCTCACAAGCCTGTCGAGAGCTCCGTCAGTCGCAAGAGTATTTGCCATCTGATCGTCGGTCACTATCGCCGTTCTCCAGGAGAGATCGTTCTCCACCATGTATGCGATAATATCCGGCTCAAGCGTCTTCTCCTGCAGTTCTACGAGCATTCCGTTCAGCCATCTCTGGGAGAAGCGGAATACGTCGTGCTCCGTATGATCAGAATCTATGCCCGCATATACGAATTTGCAGAGATCGAGATCAAAGAGTCTCGGGCAGTGTCCTTCCACAGGAAGGAAAGGAGCATCCTTCTTGAATTCTCTCACGATCCTGTTAGCTTTTCCGTCGGGTTCAGTCACTACGCTTTTTGCGTTCATGACTTCACCGAGGCATCTCACCATGGGGTTGCTCACAAGCTCCGCGATCTCTTTTTCGTTTATTTCTCCGCCCGTTGTCTCCAGTTCGGAGCTGGATGCCGGAACACTGCTGGGGATACCGTAATAGATGTCCATCGGTGCATCCGCGCCTGCCTCTATCATGGCAAGCACGCCTTCAGCTCCCGCGACATTTGCAATCTCATGAGGTTCGCTGACTATTGTCGTGACTCCATGACTCACAAGCGCTTCAGCAAATGCACCCGGAGTTATAAGTGCGCTCTCGATATGGGTGTGGATGTCGATAAGTCCCGGGACAAGCTGCGCACCGTCAAGATCTATGATCTTTTCAGCTGTCACTTCCGGAAAAGGCTCTCCTTTTCCGATAGCCGCGATCCTTTCGCCTATGACGCCGACCCATCCGTCGAAGAATCTGCAGTACGGTGCACTGAAGAATGATCCGTTTACGAAAAGAAGATCGAAATGCATATGAGTTCCTCCAAAGCAGTTATTTATGGTACTTTATTCCGGCATTTATAGTGCCGGCCCTGTATATCTGCTCTAAGAGCATGAGTCTCGCCATCTGGTGAGGGAATGTCATCGGCGACATGGAAAGCTTGAGATCCGCGAGTTTCTTCACCTCATCGGAAAGTCCGTAGGATCCTCCAATTATGAATATGAGTCTTCTGCCCTGCGGTTCTAGGTCCTTCATGAGCAGAGCCAGGTCTTCCGACTTCATCGTCTTTCCCTCTATGCACATCGCTGCGATAAAGGCATCCTGCTTTTTATCTAGAGCTTTCAGGATCTTCTCGCCTTCCAGATCTATGACTTTCTTAATTCCCTGCTCATCGTCGGACACGAGCTTCTGCTCACTGAGTTCCGTCATCTGAAACCTGAAAAGGTTCTTCATGCGCTTCATATACTCCGCGCATCCGTCCTCAAGGAATCCCTTGTGCAGAGTTCCGACTGCGATCACTTCAATACTGTTCAAAACTCTATCATTCTCCCCGGCATATATCTTGATGCGGTCTCGACTTCCCCGCCGAGATCGTATGTGTCGAGCATTCCCCTGCATGTATCTCTTGCAAGGGAGGGGGTATTGTTCTTGTCGCTTAAATGCGCGAGGACTACGTTCTTCGTTCCTTCAGAGACAAGCTTTACTATAGTCTCGGAGCTGTCTAGATTGTCGAGATGCCCGTAAGACGACATTATCCTCTGCTTCAACTGGAACGGGTATGGTCCTGTCAGCAGCATTCCCCTGTCGTAATTGGACTCAAGGATAACTGTTCCGCAGCCACGCAATTGATCGTAAATTTGTTCAGTCACTGTTCCGAGATCGGTCGCGACTGCAGCCGCACCGGTATCGGCATCGAATCTGTATCCGCAGCAGTCCACGCTGTCGTGGGGCGTTCTGAACGGCGTTATACCGATTCCCAGGAGCTCAAACTGCTTTTTATCTTCTATCTCTCTGAGGTCATTACCCTGGCCGGCGACGCCTTTGAAGATCAGTTCATTCAGTACGGCTTTGAGTCCGTATACCGGAACGTCGAAGTGATTCAGGAATGTTTTGAGCCCGGATATGTGGTCCGAGTGCTCATGCGTCACAAGGATCCCCTTTATATCCTTTCCGGCTATATGCTGTTCGTATAGCAGTTTCAGTGTCTGCTTCGTGCTTTTCCCCATATCAACGAGCAAGACTCCTCCGTCACCCGCTACAAGAGTGCAGTTGCCGGAAGAGCCGCTGTAAATTGTTTCAATAAATGGCATATAAGCTTTTATACTCCCGTCAGCCAAGGATCTCGCGACGGATATCCGCGCCGACAGCCGTGAGTTTTTCCACTATCTTTTCATATCCTCTGTCGATGTATTTGACGTCAGAGATCCTGCTGGTGCCCTCTGCAGCCAGCGCAGCGATAACAAGTGCCGCTCCGGCGCGGAGATCAGGTGCCCTCATATCTGCGGGCATAAGCTTCCTCACACCCTCGATAACGGCCTGCTTTCCGTCAGCTTCGATTTTCGCGCCCATGCGTCTCAGTTCGTCGGCATATTTGAATCTTGATTCCCAGATACCCTCATTGACTATGGATGTTCCGTTGGCCATGGAGAGAAGAACTGCAAGCTGAGGCTGCATGTCCGTCGGGAATCCCGGATACGGCTTTGTGTTGAGGTTCGTGGAATAGAGAGGGCCCCTTCTGGTTATCCTGAGGGAGTCGTCCCATTCGTCTATCTCTGCGCCGACCCTTATGAGCTTGTCCTCAATAACTTCAAGATGCTTGGGTATTATGTTGAGGATAGTTATGTCGCCCTTTGTGGCTACCGCAGCCGCCATATATGTCCCCGCCTCTATCTGATCCGGGACTACGGAATACTCCGAAGGTCTGAAGAAGTCCACTCCCCTGATCTTTATGACATCTGTGCCTGCGCCTCTTACATCTCCGCCCATTGAGTTTATAAAGTTGGCAACGTCGACTATATGCGGCTCTCTTGCCACATTTTCCAGGACCGTTTTTCCCTCTGCCATGGATGCAGCGAGAATAGCATTGATCGTTGCACCGACGGACACTGTGTCAAAGAATATATGAGCGCCGTGAAGTCTCTGATATCTGCATTTAACTTCGATGGTTCCGTGTTCTACCTTCCAGTCGCATCCCATTGCCGAAAAGGCCTTTAGGTGCTGATCTATGGGTCTCGGTCCAAGATCGCATCCTCCAGGGAGAGCGATCCTTGCTGTGCCGAATCTTGCGAGCATGACACCCAGGAAATAATACGCCGCACGCAGTTTTCTCGCATCTTCCGCAGGAGGTTCACAACTGACTGCATTGCTTGTGTCTATAATGACAGAACCGTCATCATGCCAGTCAACGGACGCTCCGCAGGACTGAAGGATATGCAGGAGCAACCTGACATCGGCGATATCGGGAACATTCTCTATAGTACATGTGCCTTTTGCAAGGATGGTGGCGGGAAGTATGGCGACAGCGGAGTTCTTGGCTCCGCAAATATTTATCTCGCCTTCTATAGGCTTTCCGCCGTTAACAATAAATCTTTCCAAATCCTGAAATGCCCCCGTTTATCAGTATATGAATGGTGCCGGATCGACCTTGGTTCCGTTGATCCTGACTTCAAAGTGCAGATGCGGTCCGGTCGAATAACCGGTGGAGCCTGAAAGTGCTATCGGCTGACCTTTGGATACCGTCTGCCCGACGCTTACCAGCAGCTGGCTGTTGTGTCCGTAAAGTGTCTGGATACCGCCGCCGTGGTCTATGATCACGTAATATCCGTATCCGACATCGGTCCACTGGGAAACGGTTACGACGCCGGAGTCCGCAGCATATATCGGTGAACCCATCGCAATGGCTATATCGATGCCGTTGTGACCGCCGGAGAATCCTCTCGAGACGAACTGGAAGTTCGGCGCCGGCCATGCCATACTTCCGGTACCCTGTATAATGACGCCGGCCAGACTCTTGGATCCTACTGTCAGCAGCCTGTCTACAGGCTCCTTGATAACAACTTCAGAGACTCTTGTTGATTTGGTCTCGTGTCCGTTCTCATATTCTATCTCTTCGGTGACCAGCATCTCGCCTTCTTCACCGGCCTGTGTCACCTGCTGATACCCTATATAGTATCTGGAGTCTTCTGTCTTGATCGTATCATACGGAATGGCTTCCGTATATGTGATAGTTCTCACTGTTTTGACCGAGAGAAGCGGCTGTCCTTCCGACAGGAGGATCTGCGATCCCTCTTCGAGCACTTCCGGCAGTTCGGGGTTCAGTTCGTTTATCTGATCTATGGTCAGTCCCGCACTATCCGCGATCTTGCTCAATGTATCACCTTCGGATACCGTGTAGTAGATGGAGCTTTCCTCCGGTGACAGGATCATGTCACGCATCTCATCGAATGGCATGACCGAATCGGTCGGATATACTCCGTCAAGAGTCTCGACCTTGTTCGAGAACTTTACTTCCGTATCCGGTTCATCCGCAACAGCATCTCTGTAGGGCTGAAGGATCGAATTAAGAGTATCCTCAAGCAGCTCCTTGCCTACAGTGGCGCCGTAGAACTGTCCGCCTACATAAAGACCCGTTGCTTCGGTGATGTCCGCACCGGAAACGGTTAGGAGCGTATCCGCTATAGCTGCGTCCGATGAGAGGGCATTTTCTCCCGCGACAGCTATATTGTACTGAACCGTAGGTATCAGGTTTGCAGATGTCTGATCCTCAAATACAAGTCTGTTCGCTATGATCGTTTTGGCGTTCTCATATACCTGCTCGTCTTCGACATAGCCTATGAACTGTCCGTTGCATGAGAGTGAGAGCGCAAATTTCATATTCGCGATATTTATCATGCTGAGGACGAACACTATTACCCCGATGATCGGCAGGAAGTAGTTGAGCGATCTGCCCATAGGAGCTTTGAATTTTGTCCATGTCCTGTAGAGAGCATCCTGGAATCGCCTCCACCGGATATCACGGGGTCTGCCCCTGGTGACTTTAAGAGCTTTTGATCCGCCCTTTACCGTATTGCACAACCAAACGAACGGACTGCATATATCTCTGAAATCAGCTCTGATCATACTTCTTACATATGACCAGAATCTCGTGAATATCGTTCCAATGAAACTGAAAGTGCGCGCGAATATCTTTCTGATGGCTCTCAGCACATTCAGAGTTCTGCGCTCAGTAACAGCACCCACATAGTAAAGCAACGATTCAAGGCGCTTAGTGAAGTAATTGAATACGACACTTGGCATGAACCTGTTCTTTCTGTGCGGGTTCATATAGAATTGTGCACTTCGTTTGTATAAATAAATCTTCATATAATATCTTGATTGGGATCTTACCGCATTTTTGACTCAAGTATTATAGCCAAAATATATGAACAAATCATTGTTTTAATCGATTTTGCAGTCAAATGATACTGTCTGTAATCCCAATTCAAGCGACTTCCGCACAGAATACGGAAGCCGCTTATATTGCTTTAGTGTAATTAAACCTTAAGGAGTCTGCTCAGATGATTCCTGAGGTGTCTCAACAGGCAGAGCCGGTATTGAACCCTCTTCGATAGCACCGCAGACCGTACACGACCTTTGCTGTTTCCCCTCGACTCCTGGACCTGGTTCGGAAATTGTAGTCCATCCATTCCATGAGTGCTCGATCTTAGGAACACTGGATGTTTCTGATGTATTACAGACAGAACACGTCCTTGTCTGCTCTCCTTCTGCTGTACAGGTGGGCTGTCTGGTTATTGTCCATCCACCCCATGAGTGATCAGTCTTTGGAACGCTGGAGGTTTCAGGTGTTCCGCAGACTGTACAGGTTCTTGTCTGCTCTCCTTCCGCTTTGCATGATGGTTCTTTAGTTACGGTCCATGCACCCCATGAGTGGCCAAGTTTCGGAACACTTGATGTTTCAGATGTCCCACAGACAGTACACGTTCTTTTCTGCTCTCCTTCTGCTGTACAGGTAGGCTGTTTAGTTACTTCCCAGCCGCCCCAAGAGTGATCAACTTTTGCAATACTCGACTTTTCACTTGTACCACAAACAGAACATGTCCTTGTCTGTTCTCCCTCTGCTGTGCAGGTGGGTTGTTTGGTTACTGTCCAGCTGCCCCATGTATGATCGAGTTTTGCAATAGTCTCTTTCTCTTGTTGACCGCAGACCGAGCAAGTTCTCACCCTTGAGCCTTCATCCTTACATGTTGCTGGCTTCTCTGTCCAGCTGCCCCAGTTATGATCAGTCTTTGGAACGGTTTCCGGCTTGGATATCTGATTCTTGCCCTCAGCGTCCGAGAACATCTTGTTGCAGCTTGTGCACTGCCAGTATTCCTTATATCCTTCCTTGCTGCAGGTCGCAGCTACCGCGTTCTGTTTCTGAAGGGTATGGACGTGCTCGTCCTTTACGAAGACTGCCGTGATCGTGATATCTGATGTTCCAACCGTTACAGTGGTGTTGACGGATTTAGGATCAGTCACTGTGCCTCCTGAGACGCGCCATTCAGAGAACTTGTAACCAGATGATGCTTTTGCAGAAATGCTTACAACATCCTTCTCTATTGCTTCCTGCTTGTTGGCGGTAACATTTCCTGCGCCAGACGGATCTGCGCCTATAGTGATCTTGTATTTCTTAGCTTCGACTTTAGTGTACGCTCTCAGAGTAAAGACTGCTCCGGAAACTTCTCCCTTGTCGTTCAAGATCTCGGTGATGGATGTTCTGACATAATCCGCTTGGACACCGCTGAGACTGGATATGATTGAATTGGCTATAGCAGCCTCGTTGCCTTTCTTGTAATCGCTCTCTGCGATACTGACCTGATAATCCTTGGATTTCCACTTTGAAGAGTCAGACAGGTCCTCACTGCCTGAGTCAAATTTGAACCCTGCACTGCTGAGTCCTGAGTTCACGGCATCCAATATTGTTCCCTTGTCTGCCATGGTGACTCTTCTTCCGCCTCCGGAAAGACCTCCCGGAACGTAATCCACTTCTTTCTTTCTCGGAACATTGGTGACTGCAGGACGAGTATCTTCGACGATGTGGCTGTGCGTTTTGACATAATCGACATATACCTTCATCGCCTCTTTTGTGAGATGGATACCGTCCGGTTCAACATATCCGGACTTTGCATATCCGTTTGTCCCTTTGAGCACTTCGCAGCTGTTGAGGAAATGCAGTCCGAGCTCATCCGCCAGGTCGACAAGTGCTTCGTTGTAATCGTCGATCACACTCTGTTTGACATCAGGATATTCTCCGGATGCTCCGACAGGATGGATTGCATCAATGATGATGTCTGCGTACGGATATGTCTTCTGCAGCTGTGCTATCGCCTCTCTGTAGGCTTCGATAAAGTCTTTTACGTTATTTCTGTATACATCGTTTGTACCGAAGTTGATAATTATACGGCGAGGCTGCATAAGCTCAACGGCTCTCATGACTGTCGTCGGTGATTCTGCTAGATCGTAGAAGAAAACACCTTTAATAGACGAGATGTCCTTGATACCGATGCCGACAATACCTGCGGAACTGTTTGAAGGAACGACCCCGAAATAGCTGAGACGAACTGTGTTGCTGTCTCCGATAAAGAGGGTATCCTGTATGTAGTTATCTCCGGCATTCGGTGACTCTCCGAGAATGACCGATGTGTACTCCTCTTCCTTCTTTATGACTTCGGGAACAGATTCGAATACACTGCTCTCGCTGTTTATCCCGGATATTTCTTCGCTTCCTGAGCTTTCATCAGATCCAGGTTTTTTACCGGAAAAAGCCCCTGCGGCCGCAGCTACAGTAAACCCTACCGCAAGTACCAGCAGCAGGATTATCACACCGAGTTTCAGTTTGCCGTATTTAGATTCTACTATGGAACTGATCGCATCGACAAATGAGGCCTTTCCCTTGGTTTTTCTGGTCTTCTCATCAAGTTCAAGCGTCTCTTCCGTCACCTCATCCGGTTCCGAGAAATCATCTTCGTCGTTGATAACTTCAGCGTATTCGCCTTCAGTCTTATTCTCTTTGACCTCGTTCTCGAGATCTTCTTCGTAATTGCCGTTGCCGTCTATAAACATTGCCTGTATCACCAAATAAAAACCTAGCGGAGCATTGTACTCCTACGCTCCGCTTGATGTTTTTGTATTTTTAAGCTTGATTATGCTCTTTCAAGATACTCGCTTGTGCGTGTGTCGATCTTGATCTTGTCTCCGGGGCTGATGAAGAGAGGTACTCTGATCTCTGCACCTGTCTCGAGAACTGCAGGTTTAAGTGTATTTGTTGCTGTGTTGCCCTTGAAACCCGGATCTGTATCCGTGACTTCGAGGATAACGAAGTTAGGCGGCTCGATTCCGAAAACCTTGCCCTTGTAGGACAGGATTTTGACGGTCTCGTTCTCTTTTACGAACTTAAAGCTATCCGGAAGATCGCCAGCTGCTACAGGAAGCATCTCATATGTTTCACTGTCCATGAAGTAGTAGAGATCGCCGTCATTGTATGAATACTGCATATCGCGTCTGTCGATATATGCGTTTTCAAACTTTGCTGTCGGGTTGTAGGATTTTTCTACAACTGCTCCGGTGATGACGTTCTTTGTCTTTGTTCTTACGAATGCTGCACCTTTGCCGGGCTTTACGTGCTGGAATTCAACGACCTGATAGACCTGACCGTCTTCTTCGAATGTAACACCGTTACGAAAATCGCCTGCGGAAATCATATATAGTTATCCTTTCAATATTGAATAGTTTACTTATCGTGACGTCTTATTATAACAATTATACATTATATAGGCAAGGCGAAACTACAGACGAATGAGCTCTGTGGGGCTTTTTGTGAGGTCTTCGCAGCCGTCTTCTCTGAGGAGGATCATATTCTCTATCCTCACCCCGAACTCTCCCTCCAGGTAGATCCCGGGCTCGTCCGTCACAATTGATCCGGCGGGAAGTATTCCCTCGTATGTAGGGGATGCCATCGGCTTCTCATGGATGAATAATCCGAGAGAGTGTCCGAGAGAATGTCCGAATTTGCCTTCAAATCCGGCCTTGTTGATTATGTCTCTTGCGACAAAGTCGAGCTCTTTTCCTGCCATTCCCGCGTGAGCCTGTTTCTTCACTTCGTTGTGGGCTTTTAATACGGTCTCATATACGAGTTCCTGCTTGTCGGTGATAGATCCCACACACACCGTACGAGTCA
>JAFWEV010000037.1 GCA_017512745.1 Oscillospiraceae bacterium
CCAGTATGAAGAAATTCAAGGAATGGATCGGATAAAGGTAGAAACAATACCCGAAGAAGCCTTCAGGGAAACTATCGCAAACGCTCTGATCCACAGGACCTGGGATGTAAATGCGCAGATTCGTGTCATGATGTTTGATGACCGGATAGAAGTGTCGTCCCCGGGCGGCCTGCCTTCCAGCCTGTCCGAAACAGAATATCTTAAAGGAAACGTCTCGATTCTGCGGAATCCGATTCTTGGAAATGTGTTTTTCCGTCTGCACATTGTAGAAATATTGGGTACCGGAATCGTTAGAATTAAGGAAGCATATAAAAATAGCAATAGAAAACCTGCGTTTGATATATATGAAAACTCGATAACTGTTATTCTGCCGGTCGTAAGCAATCTGGTTCTGACCGAAGACGAAGCTATAGTATATAAAGTGCTGAGCAAGACTCTGCCAAAATCAATAAGCGAGATCTCAGATGCTGTTCCATTTGGCAAATCCAAGACAACGATGTTGTTAAAGCGTTTGGAAGAAAAAAAGGTCGTCACTATAACCGGTAACGGAAGAGGGACAAAGTACAAATTATAAACCTCGAGTTTTTGTTCTTTTGTCTAAGGTTATAGAGCAATAACATCAATAAAACCAAAATATTTCGCGATGTTTATCTTGGTACTATTGTAAGCATCTCAACGCATTCTAGATAGTTATATAAAACTCATTCAAAAGATAACAACAGTACTGCTCTGGCTATTTGTATGTAGCACAAAAAGAACAGCATCGAAACAAATCTGCGGTATGAACGCAGTTCATACCTAAATAGCCCAAATAACATTTGATACACTTTATCCACTCCTGATAACAATTGGGATAAAGTATAACAACCAAACGCATCCGATATAACTTATTATGTTTATCTTTTGCGCAATATACGCATTTAACTTAACTATATTTAGTTAAGCCATAAAAACAGGTAAAGAGTGGGAATAGTACCAGGTGGTTTGCAAGTGATAAAAGGCGATTCACGTTTTTTTGTGGATCGCTTTTTTATATGTATTTTTTTTCCTATTATTCGATTTGCATCTTTCACACAAGACAAAAATATATTGTCCTATGCGCACGATACAGTTATGCTTAAAAAAAGCGATAGAAGGAGTAGTGTATGCGTTACAAGAATTTCGGAATAACCGGGATGACCGTCTCGGAGATGACCCTCGGAACCTGGGGCATGGGCGGCGTCGGCTGGGACAATTACGATGAAGAGACAAAAGCGGATGCGATCAAGACCGCCATCGACTGCGGAGTCAATTTCATTGATACGGCTCCCGCATATAACGGCGGTGAGGCGGAGCGCTTTCTCGGAAGGACTCTCGAACGCCTCGGAGTAAGAAACAAGATCCGGATATCCACTAAATGCGGAAATGTGTTTGTAGACGGAGTGGTCTATAGAAGAGACGGCCGTTATGACAAGATAATCGAACAGTGTGAAGAGTCCCTGAAAAATCTTAGGACAGACTATATCGATCTTATGCTCATCCACTGGCCGGATCCCGACACGCCGTTTGAGGAGACGATGCGCGCGCTCAATAAACTGAAGACTGACGGCAAGATACTGCATATAGGAGTGTCCAATTTCAGTATTGGGCAGATGAAGGAGATATCGCAGTTTGGCGTGATCGAAGCTTTCCAGCCGCATTATTCCATGGTCAACCGTGACTCTGAGGATCTTATGAAATATGCCGCAGGCAAAGGCATGGGCGTCATGACATACGGGTCTCTGGGCGGCGGCATTCTCACCGGGAAGATCAGAGAATACCGTGAGTATGCGCCTAGCGACAGCCGCAACCGCTTTTATAAGCACTTTAAAGAGCCGATGTTCTCAAAGGTCATGAAGCTCCTTCGGGTGATGGACGGGATCTCGGAGAAGAACGGCGGTGTCGCACTCTCTCAAATTGCTCTCAACTGGTCTGCACAGAAAGATATCGTATCCACCTGTATCGTCGGAGCTCAGACAAGCGACAAGATCAGAGAGAACTGTGCCGCTTTCGACTGGAAGCTTTCTCCTGAGGACATAGCAACCCTTGATTCTGTCATTGAACAACTGAACGCCGAATAACTTATATCTTCGGGCAAAACAATATATAACCTGTTTTAGTCAAAGTTTGATTAATACAGGTTTTTTGTTTATTCTGTCTTTGTATCATTCATAAACGATGTTGTTCGGAGAGATGTATGGAGAATGCTTTCTTTCACTTTTTAACAGAAGGGAAACCCGTATCCTGCGCAGATTTCGGTCACGGACATATCAATGACACCTTTCTCATTCAGACGGACCGCGGAAAGTCATATATCCTGCAGCAGATCAATACGCATGTCTTCCGGTATCCTGAAAAACTGATGGACAATGTCGTTGCGGTGTCCGGGCATATACGCAAAAAGAGTCATGACAGATCTTCTCTCAATTTTATCCGTACTGATGAAGACCGTTATTTCCATGTTGATGAAACAGGCAGGTACTGGAGATGTTATGAGTTCATCCCCGGCCTCTGTCTTGAAAAACCCGAAACAGATGCGGATCTGTATGAATGTGCCGTCGCATTCGGATCATTCCAGGAGCTTCTGTCGGACTTTCCCGCTGAAAATCTGTTCGAGACGATCCCGGAATTCCACAACACACCATCACGGATCCTGGCGCTGCGCTGCGCAGCAGACCGCGATCTGTTCGGCAGATCGTCCGGCGTGAAAGAAGAGCTCGAATACATCCTCTCTCTGGAACCGACTGTCAGCATGATCCGGCGCCTGTTGGAATCAGAGGAGATCCCGCTTCGGGTCACTCACAACGATACTAAACTGAACAATGTTCTTCTCGATCCCGTCACAAGGAAAGCACTATGCGTCCTGGACCTCGATACCGTGATGCCGGGTTCCGTTCTGTTCGACTTCGGAGACGCTGTCCGTTCAGGTGCATCCACCTCCGCAGAAGATGCCAGGGATCTCTCTCAGATCGGTCTTGATCTCCACTTGTTTGAGACCTACACCGAAGGCTTTTTGAGTTCATGTCATTCGCTTACCGGCAAAGAGGTCGAGAATCTGCCGCTCGGGGCATTGACGATGACGGCGGAACTTGCCGCAAGGTTTTTGACCGATTATCTTGAAGGCGACCATTATTTCAAGACCGACTATCCGGATCACAATCTCGTCAGAGCGAGGGCGCAGATCCGGCTGGCGCAGGACATGAGCGAAAAGATGGACAAAATGACAGCGATAGTCGATGATCATTTCAACCGGCAAAAATCAAAACTTCAAGAATTCACCGGTTAAAATGTATAATAGAAAAGCTGCAAACATATATCATCGGGAGAAACACTGTGGAAACTTCGATAATAATACTTAAGCAACTTGTAATAATGTTCATATATATGGCCGTGGGCTTTGCGCTGTACAGGGCAAAGCTGGTAACAAAAGATTCCAGCAAAGCTCTTGCCAATCTGCTTATTTATGCTGTCCTCCCCTGCGTTATTCTCAAGTCTTTCTGTGTTGAAAGGACCCCGGATAATACAAGAGGGCTGCTGATAAGTCTTATAGCGGCATTCCTGCTCCTTCTGATGAGTATAGTCATATCTTACGGTACGTTCAGAAAAAGACCTGTGGATAATATTGCCGTGGCATTCTCCAATGCCGGATTCATGGGTCTTCCGCTGGTGACGGCCGTGTTCGGAGCAGATTATGTCTTTTATGCAGTGGGCTTTGTGGCGTTCCTGAACTCGCTTCAGGCGACATACGGGCAGGCTGTTCTGGCAGGAGATAAGTCGTACGTCAGTCCGAAAGCAATATTCAAAAATCCGATAGTGATCTCCACTATTCTCGGGTTAGCGGTGTTCTTTACCGGAATACCGGTGCCTTCGATACTCTATACAGCCGTAAACTCACTGTCACTGATGAACGGTCCTCTGGCGATGGTCATAATCGGAGTGTATATGGCTCAGGCTGACATGAAGAGCATGTTCACTGACAGGAACGGATATATCGCGTCCGCAGTCCGCCTGATCGTCATTCCCGCCATATCCCTTATACTCATAAAGCTGAGTCTGGCTTTACCGTACCCCGAGATCTCCAAAACCCTTCTTATAGTGGCGTCGGCTCCCATGGGCAGCAATGTCGCGGTATATGCGCAGAAGCTTGATATGGACTACACATATGCAGTGAAGATAGTCTGTCTCAGCACCATACTCTCGCTTGTCACCATGCCGATAGTGATGATGTTTATCTGACCGCACATTCCAAAGATATCAGAAAATGCCAAAAGGACATGTATCCCGGGCTGTCAGGATACATGTCCTTTTTTTAATATCTATAAGATCACTTTTTGCAGCCGGTCACCTGGTACATCCTGTCGTCAGATATAACCGTGGTGACAGTAAGATATTTTCCGAAGACGGCTACAAGGTCCTCTGCGGCTATCAGTCCGTTCGATACATTCCCGGGTTTCCCGTTTTTGTGCGAATTGATCTTTTCACGGCTCATGCCGTGCGCGACCGTCAATGTTCCTCCCGGTCTGAGAAAAGATGAAAGGTGGGATACGATCCTTTCCGGGTCCGGGAAATGCGGAAATGCATTGTAAACGACAATACAGTCGAACGCCCTGCCGAAATCGGTTTCCTCGACGTCTCCGCATATGATCTCGACCTCTTTCTGAGGGAATTTGCTCCTGGCTATCTCCGCCATCTTGTCCGTAATGTCTATTCCCGTCACTGAGGCCGCCCCTCGCTCCAGGTAATCCGGAATGAGGATCCCCGTTCCGCACGCGACGTCGAGAACATCCTTTCCCGCGCCTATCATTGCATTGTCCAGTATGAGATTTACGATATCGGCGTCTTTTGTTGCATTGGCGTCCCAGTTCGGCGCCAGCCTTGAGAAGTATTCTATAACGTGCTCTTTATCCATTTTTTTCTCCCCTGTTCCCTCTTTCTCTTCTGCTTATTGATTATAACCAATCCGGAGCCGTTTCGGACAGACGGAAGGAAAAATCCTCTTGATTAGAATGTCCGTATACGATAGAGTTAAATTGATGGAATATGCGTTCCGATTAATTGTTTACCCTAAGGAGAAATAACATGAGCAGATACGATACCGATTTCAGCAACATGGGGATGATGACCCGCGCCATCAAGATCGGGGATGCTCCCGATCCCGTTACTCATGCGCTGAACACACCGATTTACGAAACATCTACTTTCGGATACGAGACAGCAGAAGAATATGACGAGATGCTGGCCCGCGGCGCAGAGTGGGAGCCCGATCTCTACATTTACAGCCGCACGACCAACCCGACCACCACAGTTCTGGAGAACAAGGTCAAATCCATGGAAGGCGCCGAAGACGCCGTGATCACCGCCTGCGGAATGGCTGCCATAAGCAACGCGCTGCTCGCCAACCTTAAGGCCGGCGACCATGTGATCTGCTCCGATGATACATTCATGTGCACTTCCAGCATGTTCGCGGAGGTTCTTCCCGGATTCGGCATCGAGACCGACCGTGTTGAGATCCTGGATGAGAGCAACATCGAAAAAGCCATCAAGCCCAACACCAAAGTGATCTATCTGGAAGCTCTCTCCAACCCGCAGCTCAAGCTCGCAAACCTTCCGAAGATCGCAGAGATCGCGCATGCGCACGGATGCAAGTTCATCGTAGATAACACATTCCTCTCACCGGTCGTTATGCGTCCGCTGGCCCTGGGAGCAGATATCGTAGTGCACTCCGGAACCAAGTATTATGTCGGACACGGGGATTCCCTGTGCGGCGTCGTTGCCGGCAGCCGCGAAGACATGAATCGCGTCCGCTTCATATACGACAATCTGGGATCCCATATAAGCCCGTTCAGCTCATGGCTGACGATCCGCAGCGTCCGCACTCTTCCGCTCAGAGTGGAGCGTCAGTGTCAGAATGCCATGGCCTTGGCAAAGTGGTTTGAGACCCGCCCCGAAGTCGAGTTTGTCACATATCCGGGTCTCGAGAGCCATGCCCAGCACGATCTTGCAACGAGCATGTTCACACCGGGTCTGTACGGCGGAATGCTCTGCATACATCTCAAGGGCGGTTATGAAGAAATGTGCAGGTTCGCAGACGCGACCCGCATCCCGCCTGTGGGAACAAGTCTCGGCGATGTCCAGACTCTGATGTTCCCCAAGTCCGCCTACAATAACCTCATCCGTTTCTCCGTGGGATGCGAAGATGTCAACGACCTCATCGCCGACTTCGAGCAGGCCTTCGCGAAGATGAAGGAATAATCACAGATAATCAAACAGAGCTGTGGAAAACTGATCCCCGATCAGCGATCCACAGCTCTTTTCTTTGCCTTTGGTTATCTCTTAATAATCTTTTCTGATATACTCGATCACTCTGAACCCGTCATATGACGTTATCGAAGCTATATCGTAATCATCCGTGTCATAGCGCGGGAAATACGTGTCGGCCTCGTGTTCTCCGTCGACCAGAGAGATATAGAGTTTCTTGCAGTACGGAAGGCAGAGCCTGTAAATGCTTGCCCCTCCGCAGATGAAGATCTCTTCATCCGTGTCTTTGTTCTCTTCAAGGAAAGCCATGAGATCCGTGCAGTAGGTCACATTCTCGGAGTCCTCGCGTTCCTCGCCCGGGAAACATGCAACCACGGTATGGCGGTCCGGAAGAGGCTTTTTGAATCCGTCAAACGTCACTTTTCCCATAACGATGCGGTGTCCCAGCGTATGCTCCTTGAACTGCTGCAGGTCTTCCTTGAGGCGCCACGGTATGCGGTTGTTCAGTCCTATGGCAAAATCCTTGTCATGAGCAACTATAAGCGAAAACATCAGACACTCACCTTTCCTTTGATGGCCGGCCACGGATCGTAATCCGTGATCTTTATATCCTCGTATTTGAAGTCGAATATGTTCTTGACGTCCTTGTTCAGTTCAAGCTTCGGCAGCCTGCGCGGTTCGCGGGAAAGCTGTTCGTTTATCTGGTCGATGTGATCGAGATAGATATGAACGTCTCCGAAAGTGTGGACGAACTCATACGGCTCCAGTCCGCATACCTGCGCCACCATACACAGGAGCAGGCTGTAGGAAGCGATATTGAACGGAACTCCGAGGAACAGGTCTCCGCTGCGCTGGTAGAGCTGGCATGACAGTTTTTTTCCGTCCGCGCTGACATAGAACTGGAACAGGCTGTGGCACGGAGGCAGAGCCATATCCTTAACTTCCGCCGGATTGTAGGCGACTACCAGATGGCGGCGGGAGAAGGGATTCTTCTTTATGCCTTCTATAAGGTCGGAGATCTGGTCAACGCCTCCGAAGTTCCTCCACTGTTTGCCGTATACAGGGCCGAGATCGCCGTATTTCTCCGCAAAGACATCGTCATTGCGGATCTTCTCGATAAACTCATCCTGTGTCTCACCCTTGAATTCGGGAAGTTTCTTATACGCCTCGTACGGCCATTCATTCCAGATCTTTACGTTCTTATCCACAAGGGGTTTGATATTCGTACTGCCGCTCAAAAACCACAGAAGTTCTTCAAAGATACCGCGGTAAAACACTTTCTTCGTAGTGAGGAGAGGAAACCCTTCCTCAAGATTGAACCGCATCTGATATCCGAACGTCGAGATGGTCCCCGTTCCCGTGCGGTCCTGTCTCTTCTGACCGTTTTCCAGAATAAACCGGCAGAGATCCAAATACTGTTTCATTCAATGCCTCCAATATATTTTCTGATCGTTCCTATTGTACCACACATCAGTATTTAATAATAAATTCTTGCGTTCACCAGCTTCGCGTATCCTTTAAAATCCTCCGTATATAAAGGAGGCAACTCCGTTCTGAAGAGTGAGCGCCAGGATATAGAAAAACAGAACAAGCAGTTCCATTGTCCAGTAGAGCAGCCACCTGGGTCTTGTGTTTACCGTTGCCAGCGGGTCGCAGGTCCTGATCTTCGGATCCGCCTTCCACGCTTTGTTTATTCTTATATCCATAGCAGCGCATATGATGAGCGCCGCCGCAATACCAACGAAATACAGCGCATAATAGATAGACTTGACATCGGCAGGTATTCCGCTGCCGGCCAGATCGATCACTTCCTTCAGAACCAGCGGGATCTGGATCCGTTCTTTGTACAGTATCCAGAAAATATACCGCGCGTCCGGGAGGCTGTTTGCCCTGAAGAAAATAAGTGACAGATCGAAAAGAAGAAACACTTTGATGTTTGCCAGCGCTCTTGTTGCCGGATTTCCGCGCATCCCGGATCCCGGGAAAAGCTTTTTCCCGGCAGCACTGAAAAGATCTCCGAAGATGCGGTAGACCCCGTTGATAACTCCCCAGATGACAAAATTGATGCTGGCTCCGTGCCACAGACCGCTGAGGATAAAGACCAGCATAATGTTCAGGTATTTCCTGACCGTTCCCTTTCTGGATCCTCCCGCGGGTATATACACGTAATCTCTGAACCACGCCGACAGAGAGATATGCCATCTTTTCCAGAATTCCCCCATATCCGAAGAATGGTACGGGGAGAAGAAGTTCTCCGTCAGCCGTATCCCCAATACCCTGGCCGATCCGATCGCCATGTCGGAATAGCCCGCAAAATCGCAGTACAGCTGTATTCCGTAGAGCAATACGCCCGCAAGGATCGTTCCCGAACTGTAGCGGTGCAGATCCGCGAATATCGGACTTACTATAACGCCGAGTCCGTCTGCGATCACTACTTTTCTCAACGCTCCGATCAGGAATCTCCGAAGACCGGCTGTTATCTCCGAATAATCAAGTTTCCGCTCGCTGCCGTATTGTTTCCTGAGATCCGCAAACCGTCCGATGGGACCGCTGATGATCTGCGGGAAAAAGCTCACGGAGACAGAATAGAGGATAAGATCGTTTTCGGGCTCTGTTTTTCCCCGGTAAACGTCGGCCAGATACCCCACCGTCTGCAGGGTATAAAAACTGATCCCCAGAGGAAGTATAAACGATCTTTCCAGCCCGCCGATCCGTATGTTCACAAGAGAAAAAAGGCTGCGCACCATATCGGAAAAGAAGCCGAGATACTTATAAAAAAGCAGAGGCCCCAATACCAGAACCAGGCTGAGTACAAACAGCAGAGTCCGGTTCTTTCCCCCAGACCGCAACAGCCGTCCGAACAAAAACGAGACGATTGTCGTTGCGGCGATCAGAAGGAAAAATCCCGGCGCGCTCAGCAGATAAAAAGCGGCGTTGGCGATCAGCAGTATGTGATTCTGATACTTCAGCGGAAACTTATAGTAGGCGACTGAAACGACCGCCAGGAATAACAGATAACCTGCAGAATTAATGATCATAGTTCTCCCCGCCGTTCACCAGTTTCACTACGTAATCCGAATCAATATCCGTGAATATCAACTCTGCGAATGTCTTCTTCTGTTCTCCCGCAAGATGAAGTCCGTCATAAAAATTGTCCTCATTCACGGTGAATGCGTTTTTATAGCAGAGATCATAGACCGTTGCGCGTTCCGACAGATACTGCTTGTACCTGATCAGGTCATCGTCGATCCCGTACGGTTCGGTCACCAGATCAAAAACAGATTCCTGCATGGGTGGAAATACAAAGATTATCTCTATCCCGTTGGCATTGCAGTAATCTATGACCTCGCCAAGGGCATTCATGGTTTCGTCTTCGATATGAAACGATCCGTCCGTGCCGATGACCGAGAGCAGCAGATCGGAATATTCCTCCAGGTCTTTGCGGTATACGGCTCCGCGTTCATCCGGAACGCCGATATGGTCAAACGTTGTCGGGTCCTCAGGTTCGGTGATCCATTCCGCATGACCGCTGATACCGGCTAAACAGTTTACCGTCAGCCTTTTCGCCTCATCTATCGACTGAAGCCAGTAATTTGCCCCGGAAATAAACCGGAACGGATTCTCAGCCTTCGGAACAAGCGAAGGAATCCTTCCCTGATCCATAGGTCCGCCGGAAGAGTAGAAATTCACTCCGAAAACAACTTTTTCCAAATGGGTATGCTCAGCCGCAAACCAGAACAGATCTATGCATTCCCCTACCCGCGATCCGCCGAATCCCAGCATCGTGTATCTCGTTCCGGTCAGCTCTTCGATATAGCCGGTGTTCAGGTTGGCCATCTGCGAATCACCGAGAATTATATTTGCCGGATGGTCTCTGATCACTTCTCTCATTGTGGAGAGCGGCTTTGAAAGATACTGCGAATTATGTTTCAACCCGAAGTAATCATACGGTTCAAACGCAAAGAACAAAACCACCGCGATCACCGCGGGAGTCAAAAATATCAACAGTTTTTTGGCAAATGATTTCATTCTGTTTATAGTCTAAAACCTTTATTTAAATTGATCTTTGAATGATGAAATAATTAGTTCGCTTTCTATATTATATACAATACGGAATTTTATGATAACCAACAGCGGCTTTTCGATAAGCGGTATCCGTATTCAAAAAAATCTGCCAGCAAAAATTGCTGACAGATGATTTATTGAGCGTATCTGTTATGCTTCTAGCGCGTCGAGCGCAACCTGGATGTAAAGGGCTACACCGATCTCAAATGCGCTTTCGTCAAAGAGAACATGACCGTTATGCATCGAGTAGACTTTTCCGTCCTTGTCGGGCATCATTGCGCCGAGAGTGAAGAAATTGGTCTTTGCATATGCGGAATAGTATGCGAAATCTTCTCCGCCCATCTGCGGCTTTGCAACATCGACACATCCCGGAACGATCTTCTCAGCTGCTTTTCTTCCGATCTCATAGGCCTCCGGATCGTTGATGTTGACTTCGGCAACCTCGATCAGTTCTACTTCGGCTTCGCATCTGTATGCGCCTGCAACGCCTTTTGCGATCCTGTTGAGCGTATCTTCAAGAGTCGCATTGATCTCTCTTGAGAATGTTCTGATAGTACCTTCCATTCTGTACTCGCCGGGGATGATGTTGAATCTTCCGGGAGCATGGATGTCTCCTACCGTGACGACCATCGGATCCATCGGGTTGTACTCGCGGGCTACCATATCCTGAAGCGCCATAACAACCGCGGAACCGGCGACTGCCGCGTCTCTGCCGTGATACGGGTCTGCTCCGTGTGAAGAAAGACCGGTGATCTTGATCTTGAACCAGAATGCGGAAGCATGCATCGGTCCCGCGCATGCCTCAACATGTCCGAGCGGTACCGAGGAAGCGATGTGCGTGCCGTAAACATAGTCGACACCTTCGAGGCATCCGTCGGCTATCATGGCCTTTGCGCCCTCGCCTGTCTCTTCTGACGGCTGGAATATGAACTTGACTGTTCCCGCGAACTCATCCTTGACCTGCTGGAAGCACTTTACAGCGCCCATGAGCATTGCATTGTGAGTATCGTGACCGCAGGCATGCATCTTTCCGGGTTCTTCGCTGGCAAATTCGAGTCCTGTTTCTTCCTGTACCGGAAGAGCGTCAATATCGCCACGGAGAAGGACTGTTTTTCCTTCGCCCTTACCGCCTTTGATCTCAGCCAGAACACCTGTCGGCTTCATCCTTCTGTAGGAAACTCCCATCTTGTCGAGTTCTTCACAGATCCTGTCGGTCGTGCGGAATTCCTGCATCGAGAGTTCGGGATGTCTGTGGATCTCTCTGCGGTACGCCACGACATAATCCTGAACGGAATGCGCTAATTCTTTTGCGTTTATCATCTTTTCTCTCCTGTAGTTTTCTTTAATGCGGTCTTCAATTGGCAGATCCGACCGTATTATTTTTAATATTTTACACTGCGCACCCCTTTTTCTCAATTCGCATATTTACCTATAATCAGGCTTCAGAAGCTTCCGTAATGAGCGGGAAAGCCAAAACGACCTTGAAAAGATCGCCGTCGATATAGATATTCTGCGATCCTCCCTGAAGATCCACAAGGCTCTTGCAGATCGACAGACCGAGTCCGCTGCCCTCAGTATTTCTCGAGCTGTCGCCTCTCGTGAAACGCTCGGCTATCTCATCCGGGGACAGACTGAGCGGATCTCTCGATACGTTTCTGAAGGATACGACCGCGTTGCCGTTCTCTCTGTAAAGATCTATATATACTCTTGTGCCCGCCAGTCCGTATTTGCAGATATTGTTGAGAAGATTGTCGAAGACCCTCCACATTCTTCTGCCGTCAGCCATCACCATTGTGCTGCCCTCGGGCTTCTTCATGATCAGTTCAAGTCCCGCCGATCTGAATTTGTCCTCATATTCGCTTGCCGCCTGTACAAGCGTGACTCCGAGATCCGAAGGCTCAAGATCCACATCCAGGTTGCCCGTCGAAGCCTTGGAGACTTCGATCAGGTCTTCTATGAGTTTTTTCAGCCTCTTGGACTGCCTGTCGAGGACTTCTATATACTCGTTGATCTTCTCATTGCCGCATTCTTCCTTATTTATGAGATCGACATAGTTGATGATGGAGGTGAGAGGAGTCTTGATGTCGTGCGAGACATTTGTTATGAGTTCCGTTTTCAGCCTCTCGCTTCTCATCTGCTCCCTCACGGCATTGTCCATACCGACGCCGATCCTGTTGAGGTTTTCCCCGTGTTCCTTGAAATCCAGGATCATTTCCTTAGTATCGATCTTGTACTGGAGATCTCCCGCGGCGATCCTTCTTGCCCCCAGCTGAAGTTTTCTCATGATGTAAGCAAAATACATGAAAGCGCAGGATATTATGACTTCTCCGATAATGAAGAGAGCCGGAGTGTAGCTCTGATATGCCAGTATAAGAAATACCATGTGCAGGAAAATGAACAGTGCTGTCTTCCATATGAGCGGGATACTTCTGAAGATACGCGCAAACAGTCTGAGACATCCGCGTAGCACTGAGAATACCCATTTAAGCACTTTGTAAGTCAGAGTTCCCGTTATAAGATTTCTCTGTTTGATCCTGGCCGCGATACTCATGCACAATCCGTCAAACAGACAGAGAGCGAACACTCCGCAGACCGCCATGAGGATATACATCACTATGCCCCGCACCGGGCCTATTTCTCCCGCCGCTATCGTGATCATGACGACTGCGCATACCGCCGCGGCCGCCATTACGTCGACCGGGATCCTGTTGAGCGGTCCGGGCCTAAGTTCTTCGCTGTCAGGAACTCTGGCGGATGAAGACATAAGCGTTACAAAGAATATGACCGCGCCGATGAGGCTGACGAACGCGAGGGCAATTATGCCGTATCTTGCGGAATACCCGAAATCGATAAACCCGTCCATCATCTTGAAGTGATCATCCGCTTCAAGATATTTGCTTATATACAGATCTACGGTGTACGCATTCTCTTTTTCATAATCGCCGAGTTCACCGGATCCCGGGAGCGGCCACCATTCGTACACGCCCGGATCATCCCGGTGGTAAAAAAATCTGTATGAATACTTGTCCGCATCCGCGGGAGAAAAATCCATATCGCCCTTTTTGGTTCCGTCCGGTTCCGTCACTTCATACCCCACGACATTTCCGTCGGGACTGTAGAAACCGACATCCCTCGCCGCGCCGTCTTCGACGCCGAACAATATGCTTTCAGCCGTGTCATCGGCGTAATCGTAGAACAGCACTCTTTTCACGTCTTCATGCTGCTGAGTGTATATACCGTAATGCATAAAAAGTATTCCGCATATCACGGATCCTGCAAGTCCGACCGACAGTACGATATGCATTATAAAGGCAATGGTCTTCCCGACTCCCGTCCTGAAAAATCTTTTCACAGCTTCTCCTCCTGACTCAGTTTCCCGCGATCCTCATGAGATCCGGACACTCCTCTTTTCTTCTGCTCCTGATACTTCTGAGGGTTATATTGTGACGCACAGGCTTCCACTCGACTTTTGCAAACAGCGCCGCGATCGACACCGGCAGATATGTGAACATGAATACCGGGAATGTGAAAGCATACAATATCTTTTTGACTGTTCCCGTATGTATCCTTTTCCACTCGGTCACGGTGGTCACCGCACCCAGAATGAACATCGTAGAATATATGCCCGTCAGTATCTCCGCGAATGCCTTCAGCGCGACCGTGATATCCCCGAAAACAAATGCTCCGTATATCCCGGCAAACAGATTCGAGATCATGGCGGCTGCGGAGAGGACAAATGCCGGCATAATATTCATTGACATGTCAAAGCAGGAAAACGATCCTCTGAGGCATCCTTTTATAAGCCTCGATCCGTAATATCTGAAGACCTGAACATATCCCTTCGCCCATCTCATTCTCTGAGTTACAGACTGTTCAAACTTCACCGGCTGCTCATCGTAGATGACCGCTTCCGGACAGTACGCCACTTTCCTGCCCTTTGTAATCTGATCGACCGAGAACTCTATATCCTCCGTCAGAAGATGATACGGCCATCCAGCTATCTCATCCGCGACCTTTTTTGAGAACATGAATCCCGTGCCGGATACGGCGCAGCTCGATCCGAGCGCATACCTCGCGCCGTTGAGATATCTGCTCTCCCTCAGAAACCAGAGGGCGTATCCCGCGCTGACCCAGTTGTCCCCGTAGTTTTTGCTGTTGCGGTAACTCGTCACTATATCGTGTCCGCACGAGAATGTTCTGTCCATCTCCTCGATATACCGGGGATCCAGGATGTTGTCCGCGTCGAAGACAAAATAACCGTCAAATCCTTCCGGGTGGTCGGTTCTTATGAGTTCGAGAAGCCTTTCGAGGGCATAACCTTTTCCCACTCTGAGCGTATCTCTCCGCATATACGCCGTCGCGCCCGCTCTTCTCGCCGCTTCCGCCGTATTGTCCGTACAGTTGTCGGCCATCACGAATACATGTATGCGTTCCGAGGGATACGTCTGGACCTTTATGCTCCCGATGAGATCCCCTATGACCTCTTCCTCATTTCTCGCGCAGATGAGCACGGCGTAATCATTCGTCATATCCGTTGCCGGCTCCTCTTTTCTTTTCGCAAGCAGGGAGACCGGTATGTATATGAACTGATATGAATAACAGATAAGAAATACTATGGAGATGATAAGATTGATCTTCTCTATGAGTTCCAATTTTATTTTTCTAGAAACGGCAGGTATGGTTGCGCCGTTCCTTCATGTACAAACGAGGTCAGTCCTCTATCTTATAGCCCTGTCCCCAGACGACCTTCAGATATCTCGGTTCCGCCGGGACCACTTCTATCTTCTCTCTCAGATGTCTGATGTGCACAGCGACCGTGTTCTCGCATCCGAGAGGTGTCTCGTGCCAGATGTTCCAGTAGATCTGTTTCGGCGAGTATACCTTGCCCTTGTTGGTGATAAGGAGCTTCAGTATCTCGTACTCTGTCGGCGTGAGGCTGACTTCCTCGCCGTCGAGAGTCACCTTCTTGGAAGAATCATCGACCTCGATGCCTCCCGCTCTGAAAACGTCCTGTTTAACGATCCCGCTCCCGAGCTGCATGTATCTTCTCAGATGGGATCTCACCCTTGCAGTGACTTCAAGCGGACTGAAGGGTTTGGTTATATAGTCATCCGCTCCGACATTGAGCCCGAGGACTTTGTCGGTATCCTCGCTCTTCGCCGTCAGCAGTATGACCGGAACATTGCTCTTCTCGCGCATCTTCGCCATTGCGGTGATCCCGTCCATCTTCGGCATCATTATGTCCATGATGACCAGATGGATATCGTGTTCATCCATGACTCTGAGCGCCTCTTCTCCGTTGAACGCCTCGTACAGATCGTAGTCAGGACCTGACAGATATATCTTCAGGGCATTGACGATGTCTCTCTCATCATCGCAAATAAGAATGTTGTACATGGTCTTCCTCCTGGGGAAATGATACTTCCGCCCCCGATTAAGAAGAAACTACGCAAATGCTTAAGAATTTATTAAAACCGGGTTTCTTCACAATCACCCCAATTGTATTTCCCATCGGTGAACAAATCATTATGGATTTTCAATATCCGCATTTTAGAAAAAATATACAACATCGGTCCGATATGTTTTGTATTAATTTACATATCGTGTTTTATATATTGACATCGGGCTCTGGTTACCCATATAATAACCGCGGTGCTTTAAGGCAGGTCCAGTGAGGCCTCCAAGGACTGAGATACAAGATGGTATCAAACTGCAAGATAACTGCGGCTCTCCTTGGACAGGGGAGCCGTTTTTTGATGCTCTTCAGTCTACACCAAAACTTTTTTGGGAGGACAATCATCATGTCAAATCAAACAAAACATCAGCGCGCGGATTCAGACTTCGCTTTTGAGGCCGTTCCGCAGAAGGCCAGAAAGGGTTTCTGGCCCATGTTCTTCATCATGCTCGGATTCACATTCTTCTCCGCCAGCATGTCCGTCGGCGCTCAGCTCGGCAACGGACTTGATCTGACGGGATTTATTTTGGCCATACTGCTTGGCGGTGTGATCCTCGGAGCATACACGGGAGTTCTCGGTTACATCGGTTCCGAGAGCGGACTTTCGCTCGATCTTCTTGCGCAGAAGTCCTTCGGTTCAAAAGGTTCATACATTGCTTCCGCAATGATCTCCTTCACACAGATCGGATGGTTCGGCGTAGGTATCGCAATGTTTGCGAACCCCGCGGCGGAAGTCCTCGGGATTCACCCGATGATCCTCGCGATCATAGCAGGTATATGCATGACATCAAGCGCATACTTCGGAATCAAGGGTATGGAGATCGTCAGCTATGTATCCGTTCCTCTGATCGCAATACTCGGCGTTTACTCAATGGTCACCGCTTCGGCGGCAGGCGGCGGTCTTCAGGCGATCTTCGCAAAGAGCGCAGGCGGAATAAGCCTCTTCACCGGCATCGGCATGGTCGTGGGTTCATTCGTGTCCGGCGGTACCGCAACACCTAACTTTACAAGATTCGCAAAGCGCAACAAGACAGCCATAATCACAACTGTCATCGCATTCTTCATCGGCAACACCCTGATGTTCGCGTTCGGCGCAGTCGGCGGAGCATTCACAGGAAAAGACGACATCTTCTACGTAATGATGGCGCAGGGCCTCACGGTTCCCGCTCTCATAGTTCTCGGCGCAAACATCTGGACAACGGCGGACAACGGACTGTATACGACAGGTCTCGGTCTCTCCAACATCACAAAGTTCAGAAAGAAGCCCATGGTCCTTCTCTCCGGCGTTCTCGGAACACTCTGCAGCTTCTGGCTTTACAACAACTTCGTAGGCTGGCTTAGCTTCCTCAACGCGACACTTCCTCCCGTAGGAGCCATTATCATGTTCGACTTCTTCACAAGAAGGAACAAATACCTGCCCGAGCATGCGATGGAAGTCGACGAGGTAGTCAACTGGGGCGCAGTCATCGGAATAATCGGAGGCGCTCTTGTCGGAAACTTCGTTCCCTGGGGAATCGCTTCCATCAACGCAATGGTAGTTGCATGCCTCTGCTACTGGGCATATTCAAAGATAGCAAAGAAATAATTAATAACAGACAAACAATGACCGGACTTCCGAGGAAGCCCGGTCAAACTGTCAGAAGGATAAAAAGATGATATTAAAAAATGCAACCATAGAGAATTCTGAAATAAGAAAGGACATCCGTGTGTCTGACGGGATCTTCAGCGAGATAGCGGAAAACCTCATACCGGCTGCAGGTGAAGAAGTCGTTGATCTCGGCGGTAAACTCGTGATCCCGCCGTTCATCGAATCCCATGTTCACCTTGACACATGCCTTACCGCGGGCGATCCGTGCTGGAACATGTCGGGCACACTCTTCGAGGGCATCGAGTGCTGGGCAAAGAGAAAAGACAGACTGTCCGCGGATGACGTCAAGGAAAGAGTCAGAAGAGCCGTAAGACTGTATGCCGGAAACGGAGTTCAGTTTATCCGTACACATGTCGACGTCACAGATCCGACTCTTACGGCAATGAAAGCCATGATAGAGCTGAGAGACGAACTCAAAGACGTCATGGATATACAGATAGTCGCTTTCCCGCAGGAGGGGATCCTGAGTTTTCCGAACGGCAAAAATCTGATGATCGAAGCCATGAATATGGGCGCTGATGCGGTCGGCGCGATCCCCCACTTTGAATTCACCAGAGAGTACAGTGTCGAATCGCTGAATTTTGCCGCCGAACTTGCCGCAAAAACGGGAAAACTCATGGACGTCCACTGCGACGAGACAGACGACGACCAGTCCCGGGGACTCGAGACTCTGGCAGCCAGGGCTCTTGAATACGGGCTCTTTGACAAAGTCACAGCCAGTCACACATGCGCCATGCACTCATACAACAACGCGTATGTACTGAGACTCATGAGACTGCTGAAGATGAGCAGGATCAACTTTGTCGCCAATCCCCTTGTAAACACGCACCTTGAAGGAAGGGCCGACACGTATCCGAAGCGCAGAGGTGTGACAAGGGTCAAGGAACTGCTCGCCGAAGGCATCAACGTGTCATTCGGCAACGACGATCTCTTTGATCCGTGGTATCCGATGGGATGCGGCACGATGAGAGACGCCGCATATCTGGGTCTTCACGTGACTCAGATGATGGGCTACGAAGACATTCTTAACAGTTATAAGCTGGTAACGGTAAACGCAGCCAGAACCCTTCACCTGGGAGAAAGCTACGGCATAAAGGAAGGCAACCCCGCAAGTTTCGTAGTCATGGATGCAGACAACTGGTACGAGGCTATTGCCAATAACTCCGCTGTTCTCTGTTCTTACAGAAAAGGCAGAAAACTTGCTGAAACAGTTCCCGCAGAAAAGAAGCTGCTTTTCTGATTCCTTGACATATGTTCTAAATATAATCCGGGCCCTTACCCGTTTATTTGCACAAGAAAAATTCCTTCCGATGACTGGTAGATCATCGGAAGGAATTTCTTTTATTGTTTATATCAGCAATGTTCTTCAAGCCAGCGCGTTGCTGTATGAGCGTAAATTGCAGTTCCGAGCGGAAAAGCATCTTCATCCAATATTATGGAAGGATTATGCTGGACAATACCGTCTCCTGCAATACTGCCGGTGCCAAGCAACACATACATTGAGGGTATCCGCTCGGAAACATATGCGAAATCCTCAGTTCCCGTTTTTGAGAACACCTCAGTCACACGATCTTCTCCCACCAGTTCTCTTATATATCCCGGAACAATATCTGTCATGGAAGGATCATTATACATCGGAGGCATACCGTATACATTCTCAACTATCGCCTTTCCTCTGAACGATGCTGCGATACCTTCTGATATCTCCTTAACTCTTTGTTTAAGGAACTGTCTCGTCTCGAAAGTCTCGGCCCTTACAGATACCTCTAATACGCATTCTCCGGATTCGGTATTACAGCTCGATCCCCCATAGATCTTCCCGACCAGTACCACGCTCCTCTCCTCATTGGTCACTTCGTGCGCGGAGAGTTCATGGAGAGCCGTCACTATATGTGCAGCGATATTAATTGCATCAACGCCTTTATGCGGCATTGACCCGTGGGCCTGCAGGCCTTCTATGCTGATTTTCACGAAATCCCCTGAGAAGGTCTGAAATCCTTTCACAAATGCGATATTACCGACATCTGACACAGGACTGGCACCTGAAATAATATGCATGCCAAATCCTACATCGACCTTGGGTGCCTCAAGCAGTCCGTTTTTCACCATATCCTCGGCTCCGGCAAGTAACTCTTCTGCCGGCTGGAACATCAGTTTGACTTTTCCCTTCAGATCCTGTTCATGTCTTTTCAGCAATTTTGCCGCTCCGAGCAACATTGCGGCATGCGAATCATGTCCGCAAGAATGACAATTGCCGTTCTCTGCTGCAAAATCCAGTCCCGACTCCTCTTTCATGGGCAAAGCGTCCATATCAGCTCTGAGAAGAATACATCTGTCTCCTTCACCGATCACTGCCGTAACTCCGCTCTTTCCGCAGTCCTTCGGCTCTATCCCGTATGAGGCCAGTGTTTCCTTAACAAAAGCTTTTGTCTGTGCAAGATCAAATCCTGTCTCGGCAAATCTGTGTATAGTCCTTCTGTTGCTGATAATTTCATCCTTTATCTGATCGGCTTCTTTTCTGTAATCAATCATTTTATGGTCACCTCATTTATTTAATGGCGGTTTTACGAGAAAACCGCCAATATCTGTCTATTCGATATGTTTACTGATCGCAGAGCTCTTCCGGAGAAGGATCATACGGTTCCAGCCATGCGTGGAAATGTCTCATCGGCAGGGTCTTTCCGAATGTGATCTTCAGGTTCGGAATAGTATCGCGATCCTTATGGAGCTGCGCTGCCGCCGCAATGATGTAATCCATATGCTGTTTGGAATACTGACTTCTGTTGATGGCAAGTCTCACTACATTGCATACCTCAGCCTGCTGCTCGGGAGTTTTAAGGTCATACTCCATGGAAAAGTCCCCTAGCTCAGAGCATCGGATTCCGTATCTGTGGATCATCTCAAGCGAAAGTGCCTGTCCTGCAAAACTCTCATGGCCTCTCTTGTAGTCAAAGAATTTATCGACATCGATATAAACACCGTGTCCTCCGGCCGGAAGTACTACCGGAACACCAGCTGCGTGAAGTCCCTGGGCAAGATACTCACACTGACTTACTCTTTCATGCTGATACTCGAAACGCTGTTCCTCATATAGTCCCTGCGCAAGCGCCATTATGTCATGTCCCGACATTGCTCCATAGGAGTCGTTGCCGTATGCACTGATCTGACGCACCTTGAGCAGGTGTCCGATATCGACTTTGACTGAACCGTCTTCATTGAATTCCGAGAACTTCTTCCAGAAGTAGCCCTTATCCCTGAACGCGAATACACCGCCCATGTTGGCATGTCCGTTCTTCTTGAGAGAAGCGGAAACAGCATCAAAGTATGAGAACATTTCTTTTGCTATCTCAGGAATTGATTTATCCGCGTATCCTTCCTCATTCATCTTGATGAAATAGCAGTTCTCAGCCCATCTGGCTCCATCCATGATATAGGGAATATCGTATTTGTGTGCAAGTTCGGATACGGCTCTCATGTTTGCCATTGACACAGGCTGTCCGCAGACCGAGTTATTTGTTATTGTGGAATAGATCATCGGGACGTTTTCAACGCCTACAGCATCGATGAGCTGCTGAAGCTTCGCGAGGTCCATGTTCCCCTTGAACGGATTCTTTTCATACTTTCCGTTTTCAGGAACTTCAAAGAGGATCTCCTTATGGAACAGATTGCGCGGGACAGAACCCATCTGTTTGATATTTCCCTCCGTCGTGTCAAAATGAGCATTTGACGGTATAGTGAATACCTTTCCGGGATATCTCTTGGCAAGGAGCGGCTTGATAACATCGAACAGCAGTGCCTCCGCGCATCTTCCCTGCGGAAGAATGAACGTGTTCGGCCTCTCAAGCTGATATGATCCGCTGTTGAAGAATCCTCCCTCGGAATCAACCAGATAGACCTCTTCCATCATTTTTTCGATGTCATCGGTATCAACGCCGTTTCTCAGATAATTGATCAGGCGCTTCTGATCATCTCCGCGTTCCCATGCATCGCGCATGGCATCAAGAAGAATATAGTATCCTTTGTTTCGGCCGTATGATTCATCTCCGAGGAACATTGCTGCCCACTGCTTATCGGACATGGCAGTTGTTCCCGAGTCAGAAAGGCAGTCGATATAGAGCATACCGGCCGGGAATGCAAATTCGTTATAATGTGTTCTTTTGAGAGCTTCCAGTCTTTGGTCTGCTGTAACCGTCGGAAGATTTCTCGTAACAAATGTAAATGATTTCGGTGCTTCTACATTGAGCGGATAGTCCATTTTCTTTACTCCTTATCCTCAGTGATATCATTATTGATCTGACGGCCTGTTACCGCCTTTACTTATTGGCCTATAAAAATAATATCAGTTATTTTTTCGGACAAGAAATAATATAACGATTTCGATTAATAATTATTTCTAATAAATTGTGGTACAATTAACGAGTAATAAGGCCTTTACTTATCAATATTGACTATATATCGGAGAACGGATTTGGATATTCAGCAGATAAAATACGCAGTAGCCATTTATCAACAGCGCAGCTTTACAAAAGCCGCCATACAGTTACATGTGACTCAGCCTCTTCTGTCACAACAGATCTCTGCACTTGAACAGGAGATAGGTTTCAGTCTGTTCAGCAGAACTACACGGTCAGTAACTCCTACACAGCACGGTGAGTTTTTCTGCGTGCAGGCAGCTGCCGTCATCAGGGAATACGATACCCTTTGTACCCTCGTTTCCATCCACAGCGAAGCGGATATGTCTACACTGAACATCGTGACCGCGCCGAGAATAAGTTCCATCGAACTGCCCGCTGTCATTACCGAATACTATAAACTCGGCGGTCAGATGAAGATCAACTATCGTGAGCTTGAGCATTCGGAACTGCTGAGTCTGCATGATAACATGGAACTGCCATGGGATGTTGCAGTTTTAAGGCAGAATGACAACGCGGCTTTAAAGAACCGTTCGGAATTCGGATCAAAGCTGCTTTGCCGTGATCCGGTAGTCCTCCTGTGTCATGACAGTCATCCTATAAGGCAGCAACAATCAGTTTCCCTCTCCGATCTCAATGACCTGAATATCGTGTTCGGTTCTCCGGACAGTCAGCCATATCATGATTTTCTTATGACTTTGCCTGAAGACTATATAAAGTCAAGGAATATACCGATATTCTCAAACAGTCATAACATGATGAAGGAGCTTGTTTTGAGCGGCCTTGCCGTTGCTCTCGGCAACAGAAGTCTCGCATACCATTACGGACTGTCTTTTGTCCCGATAGATGAGAGCTGGTCAAATGATGTATATATCATCTGGAAAAAACCGATACGGAAAGCCGTCATAAGGCACTTCATTGATTATCTGACTGATTACTACAGCGACTGGAAATAAATAAAAGTCCGGCATGCGGAGTGCCGAACCCTTGCTCTATTGTATTGGATCAGTTTTTGCAATATCATTACATTTCGGAACAATTACCGGAGGATACAACCATGCCTGTCAGCCAAACTCTATTCTTTCTGATCGCGCAGTATGTCGGAACAGTTGCCTTTGCGGCTTCCGGAGCCATGCTGGCGATCGACAGAGGTCTCGATCTTCTCGGAGTGATCGTGCTGGGTGTCACAACCGCTCTGGGCGGAGGGTCGTTGAGAGACATAATCATCGGCGTCCTCCCGCCTCAGATGTTCTCGAGCCCCGTATATGTCCTTATAGCTGTCGGGACCAGTATCCTCATCTTCATATCCGAGAGCATAAGAAGGGACAAATTCCTCGAGAGCTATAAAGTAGTGGATAAATATGTGAACATCTTCGATGCAATCGGTCTCGGGGTCTTCACCATAGTCGGCGTTGAGACGGCGCTGGACAGCGGTCACGGGGAGAATGCATTTCTCTGTATATTCCTCGGCGTCCTGACGGGAGTCGGAGGCGGGATGCTCAGAGACATCCTCTCCCATGAGATCCCCGCGATCCTCAAAAAACACGTCTATGCCCTGGCTTCCATAATAGGCGCATGTCTGTATTATTTCTTCTATAAGATAAGCTTTTCAAACAATTTCGCCGTTATTCTGTCGGTGGCTGTTGTTCTTGCGATACGTCTTCTGGCTGCTCATTACAGATGGGAGCTTCCGAAGGTGAAGAACTCCTGATCCGCTTCGATACAAAATACATTGCGACCGCATATGCTGCGAGGACTGCGAAGCCCGCGCAGCTTATTTTTATGCCGAGATCCAGTCCTTTTGTCCTGTATGTGAACAGGATATCCGAAGAGCCTTCGGGGACAAGCACTGTCATAAAGCCCGCAGTATAGTATATTTTCGCTTCCCTGCCGTTGACTGTCGCGCTCCACCCCTCGCTGTAAGGCACACTGAAGAAAACGGCTGCCCCGTGTTCAAGATCGGTATGCGCGCTGAATGAGTCTTTTCCTATACTGAAACTGTCCACCTCATTGTTCATCATATCTTCCACGAGAAGATACTGTTCCGTTATCCCGATATTTGAAGCGTCATTTTCGGTGGTCTTGTCGAGCACCTGTCTTATCTCGTCTTCGTCCTCATCCCTTATGAGGATCGAATCCATAAGCAGTTTCACCTTCGTCTGCTGGGCTCTCTCCGAAAAGTCCGTCTCGGTTATATATGTGTCGTAAACTATTCCTATGCCCGGGATATTCAGATTGTCCGTGACATAAAGCGTCTTGTCCCCATACTCCGAAACCTGCAGCGCATAGTCCGGCACTTCCTTCGAATCGTATGCCGTATACCTCTCGGAGAGTATGGCCGCGACTCCTTCCGGAATATTGTCCGGAGTGGAGACGGACCTCTCAAGTCCGAGATAGTCGTAGAATTCCATGATGGACGGCGTTATGGTGGAGCAGAATGAGCCGCTGCCGTGCAGATGTCCCGGCATCACCATAAGATTCTTGTCGTTTGTGAATCTGTACCTGTCGTCGGGCTGCACAAGCTGTCTCGCCGCTTCTATGGTCTCATGTATGGTCACAGCGTTGTTTCCGTTTGCCCTGGTCGCGGACTGATATCTGTCAGTCACTTCATATGTGCTGAATGCGCTGTAAACCGCGATGCCCACCAGCAGTATGATCCTCCTCGTCTTCTCCGGCAGCTTGAGCACAAGAGCAAGAAGCGTGATGACGATACCGAGTATCCCCATTGCCGTAAGCAGCGCGAACTCGTCCGGATCGTTGATGGCAGATGTATTGTCTCCCGTCCACCTCCACGGATAGAGAACGAGAAACGCCGTGAATATGAGCATGAAAGCGAGATCTATGGCGAAAGCCCTCTCGATATCATATTTCTTTCTGTCCGACATCACCTTTACCGTCGCGAGGACCAGTATCAGGTCGAACATAAAATACCACCGCTGATATATGGCCGTTGTGAGCATGGTAAATATGCTGTTGAGGAACGGCACCGCAGCAAAGACACAGAGCGTCAGGATCATCTCCCTTATCCAGTCACGCTCTTTCCTCTTCTCATGGCAGTATGCCATGACGAGCATCACGCCGGTGAGCGGAAGGTACGCCGCTGTGGAACTCCAGTTCGTCGATTTCGCTACGGATACGCTGCACATGGTCTCCGCCGGGAAGAAGAATGCCCTAAGGATACATGTGTAATAGTCCGAGCCGTATGCCAGTCCGCCCGATCCGCTTATAAGTCTGGATGTTCTGGAATTGCCCACGACGGAAAGTATGGAGGGAATGAATATGGCGGTGGCCATGGCGGTCCCTATGACGCCTTCCAAAACGATGAACGGGAGTTTCCTTATCGCCTTCCCGGGGTCGAAGGAGAAATATCTGACAAAGTAGTAAATGACAAGGAACAGCACTTCTTCAATGAAGAAGAAATAGTTTGTGATGCACGCCAGGAATAATGTGAGCGCGAGCCATCCATGCCTGTCTTTCTCCATGAGGGCATCAAAAGCCAGCATTATGAGAGGGAATATCAGTACGGCATCATGGAAGTGATAAAACGCTATATTCGCCGCCTGGAATCCGGAGAAGGAATACATGACGGATCCCAGCATCGCATAACCGAGATCGTCGGTGTAATTCTTTATATATGCAAATGAAGTGACGCCCGTGACCGCATACTTGAGCATGAATATCCACGGTATTATGTACATGAACGGTTCTGAAGGCAGCAGATACGCTATCCAGTTGAATATGCTCCCTATATTGTAGAAGGACATGGTGGTCAGGATATCCGACCCGAGATCGATGCTCCAGTTCCAGTATCCCCCGCCGCCCTTCAGCGTGTCGTTTATGAGAGTGTTGAACATCAGCTGCTGCTGATTGAAGTCTCCCGCCACATAGAACAGTCCCCTGTCTCTTATGAGCATCGGGGCAAAGGCCAGAAGAGCAATAAAAAAGTTGACGCCGAAGACCGCAAGATACGTCTTCACATCAGCTTTTTTCTTTATCCTGTTTTGGCTTCTATATATCATCCTATACACCACTAACTATATTAGTATACACTCTTCTCCGCCAGTGCGTCTCATCTTCTTTAACGGTTCAGGACAAATTAATTCTTATGAAGTCATAAAAAAAACGGAGGGAATGAAACCATCATCCCTCCGGCGGAAACTTAATTGCTGTCAGCCTTCGATATGTATCGTCCTCTTTTCAGGCAGTTTCTTTGCCTCTTTCTTCGGTATGTTCAGCCTCAGGACTCCGTCTTCGAACTTAGCTTTCACGTCTTCCTCTGTCAGCTGGTCTCCTACATAGAAGCTTCTGTGCATGGCTCCTGCGTAACGCTCCTGCCGGATGAGTTTGCCCTGCTTATCCTTTTCCTCTTCCTTCAGGCCTTTATCGGCGCTTATGCTCAGATAGCCGTTGTGAAGCATGACGCTGATCTCATCTTTTTTGAAGCCCGGCAGATCGATATCTACTTCGTAGCGATCATCGTGCTCCTTGACATCAGTGTTCATGATTCTGCCTGCACGCTTGCCGTATAACTTCTTGTCAACTACATCAAGATCGGAAAATCTCGGAAGATCCATACTCATAAGGTCTTCAAACAAATTTTCTGTAAAACCATGCGGATACAACATAATAATTACCTCCAAAACTCATATAAATATTTATTTATGAGCAATGGAAGGAGTGTTTTGATCATTGGAACTTATCCGGTCCTTCAGATCATCTCTGTTCCTTTGTTCTGTTAATACTATACCGCACTGTAATTGGCACTTCCTACATTCGAGTGCTAATTTTTTGTGAACAAACTGTTAACATCAGTCTTTGTTCTCCAATGTGAGTGTGCAAAAAAAGATCCCACCTTTGCAGATGGGATCAGATCTCAGTTTGCCTGATTATTCAACATAATCGTTCTCGTCGAATTGTTTTCCGCACTTGGAGCAGAATTTCGGCTCTTCACCTTCATTGTATACGGGTTCAAATCCGCAGAGAGAACATTTGATGTGCTTTTTGACCGGCTTCGGCTTTCCGCAGTTGGAGCAGAAATTTCCGTCGTTTACCTTTCCGCAGGCACATGTCCATGTTGCTGCTGTCGGCTCAAGAACGGGTTTCGGCGGTTCTGCCGGAGCTGCCGGCGCATTCTGAGCTCCCGCCTGATAGAGCGACTGGATATCCACGCCGCTTGCCTGCTGAACTGCGTTGATGTTGTAGAAACCGAGAGGCGCTCCCGCCGAATTCTCAGCCGCTTTCTCAAGAGCGTCCGCCGACGCTTTCACGTAATATGCGGCGCCGTATGTCGGATCTGTGTAAGCTGCATTCTCCTGCATCTTCTTGATCCTGGCTTCATCCTCTTCGGAAGCCTTGAGGCTGGCGATACCGATGGACTCGATCTTTATGCCTCTCAGCGCGGTCCACTTCTCCGAGAGCTCCGTATTGAGCGCGTCGCAGAGCGCCTGAGCATGCGCGGGGATCTGGCTGTATCTGATGCCGTCGCGTCCCACTGCCGCAAATGCCGGCTGCAGTGCGGAGAGAAGCTCTGTCTTGAGCTGGCTGTCGATCTTGTCTCTCGTGAAGTCGCCTGTGATATTTCCGACAACTCTTGTATAGAAAAGGATCGGATCCACTATTCTGTAGCTGTACTCTCCGAAGCATGTGAGGGAAACATCGAGGTCGATGCGGGCATTGTCATCCTTTACCCTGAACGGTACGGGATTGGGCGTTCCGTACTTGTTGCCCATGATCTCCTTCGTATTTACGAAGTATATTCTCTGATCCTGAGCCGCCATTCCTCCGAACTCGAATCTCTTGCCTATATTGGCAAAAGTCTGTTCGAGGCTGGTCCCGAAGTCCCCGTAAAACAGCGAAGGCTCCGTCTGGCTGTCGAATACATATTCTCCGGCCTGAGCGCAGAAATCCAAAACCTTACCCTGCTCGACGATGATCATGCACTGTCCGTCTGCGACAGCGATTATGGACCCGTTGCTGATGATGTTGTCCGATCCGTGATTTGATCCGCCTCTGCGTCTTGTCGCTCTCTTGAGAAGCACTTCGTTCGGAATGGATTCACAGTAGAAATAGTCTCTCCATGATTCCTGGAGCGCGCCTGCGACAGCGCCGATTCCCGCTAATAAAAGACCCATATATAATCTCCCTTCGTTTGGATTCTTTCTTTATTTATCCGTGTATTCCACAGGATTTTTTGCTAATTAAAGTATATTTACCCCTCAATAAAGTGGCAACACTACAAAAGGGGGAAATACTGTACAGAAAAAGAACCCGGAACTGCGTCATTCTGCACAGTCCCGGGTCTTCGATTGTAATAGCAAAGAGCAATTATACTGTTTGTATTATTTTATCCTGCTGAGATCAAACTCGTTTAGCCATTTATGAGCTCTTTCAGAGACCTTCCTCAGCGTTTCCTCTTCGAACGGACTTTCCAGACCGGCATTTTTGAGAAGATCCGTAAATACTCTGCTTCCTCCCTGCCTCGTGTATGCCATGTAATGATCCCAGGCATTTTTCATGTCGTCCTGGATCATCGCCCAGAACTCCAGGGACACCGTCTGGGCAAGACAATAGTCGATATAGTACAGCGGATTTGAATAAATGTGGTGCTGTCTCTGCCAGCCTTCTCCCTCGCTGTAGAACGGGATATCCCCGTCAAGTCTCTGCCAGGGCATGTAAATGCCGAGCAGCTCTTTCCACGCGTCGTGCCTCTGTCTCGGAGTGAGATCCGGGGACTCATACACAATGTGCTGAAAATGGTCGACCATCGTGCCGTAAGGTATGAATTTCAGGGCGTCCGCGAGGTGGCTGTAGTAGAACTTGTCGGTATCCTCGCCGAAGAATTCCTCCGCCCACGGCCATGACATGAATTCCATTGACATGGAGTGGACCTCGCAGCCTTCCATACTGGGCCACACATATGAAACGGGTATCCTGTCCCTGTTCATATACGCGGCAAACGCATGTCCGGCCTCGTGAGTGACGACTTCGACATCGTGCTGTGTGCCGTTGAAGTTTGCGAATATAAAAGGCACTCCGTACTCGGAAAGGCTTGTGCAGTAACCTCCGCCCCTTTTGCCCTCCGTGGAAAGCACGTCCATAAGTTCCCTGTCGAGCATGACATTGAAGAATTCCGAAGTTTCCGGCGACAGTTCATCATAGAATTTCTTTCCGGCTTTGAGAATGTCCTGGGGAGTCCCCTTGGGAGCCGGGTTGCCCGATCTGAACACAAGATTGTTGTCGGCGAAACTCATCGGGTATTCCTTCCCTATCCTGTCAGCCTGGACCCGGAAGAGTTCGTCGGCCAGCGGAACGAGATATTTTCTTACAGCTTCCCGGAATCTCTCCACATCTTCCTTCCCGTAACAGTTCCTGTCCATTCTGCAGTATCCGAGGGGAAGATAATTATCGTATCCGAGCTTTTTGCCCATCCTGTCTCTCAGGTGGACGAGTCTGTCGTACAGCCCGTCGAGCTCATCCTGATGATCTTTGTACCACTGGCCTTCAGCTTTCCAGGCCCTCAGTCTGAGGTCGTCGTCGGCCGCAGTCTTGAAAGGCGTGATCTGCGACAGCGTATATACTCCGCCCTCAAATTCGATCTGAGCGGATGCGAGCAGTTTTTCATATTCCTGCGCGACGTGGTTCTCCTCCTGGAGCTCGGGAATGATCTCCGGGGAAAATGTCCTGAGAGCCATCTCCGCGTTCCTGAACATCAGTTCGCCGAATTCCTCCTCAAACTGAGGTCTGAACTTCGACTCGAGCATCGCCGTCGACCACTGATGTTCGTACTCCTGCATCTCGGGTCTGAAATTGTTCCAGAATTTCATCTCCCCGTCATAGTATTCATCCCTGGTATCGATGGAATGTCTGATAGACGCAAGATTCCCGAGAGTCCTGACGTGCTTTCTCATCGTCTCGTGATCCAGAAAGACGTCTCTCGCCTCCTCATATGTGGCCGCGTTCCTGAGTTTTTCGATCATCGCCGCGGTTCCGGCTTTCAGTTCTTCCGGGTCCGGACGTTCATATGGCATTTCCTTGAATTTGAGCATTATTGCTGCCTTTCCGCTTTTATTTTCTTATCAGTTCAATAAGATAATCCTTGAACCCTTTCCCGTCAATAGCAGTTACTACCGTCGAGTTTGCCGGATGCCTTTTGAACCTGAACATATCATCAAATTCGTCGGGTTCCTCATGGAAAAAGATCGTGGCTCCCCTTGTGTACTTTCCTTTAAGTTCCACTCTTGTATATGCCCTGAAGCTTGTTTTTATGAGCTCGGGACGAATGAACGCGGCAAATGCCGCCGGATCCGGAAGGTCCAGTTCTCTTCTGCCGAACACCTTCTCGTTCATGTCCGTGAGGGTCCTGTTGCAGTCCACACAGAAAGCTCCCAGTTCATTTATTGACTTTATCCCGTCGAGTTCTTCCCCCGTGAACTTCATATCCCCGAAGCACGCTTCCAGAGTGACCATCGTAACGGGGATCCCCGAGTCAAGAACTATGTCTGCAGCTTCCGGGTCGCACATGACATTGAACTCGGCGCATACGGTGTGGGGGTTGCTGTGAGGATGAGCTCCGCCCATTACGGTGATGTGCGGAACTTTACGCATTATATCCCTTCTCTGGATTATTGCGGAAGCTATGTTTGTGAGCGGACCTATGGCCAGGATCTCTATGTCCCCGTCTCCCTCATCTATGATCTCGAGTATCCTGTCCACAGCATGTCCCGGAGAGACTTTCATCGCCGGTTTTCTCAGCCACGGGCAATCGCCCATACCGTCCATGCCGTGCACCTGATCAGCCGTCTCAAGCTCGCACACCAGCGGCTTGGCGCATCCGGCATACACGGGAGGAGCATATGTCCCTGCATATTCGATCGACTGAAGGCAGTTGACTGTGGCTTTATCCAGCTCTACGTTTCCGCTCACTGTGGTAAACGCAACGACCTCGACATCGGGTTCCCTGAGCGCCATGATGATGGCAACCGCATCATCAGAGCCTGTGTCGGTATCGATAATGATCTTTCTCTTGTCCATCACTGCACTGCCTCCTTTGAAAGCCTTGAGAGTATGTAGTCCTTGAATTTGTCCGGCCATACTTCTTCCACGATAAGCGTGTTATGCGGGTGAAGCACCGTTTCCTTGGACAGCGCTTCGAAACTGTCAGGCGTCCTTCTGTCATTGACGAGCATCCCTTTCGTGTACCTGCCTTCCGTCTCGACTCTTGTATAACTCGTAAAACTTGTCCTGATGATGTCAGGTCTCGCCAGTACGGCTACTGCCGTCGGATCAGGCATTGTGAAGAATTTTCCACCCGGATCTTTTGATGTCGCTCCCATAAAAGCTCCGTTTATATCCGCGCAGAATCTTCCGCATTTTGTCCCGGTATTTCTCCACGCTTTCCAGTCCTCTTCGAAGATAGCGGCTTCTCCGAGACATGCCTCGATAGGAAGAGCTGTGATCGGTATGCCCGATCCGAACACTATCTCCGCAGCATGTGCGTCCTGCCATATGTTGAATTCGGCAGTCTGTTTGACATTTCCCTCGTATACCTGTCCGCCCATAAGGGTTATGTGCGGGCACTTTGCCATAGCTTCCGGATCTTTGATAATAGCCAGCGCAATGTTCGTCAGCGGACCGAGCGCCACAATCTCCGCGCCTTCCGAACAATACTTTAAAAGCGCTTCCGCCGCGCTCTCGGGCTCCGGACTTCTTGTGCTCCAGACTAGCGTACCTGTGTCTCCGAGCCCGTCATTTCCATGTAAACCTTCCGCCACGGCCAAATCACTCAGCATCGGTTTGGAAGCTCCACGGTATACCGGAGGCAGATACGTCTCCGCATAATCGCAGGACGTCAGCGCGTTGATCGTCGCTTTATCGAGATCTACATTTCCGGCAACCGTTGTGATCGCCACTACATCCAACGACGGTTCTCTCAGCGCCATAACTATGGCGACCGCATCATCCGAACCGGTATCGGTATCGATTACTATCCTCTTCCTGTCCATAAAAACTCCTTTGTTTTCTATATTGTCTGAAGCAGCACGAGACCTGCGCATAACGCATCTGCGATCCCGATCACGGCAAAGGCCAGTCCGGTATCCCTGAAGCCTTTTCTTGTTCTTTTTACGGCGAGCGCTGCGGGAACAAGAAGCGGAATAAGATATCTTCCCTGAAATCCTTCAACAATACCATTTGCCGTGTTGTTAAACTGCAGATATACCGCGGACATCGCAACTATCAGAGTAATCCCGCACAACACCAGAATAAATAACGATTCCCCAACCTTCATTCTCACATTATTGTCACATACCGCGATATACACGGCAGCCGCCCCGATTATCAGCATAAGATACCACGGCAGCCCTATATTGAGCCATCCGAGCCACGACCCGAACATCTGTCCGAGCAGAGCCGGACCGTTTTTGATCATGGTGTTGAATATGACATATGCATACTCCC
The DNA here is from genome assembly GCA_017512745.1 of Oscillospiraceae bacterium. Lineage (GTDB taxonomy): Bacteria > Bacillota > Clostridia > Oscillospirales > Ruminococcaceae > RGIG5675. The sequence goes on from JAFWEV010000037.1 coordinate 32,312, forward strand.
GCGGATTGCCAAGTATCCAGTTTATCTGCGCAGCGGTATCGACCGAATCGACGAGTTTCGGATAAGACGACGCGTGCATGACCCACAGAAGGCTTATTCCAACCAGAAGAGTCCCGAGAAGAACAACGTTCAGCCAGTAATTCCTCTTTTTCCCGAAGCATTCCCGAGGAATGAGGAACAGGAGAAGACACAGCGGAGTGTATGCCGTTTTCGACAGCGAAAACAGCAGCGTGACGATATACATAAGAACGATCTCCGCGGCGTTAAAGATGTGTCTGTCGTTGCGCGCTCTCACTATCAGAGCGGTAAAAAGCATAAACAGAGCGAAAGAAAAACCGTCCGCAGATGCGCTGATGAAGCCCTGAAGGCTCATCGGAAATAGGGCGACCGCGGCTATTATATCTTTGCCGTAGGGTATTATTCTTATCGCTGCCCAGATGACAAGTCCGCATCCTATAAAGTTTCCGAGTCTTGCCGCATACAGAAGAGGTATGAGTCTGTCCGTGAACAGGTGGACGATAAACGTCATTGCGGCATGCGGCAGAAAAGCCGTGGGGAAGAAGTACGAAGTATTCGGGAAGAAGGCATAATCCAGCTGCTGCCATCCGAGCGGGATGTCCGCTTTGTCGAAAATAAATCTCTGTGTGGTGCTGGCAAGGGCGGCGTTGTTTAAGGACAGCGCTTCCGGAGCCAATGTACTGCCGGGAGAGACGAACTGTCCCCGGCATATCTCGAGGATCCTTGCAAACTGCGCATACTCATCAGGTGATCTGTAAAGAGGAAGTACCGCCAGAAGGCATATCCCTGTCACCGCATACAGAATAACAAATCGCTGTTCGGGCTGATAAAACTTTCTCACTACAGTGAGGATAATGATGATCCCCGCAGCCGCGACCGCAATGCCGGTAATCAACGCCGCGGCGGTGCCGCTCACGGCATCCCAGACAACTTCATATCCCGCGGTGACGGTATTGCCGTCTGTTCTTATTGACGGCGCCTCTCCGACTGCGCCTTCATAGACGAGAGTCAATATAAAGGTACTGTCCGGCGAGCACCCGGTCTTCCCGTCAAATACGAACCTGGTGAGTGTGTCCGGACTGATCTCCGATGCGTCCATATGCAGAGTCCCTGCCCGTTGTCCGTCAACATCCAGACCGGCTGTCAGTTCACCGGTCCCGGAGGAATCAAAATCCAGAGCGACGCCGACGATCGACGAGTTGTCGCAGATTCCCGTCAGCGTATATTCCTCTCCGGGTATCATCGGAACGGTCTCTCCGCCGGCAGTTTGTCTTCCCCCGCCCCCGTACA
>JAFWEV010000038.1 GCA_017512745.1 Oscillospiraceae bacterium
AATATATAGATCTTCTTTTTTTCAACAGGCAGCTTAACTGCCTCGTAGCGGTGGAATTGAAAAAAGGAAAGTTTAAGACATCTTATCTAGGCCAGCTTCAAGGATACCTGAGCGTGCTGGACGGGTTTGAGCGGAAGCCCCATGAAAACCCTTCCATAGGTTTGATTTTATGTAAAGATATGAACCGATCTTTTGTCGATTATGTGATACAGGATTATTCGAAACCGATGGGAGTAGCGACTTACAAGACATCGAAGGATATGTCGGAAGAACTTAAAAATGCACTGCCTGACGTTGAAACTTTAAAGAAGCTGCTTGACAGTGAGGATGTGACAGATTTGCACGATTAAAGAAAGCACTTTATGTTGATAAGCAATATTTAGTAGTGATTAATGGAGCAAACAATGATCAATACAGGAATGACGGTGACTGCAAATCAAAAAACTACATATGAACGAGTTGGTAATCTCTATGAGAAGCGCAGGAAATCCCTCGGCAATAAGCGGAACGATATACCGGAGTCAGTCATTCAGGAGATCACGAAGCTGTATGGCGATTTTGCTGAGTCTGAGATATGCAAGATTTTTGCAAATGAAGACTTCGGCTACACCAAGATCGTGGTCGAGAGACCGCTTCGAGATGCAAATGGCGAGCTGATTCTCAAGAAAGGCAGAAAGCAGGCGGACTCTGCACTCAGGGATACGGAGAATGTGTCTCAACAAAGTATAGTGGAAATGAGTTTATTGGTAGTATACCGTCTCATTGGAAATGTGTAAAAATTAAGAACGTTTCGATAGTTGTTACTGATGGCGCTCATGTTTCTCCAGAAACGGAGAATGGAGTATATGATTTTATATCAACGGTTAGCGGAACATGATTGTATTGTATTAGAACAATAGGTTAGAAAAGTTCGAAGTCCGGGCTCAAAGAAATGGAGCCTGATATGATCTTCAGGCCCCGGATTTCGTACTTTTCTTTTGAACCCTGTCACGCTTGCATCCTGACTTATGCAGTTTTGATGCCTTTGATTCTCATTGAAACCAAAGCCTAAGGGAATCATTGCTTTTGAAGAGAACTGGATATCAAGAATATTCAGGCATGACTCTCAGGCCGTCCTGTTCGGGCGGCCCCAAAATAGGTATATTCAGCACACCGCGCTAAAGCATCTCATGAGTCGCGGAGGCAGTTCACTTTTGGGCATCCCCCTCGGAAGACGAATCATTTTTCCGGAACACTCCGGGCAGGTGCAGATATCCCTGCCGTACAGCGAGAGGATGAGCTCAGCGATACACATCTTCCGATAGGGGTTGCCTGTGTAAACAGAACCTCTTAATTGATGGATCAGCTTCAGGTTCTTTGTCTTCCTACAGTTCGTAAGATATCCGGAGAATCTGACCCGGTTGAAGCCCCTGGGAAGGACGTGCTGCAGGAACATCCCGATAAAATCAGTACCTCTGACGGTAAGTGTTTTCTCGCGGCTCCCGTCGGCATAGTCCTTATAACGGAAAGTTACATGTGTATCAGTTACTGCCATGATACGGCTGTTGGCGATCGCGGTGCGGAAAGAATACCTGGCAAGATATCGTATGGCATTCCCCCGGCCGTTAAAAGTCTCACCGATGAAAGGGATCCATTCCTTCGCGAACAGCCTGTTGATGAATGCCTGCCATTTGGCAGGAACTTCGAGGTCTTTCGTATGGGAGAGATTCAGACGGCTGCTGTCATAAAGCTCTTTCAGGCCGCACAGGTATTTTGCGCGGAACATGGTGGCCAGTACAGTCCTGGGCAGGAAAAAGCCTTTATGCCTTGTTTCCACGAACTGACCGGCAGGCGTGATTCCCCCGCCGGAGAGGCAAACGTGAATATGCGGGTGAAAAACGAGCTTCTGCCCCCAGGTGTGCAGTACGGAAAGGATCCCCGGCGTTGCCCCCATGAACTTCGGATCGGCACAGAGCGCGAGCAGCGTGTCCTGTACACATTTGAATTGATGGCCAAGCAGTATCTTCAGGTTCGCTTTGACCAGTGTATTGAGGTCGTGCGGTATGGTAAAGACAACGTGGAAGTAGGCGATACCGCTTATCAGTTCGATATTCCGCTCAAGCTCCCACTTCTTTTCGAGTGGAGCCTGACAGCAGGGACAGGAACGGTTGTTGCATGAGACGGCGTGGACCAAAGGATAGCCGCAGTCATCACAGTAACTGACATTGTAGCCGAGTTCTCCGGTCTTGCATCGCATAATGGAGGAAGCCACTTTCAGCTGTTCCATGGGAAGGAACGGATGCAGTTCAGCATAATTCGGAAAAAAGCGGCGGAAGGCATCACGGATCGGGTAAGAAGAATCAGTCGGAGTCATAGGGGCTCTTCACGCTCCTCCCGTTCCCGATACCAAGGGCGAGATATACTTCAGTGGAGGACAGGGATCTATGCCCCATTGCCTCCTTGATGGCGATCAGGTCGGTGCCGGATTCATAGAGATGAAGTCCGAAAGCGTGACGAAGGCTATGGAGATTGAAGCCGCAGTCAGCGAAGCCGGCCTGGTCAAGATGGCGGACGAAGATGTTATAGATAGACTGCTCACAGATATGGGAGTTCTCCTTCTGCCCGGGAAACAGCCAGTCCTCCGGCCTGGCGCCGCGATAAGCAGACCGGATATAAGATACCAGGAGTCCATATGCCTTGTCGGAAAGCACAGCATAGCGATCAGAACGGTTCTTGCTGCGGGCGATGTAGATGCAGTTCCTGGAACGTACGATATCGCCGCAGTGCAGGCGGCAGAGCTCACTGACACGGATTCCGGAAGAATAGAGGAGTGCAATCTCAGCTTTATGCTTCGGATTGGAAATAGAATCGATGATAGCATTGACCTGCTCCTTTGTCGGGACGTTCGGAAGAAACTGGTCGAAGTGAAGGTAGGGGACTTCCCGCTTGTCCCAGTCCTTGTGTAGGACATAGTAAAAGAAGTCCCGTAGCTGTGCGATATGGACGTTGATGGTCCTGGGGTTCAGCCCTCTGACGTCCTTGAGCCATTTGACATAGGAGCGGATCTCCTCCCATGTGACTGATGAAAGGAGACGTTCGGGGAGCTGTTCCTCGACCCATTCTATATAGGTGGTCAGATAGGATATGTAGGTGGTGACAGTGCTTTTCGCGAGGTCGCGGAAAGAAAGGATATCCCTGTGTTTATTGAGATATGCAATGTTGTTCTCAAACATGATTAAAGTCCTCCTTAAAAAATCTGTTAATGGCTGCAGACTTTTTCAGGGAGGAGCTCGGCAGGACTTGAATAAATAGAGAAAAAAAGATAAACTCATACTGTAGGGAGTCCCTTCGGTATGAGAGCCGCGTCGCCAAACTAAGCAGTCATCCGGAGGGGCTTTTCCTTTTATAGGATGAGCTTATCGTAAACAAAAAGGACCGCCAATGCAATGGCGGTATTAAGAAACAAGAAAGGCTTCACGCGCAAGCGTGATTGGGTTCAAATGAAGTAAAGGATATCGCAGAGAATTCAGCTTATGAAGAAGGTGGCGTTGAATCTGTCAGTATCGGCGGGGAAACGAATTATTCTGTCGAGACCGAATATCCTAAAGAATCGGAGGTCGTCATCACTTATCATTCGCTTGCGGAATTCGAGGTGAATCTCCATGTGAATTTCATTGGCAATC
>JAFWEV010000005.1 GCA_017512745.1 Oscillospiraceae bacterium
GGAGGAGGCATATTTCTACAACAACGAATACAGCGATTTCGTTATGATGCGTATCCTCAGCCGTGAGTGGAAGGAAAAGAAATACCCCAAAGAATAAAAGGTGTTGTTTATCCTAAAAGGCTGGAACTATGAGCAGAGTATTATCGTCAGCGCACGTACATACGACATTCTGCGACGGCAGAAGCACAGCGGAAGAGATGGCCCAGGCAGCTTATGAGCTGGGCTTCGTTTCGCTTGGCTTCTCTTCGCATGCTCCGCAGACATTCGACCTCAAGTACTGCGTCGACCCTGCCCGTGAAGATGAGTACATAGCCGAGATACGCAGGATACAGCAGGAATATGCGGGGCGTATGGCGGTATATCTCGGGACAGAGCGCGACATGCAGAGCTGCGCAGACCCGAAGAAGTATGATTACTTCATCGCTGCCGTGCATTATTTTATGAAACCTGACGGCAGTTTCTGCGCTGTGGACGGACCTGCAGAGGAGATGCGGAAATATGTCGATGAATACTTCGGCGGTGATGGGCTGAGGATGGCTCAGCATTATTTTTCCCTGATGCGGGATTACGTTACGGAAGCTAAGCCGCAGATTATCGGACATTTTGATCTCATTAAGAAAAACAATTCAAGGCTTCATCTTTATGATGAAGATGATGCTGCGTACCGCGCGATAGCGTTGGAAGCTCTTCGCGCCATGAGAGAGACGGATGCTTTGCTCGAGGTCAATACCGGCGGGGTCGCCCGCGGGTACATGGACGAACCTTATCCCTCGTCATTCCTTCTAAAAGCGTGGAGGGAATGGGGCGGAGAAGTCATCATCAATTCGGACTGCCATTTTGCAGACAAGATGGATGCGGCATACGATAAGGCGGAGGAATTGCTCCTGTCCCTGGGATATGACCATGCGGTGAGGCTGAATCAGTGTCCTGAGAGAGGCATGTGGGAAACAGTCAGCCTTCGGTGACAAACAAAAAGATGATCCGCATGGATCACACGGATCATCATCAGGAAGATAACATAAAGAAAACGATTCAGAGGTATTAAGCTATGAGTTACACGGAACAGAACATCAGAATGATAACTGATCTTTCAGAAGCTCCCGGTGCATCCGGATTCGAAGATGCGGTCCTTGACGTCGTGAGACGGGAACTGGATGGGATCTGCAGTTTTGAGGAGGACAAGCTTCGGAACCTATATATTTACAGAAAAAACCATGACGGTAAAAAACCTGTCCTGATGTTCGATGCACACGGGGATGAGGTCGGATTCATGATCCACTCCATTAAGCCGAACGGTACACTGCGTTTCGTGGAACTTGGCAGTATGAATCCGAGAGGTCTTGCTGCCTCAGAGGTGCTTGTAAGAAACGTATCGGGTGAGTATATCAGGGGAACTATAGGTCTCAGACCGCCTCATTTTTCTAACGGCGATCACTCTCAGTCACTTGATATCAGCTCCTTTGCAATAGATATCGGTGCACGGAGCGCCAGGGAAGCCGCTGAGGATTTCGGGGCTGCGATCGGAGAACCGGCCGTACCGGCGACAAGGTGTGTGTTTGATGAAAAACACGGCCTCTTTTTCGGCAAGACGTTCGACTGCCGTATCGGCGTAGCTGCCATGATCGCGGCATTCCGAGAGCTGGACGGTCTTGACCTTCCTTTCGATGTCGTTGGAGTCGTATCCTCACAGGAGGAGGTAGGTGACCGAGGAATAGAAGTCGCGGTGAACAAGGTCCGTCCGGATATAGCGATATGCTTTGAGGGATGCCCCGCAGACGACACTTTTACTGAGGAATATGCAATACAGACCGCATTGAAGGGCGGTCCGATGTTCAGGTATATCGACCGTTCCGTTATCTGTTCGCCGCGCTATCAGCGCTGGGTACTGGATATGGCGAAGCAGAACAGCATAAAGGCACAGGCATCTGTACGTGAGGGAGGCGGCAACAACGGAGCAGTGGTCAATCTTTCAGGCAAAGGAGTACCTGTCGTTGTAGCCGGAGTCCCGGTAAGATATATCCACAGTACAAGCGGTATCACATCATATGAAGACTTCGAAAGTACAGCTAAGCTGGCAGCACTTATTGCAAAAGAGCTCACACCGGAGATCTTTGATACTTTCTGATTATTGGTTAAAGAGAAAGGTCTAAAAAATATTTTTTTTAAATTAAAATAATGATAATATTTTTCTAAACAGATCAAAAAGTCATAAGGGGACATATCCTCAAAAGGAGGAAAAAAGATGAAAAAAGATAATGGTTCTGTTGTGAGATTTCCGGAGAAGATGGGCTTCTTTGGACTGTCTTCTGCCACTAACGTGGTGTTCAACTTCAAGAGCATCTACTACACGATCTTCCTGACAAACGTGCTCCATATCCCGATCGCAGTCGCCGGTGTAATGAACACTGTGGGACTCATCTGGGACTTTGTAAACGACCCGCTGGTCGGTGTATGGGCAAACAATATCCACTTCAAGTCAGGAGAGAAGATCCGTCCGTATCTGCTTTACATTGCAATTCCGTATGCTGCTGGGATGGTCCTGCTGTTCACGGACTTCAATCTCAATGTAAAGATGGCGGTCGCGCTCCAACTCATCGTCTTCTTCCTGTATGAGATCGCCAACACTTTCAGAGGCATCGCATACAACGGTCTCGGCGGACTGGCGAGCAACAACGATGAAGACAGAAAAGCCATAAATGCTTACCGTTCTCTCGGAGGATGTTTTGGCTCCGCGATCGGAGCTGTTGCAGTCACTCCGCTGGTGAAACTGTTCGGAGGTCTGCAGGGACCGAACGCCATCATTGGCAAGGAAGATGCTCCGGCACTGTTCAAGACAGCTCTTTTCATGGGCTTCCTGTGTCTGTTTGGCTGCCTGCTTCAGTATTTCACCTCAAAAGAGAGAGTTAAGGAGATAGAGGTCCATGAGGATAAGGTAAGCATTAAGGATACCTATGTGATGCTGTTCAAATGCAAGTCATGGATCTGGAACATGTTTTACATCATGTGCTACGGCATCGTAAACTCTCTTATCATGACCAACATCAGCTATTATGCCGCATACATTCTGGGATCCAGCAGTAAAGCTACTCCGATCCTTGCAGTATATCTGGTCGTAGCGATCACAACTTCGATCCTTTCTCCTAAGATCGACAGACTGCTGGGCAGAAAGAGAACTACTATAGTAGCCTGTCTCGTACAGATCATCGGCAAGATACCTTTCATCATTAATCCGTACTCCCTCGTCAACGTCATCATCAATGCCGTCTCTATGGGAATAGGAGGAACTTTGGCTTTTGTTACATTCAACACGAACC
>JAFWEV010000039.1 GCA_017512745.1 Oscillospiraceae bacterium
AGAGCTATGGAATAGAGACTCCTGTCTCCTACACTGTCGATGAGATCAATGCTATTCTCTCTGAACTCAGTAATGCCGAAAAGTATGGTATGGTCCTGAGAGCAAAAGGTATTGTGCAGGAAAAGGGTTCCGACAAGTGGATACACTTTGATTACGTTCCTGAGGAGCCCGATGTCAGATACGGTTCCTCGGATATCATCGGAAAGTTCTGCGTTATCGGTTCCGAGCTCAAATACAAAGCAATCGAGAATCTTTTTAAGGTCAGATAACCTATGGACGAATTCTTAGTATTTCTGTTTACCGGGTTCCTGGAGGCCGGAAAGACCAAATTCATTCAGGAAACCCTGGAGGACCCGAGATTCAATCAGGGGCAGAACCTTGTTCTGCTCCTCTGCGAAGAGGGCATTGAGGAATATGATATTTCCTCCCTCGAGTTTCAGAATGTATTCATCGAGACTGTTGAAAACGAAGAAGATCTGACACCGGAGTTTCTCTCCTCCATACAGCAGAAGCATAATGCCGATCAGATGATCGTTGAGTACAACGGTATGTGGATGGTTCAGACCCTGTACGATGCCATGCCTGAAAACTGGTTCATCGCACAGGAATTCATGTTTGCCGATTCAACAACATTCCTGAACTACAATGCAAATATGAGAACATTCGTATTCGATAAGCTGCAGAGTGCCGAACTTGTTGTTTTCAACAGATTCAAGCCTGAATACGATAAGATGGAATTCCACAAGATCGTCAGAGCAGTATCAAGACGCGCCGATATCGCATATGAATACGACGATCACCGTGTTGAATACGACGACATCGAGGATCCTCTTCCCTTTGATTTCGACGCACCGGTCATTGAGATAGAAGACGATGATTACGCTCTGTGGTACAGGGATATCTCCGAAGATCCCAAAAAGTATTCCGGTAAAACAGTTAAGTTCAAAGGACTCACGATTGTTAATAACCGCATGCCCCCGCTCTGTTTTGCTATCGGGCGTCAGGTCATGACCTGCTGCGTCGAAGATATCAAGTATCATGGTGTACTTTGCGAACTGATAGGTATCAATTTCAAGATGCCCTCCAACAACGCATGGATCACTGTAACGGCAAAGATATCGTATAGATATCACAAAGCATACGGACGGAAAGGCATCGTTCTCACCATAAATGAGATGGAGAAAGCTGAACCTCCTGCCCAGGAAGTTGCTACATTTTATTGATTATGAAAAAAAACGACATCGTGACATTGACAATAGATAATATATCCACTGACGGTAACGGTGTCGCTCATATCGATGGCTTCCCGGTCTTTGTGCCCTTCACCGCTGTCGGTGATGTAATTGACGCTAAGATCGTAAAAGTTAAATCGAATTTGGCTTACGGGATAATTGACGGCATGATCTCTCCTTCACCGGACAGAGTTGCTGTCGATTGTCCTGTTTTTCGTAAGTGCGGAGGCTGTGCGTACAGACATATCAGCTATGAAGCCGAACTCAAAATCAAAGAGGATAACTTTTATTCTACCCTCCGCCGGATTGGCCATATCGAATGTGAGCGTCATCCCATACTGCATTCGAGTATTGTTGACCATTATCGCAATAAGGGAGAATTCCCTGTCAATGAAACCCTTGATGCCTGTTTGTACTCAAGACGCAGTCACAATACAGTGCCCATGCCGGATGATTGTCTGATTCAGGATCCCCGCATTACTGAAGCTGCTCACATTGTTTCAAATGTGCTGAAGGATTTCAGTCTGATGCCATACGATGAGAAGACCGGTAAAGGAACCTTACGTCATATCTATATCCGTTCTAACCATGCCGGATCTCTGTATATATGTCTGGTTATCAACAATACTTATTTACCTGACGAGAATAAAATCGTCTCCGAATTACTAAGCAAAATAGATAATATTGATGGCATTAGCATAAATATCAATAAGCAAAATACAAATGTCATCATCGGTAAGGAAAGTCGGGTTATATGGGGTAATCCTGCTTTGGACGATTTGCTCTGCAATCTTCCGGTTAATGTCTATCCCCCAAGCTTTCTTCAGGTCAATCGCTCATGTACAGAAGTTCTGTACTTAAAAGTAAAAGAACTTGCCAATATCAGTTCTTCCGACCATGTTCTCGACCTATATTGCGGAATGGGAACAATTGGGTTATATGCCTGTGATAAGAGTACCCATCTCACAGGTGTTGAGATTGTTCCAGAAGCAGTCAGCACCGCAAAGGAGATATCGAAGAAACTAAACTATAAAAACGCTGAATTCATTTGCGGAGATGCGGAAAAGATCCTCTCGGATATTCTCAGGTCTGATATTCATTATAATGTTGTAATAACGGATCCTCCCCGCAAAGGTTGCAGTCAGTCCACCCTTGATTCAATACTTGCTATGTCTCCGGACAGACTTGTTATGGTATCGTGTAATCCTGCTACTCTGGCCCGCGACCTGAGGTATCTCATTGATCGCGGCTATACGCTTGAATATGCCGTCCCTGTCGATATGTTTCCAAGAACAGTCCATGTGGAGACGGTATGTGCATTGTCCAAACTTTCGGAGGCGAAGCATCATATTAACATTCAGGTCGATATGGACGAGTTGGATCTGACCGCCGCCGAAAGTAAGGCTACGTATGAAGAAATTCAGGCGTGGGTGCAGGAAAAGTATGGGTTCCATGTATCGTATCTGAATATTGCAAAAACCAAACGGAAATGCGGTATCATAGAGCGCATCAATTATAATCTTCCGAAGAGCGATAACAGTAAATCGCCTGAGACGCCAAAAGAAAAGGAAGATGCGATCATTGATGCTTTCAAGCATTTTCAGATGATATAAAGCGGCCTTTATCGTGGAGGTTTATTATGCGACGGATAGAAAATGCCCCGGTTCAGCAACAGTATTACAATACTCTTCTGTGAAGGGGTTGTGAATGACAATTTGACGTCTTCTAAATCAACCATATATAGCTTTGTGCCTAACGGACGGATCGTTACATATAGATGTCCGAAAATAGCCGGAAACTTGCTGGGATTATGCTACAATAAAACCATGCAAGGGGGAAAAACATGGTGAATAACATTGATAAAGAAAAACTCTATGAAGCCTTTCGTTCCCGGGATGTACGTTTTGACGGACGGTTCTTCGTTGGCGTTTCTTCTACAGGAATATATTGCAGGCCTGTATGCACCGCCAGAATGCCAAAGATACAAAACTGCACGTTTTATCAATCCGCCGCGGCGGCAGAAGCTGCAGGATACCGTCCATGCATGATCTGCCGCCCCGAGCTGGCACCGGGTGTTTTTGAGACAGATGCGTCTTCGCTTCTCGCGAAACGGGCTGCCAGGCTTATCAGCGAAAACTGCGGCAGCTGTCTGAGACTATCCGATGCGGCACGGACCCTAGGATGTACGAGCCGCCACCTGCGGCGTGTGTTTGAGAAAGAGTACGGCGTTTCACCTGTAAAATATATGCAGACATGCAGGCTTCTGATGGCCAAAAGCCTGCTGAGCGAAACGGATTTAAGTGTTACTGATGTTGCAATGGCATCTGGATTTGGCAGTATTCGTCAATTCAACCATACATTCCGTCAGCAGTATAATATGTCGCCGTTGGCATTAAGAAAAAATGCCGGCAACCCGGAAAAAGCCGAGGGAACAATAACGATCACAATGAGTTACCGGCCTCCGTACCGATACCGGGAAATGCTCAGTTTCTATGAGGCAAGGGCAATCCCGGGTGTGGAACTTGTACGGGACGGTTCCTATTACAGGACTGTCCGGATGGAGACAGATGATGGAAAAGCCGTATGCGGGTGGCTTAAGGTAAGCCATCTGCAAAAGGACAATGCGATCCGGCTCACTGTCAGCAATTCACTTCTTCCGGTCATGCCAAAGGTGGCCTGGCGGATAAAAATGATGTTTGATCTTTTCTGCGATCCGGAATTCGTGGCGGAAACCCTGAAATCGATGAACCGGATCCGTCCCGGCCTTTTTGTGAAGGGAACAAGAATTCCCGGAGCTTTTGAACCGTTTGAAGTGTCTGTCCGCTCGGTGCTGGGACAGCAGATCACCGTCCGGGCAGCAGGAGTACTCGCGGGAAGATTCGTATCACGATACGGGACATCTATCGAAACAGGAATCGAAGGCCTGACACATCTCTTTCCGGCCCCGGAAACGATTCTTTGTCTGGAAGGAAATGTTGAAGAACATCTGGGTCCGATCGGGATCATCGGATCCCGTGCGAGGACGATACGCTCGCTGGCTGCTGCGATTAAAGATCGGTCAGTTCTTTTTGAAAGCTACGCCGATCCGTCCGAAGAGAAGAAAAAGCTTCTGAAAATCAAAGGGATCGGCCCGTGGACAGCGGATTATATCGCCATGCGGTCAATGGGCGACACCGATGTTTTTCTGGGATCCGATGCGGGTGTGAAAAAGGCATTGATGGGG
>JAFWEV010000006.1 GCA_017512745.1 Oscillospiraceae bacterium
ACATGTCAAGACTTCTCGAGAATCTTGAGGATAATGATGATGTTCAGAATGTATGGCACAATCTTGAAAACGAGGAAGATCTTCCCGAATAATGGGTGAAAGAACTCAAAAACTTTGTATATCCTGTATGTCTTCGATACCTGAGGGCGTGAGCAAGTGTCCGGTGTGTGGATATGACGGAAGTCAGACCAATCCCGAACCTTACCTGCCTATCGGGTATCGTTTGCATGACCGCTATGTTATAGGCAGAACAGAGGACTATGACGGCGATACGGCAACATATATAGCTTACGACTGGAAATCATCAAAGGCGGTACATTTGAAGGAGTATCTGCCGGAGAACGGCTGTTCCAGGGCGGATGAAAGTTGCGCCGTTATTCCGAAGACGGGAGCGGAGAAGCATTACAGGGCGTCTCTTGAGACTTTTAACAAGACATATAACAATCTTAAAAGCATAGTCAGCAAGTCCATGATAGAGGTGAGCGAATGCTTCCAGGACAACAACACGGGATACGCCGTGATACAGCTGTTTGACGGCATCTCGCTCAAGGAGTTCCTGAAGCTCAAGAACGGTACCCTCACATGGAAACAGTGCAAGCTGCTGCTCTATCCCGTGATGGACGTGCTCGAAGAGATGCACAGACAGGGGATAGTGCACAGAGGTGTCAGCCCGGACACCATCTTTATCAACAGACACGGCGAGATAAAGCTCGGAGGATATGCGACTCCTGCCGTAAGAACGAAGGGAACAGAGTACCAGGCAAGGCTTTATCCCGGGTATTCCGCGAATGAACAGTATACCGGAACGGGGACTCAAAGCCCCAGTACCGATGTTTATGCGATCGCCGCGGTGATATACAGATGTCTGACAGGCATAACCCCTCAGACTGCGGAGAGCAGAAAGGGATTTGACAGACTCCTTTCGGTAGCCGAACTCAATACCACAGTTCCGCACTATGTCTCCAATGCGATCAGTCTTGCCATGGTCGTGGATCAGGACGGGAGAACAAACTCCATAGAGAATCTGAGACACGGACTCGAGAATGAGCCTATAGACAACGGGACTTTCTTCGACCTCGAGAATGTCGATTTCGGGGACAAAGAGGAGGAGAAGAAACCTGAGGTTAAAAAAAAAGACCTCGAGGATGGTGGCAAAAAGCCTGAGAAGGAGAGGAAAGCACTCAAAGAGATAATCCAGGAGCCTGACGACATCTCCGAAGAAGAAGAGAAACTGCATGCGCTCGTCAGAACGATAATGATAGTCACTGCAGCCATATTCGGAATAATTCTGGCAATATTCCTTCTCTGGAACCTGATAATCTCAAAATCACTTGCAAAACCTTCCGTTCCGGAAGATTCCACGGTATTCACTTATGACATAGAGGTGCCGGATTACACGAATCTCAGAATATCATCCGACTCCTTCAACAATCAGGACTTTGTGTTCATCATCGAGGACATGGAGAATAATGAGATAGAAGAGGGGATAGTCCTCCGCCAGGAACCTGGTGCGGGAACGATGGTGCCTCCCGGGACCGAGATCATACTCTATGTAAGCAAACATTTAGGATAAATAAGCAACAAAAAATGCCTGTTCCGTAACGGAACGGGCATTTTCGTTGTCATTTGGGTTATCAGTCGCTGACGTACGGAAGAAGAGCAGCCTGTCTGGCTCTCTTGATAGCAACTGTCAGTTCGCGCTGATGATAAGCACATGTACCTGTAACGCGTCTCGGAACGATCTTTGTGCGCTCAGAGATGTACTTGCGAAGACGTGCTGTATCTTTGTAATCGATATAAGCAACTCTGTCTACACAGAACTGGCAGACTTTACGTCTTCTCTGCTGACGTCCGCGGAACTGCGGTCTTTCACGCTGTTCGTTGTTCTCAGCAGGTGCTGCTGCTTCTGCATTGACAGCTTCAACTGCCGGTGCTTCTGCTACAGCTTCAACACTGATGTTCTCTTGATTATCCATGATATCCTCCTATTGAATTAGAAAGGCAAATCATCGTCATCACTTATTACAGAAAAATCATCCTGTGATCCCTGAGAAAATGCGAGCGGGCTCTCTTCCTGGGAAGAGGCACTGGATCTTTCATCATATGTTCTTTCAGAATTTGAATTCTGAGAGTTTGATCTGCTTTCAGTGAAATAAACGTTATTTGCAAGAACTTCGACAGCTTTGCGATTGTGACCTTCCTTATCCTGATAGGTACGGGTCTGAAGGGAACCTTCTATCGCAATCATCTGTCCCTTTTTAAAATATCTGCAGATGAATTCTGCAGTGTTTCTCCATGCAACAACATCGATAAAGTCTGTCTGACGCTCAGTACCCTGTTTTACGTAGGAACGGCTCACGGCAACTGTGAATGATGTCACGGAGAAGTTGGATGGAGTATGACGCAGTTCTGGGTCAGCCACCAATCTGCCCATTATTGCAACTGTATTGAGCATTATTGCTCCTCCTGATCAGGTTTTTTAATTACGAGTGAACGAAGAACGCCGTCTGTAATATTAGAGATACGCTCTAACTCAGCCGGGAATGAATGCTCGGATGTGAAATTAATGAGTACATAATATCCATCCAGTTCATCGTCGATCTCGTAAGCAAGTCTGCGCTTTCCCCACTCGTCGACAGAATCAACTGTTCCGTGCTGAGCGATCAAATCAGTAAATCTTGTGAGAAGAGCCTTCTGCGCTTCCTCATCAGA
>JAFWEV010000040.1 GCA_017512745.1 Oscillospiraceae bacterium
CATGGTCGCCTATAACGAGATAAAGAACACTAGGATGTCCCTCAAGAACAGACAGGAAAAAGCAGCAAAGTGATCTTTGCCATTTAGAAGACCACTGGGATAATTTAAGAATAATATCGAACAATATCCGGACGGATCATTTCCGTCTGGATTTTTTTTGCTGTTGTTGATTTTGAACAAAGATAATCCTGAAATTTTTTTCCTTAATTCGGGCATAAAAATATTGCATGATAGGGGGATTTGCCTTATACTAGACCATAAAGTGGCGATAAGTGGTGAAAAGTGTCACATTTCAACCTTATTAACCGAGTTTTCAACAACAGGAAGTAGCAGGATGCTCACAGGCGAGTACTATCACAACATCGATGCCAAGGGAAGAATGATCTTCCCTTCAAAGCTGCGCGATGAATTGGGTGAGCATTTCTACGTCACCAGATGGATGGACGACTGTCTATCGGTATTCTCCCAAAGCGAATGGGATACCATCTGTGAGAGGATCCGTCAGGTGCCGTTCAGCAAGTCGAGAGACATCCAGCGCTATCTGTTCGCGAACGCCACTGACGTTGTACCGGACAAGCAGGGAAGGATCCTCATCCCCCAGAATCTGAGGGACAGCGCACACCTCACAAAGGATGTCACGGTGATCGGAGTCATGAACCACGCCGAGATCTGGGACAGCGAAAGGTGGAGGGAAAAGAGTACCTCCATCGATGCGGACCTTTTCGATGAAAAGATGCAAGAACTCGACCTATGATCCAGACCGATACGTACCATGTACCTGTATTGGCGGATGAAGTCATTACAGGTCTTAATATTGATCCCGACGGTACTTATCTGGACGGAACCATGGGTGGGGGCGGTCATTCCTCTCTGATCCTCAGCAAACTGAAGAACGGAAAACTATTCAGTCTCGATCAGGACCCCGACGCCATAGAGGAATGCACAAAAAAGTTCATAGGGGTATCCAACATTGAGATACTGCACGGCAATTTCCGGAATGCCAGTTATCTTCTGAGCGGCAGGACCGACGGGATAGACGGAGCGCTTCTGGATCTCGGAGTCTCTTCTCACCAATTCGACGAATCCGACCGCGGTTTTTCATACAGTCATGACGGAAAACTCGATATGAGGATGTCGAAGGAGGGGTTGTCGGCCGAGGACGTTGTAAATACCTATGATATAAAGGATCTCACCCGGATCTTAAGAGAATACGGGGAAGAGAAATACGCATATGAGATCTCGAAAAAGATATGCAGGGAACGCGAGATCTCACCGATAACCACAACTGCAAGGCTGGCTGACGTGGTAATCAGTGCACTGCCGGCACAGGTCAGGAGAAAGCATAAGAATCCTGCCAAGCAGACCTTCCAGGCGATAAGGATCGAAGTCAACGATGAACTCGGAGCTTTGAGAAGGGGACTCGAGGATATCTTTTCGATTCTGAATCCGAAAGGAAGGTTCTGTATCATTACTTTTCACTCTCTTGAGGACAGGATAGTGAAACAGTATTTCAGAAGCCTCTGCGAGGGCGACAGGGACTCGGCCGAATATATGATCCGCGGAGGAGTTATCGGGGCAAAGGCAATAAGTATCACAAAGAAACCGATTGTAGCAACCGAAGAAGAGCTTGCGAACAACAGACGTTCGCACAGCGCCAAACTTAGAATTATCGAAAAAATCTAATTAAGACCGGAAATGAAAACGACAAGCGCTTACAATTTGGAGAGATTTGAGACAGAGGAACCGAGAGAAAGGTCACCTCGAGTCAGAGTTGTAAAAAACGACGAGCATCAGAAGAGACTGAAGAGGATCAGACTGCTTCGCGCCCGTTGCATTTTCATGTCCATTATCCTTGTTGGACTTATGGCATTTACGGTCTATTCTCATATGAAACTAAACGAGGTCAAGGCGACGATAGAGACCTCAAAGAACACTCTCGTAGAACTGCAGAGTGAGAACAAATACCTGAATTTCAGACTGGAGAGTTATGTCACTCTGGACGAAGCGGAAGCTATCGCCGAGGACAGGCTCGGGCTTGTGAAGGTCAACTCGTCTCAGATAGAATATATCAATCTGAGCAAGGAAAACGTTATCGTGTCTGAGAACACGGGAGACGAGTCGTTCTTCTCGTATCTGTTTAAGGAGATTACACAACTGATCATCGGAGATTGATAAATGGCAAGGCAGAAGGAAACAAAAAAGAGCTTTGGTATAAAAAGGCGGATGACGATAGTGGTAGCTATTATCACACTCAGCTTTTTTATAGTAATAGCCTCCCTCGCCATTGTTTCGATAATCAACCATGAAAAGTACACGAGCATCGCGATCTCACAGCAGATCAGAGACTCGAATGTTGCCCCTACAAGAGGCAGTATTTATGACGCTAATATGAATGTTCTTGCGGAAAGCGCAACAGTATACACTGTCGCGCTTTCTCCGCTTGATATAAAGGAAGAAAACTACGAGAAGATCGCCGACGGACTCTCCAGGATACTGGGGGTAGACCGCCAGGAGATATTCGATCAGTGTCATGAGCAGAGCTATTATTCCATCGTCAAAAGGAAGGTGGATCAGCCTGTCGTAGAGCAGATAAGAAACTGGATGTCCGAAGAAAAAGTAGGCGGTATCACCTTCTCAGAGGATGCTAAGCGCTACTATCCTTATGGCAACTTTTTAAGCCAGGTGCTGGGATTCGTGGGTACGGACAACTACGGACTCTCAGGTCTCGAGGCATATTACAATGATTATCTCAGCGGTATCGCCGGCAGGGTCATCACAGCTCAGAATGCTCATGGTACCGAGACATTCTACAGCAACGAAACGAATTACGAAGTAACTGAAGGTTACAGCCTTGTCCTGACTGTGGACAACGTCATTCAGCACTATCTCGAATCAGCACTTGATACAGCTGTAAGAGAACACAACGTCAAAAACAGAGCCTGCGGCATCGTCATGAACGTCAATACGGGAGAGATCCTGGCAATGGCGACCAAGGGAGATTTTGATCCTAATACTCCGTTTACGGTCTCCGATCAGTCGGTGCTTGACGCCATAGCGGAGATGGAGACTGACGAGGAAAAGAACAACGCATATTCCGCAGCCCAGCAACTCCAATGGAACAACAAAGCCATCCAGGACACTTACGAGCCGGGTTCAGTCTTCAAATCAATTACGGCTTCCACAGCCCTTGAAACAGGAGCTGCGGATCTCAACAGCCAGTACTACTGCGGACTTTATTATCAGGTAACCGACCAGATAAGAATGAAATGCGCGACGAGAGCACATGGCTGGGAGACCTTCCCGGAAGCGCTCGTCAATTCATGCAACCCTGCATTCATCCAGATCGGTCAATCGATAGGTTCAAAGAATTTCTTCCAGTATTTCCAGGCTTTCGGACTGACAGACAAGACGGGAATAGATCTTCCCGGCGAAGCCAACAGCATCTACTACGATGAGGATTCACTCGGAGTGGTACAGCTTGCAAGCTGCTCGTACGGACAGTCCAATGCTCTTACACCTATACAGATGATCACCGCATTCAGCGCTGTGGTAAACGGCGGAAACCTGATGCAGCCGTATATAGTGTCGGAGATAATAGACGACGACGGGAACACCATCGAGAGCTTCGAACCTACGGTCAAGAGACAGGTCATAAGCGAGGAGACATCAGCGACGATGTGCACGCTCCTCGAGGATGTCGTAAAGAGCTCAAACGGAAGCAACGTCTACCTCGCCGGATACAGGGTCGGAGGAAAGAGCGGAACATCCCAGAAACTCGTATACGGTGAATCCGGATACTATATCTCTTCATTCATAGCGTTCGCCCCGGCGGACGACCCGCAGGTAGCAATACTTATCCTTCTCGACAACGCAAAGAGCTATTCAATCTACGGAAGTACCCTTGTCGGACCTATAGTTCAGTCTGTCATGGCTGACGTTCTCCCGTATCTCGGTGTTGAGAGAGTGTATACTGACGAAGAGATGGAGAACATAGACGTATCAGTACCTAATGTCATGGACTACTCGCTGACACAGGCAAGGTCCGTTCTCCAGAGAGTCGGATTTGAACTCAAGATAATCGGAGACGGAACGGTCGTGACGAACCAGTA
>JAFWEV010000041.1 GCA_017512745.1 Oscillospiraceae bacterium
ATTTCGATGATTCTTTCGATCTCATCGTCATTCATGTTCGTGAGTGTTATATAGTTTCCGAAAAGGAACGACAGTCTCTCATCGTCATCTTTGAAATAGAGGCTGTCCCTCAGTCCTTTGGGCATCTGATCGATAAAGCAGAATATACACTTGTTGCAGCAGTATCTCTCACCGTCCATAAGGAACTTGTCGAATACTACCCCGAGATCCTCCTCGTAGTCATTCTCTATAAAGATCCTCTTTTCCTTGCCGTTTCTCGCAATAACGACTTCCATTTCTGGATCCGATGACATGAAATCGTAATCAAAGGAATCGTTTATCGGTCTGTCATTGATGGACACAAGAATATCGCCCTCCCGGATCCCGTATTCCTGGGCGATACTTCCTTCTATTATTCTGTCTATCTTTGCAGACACCCTTAAATTACCTCTCCCGGTGATATAAAGAAAAAGAGGAGGATCTTTGTCCTCCTCATACTAAATAAGAATCAGTCTTCGTGCTTGACAACTTCTCTGCCCTTATAGTATCCGCAATTGGCACATGCTCTGTGGGGTATCATAAGTGCTCCGCACTGCGGGCAAGTAGAGAATGAAGGGGTCTCAAGCTTCCATACGGAGGAGCGTCTCCTATCTCTGCGAGCTTTTGAAGTTCTTCTTTTTGGTACTGCCATTTCCGCACCTCCTCATAAAATCTTCAGCATTTTTTTACGCGCTTGAATATTATACCACATGAAAAGCGCGTGTCAACTCTTATTTTGCCGAATATTTTCTGACGTCTTCCGGTGCGTCTTCCTCGTCCATTGAGACAGTGATAATGGTGTCCACAGTGTCTCCGTTGATCTCATTGATCTTGAACAAAAGGTCCGAAAGTCCTTCGACTCCACCGCCGATCTTGAGTATACCGTCAATGTAGACTGCCTCTATATCATAGTTGGATGCGAGAAGTCCGCAATAGAATCCGAAAAATGCATCATAGCCTCTGATGGCATAGTCATCGACATCGATGAGTCTTACCGCATGGTTGATCGTATATGTGAGCTTCATGTTTTTCTCAACGCAGATAAGCTGTCCCTTTGCTTCGGATACTTTCTCGTTGATCATTTCGATCATGCTCTTCGTCTTTCCTGAACCTTTATGTCCGAATATCAATTTAATCATAACGTGCTTTCTCCTTAATATTAATCTGTATAGCCGGGTTTGCCGAGAAGTTTGAACATATTCTTCTTATATGCCTCAACTCCGGGCTGATTGAAGGGATTTACTCCGAGAAGATATCCTGAGATTCCGCAGGTAAGCTCGAAGAAATAGATAAGCTCTCCGAGATTCTCCTCATCGATCCTGTCAACATTGATCTCGATACACGGTACGCCACCCGATACGTGAGCCTGTTCCGTAGCTTTGAGAGCTTTGTCGTTAACATATGAGAGATTCTTTCCTGCTATGAAATTCAGTTCGTCGGAATCATCTATTTCATATGGCACTTCGACGTCTTCACCTGCTTCGCCGAAGCGGATAAATGTCTCAAAGAGCTGTCTGGCTCCGTCCTGTATGTACTGACCCATGGAATGGAGGTCAGTTGAGAAAATGCATGACGCCGGGAACAATCCTTTATGCTGCTTTCCTTCACTTTCGCCGTAGAGCTGCTTCAGCCACTCGTTCATCATTGTAAATGCGGGTTCAAAGGAAACAGTGAGTTCGATCGATTTGCCTTTTCTTGAGAGGATATTTCTGATCGCCGCGTACTTGAGAGCGTCGCTCGTGCCGATCTCTTCTCCTGAGAATCTCTTCTTTCCGTTCTGAGCTCCTGCAAGAAGGGCATCGATATCGAAACCCGCAGCAGCTATCGGAAGAAGTCCTACCGGTGTGAGGACCGAATATCTTCCGCCGACATCGTCCGGGATCACGAATGTCTCATATCCCTCTTTGTCAGCAAGCTTTTTTAGCGTTCCTCTGGCCTTATCAGTCGTCGCATAGATCCTGGATGCGGCTTCCTGCTTGCCGTACTGCTTTTCGAGCATTGCCCTGAAGATCCTGAAAGCGATTGAACTCTCTGTTGTCGTTCCAGACTTGGAGATTACATTGAGGGATATCCTCTTGCCTTCGCACAGTCTGATGATCTTTTTGAGAGCGTCGCCGCTGAGGGTATTTCCCGCAAAGTAGACCTTAAGATCCGAGAAATCATTAAAGTACTGGGAACCGAGAAGTTCGATAACTCCTCTGGCGCCGAGATATGAACCGCCGATGCCGATGACTACGAGAACATCCGAATCGGACCTTATCTTCTCAGCTGCTTTCTTGATCCTGTCGACCTCTTCCCTGTCATAGTTGTCAGGAAGGTCGACCCAACCGACATAATCATGTCCTTCGCCAGCTCCGGATCTCAGCAGAGCCTGTACAAGTCTTACCTGTGAATCGATGGCCGAATACTCGGATTCATCGATGAAATCTTTTAAATACTCTGTATTAAGTGAGACTGCCAAAACAAGCACCTCCATAGAAAAAATGTATATATTTTGCTACTTAAATCATACGGTCACAAAGGGGTAAAGTCAAGGAAAGCAGACCCCGAAAAGACCTTTTCGAAGCGATTCCGGGAGACTGTTTTTTTCTACCGGTCCCTGAGCAGACCGTGTTTCCGTATATAGAAAAAGCATATCGCTATTTTTACGAATGAATCGCAGTTTATGAGAAGATAGACCGTTTCTGCTGGCAATCCCAGCACTGCTGCTCCGAACAGCCCCAGAGGGATTCCAATGAGCCACATGCACATTGCGTCGGTCGCCAGCGCAAATCCGGTATTCCCGGAACCTCTCAGGATCCCGATGATGTAAACATTTTCAAGAGATCTCGCTATCATAATCACGGAGAGATAGCCTAGGATTGTAAAGGCGATGTTCTTTGCATCCTGCGACACTCCCGTATACATCATCAGAAACGGTTTTCTGATCAGAAGAATGAGCCCGCATGCAAAGATACCCACAAGCAATGCCAGTTTTTCGAAATCCCTTGAAGAGGCTTTCAGTTTATTCGTGTCACCCTCACCCACGAGGATTCCGGTCTCTATACATACCGCATTGGCAGCTCCGTAGACAGCTACCATAGCCATTTGCAGAGCAGTGGAAACAACGGACGTTCCCGCTGCAGCTTCCGATGAGATATGTCCGTATACTGCGACCTGTACGGTCATACCAAGTCCCCACTCAAGATCGTTGATTATGACGGGGATACTCACGTTAATGAATTTCCGGAACTCGGTGAAATCGATTCTGATGCCGTCAAACATTCTGAATCCTACATTCTTCTCCCTTGCCCTGTTATACCATATACTGGCAACAAGTTCGAAGATCCTGGATATAACGGTTCCGACTGCTGCGCCAGTGACGCCGAGCCTCGGCATTCCGAGCACACCGTTTATGAAGATGTAGTTGCAAATGACATTTATGAAACCGGACACGAGATAAATGCGAGTGGATATCCTCACATCCTCGACTGCCTTGAGAGCCTGAAGATATGCGTATGACAACGCAACTACCGGATATGAGATCAGGACCGGGCGGAAGTATCTTAGTCCTTCTCTTATTACGGCGGGATCATTTGTGAACAATCCCAGTATCTGTCCGGGAAATGCTATGCATATGAGACTGTAAACAAGCGACATGGTCAGCACTATCATCATTATGAGCTTCATGACATTGCGTATGGATCCCGAGTCCTTTCTGCCCCAGTGCTGGGATATGAGGATGCTTCCCCCTGAACACATGCCGAACACTATCGTCTCATGGATCATATATATTTGATTCGCATGGGTAACAGCGGCTACCGATGCGTCGCCGAGCGTGCCGACCATAATTGAGTCCGCCGCGGCGACAGCAAAATTGAGCAGGTTCTGAAGCATCATGGGAAGCATCAGAGCCAGGACCCTTTTCATCAGTTTTTTATCACTGAACATGTCTCTCTATTCTCAACTGATCTCTTGTTTTTGTTTTGCCTCTATCATGTGATAGAATATTGACCATGAAAGTTCATTACACAACATACGGATGCAAGGTCAATTACTGTGATACTGAAGCAATAGCCGCTCTCATGAAGGATCTCGGATTCGAAAGGACCGACGATCTCGCCGGGGCGGATATTGAAATACTCAATTCCTGCACCGTCACGGAGAATGCCAATAAGCGCGTACGCGCTGCTCTCCGTCAGGCAAAGAGAGCCAATCCGGAGATAATCACCGTTCTCTGCGGATGTTATTCACAAGTATATCATAAAGAGGCAAGCGCCATCGAGCAAGCAGATATAGTCACCGGAAATGCTTCCAGAGAGGATATTCCAAAGCTTATAAGCG
Source organism: Oscillospiraceae bacterium (assembly GCA_017512745.1). GTDB lineage: Bacteria > Bacillota > Clostridia > Oscillospirales > Ruminococcaceae > RGIG5675. Next base: position 4,342 of record JAFWEV010000041.1, read on the forward strand.
ACTATCTTGAGAAAGATTCCAAGGTCTTCTCCCACCTGCCGCATGTCAAGGGAGAAACTTTTGAACTGCTGCCTCAGGGAAAGGAAACGGATCATACGAGAGCTTTTCTCAAAGTGGAGGACGGGTGCAACAGGTTCTGCAGATACTGCATAATACCATATGCACGTGGTCCCATCCGTTCGATCAATCTTGCGGAGATAGTAGCGAGAAGCAGAATGCTCAGGGAGAGCGGGTATAAGGAGATCGTTCTCACCGGCATCAATCTCGCAATGACCGGTACTGACAGAGGATACACCATCGCAGATGCCGTAAAGGCCGTTTCGGATTCCGGAGTCGATCGTATAAGAGTCAGCTCCCTGGAACCCGATCTCATAACCGAACCCGTCATGGCTGAACTCTCCGGCATAAGAGGATTTTGCCCTCAGTTCCATATGTCGCTTCAGTCCGGATGTGACAGAACACTCAGGAATATGGGAAGAAGATACACTTCCTCGGAATACAGCGGGATTGTTGATAAAGTCAGATCTTATTTTGACGATCCGACTTTCACCACAGATGTTATAGTGGGATATCCAGGAGAGTCGGAAGAGGATTTCATCGACAGCCTGCGCTTTGTTGAAAAACTCGGTTTTCTAAAAGTCCATGTATTCCCATATTCACAGCGTCCCGGTACACCTGCTGCGGTGATGGACGGTCAGATCCCGAAAAATATCAAATCCCTCAGAGTCACGACTCTCTCGGAAGCGTGTGAAGTCTCACGTTCAGCAATAATATCGAGCTACATTGGAAAAGAGGTCTCCATCCTGACCGAACAGCTGAAAAAGGGCTGGTGGCACGGATATACCGAGAGGTATATACCGGTCAGAATAAAAGCCTCTGAAAATATTACCCAGAACATGATCATCACCGCAAAGGGGTCACATGTTGAAGGCGGTGTCCTCGTTCTGGAATAGATACTCATTCAAAGCAAAAATGTCCGAGCCATCAGGTTCGGACCTTTTTTTATCTCATCTTATTTTGAATTCAGATATTTGTCGATGGCTGCTGCTGCAACCTTTCCTGCACCCATTGCCGATATGACGGTGGCCGCACCGGTTACGGCGTCCCCGCCCGCATAAACGGCCTCTCTCGAAGTAAGTCCGTCCTCATTGACGATTATGCCGCCGCGTCTGTTGACCTCTAATCCGTCGGTAGTGGACTTGATGAGAGGATTGGGGCTTGTACCGATCGCCATTATGACAGCGTCGACGTCAAGTTCAAACTCGCTTCCGGGAATCTCCACAGGGCTTCTTCTGCCCGACGCATCGGGTTCTCCCAGCTCCATTCTGATACAGCGGATACCAGTGACAAATCCGTTCTTCGGGTCTCTCGGATCATCGGGATTGCTGTATCCCAGTATCTCGATCGGATTGCAGAGCAGTCTGAATTCGATGCCTTCCTCTTCAGCGTGTTCCACTTCTTCCCTTCTTGCCGGCAGTTCTTCCATTGAACGTCTGTAGACAATATACACTTTTTCGGCTCCGAGTCTCAAAGCAGTCCTGGCAGCGTCCATCGCGACGTTTCCGCCGCCGACAACGGCAACCGTTCCGCCCTTCATGATAGGCGTCTTAGGATCGTCCAGATATGCCTTCATGAGATTGCTCCTTGTCAGGAATTCATTCGCGGAATACACACCCTTATATGCTTCTCCGGGAATGTTCATAAATCTCGGAAGTCCCGCTCCGGATCCGATGAACACCGCTTCATATCCCATGTCGAAGAGCTCATCGACCGTGAGTGTCTTTCCTATAATTACGTTTGTTTCAACGTCAACACCAAGCTCTCTAAGCGTTTCAACTTCTTTTGCCACTATCGCCTTCGGGAGTCTGAACTCCGGAATCCCGTATACAAGAACACCGCCGGCTTTGTGCAGTGCTTCATAGACAGTGACCTTATAGCCCTTCTTTGCAAGGTCTCCCGCGCAGGTAAGTCCTGAAGGACCTGAACCTATTATGGCGACCCTGTGTCCGTTAGCCTCAGGAGCTTCCGCCTTTTCCGTCACATTGTTGTTGTGCCAGTCTGCGACGAATCTCTCTAGTCTTCCGATGCCGACAGGTTCAAATCTTGCTCCGAGAGTGCACTTGCTCTCGCACTGTGTTTCCTGTGGGCATACTCTTCCGCAAACGGCAGGAAGAGAGGATGAGAGGCTTATGACCTTATACGCGCCTTCGTAGTCGTTTTCCTTTATCTTCGCGATGAATTCCGGGATGCTGATGTTAACCGGGCATCCGGAAACGCATGGTCTGTTCTTACAGTTAAGGCATCGCTGCGCCTCCGCAACGGCTATCTCCTCGGTGTATCCGAGAGCCACCTCGCTGAAATTGTGAGCCCTGACTTCGGGAGCCTGTGAGGGCATCGCGTGCTTTTTCGGTTCTATTGCCATTCCTATTCCCTCCTCAGGCCTTTTTGAAGAGATTGCACGCCTCTTCATACGCGTGTCTCTCAAATTCGGCATACATCCTTCCTCTGGACATAGCCTCATCAAAATCTATCTCATATCCGTCAAAGTCCGGGCCGTCAACACATGCGAACTTTGTGATCCTCTTTCCGTCACGGACGAGTGTGATCCTGCAGCATCCGCACATCCCGGTGCCGTCGATCATAATCGGGTTCATCGATACTGTTACGGGAACTCCGAATGGTTTTGCAGCCAGAACAACGAATTTCATCATGATCAGCGGGCCGATCGTGATTATCATGTCGAACTGTCTTCCCTCCTCAAGCATCTCCTTAAGCGGGACCGTAACATTCCCGTGTCTGCCGTAAGACCCGTCATCTGTCATCACTATGAGTTCGTCTGAACACTCTCTGAATTCATCTTCCAGAATGAGAAGATCCTTGTTCCTGAAGCCTATGATGCTCGTGACTTCAGCACCGAGTCTGTGGAACTCCTGAGCTACGGGCATCGCTATGGCACATCCGACTCCTCCACCGATAATGCAGATCTTTTTGATACCGTCTGTTTTTGTTGCCTCGCCGAGAGGCCCGACGAAATCCTGGATATATTCTCCGGCTTCTTTATGGCTCAGGGTCTCGGTTGTAGCTCCTACTGTCTGGAATATGATCTTGACTGTGCCCGCAGCGACGTCTGTTCCCGCAACTGTGAGAGGGATCCTCTCACCCTCTTCATCCACTCTCAGGATTATGAACTGGCCGGGCTTAGCCTTTCTCGCAACGAGAGGCGCCTCTATCTCCATCTGAGTAACAGTCGGATTCAGGACCTTTTTGCTCGCTATTCTGTACATTTTCCAATCCCTTTTTTGTTTATATAATATCGCTTTTAAGTATATTTATTTGCTCAATAAAGTGCAAATATGCAACAGCCGTTTCCCGCCAAGTTGCAGGAAACGGCTTGATGTATTCCATTTTCTTATTCGTAATCGTCTCCGGAACCTGCAGTTTCGTCATCTCTCATCAACTGATATTCCTGCCACTGAGTCATCGTCCAGAGTACTTTTCTCGGTTTGCTGCCGTCCTGAGGGGTGATGATCCCCATTTCCTCCATGGTGTCCATTATCCTCGCTGCTCTCGAATAGCCGAGTTTCAGTTTTCTCTGGAGAAGTGATGTTGACGCCGCACCGGACTCTATGATCGTCTCAATGGCTGCATCAAGCATGGAATCTCCGCCGGAATCGGACGACTGGGACGAGTCCCCGGAGCCTTTATCATCTTTTGCAGCCTGCCTGTTTATCTCCTCGCTTATCTGCTGATCATACTCTGTCGAGTTGTTTTTCTTGATATAGTCGAGTACCTTGTCTATCTCCTTGTCGGAGATATAGCATCCCTGAACACGAACCGGTTTTGGGAAACTTCCCGGGAAGAACAGCATATCTCCTCTTCCGAGCAGTTTTTCGGCTCCGCCCTGATCGATTATCGTTCTTGAATCGATCTGGGATGAAACAGAGAGCGCTATTCTCGACGAGATGTTCGCCTTGATGACACCGGTGATGACGTCGACAGACGGTCTCTGCGTGGCGATTATGAGGTGGAGTCCCGCAGCACGGGCCATCTGAGCCAGTCTGCATATATAGTCTTCGACCTCGTTCGGAGCAGCCATCATAAGATCTGACAGCTCGTCGATAACTATAACTATCCTCGGGAGTTTTTCTGTCGGCTTGTCTTCGCTCTCCTCCCACGCTGTCCCTGCGAATCCGGCTTCAACCAGTTTATTGAAGGCATCAAGATCCCTGACCCCGTAATTGGAGAATGTCTTGTATCTCTTGAGCATTTCGCCGACCGCCCATCCGAGAGCCCCTGCCGCCTTGTGCGGGTCTGTGACTACCGGGATGAGAAGATACGGTATCCCGTTGTATCTTCCGAATTCGACCATTTTAGGATCGATCAGGATGAGTCTCAGTTCATCCGGAGTCGACTTATAGATCATGCTGATGAGCATCGTGTGAAGACATATGGACTTCCCGGAACCTGTTGTTCCTGCAATCAGCAGATGAGGCATCTCGGCGATATCGGCGACTATGTTCTCACCGCTTATATCCTTGCCGAGCCCTACCGAGAGAACGGACTCCGAACGCTTGAATTCCTTGGATTCAAGCACATTGCGCAGAGCTACCGTATTTCTGGTCTTGTTCGGCACTTCGATTCCGACCGCAGCCTTGTTCGGGATAGGGGCTACGATCCTGACACCTGCTGATGCAGCGAGATTCATGGCAATATCATCGGCAAGATTTGTGATCTTGCTGAGTCTTACGCCGACTTCCGGCTGAAGGTCATATCTCGTTACAGTCGGACCCTGTGAGATACCGACGATCTTCGTCTTTACTCCGAAGCTCTTCAGCGTTTCGACGAGGAATTCTCCGTTGCTCTTGAGTTCTGCCTGCTGGAACAGAGTGTTTTCGTCATTTGATAGCGACAGTATATTCAGAGGAGCGGGTTTAAAAGGTTTACCCGACGGCTTTGTTTCCGGAACGGCCAGAGAAGATTTAACTCCTTCAGGCATCACCTTTGAATCGGTCCTCTTGATCATTATGTCGTCGGTAGCGACCTTATAGAGCGGTTCATCCGGCTCCTCTTTCTTTGTCCTGACAGTCTCGGGAAGAGCCTCTTCCTGACCGAATCTGTATACCTGTCTGTCTTTTGACACAGGCTTTTCTGTTGCCGTATCGTTTCCTCTGCCGAAATGGGCAAATATATCCTTATCCTGCTGCTCTGCAGTCTCTCTGATCCCAAAAACTTCGTCCGCAACGGTCGCTGCAGGTCCGAGTTCGACCTGGAACGGCTGATCCTCGATCTTTTCCCTCTGACTTTCCTTGCCCCACGGTCCGAGTTCGACGTCTATGTTCTTCTTCTGTTCCTGAGTTCTTGTAACCTGTCTTGCCTTTCTGGAGACAAACTTGACATTCATGTCCATGGGCTCGCCGGAAGCCTGTTTCTGAGCAGCTTTTTCCTTGGCGGCCTTTCTTCTCTCCTCGCGCTCGGTCATTGCTATATCTATATCCTTCTTCTCCATATCCTTGAGGGATATATCTATGTCCTGAGGCTTTCTCTCGCGCCTGATCTCGACCTTGGGAATGGTTATCTGCAGCGGCTCAAAGTCCTTAGTGTCCTCTTCATGCTGCTTTCTAATGGACGCAAACAGATCCACCATGGTCTTTCCCGTCAGCATGAACAGAAGCGCGATGATTGCGAGGATAAAAATGACCCTTGACCCCGCAGCGCCAATGATCTTTACAAGAAACCACCCTATAGAGCCAAACAGCGCGCCTGCTCCTTTATGATCGACACCCATCGCATAGAGCTGCTTTATGCTTGCGACAAAACTCATGTTGGAGAGGAAGTTCGTGCCGAACACATATATAGAGACTCCGATGACCACGAACAGAAGCAGTGCGGACCATCTCTCAAGATCTGTTGCTCTCTTTTTATAAGCATACATGAGCGCCATTCCGAGAAGCACAAATCCCAGGAAATATGTCATCTTGCCGAAGACTCCGAAGAGAGCATCGTGAACTATAGTCCATACGCTCTCGCCTTTAATGAAAGCAAGTGCTATAACAAGAATGCCGAATATCAGAAGAAGAGCGGATTTGACAACATGCCGCTCCTGCTTTTTCTTGAGTTCTCTTTCCTGTTCGATTTTCTTCTGTTGGGCAGACTTGGAAGGTCTGCCTCTTTTTTTCTGTGTAGATTTCGTTGTTGCCATTCTGTCTCCCTATAATCTAAAACAGTTCCGAAATGATCAGCACAAGGCCGATAAATATGTTGAGGTATGCAAACCAGTGATACTTATTTGTTTTGAACAGCATTTTAAACGCATTTATCGATAACACCGCCGCGGCGCAGGCAGCAGCCACACCGGGAACGTATCTCAGAAGAGAGACTCCTGCTAGCGCTTCTCTGCCCAGCACTATATCCCTGATGATCATTATCAGCAAATACGGTATATAAATTATAAATGAAAAGAGAAAAGATTTGTACTTTTCATGTTTTCTCAATACCGGATATGAAACCGTAAGTGCCACTCTTGACACACCGGGCACAGCGGAAAGGCACTGATATATACCGACGATGAAAGCGTCCGGAGGCGAGATGGCGGTTATGTTCTTCTTTCCTGAGGGGACCTTCTTCATTGCCAGCAGCATTACTCCGGAGACGATGAACGCAATGGCTTCTATGAGCACTCCCCTGTCTCTCGCTATGGAGTCGTTGAAAGCGCCTATAAGGATAAAAACCGGAACGGGTATCAAGCTCTCCACCACAGCAATGAACAATTTCTCGTTTGACCTCAGCGAGCGTTTGAAGACTTTTCCGGTAAACAGTCCACCGACAGTTGAACCGCAACCTCTCGCAAGATCCAGGCACTGTTCTCTGAAGCAGATGATCAGCGCTATAAGAACACCGGCCTTTATGGAGAGTGAGAATGCGATGGCATCACCCTCCTCAGCCAGCGTGAACATTGATACGAACGACGAGAGAAGATTCGTCGATACCGGTGCGAACTCGAGAAATCCTATTATTAATGCCGAAATGATAATTACTATAATATTCATGATCTCAAATGCTCATAACTTATTGTCGATATATTATACTATATTAAGGCAATTACGAAAAAGTTAACAAATGGTAATTAGAATATATCGGGAAAGGATCTCCCCTCTGCGGGAGACGGCGAGGAATTATGGCTAAACTGTATTTTCGCTACGGTGCTATGAACGGCGGCAAAACGACCATTCTGCTCCAGGCTGCGCACAACTATGAGGAACAGGGCATGCATGTCTTTCTGGTGAAGCCCTCCATCGACTCCAAAGGTGATGATAAGCTCGTATCGAGACTCGGTATCTCGAGAAAAGTCGACTATGTTTGCTCACCTGAAGACGACTTGTTTGAAGTGATCAAAACGAATCACGAGACACAGAAGATAAGCTGTGTTCTCGCAGATGAGGCTCAGTTCTTTACCTCCGACCAGGCGGATCAGCTGATGAAAGTCACTGTAAAGCTCGGGATCCCGGTCATATGTTACGGCCTGCGCACGGACTTTCTCGGCAACGGTTTTGCCGGCAGTACCAGACTTCTTCAGATCGCACATACGATCGAGGAGATCAAGACGATATGCAGATGCGGTAAAAAAGCAATTTACAATGCTCGCATAATCAACGGTCACTTTGTATTCTCGGGTTCACAGGTCGCTATCGACGGTACGGACAATGTCTCCTACGAGTCACTGTGTGCCGATTGCTACTTCAGAGAGCGGGAACTCGCGGATATCGACTGAAATGATAAGACGAATAAGACCCGAAGAATATCAAGAGGTCCTGAACCTCGTCATCAGAAGTTTCAACAGTTTCGTGGCATCATATTTCTCCGACACGGGAAATAAATCATTCTACGACTATGCAGACATTGATTCTTTCAGCCGTAGACTGGAACACAACTATGAGGCATTCGTCCTCGAGGAAAACGGCAGGATTGCCGGCATGGCAGAGATAAAAGCGAGACAGCATATATCCATGCTTTTCGTCGACCCTGACTGTGTCCTCAGCGGATATGGCAGAGATATCGCCGAATTTGCAGTGGATTACTGCCGCTCCACCAGGCCATTTTTAAAGTATGTGACCGTAAATGCCTCACCCTATGCCGTAAACTTCTATAAGAAGCTCGGATTCAAAAGAAGCGGTGACCCCGTTACACATATGGAACTTACATCTTATCCCATGATAAAATATTTAGATGAGGGATCGGGTAAAAAGCTCAAATTCAGCATATTCAAAAAGAAATATGACATGTAAAGCACTTAATCTTTACAGCATTTATATATCAGATATTGAGGTCAACAAATGGGTTTAGCAGAAAAACTATTCGGAACAGCCAGCACCAGAGAGCTTAAGAGGATACGACCAATCGTCAATGCGGTTCTATCCAAAGATGACGAGTACAAAGCCATGTCAGAAAATGAGCTCAGAGGCAGAACGGAATGGCTCAAAGGCAGGCTGGCCAACGGAGAAACTCTTGACGATATACTCCCTGACGCTTTCGCGACATGCCGCGAGGCCGCCTACAGGGTGCTCGGCATGAAACCCTTCCCCGTTCAGGTGACCGGCGGGATCATTCTCCACCGCGGAGAGATAGCCGAGATGAAGACCGGTGAAGGAAAGACGCTCGTTGCCACCATGCCCGTATATCTCAATGCTCTTGCCGGAAAAGGCGTACATGTCGTTACGGTCAACGACTATCTGGCGAAACGTGACAGCGAATGGATGGGAAAAGTCTATTCATATCTCGGACTCTCTGTCGGACTTATCATCGCGGGTATGGAATCCGCCGAGAGAAAGAAGGCATATAATTGCGACATTACTTACGGAACCAACAACGAGTTCGGTTTCGATTACTTAAGAGACAATATGGTCATAACCCTCGAGGGCAAATCCCAGAGGGGGCATTCCTATGCCATCGTCGACGAGGTCGACTCGATCCTCATCGATGAAGCCCGTACCCCGCTCATCATTTCCGGAGCCGGAGACAAATCCACGGATCTCTACAGACAGGCGGACGACTTTGCAAAGCGCCTCAACATGATCCGTGTCAAGGAGACCGATGACAAGGAAGAACTCGATTCCCTCGGGGGAGACGCCATTGTCGATGAAAAAGCGAGAAACGTCTCCCTCACCGCCATGGGTATAGAGAAGGCGCAGAGGTTCTTCGGGGTCACCAATCTAGCGGATTCCGAGAACATGACCCTCTCTCACCACATTAACCAGGCTATCAAGGCCAGAGGCATCATGAAGCGCGATGTCGACTATGTGGTCAAGGACGGCGAAGTTATAATCGTCGATGAATTCACCGGGCGTCTCATGTACGGCAGAAGATACAACGACGGCCTACACCAGGCGATCGAAGCAAAAGAGCAGGTCCATGTTGCGCGCGAGAGCAAGACACTCGCGACTATCACATTCCAGAACTACTTCAGGATGTACGACAAACTTGCCGGAATGACCGGTACAGCTCTCACGGAGCAGGACGAGTTCAAGGAGATCTATGGACTGGATGTCATAGAGATCCCGACAAACAAACCTCTTCTTAGGATCGATTATGACGACGTCATCTACAAGACAGAGAACGCAAAGTTCAATGCGGTGATCGAGAATATAGTCGAATGTCATGCGAAGAATCAGCCTGTTCTGGTCGGCACGGTGGATATCGAGAAATCCGAGAGACTCAGCAAGATGCTCAAAAAGCGCGGTATCCCTCACGAAGTCCTCAACGCCAAATACCATGAAAAAGAAGCAGCGATCGTAGCTCAGGCCGGTGTTCCAGGAGCGGTAACAATCGCCACCAATATGGCTGGACGTGGAACCGATATCATGCTCGGCGGTAATGCCGAATTCATGGCCAGAGCTCAGATGGCTAAGGACGGGTATGACGAGGAACAGATCAATATAGCCACCAGCTATTATGAATCCGATGATGAAGAAGTATTAAAACTCAGAGATACGTTCTATAAGCTCAACGAGAAATTCCGCAAGGAAGTGGAACCGCTCGCCGAAGAAGCCAAGGAGGCCGGAGGACTGTTTATTATCGGTACCGAACGCCATGAGAGCCGAAGAATAGACAACCAGCTTCGCGGACGTTCCGGCCGTCAGGGAGACCGCGGCGAATCCAGGTTCTACCTAGCCCTTGAAGACGATCTGCTGAGACTCTTCGGAGGAGACAGGATAACAAAACTGATGGACAACCTCAATGTCGACGAGGATATGCCACTTGAGACGAAAATGCTTTCAAGCGTCATTGAAAGTGCCCAGAAACGTGTAGAAGGCCGGAACTTCTCAATCAGAAAGAATGTTCTCAACTACGATGATGTCATGAATGCCCAGCGCGAGGAGATCTATTCTGAGCGTGATAAGGTCCTTGCAGGTGAGGACATCAAAGATCAGATCATCTCCATGCTCACCGAATCCATAGACAACAACACCGCTATCTTCCTCGGAGAGACCGACGATCACAGCGAGTGGAACATGACAGGCCTCAGAAACCACTACCTTGGATGGATGATCACACCGGCAGATCTGACATTCACACCCGAACAGCTTCAGAAGATGAGCCGTCAGGATATTTCCGACAAACTCAAGGCAATCGCCCTGAAGAAGTACAACGACAAGGAAGCGCGCCTGGGCAGCGAAGATATGAGAAGACTCGAGAGGCTTGTTCTGCTTAGAGTCGTCGATACGAAGTGGATGAACCACATCGACGCGATGGATGAACTCAGAAAAGGTATCGGTCTCAGATCATATGCTCAGAGAAACCCTGTAGTCGAGTACAGGATCGAAGGTTACAATATGTTCGACGAGATGGTGGCGTCAATCAGAGAAGACACCGCACATCTCATGCTGACAGCAGAGCTCATAAGACCACTCCAGCAGGCAGCGCAGCAGAACGTGAACGAAGCGGACAACACTAACCGCGCATCATCCAACAAACAGGCCCTCATGCGGGACAGAAACAAAAAGAAGAAGATCGGAAGAAACGATAAGTGTCCCTGCGGTAGCGGAAAGAAGTACAAGGACTGCCACGGAAGGACACCGGAAAAGATCTGATCACTGATTTACACAAAAAACGGCGTCCGGAGATCCGGACGCCGTAGATATTTATCGGTTATTTCTTTATATTCTTTTCCGAGAGCTGAATGAGATTCAGCAGCGAAGTTGCATAAAGCGGATATTTCTGTGAGAGCTGCTCTGTGGTCATTGTGAAGATATCCGTATCGTCGAGTTTCTCTATTCCCTGTATGCTGTTCTCCGAAAGCATAGCACCTATTTTAGCCTTGCTCACAAGCTTTGTGGATTCGGCATATTCCTTGTATAATGGGTCTGCCACCGAGAACATCGCTGCATTGTTCTTCTTGCTGGATGAATACATCATTCTGAACATGATGTATACGGTGACCATAATGTAATTGGATATCTCCTGTACCAGGGCTTTGTTTGAACTCTTCTGGAGCATATCGAACAGGATGTTCAGAGAATTGACTATCAGTTTCTTGTTCAGTACCGGGAGTACACTTCCCTGGAATTTGTTATCAGCGCTTGGATCCTTGTCCGGAATGTCGTCAACACTGAGTGTGAGACCGCTTCTGTCCGGTGATCTTCCGAGAAGGTAATCGCATGAGACGTCATAATAGTCTGCGACCTTTACAACAAAATCAAGTCCGCATTCGCGGATGCCCTTCTCATAGTGCGATAATAAAGCCTGCGAAATACCAAGATTCGCGGCTGCTTCCTTCTGTGTTATTCCTCTTTCTTTTCTTAGAAGCGTCAGTATTCGATTGAAACTATTCTCCCCCATAATTATCCCTTGTTTAAAAAATCCGATAGTTTTTTTATAATAAATCAAATTATACTCTTTGTAAAGTCGAAAAATAGCCAAATTAAGGAGCAATCTCTCATGAAAACATGCAAAATTCATTTGATCAGGAGCGGAATATCTCAGGCCAATGTCGATGGTATTTACTGCGGTTCGACAAACTCCCCTCTTTCACACCGCGGAGAACTGGAGCTCAACAGTATACTCGACACCTACTCCTATCCATACGTCGACTATGTCTACACAAGTTCCACCGACTGCGACAGAGAGACTGCCTCTTTGCTGTTTCCGGAAACAGAGCTTGAGGCTGATGACAGACTCCGGGGCATGGATCTCGGAGAATTCGAGGGCAGATCGCTATATGAGCTTGAAGATGATGAGGATTTTCAGAAGTGGATTTCCCCCACCGCAGATAAAGTTGTCCCGAAAGGAGGAGAGGCTCCCGATCACTTTACAAACAGAGTCCTTGAGTGTGTCGACGAGATAATAACCACATGTTTTGAGAACGGCATCTCTTCCGTAGCTATAGTTGCCAGCATGGGTGTTATAAGTACTGTCCTCAGCGCAATAGGACTCCCGAAGGCGGGAGCCACAGACTGGACATGCGATAACGGGTTCGGCTATACGGCACTTGCCGATCAGACGCTCTATTTCAGGGAACCTGTCCTTGAGGTCAATGCGCAGATACCTGTCTCCACTGACAATTTCGAACGTTCGTTCGATGATCTTGTAGACGACGACTCCTGGATGAACGATCCCACTCTCGACGCCTGGATGAAAGAATAAAACATTAGTACATCAAAAATGCGGATCTGAACGATCCGCATTTTTTGTTTGTTATTGAATTTTTATTATGCGGCTCCGGCAGCCTCAAGCGCTGCCCTGATCGCCGCTTCGGCATCCGCCACACCGTCGCAGGTATACGGGATATAGGTCCTCTTGTAATAACCTGTTCCGCAGTTTCCGCAGACTTCGCCTGCAAGGTCTCCGGAGTAATAGCAGTATGTTCTCACTACAACATTGTCACTTACCGGGAAGTCTATGTCTTCGAGTCCTTCGCTGACCTCGCTCATAATCTTCTTCCACATCAGCTGTGTTCTATGCGGTCTGTAGTTCTTGATGTAGTCAGGTTCGTCGAAGCCCTTCCAGATACCCATTACATAATACGGGTTCATTCCTATGAACCACATATCGTTGTTGTCCGTCGTGGTTCCGGACTTGGCTGCCAGCGGCATGCTTCCGTACTGTGCATAGTATCCGGTACCGTTTCTCATAACTTCACGGAGAAGTCTGTTCATGATGTAGGCGGTATCTTCAGATATGGCTTGGGTTACCTTGAGCTTGGAGAGTTTGTCGAGAACAACATTGCCCTTTGCATCCTCAACGTATCTGTAACTGTGTCCTTCCGTGAACACGCCGCCGTTTCCGAAGATCTGATAGGCTGCGACCATTTCATAGAGCGATTCTCCGTATGTCAGCGAACCCAGGGCTATGCCGTCTCCTCTGTCTGAGATATAGCCTCCCGCAACTTCATCGTAAACACTGTCCTGAAGATGTGTCAATCCGAGGAAGTTCTTCATGAAGTCGAAGCTGTAGTCAGGATATACAAGATAGTGCATGATCCTGACAGCTACAGTATTGAGAGATTGCCTCAGCGCATAGTTTACCGTTACAGGATCACCGTAGCTGTTCGAGTAGTTTCTCGGCCAGGCGGTAGTTCTTCCGTTGATAACCGTAGTAATAGGCTCATCCGGGAACAGTTTGGAATAATGAATCTTGTCCTGATCGAGTGCAGGAGCATATGTCGAGATCGGTTTCATCGTGGATCCGGTCTGTCTCAGTGCGCCCTGAAGGACATCACCGATCGGTCCGGATGCTCTGTTGAATGCCAGGGACACTTCCTTCGGATACATGCTTCCCTCAAGCGCGAGAAGTTCGCCCGAATAGTTCATGAGAAGCATTGAGCCTTCCAGGTGTTCTTCGTTACCGTCACGTCTTACGTGCGTGAGTTCCGGCCAGATCTTGTTTGGGGCTTCCTCGTCCGGCAAGGCTTCATAGGCGATAGCCTCGTCCATGATGTTCTGAATCCTCTCATCGATGGTGATGTAAACGGTGAGACCGCCGTTGTAGAACATATCGTAAGCTTCCGCCTGAGTGAGACCGTTATACTTCTGAAGATCCGTGATAACTTCGGCAACAACGACATCGGTAAACCATGACCATGTCTGTTCCGCGTCGCTCACATAATCGGATTCTTCGAATACCATCGCATCGGATTCAGCCTGAGCTCTTGCATATTCTGCATCCGTGAGCCATCCCTGCTCATGCATCGTCCAGAGTATCTGATCTCTCTGGGACTTGTTCTCCGTGGGATGTGTGATCGGGTTGTACTGTGTAGGATATTTAGTGACACAGACTATAGCGGCTGCTTCCGCAGCGGTCAGCTGTGACGTGGTTTTTCCGAAATAGTAGTTTGCTGCTGATTCCACTCCGGCCAGTGTACCGGAGAGGCTTATGGTGTTGAGGTAGGCTTCAAGGACCTGCTCCTTGGAGAACCTCTTGTCCATGATGAGCGCCCTGTAGATCTCGGTGAGCTTTCTCAAAGCGCCTGCGACACCTGAAGAGTCTCTCTCATCTGTTATATTCTTTATAAGCTGCTGATAGATCGTAGATCCGCCCTGATTGGTGGAGAACAGATCGATACCGGGCAGGAAGTTGATAAATGCCGCCACTGTTCTCTTCCAGTCAACACCGTGATGCTGCCAGAATCTGACGTCTTCAGAAGCTACTGTTGCATCGATGAGGCATTTCGGCATATCGACATAGTCGACCCAGATACGGTTCTGATCGCCATAGATCCTCTGATATTCATGCCACTCACGCGTCTCCTGATCGTAAGCCATAAGTCTTGTCGAATATGACAGCTTGATCTGGTTGAGATCGAGGAGTTCCTCGTCATTTGCAGTCTGATTGACTACATAGACCGAGCCCATGACTCCGAGAGCACAGCCGCCGATAACACCGAGACACATGACGAGAAGAATGAGCTTGAGGAGTGCGATCGCGATCTTGGCGAAGATGCTCCTGTTGTGGCGTTTTTCCCACTTCAGTCTCTTTCTTCTCTCGCGGGGAGTCTCGTCCTCGTATTCATCCTCTTCATCCTCTTCGGATTCTTCTGTGACTTCTTCCTCTTCGGATTCTTCGTCTTCGGATTCTTCCCCGTCAAAAGGCTCTTCATCGGGATCTTCCTCGTTCAGGATCTCCAAGTAGTCGCCCTTCTGCTCTTCCGGCAGCTCGGGCTCCTGAGGCTCTGGACTTTTGTCATCAGAGTCGAGATCGAAGACCTCTGTCCCGCCTGACGGGGCTTCATATTCCTCGACCTGCTTCGGTTCGACCTTTCCGAAGAAGATGCTGTTGCTGAGTTCCTCGGACGAGTCCGCCTTGGATGCGTCAACATAGTCCTTTAATTCCTCGTGGCCTTCTGTCCCGAGGATCCTGTCTATCTCGTCGGTGAATGAGTCGATTATTTCCGTATCGCTCGGTTCGTCATTCACTTCGGGAGTCTCCGCAGATTCCATCAGATCCTCGAGGAGATCCTTCTCTTCTGAGATCTCAGGCTCTTCTGGTCTTTCGGACTCTGCGTTGTTTTTCTTGAAAATATCCAGAAATTTACTCATAATCTACCTTTCTGAAAGTAATGCTAGAGCATACTAAGTTATTATACCAATATACCTTCAAATAGTAAAATCACAATGTTGAAACATTTATTAATTTTGTTAGAATGATTTTATGGAAAACATCTATAAGCAAAACAGAATCAATTATCAGCTGAAACTGGATGAGATAATACGCGGACTTGATCCGGATGCTCCGCCGAGCCTGCTCATGCACTGCTGCTGCGGGCCGTGTTCCAGCTACTGTCTCGAGTATCTCGCGCAGTATTTCAGTATCAGTGTACTTTTTTATAACCCCAATATATTTCCGGAAGATGAATATTTGTTAAGAAAATCCGAACTTATGAAACTCCTGTGTAAGACCGGATACAGAAATCCCGTCACTGTCATCGACTGCGACTATCTCCCTGAGACGTATGAGGCGAGATGCTCTTCACTTGCAGATGAACCCGAGGGCGGAAAAAGGTGTACCGAATGCTTTATCCAGCGTCTCGAATTCACAGCCAGAGCGGCCTCTCTCATGCACTTTGACTGGTTCTGCAGTACACTGACGGTTTCACCTCACAAGAACTCTCAGCTGATCAATCAGATCGGATACCGTCTTTCCGAAGTTCACAACATACCCTGGCTGCCCTCAGACTTCAAGAAGCGGAACGGGTATCTGAGGTCTATAGAGCTGTCAAAAGAATACGGTTTGTACAGACAGGATTATTGCGGATGCCGTTATTCTGTCAGGACAGACCGATAATAGACAAGACCGAATCTACATAAATTAGAGGATCTGAGACATGCAGCGGATTCAATTCCGCTGCATGTCTCGGATCCTCTTTAATAGTTTTCAGCCTTTTATGATACCGTACAGAATGACGGAAGTCGCAGAGATACAATTTGTACCATTATTTTAAAACAAACTGCCACGGTTTTACGGTTATCAGTTCTCCGTCAAGAGAGACCGCAACTTCCTCCTCGCTTCTGTTAACAGCGACAAACAGGGTATCTTCACTGTTCTTTCTCATGAATGATACAAATCCGTCAGAGACCATATACGGCGCGAATACTCCGTCCGAGAGTACCGGACGATTCTTCCTGAACTCTGCCATCTCACGTACGAATGAAAGCAGATTTTCATCGGGGCCATCCCACTTCATGAATCCTCGGTTGAAAGGATCCTTGCATCCCTGCATTCCGATCTCGTCTCCGTAATAAATGCACGGGATACCGGGGAGAGTAAACTGAAGAACTGTCGCGAGTTTGACCATCTCTATGCCCTTCATGTAATCTCCCTCATTGAGATGGAAGGAGGCCTGATAATCTCTGTTGCCCTCCCCGTCCCATATGAACGAGGTTATGATCCTCTCAGTATCGTGTGTGGACAGGGAGTTCATAAGTATGTCCAGGACACGCTTAGGATAGTTTTCCTGCACAGACATCACTGTCTCTGAAAGACCTGCCGCATTGCCGTTCTTTACAAAATCTATTATCGCTTCCCTGAAGGGATAGTTCATCACACTGTCCAGTTCGTCTCCGTACAGATAAGTCCTTCTCTCACCGTACGAGATCTTATTGCTGGCATCCTCCCAGACTTCGCCGAGCAGGAGTTTGTCCTTGCCGTATATCTTGATCCTCTTTCGGATCTCCTTTATGAATGAATCAGGAAGCTCATCGGCAACATCGAGTCTGAATCCCGATGCTCCGAGATTCATCCAATGGTCGATAACTCCGTTCTCTCCGCATATAAATTCCGTATATGAGGGATCGGTTTCGTTTACCTCAGGAAGGCTCTCAAAATCCCACCAGGCTCTGTATGTGCCGTCCTCGTTGAAGAAATACCATTTTCTGTAAGGACTCGTCTCATTGTCATAAGCACCTTCCGAATCATATCTGTGGTATCTGTTGAAATAGATACTGTCATCACCGGTATGGCTGTAGACTCCGTCCAGGATCACCTTTATTCCCGCTTCTCCGCATGCTGCGCACAGGCTTCTGAAATCATCTTCAGTACCGAGCAGAGGGTCGACTTTCAGATAATCAGCCGTATTGTATCTGTGGTTGGAATGCGCTTCCCCTATAGGATTGAGGTAAAGTACCGTCACGCCGAGAGACTTGAGATAGGGTATCTTCTCCTCTATTCCTCTGAGATTTCCGCCGAAATAATCCTTATTCCTGTATTCTCCGGTCTCATCCGGAAGATACGCGGGGATATCATCCCTATTCTCATGAATGATCCTGTCCGGGAACGGTGTCTTCAGTACACCGCAGGAACCGATATTGAATCTGTCCGGGAATATCTGATACATGATCCCTCCGGCATAACCCCGGGGCTGAACGTCCTCGTCTATATATACCGTCTGCTGGAATCGCTTTTCCTCATCTGACATTCCGCTTTCCGTAACGTACTGTCCTCCTAGGCAGATGCTGTAAAAATACAGTCCCTCAACCGCAAACTCGTACGAAGCCCTGAATCCCTTGAAGACGGGATCATAGACCATGTTGATTATGTTTATTGCCTCTTCATCTCTGTAGATGAACAGTTTTGCATATTCTGCATATTCGTCACAGAAAACAAAATAATCCACTTTGGTGCCGCATGATACGGCGCCAAAGGGATTTTTGTACTGGGTATTTCTTGAATCGAATCGGATCATATTACTTGACTTGCTTCATGTGCCAGATGTTATCTGCATATTCCTTTACTGCTCTGTCGGATGAGAAGATGCCTGCATTCGCTATATTTGCCAGAGATTTTTTAGCAAATGCATATTTGTCTTTATAGCATTCTCCGACCTGCTTCTGGATCTTGCAGTATGACTCATAGTCCGCAAGTACCATGTACGGATCCTGATGCTTAAGGTTGTTGACTATCTCATCGAATCTCTGATTTGCAAATCCGGCGTCGATGAAGTCTATGACGTGTTTGAGATCAGGATTGCTGTTGTAGTAGTCCATGGGTCTGTATGAGGATTTAAGTCTCATGACGTCATCGGCGTTCATTCCGAACTCAAAGAAATTATCGGCTCCGACAGCTTCTTTGATCTCGATATTTGCACCGTCGAGTGTTCCGAGTGTTATGGCTCCATTATAGATAAGCTTCATACAGCCTGTACCGGAGGCTTCATATCCCGCCAGGGATATCTGCTCGGAAATGTCCGCCGCAGGCATAAGATCCTCGGCGACGGATATCCTGTAATCCTCGAGGAACAGGACTCTGAGCCTGTTGTTGACATCGGGATCCTGCTCAAGAAGATCGGCGATGCCGCATAGGAATCTGATCATCTGCTTGGCGAAGAAGTAGCCGGGAGCGGCTTTTGCGCCAAAGATATATGTCCTCGGCGTGAAGTCCGCGCCGGGATTATCCTTCAGATAAAGATACTGTGAGAGTATATGGAGAGCATTGAGATGCTGTCTCTTGTATTCGTGCATTCTCTTTGCCTGGACATCGAAAAGAGAGTCAGGATTATATGGATGCTCCATGTTTCCTGCATATTTTTCGATGAGATGAGCCTTATTCTGGCGTTTGACTTCCATCAAGGCATCGAGGAACTCCTTGTCGTCAGCGTAATCGTTGAGCTCGACAAGCTGTGACGGGTCTTTTCTGTATCCCTTCCCGATCGTCTTGTCCAGCAGTTCAGAGAGAGGCGTATTGCCCTGGATGATCCAGCGTCTGTAGGAAACTCCGTTGGTAACATTCTTGAACTTCTCTGGATAAATGCTGTTGTAATCCGAAAAGAGTGTCTGCTTCAGAAGTTCACTGTGAAGCTTGGAAACGCCGTTCACGGAATGAGAGATATAGACACAGAGATTTGCCATTCTCACTCTGTTGCCGGAGATTATTCTCATGTAGGACTGTTTTCCCCAATCTCCGGGACATGCCCTGTCAAGTTCGCGGGCAAGAGATTTATCGATCTCCTGAATAATCTGATAGCATCTCGGACATACGGAATTGAAGATGTCGGCATCCCACTGCTCCAGCGCCTCAGCAAGGACCGTGTGGTTCGTGTACGAGAACACTTTCTTTGCAATTGCGAGGGATTGATCCCATCCGAGTCCGCAGTCATCGAGCAGAACTCTCATGAGCTCAGGGATAGCGAGCGTCGGATGTGTGTCGTTGATATGTATAGCTACTTTGTCCGGAAGGTTTGTGAGCGTGCCGTACTGAGCAAGATGCTTCTGAACGATATCGTTGACTGATGCGGAGCAGAGGAAGTACTGCTGTTTCAATCTCAGTATCTTTCCTTCCCTGTGGTTGTCGTTCGGATAGAGGACCTTGCTTATAAGCTGTGCGGATTCCGAACGCTTGAGTGCAGCCGTATAGTCGCCTCTGTTGAAGCTGTCCATATCGATGGATGCAGCTTCCGCTCTCCAAAGTCTGAGTTTTGTCACGGCATTGGTGTTGTATCCGCTAATGAACATATCATAAGGTACTGCAATGACCGAGTCATAATCAGTGTGCCTGACATGATGGTATGACCCGTCCCACAGTTCTTCGATATGTCCGCCGAAACGGACTTCGAACGCCTCTTCGCGTCTCTCTTTGAGCCAGACTCTTCCGCCTGACATCCAGTTGTCCGGAAGCTCCTGCTGCCATCCGTCGATTATCTGCTGCTTGAAGATACCGTACTCATACATGAGTCCGTATCCGCATGTGGGATAGTTCTCCGTCGCAAGACTGTCGAGGTAACTTGCCGCAAGTCTTCCGAGGCCGCCGTTTCCAAGACCTGCATCGGGCTCGGCTGCGAACACCTTTGAAGAGGATGTTCCCCATTTCTTGAAGCACTTTCTTGCCTCATCGAGAAGTCCCATGTTGAAAAGGTTGTTCTTGAGGGATCTTCCAATAAGATATTCTATCGAAAGGTAGAATACTTCCTTGGCACCCTGACCGTAAGTCCTGGCCTTATATCTGGTTCTCTGCTCATCAAGTCTGTCTCTGCAGACGGCTGCGGTCGCTTCGTATATATGATCCACGGAAGCCTCTTCCGGGTTCTCGTTGAATATTGCATTCAGTTTCCTGACTACATCTGATTCGAAATCGGAATTATTGAACTTTGCCATTTATTTACTCCTAAAACAGGTTGAAAATATTGTTACACATGTTCTGTTATTATATCACGTTCTTCATCATCCTGATAGTGCCAATTTTTACATTTCTGCCGTCATTATTATCGGATGTGTATTTAGAGTATATATATTTAATTACTACTCACAAATTAATATCGATAATCAATTGTATTGTGGCAGCTAAACGTTTATAATCTTACTAATAATGCAGTTTTTCGGATAATTGCTATTAAGTTCATATATGAGGAGAAAGTTATGGCAAACAATATTGTAGAAATGTCCATCCACGGGATCACAC
>JAFWEV010000042.1 GCA_017512745.1 Oscillospiraceae bacterium
GCTGGTACAGCGGTATAGCAAGAGATACCGTGGCCGGAGTCAGGAACCAGCTTATATACTTTGCTCCTGAATAGAACGAATCATAGTCCACACGGAATGCAAGCAGGAATGCTATGACCAGGATTATGGCGATGAGCAGGGGATTAAGAAATCCCCATTTGAATTTCTTCTTTATCAATGTCCCTATCCAGTAAGCCAGAAGGCAGAGAACTGCGCCTGCTGAAGCAGAACCGGCAATTATGTCATTCATGCGTCTCTTCCTCCTTCTTGCTTCTTCCGATAATGAACATTGCCGTCTTTCCGGTGACAGCCATTGTTATAAGGGTGACGAGAATGGCTATCGTGACTGCGGGAAAGAGGATAGGCTTTAACTGAGGCCAGTTGTTAATAAGTCCTGTTGCCGCAGGGATAAACATTACGGGCATGATCGCTATCAGGAATTCCGCAGCGTTGCGGACGCTGTCAAGCGATATCACATGTGTCAGGAGCAGGATAAACATAAGTACCAGACCGTAAATACTGCCCGGGATGGGCAGCGGTACGAGCAGCTTTATTATCTCTCCTATACATGTAACCAGCAGTATGATTCCGAATTGTTTCAGTAGTTTCATCGGTTTTCCTTTATCAACTTGATTCGTTTATAGAATATATCATTGTTACATTGTATAGTTCAATCCCGATTCTATAAAAGCAACAGATCGTGCTGTTTTGTTCAGCTTTTATATCTTCGTTTTTTCTATTGTAAGCATCCTCTTTTTTTAGTTTTGGGACGTTCTGGGATATTGACCTAAAACAGAACAGATATAATAATATATAGTTAAATAGGACTAACTAGGAGCATACATGTTCTGGGATAAGGTTGCAGGGATATATGACATTTTCGGGAAGATCATAAACGGAAAGGTTAACAGCAGAGTTGCTTCGTTCATATCCAAAAGGCTCGATATGACCGACGATGTGCTTGAATGCGCCTGCGGGACGGGATATATGAGCGCGCAGCTGGCGGAAAAGTGCGGGAGTCTTACAGCTACGGATTTTTCTGATGGCATGGTGAAACAGGCAGAAAAACGGTGTTCGATGCTTCCTAATGTCACCGTGAAAAAAGCAGATATCACAGCTTTGGAATTTGAGGACTCTTCATTTGATGTTGTGATAGCTGCAAATGTGATCCATCTTCTCGATGACCCCGACAGAGCTCTATCGGAATTACAGAGGGTGTGCAAGGCAGGCGGAAGTCTTATTATTCCGACTTACGTAAACAAGGGAAAAACAGGTAAAAACAGCAATCTCTCCAATGTCTTTGATGCGGCAGGTGCGGGTTTTAAGCAACAGTTCTCTTACAGGTCCTACTGCAGGTATTTCAAAGAGAAAGGGTATAACATATCCGAATCCGTACTGGTCAGAGGGGTCGTACCATGTGCTGTCGTGATCCTGAAGAACGATAAACACTCCTGAGAAGACTAAATATGGCAGCAACTGATGTTTTTCCATCCGGAGAGGACTGAAGTCATATATAATAGG
Source organism: Oscillospiraceae bacterium (assembly GCA_017512745.1). Taxonomy (GTDB): domain Bacteria; phylum Bacillota; class Clostridia; order Oscillospirales; family Ruminococcaceae; genus RGIG5675. The sequence continues at coordinate 1,522 of JAFWEV010000042.1, forward strand.
AAAAAAGCGAAGGAGTACATATATTGATTCGTATACCTGTAATAATTGATTGTGATCCCGGAGTGGATGACTTCTTCTGCCTTGCAATTGCTGCGGCAAACAGAGACAAACTGGATATAAAAGGTGTCACAACAATAGGCGGAAATAACTACACCAAAGTGACGACCAAAAACGCTCTCGATATTCTGTATCTGTTCGGAGCAGAAGACATACCTGTTTATGCCGGGGCAGACAGATATCTTGCGTCAGAGTTCGGGACTCCAAGCTCAAGAGTACATGGCTCAAACGGTGTCGGAGAACTGGTCCTCACGCCGTCTCCCCAAAAATGCATGGCTATCAAAGCCTGGGACTTCATTATTTCAGAGGCCATGGAACAGGATGGAGATTTGATCCTTGTAACAGTAGGACCGCTTACAAACATCGCATTGGCCTTTCTCAAATTTCCGGCTCTTCCGAATTATATAAAAAAGATCGTATGCATGGGCGGCAGCTCGCTCGAAGGAAACGTCAATTCATACGGAGAAGCCAATATTATCCATGACGCTCTGGCGGCGAAGATAGTTTTCAACAGTGGGATCCCCATAGATATGGTCGGTCTGCATGCCACTCACGATCTGCGTCTCGATCCCGAGTTTTTCGACTCTTTCGTTCCGGATAAGGGGCAGGAGATCAGACAAATAATGAGGCATCTGCTGGGTTTTATACACGGTGATTCGCTGTACGACGCGATAGCGATGGCCACCCTTATTGACGATTCCTGGGTGGAGTGGAAAGAGACGAGGATAGACGTGGAAGCGCATTCAGGTAAGACCATGGGCTGGACCATGGCGGCTTCCGGAAATCTTGAGAAGTCCGAGAGGATCCACAGGATGTCCTGGAGAATGGACAGGGAAGGCTACTACAGGATATTCAGGGATATGACAGACAAACTGGTGAAATGAACAGTGCGGAAAGTCCGGTCTTGCCGGACTTTTTTGCTGTCACAAATTATCAACATCTATATACTGTTCAAACCACACGGATACGGCTATACTGATGATAAGAAAAAACAACACCATCTGACGGTTGGAAGAGGATCATGATGTCAGGCCAGACAGAACTTATAAATTGCTTCAGGGACACTCAGGATTATCTTAAGACCGACGGTATCCTGAAAGCTGCCGTTGAGTTTGGAAGAGAAAACACCGTATTGTTCAGAGCGAATGAATACCCGGATATCTCTTCTGAAGCAGAAAGAAGCGGAAAGATCACTGTAAGCAGATACAAGACATTTGAGGCGGCGATGCTTCTTAGGAAAGAATATCCGGACAAGAAGATCACGGTGCTCAATTTTGCGTCTGCTGTTAATCCCGGAGGCGGAGTCAAGTTCGGAGCCCGTGCCCAGGAGGAGAGCCTCTGCAGATGTTCCACGCTTTATACGGCGCTCGACAGAAAATGGCTGTGGGATAAGTATTACGGACCTAACAGAAATGCAGGAGATCCGAGAAATACGGATGACTGCATATATACTCCGGGAGTCGTTATCTGCAAGACGGACGACGATCTGCCGGAGAGACTTGATCCTCCGGATTTTGTGACCGTTGACGTAATGACCTGCGCGGCGCCGGATCTTAGGGATATATATGTGTCCGACAGAGAACTGTACGAGCTGCATCTCAAGCGCGCAGCGCATATACTACACATTGCCGCGTACAATGAAACGGATATCCTTGTTCTCGGAGCTTTCGGATGCGGCGCATTTTTCAACGATCCGTTCATCGTGGCAAAGGCATATAAGGAAGTGCTCCAAAAATACGGCGGTTTTTTTGATCTCATAGAATTTGCCATATACTGCAGAGCATACGAGACAAAAAACTATAAGGCATTCGCTGAAATGCTCGGAGACTGATATGGGCAACAGATATATCGGTATAGGTTCTGCTATTGTCGACAATATAGTTCCTTTCGGGGCTTCGGAGCCCGTAACGAAAAGGCTCGGAGGCGGAGGGGTGTACGCTTTCACGGGGATAAGGCTGTGGGAGTACGACTGTATGCTCGCTCTGCATACGGGAAAGGACTTCGAAGACCTTTACGGTGAGTGGCTGAGAGCCAACGGCATAGATTGGTCGGGAGTAATACAGGACAGAGAACATACGAGGACCGTCAATCTCTACTACAACGAGGAAGGACATTACGACAACGTCGACCTGTACCCAGAAGAGTATCCGAAGCACTGGGAGAACATCTCTACAGTTCTGCTCGACCCCATAGTCACTGGGCATACAAGGGGTGTTTACACCATAACTGTAGGGGATACACGCATTCTTGCCGACACATATAAGATCATCAATGAGCGCGGTGCCAGATTAGGAGGCGAGTTCAGCATAAACTACAGGTTCGGTGAACCAGACAATCTGGAATTCTTCAGAGAGAATTCGGAATACATGGACTTTATCTCCCTCAATACATATGAGTGCAGGCATCTGTTCAGAGGGTGCAGGGACGCAGAAGATGCTTCCGAGGTCATGAAATCTTTGGGTAAACCGTGCTTTCTGAGAGAAGGACGACACGGCGCGAGATTCATTCTGGACGGCAAAGAATATAAGTCACCGCTGATCAGTGAATTCGGTGATACGGATGAGACCGGCTGCGGAAACACAAGCACAAGTGCTGCGTTCTGGGCATGGTGCGAGGGAAAAGATCCCTTGGAAGTTTCATATATCGGCGCTGTTACGGCTTCTGCCAATGCGGGCTGTGAAGGGCTCATAAAAACACTGGATCAGGATCTCAGAGACAGATGCAGTCATCTTGTCAGAGAATATCTTTCGGGAGAAAGGGGTGGCAGGAGATGAGCTCGTGTGACTGGGGATTCACCTTTGAAGCGATGAGGGAAGATCATGACAAGGAATGGGGAGTCCCTCTTCACGATGACCTTAAGCAGTTTGAGTTTCTTATGATGGAAGCCATGCAGTGCGGACTGAGCTGGACGCTCATGATGAAGAAACGCGGGATCTTTCGCTCATGCTTCGACAATTTCGACTATAGAAAGATAGCAGAGTATACGGAAGATGATATAGAACGGATCATAAATACGGAAGGAATGATTCGGTCGAGAAAAAAGATAGAGGCTGTAATAAGCAATGCAAGATGTTATATCGCAATGATTGAAGAATTTGGTTCATTCAGTGAGTGGCTCTGGTCGTTCTCAGACGGAAAGACGATCCTGTACACAGGACACGGCGAGGGAGATATTCCCGTGAGCAACGGTCTATCGGATAAGATAGTGAAAGAGCTCAAAAAAAGGGGATTCAAATATCTAGGGACTGTTACTGTTTATTCGCATCTTCAGGCTTGCGGCATCATTAACGATCACGGGAAAGACTGCCCGTGTTACAAAAGAATAAACGACAACTGGCCTACGGTCAGGAAGAGAAGGTATCTGGAAAGGAAATGAGTTATGGCGGAAGTTAAGAAAATAGTGGCTGTAAATGCAAGTCCGAGAACAGGCTGGAATACGGACAGACTGGTAAGAGAGGCGGAAAAAGGTGCGCAGGATATCGGATGTGAAACGCATTATTTCAATCTGTATAAATTGGAACAGTATACCGGATGCAGATCGTGTTTCGGATGCATGCTGGAAGGACACGAGGGGCACTGCGTCGTGAAGGACGGACTGACACCTGTTCTGGACGCCATCCGAGAATCGGACGGACTTATTATCGGAACACCGAACTACTTCAGTGAACCCACAGCTGCATTCAGAGCTCTGTTTGAGAGACTTGTTTTCCAGTATCTCACATATGAAAGAGAGAGAGTCTCCTCCAGCACGAGAAAGATCCCTGTGCTCTTTATCATGACGAGCAATGCACCGCTGCATTATTATGACAGAGCGGGATATACGGAGATCATCGACAGGGTGTGCGGCCCCATAGAGACGCATATAGGACCGGTGACAAGGCTCATAGCATCGGATACCCTTCAGGTTAACGACTATTCGAGATACAAATGGACCTATTTCGACGCTGAACACAAGAAGGAGAGACACGAAAAGGTCTTCCCGCAGGATCTTCTTCAGGCAAATGAGACCGCGAAGAGGTTGTTCGGCTGATGGTTAAGAATATAGTGAGAGACGTGATGTTCCTGGGACAGAAGTCGGTTCCTGCAACTGTGGAAGATCTATACATAGGACAAGACCTCAGGGATACGCTGACAGCGCATCATCACGAATGTGTGGGTATGGCGGCAAACATGATCGGATACAGGAAGAACATCATAATTGTGAGTTCTGGGATAATGGACGTCGTCATGTACAATCCCGAGATCGTAAAAGGATCGGGTAAGTTCAGTACTGAGGAAGGATGCCTTTCTCTCACCGGAGTGCGTCCCTGCGAGAGATACAGGAAGATAACCGTAAAGTACCAGGACGATTCGTTCAAATGGCAGACAAAAGACTTTCAGGACTTTACGGCACAGATAATCCAGCATGAATGCGACCATCTGAAGGGAGTGATCATATGAGCATAGCGGTAAATCTCTATTATACGGGCAAAGGCTCAGCTGCAAGAGATTTTGCCCGCGAGATGACGGAATCTGGAACGGTCGGTCTTATCCGCGCAGAAGAGGGAAATGAGAAATACGAGTACTTTTTCCCGGCGGATGACCCCGAGACGGTCCTTCTCATCGACAAGTGGAGAGATCAGGGATCCATAGACAGGCATCACGCATCGCCGATGATGCAGACCATTGCCGCACTCAGGGAAAAGTACGATCTGCATATGAGGATCGAGAGATACATATCCGACGAAGATATCCCAGCAAAAGACGAGGGATTCATAAGAAAGTGAGAGGATCATTATGGTAAAAAACAGACTTCTGCTTACACTCAAATACCTCTGGGAAGAGACGGATGAGAGCCATACGGTATCATGTGTGGATATCATGAATTTCCTCGAGGAGAACGGATTCAAGAGACCTACAAGAAATTCCGTATACAGCGACATAGCGGCCTTACAGGATATCGGTATCGATATCAACATCCACAGAGGCACTCAGAACAGATACAAGATCGTATCGAGAGTTTTCGACATGGCTGAGCTCCAGCTGCTTGTGGATGCGGTCCAGGCATCTCAGTTCATTTCAAAGGCATCAAGTGAAAAACTTGTCGACAAACTGTCGTTCTTTGCAGGCAAAGGCGGCGGGGAACTTATCAACAGAAAATTGCTGATCGGAGAGAGGCCGAAATCCAACAACGAGAAGTTGCTTTATGTGGTCAACGAGCTGCAGTATGCGATCAATCACAAGAGGAAGGTCCAGTTCGGATATGTGGATTACGGTCCGGATAAAAAGAAAAAACTGCGTCATGGCGGCATGATGTATACAGTCTCTCCGTACTCAATGCTCTGGAACGGCGATAATTACTACATGATCGGCTGGTCCGACACCCATAATGAGATCAGAAGATTCAGGGTCGACAGGATCCCGAAGATCACAGTTACTGCAGAAGAAGCGGTAAAGAAGCCGAGATCATACAGGGAGAAGGATTATTACAGTCAGATATTCTCAATGTTCGACGGCCCGGAGTGTGAAGTAGTTCTGCTTTGCACCAATGATCTCATGAACCTGATCATCGACAGGTTCGGAATCAAGGTCAATACAGAAATAGTTGATGAAGAACACTTCAAAGTTACGACTAAAGTCCATCTCAGCAACACATTCTACGGCTGGATCTGCTCGATGGGCGGAAAGATAAAACTGCTCGGACCGGAAGAAGCCGTGAATGAGCTTCATGAACTGCTGGGGAAGATCGAGTAAGAATATTTCGGGAGCCTGATTGTTTTGAAAAAGATTGCTTTGATACTTATATTTTCAATGATCATTTCTATATTAGGTATGTTTATGGCAGGCTGCTCTGCCGAAAGTACCGATTCTCAGTCTTTAGACCCGATAAGCTCGCAGGAACAGTCTCAGAATAGCGGCGGGGCTGAACAGGAACATTTATCGGGATTCAGTACGGATACATTGCCTGAACCGGATTATCTCGAGGAAGTCATTAAAAATATGACGCTCGAACAGAAGATATCCCAGATGCTGATGCCGTCACTGAGGTATGAGACATATGTCACTGACTACAACTATGTCCCCGTTACGGAGCTTTCAGATGACATGGCAGACCTCATAGCCCGCCACGGATTTGCGGGAATAATCCTCTTCACGGAGAACTTTGAGGGTAAGGAAAACGCCAAGCAGGAGGCATATGATCTCATATCGGCCATAAAGACCGCTAATGCGGAAGGCGGCAACATCCCGCTGCTCATTGCCTGTGATCAGGAAGGCGGATATATAAGAAGGATTCCGTTCGGTACGTATACGCCGGGAAATATGGCAATTGCAGCGGCTGGAACAAGGGAAGACACGGAGGCAGCCGCGATGATCATAGGATCCGAACTCAACGCTCTCGGCATCAATCTCGATTTTGCTCCTGTCGCGGATATAAACAACAATCCGTCCAACCCTATAATAGGCGTGAGATCTTTCAGCGATGATCCGGATCTTGCGGCGAGGATGGTGGGGTACTTTGTGGAAGGACTTCACGGATGCCGTATTGCGGCATGTCTCAAGCATTTCCCGGGTCACGGAAATACAGATGTGGACAGCCATACAGGGCTTCCGCTTGTCGAAAAGACATATGATGAGATAGCCTCTTCCGAACTCAACCCGTTCAGGGCAGGGATCGATTCTGGCGCGGATATGATCATGACGGCGCATATACAGTTTCCCATGATAGAGACGGGAACATACGTTTCAAAGGACGGCACGGATGTGTATCTTCCGGCCACACTCTCAAAGACGATCCTGACAGGTATACTGAGGGAAAAACTAGGCTACACCGGTGTCATATGCACCGACGGACTCAACATGGACGCCATCAAGGAATACTACAGGAGAGAAGACGTCGCGGAACTGGCAATTAATGCCGGCGCGGATATCCTTCTGCTTCCGGTGGACTTCCGCATGGATATGCCCGAGTACCTGAGCGAGATGGAAGACTATATCTCTATGGTCGAAGAGCTCGTAGACGAGGGCAGGATATCCGAATCGAGGATCGACGAGTCTGTAATGAGAATCCTGAAACTCAAGGAGAAGATGGGACTTCTGGACGATACTGCTGACAGCGTAGCGTATTCTCTTTCCGATGTGGGATCAAAAGAACACCATGATGAGGAACTGAAGATAGCCGAACATGCTGTCACGCTCATAAAGAATGACGATGTCCTGCCGATAGGAAAGGACGAGAGCGTCATATGCATGACTCCTTATTCGTCCCAAAAGACCGCTCTTGAATATACACAGGAGCTTCTTCTGGAAAAGGGTCTTATCTCGTCCGCTGAAGATCTCACTATAGTGGACTACAGCGATATGTATCTTGACGAAGTCAGGAGCATATTCTCCGATGCAGTGGCCCGTGTGGATAAGGTTATAGTCATAAGTTCTCTCTACAGCGAGCGCGGACTCAATGATTCCGATGCGGACAAGGTGGATTACATTATCTCGGCGTCCCACGACGCGGGGAAAAAAGTTCTTATGATCAGCTCCATGCTTCCTTACGATCTTTCCCGTTTCAGGAGCGCGGATGCCCTCATTGCCTGCTATCTCGCTTCCGGAATGGAGGGAAGACCAGACTATACCGGAGGTGAGGTGACAGGATTCGGCGCCAATATAATGGCTGCTGTTCTTGTGGCATACGGGGATTCAGTTCCTCAGGGCAGGCTTCCCGTAGATATACCGTCCGTGATCGTCGGTGATAACGGGTATACCTATGGAACGGATATCGAATACAGAAGGGGTACCGGATACAGTTATTGAATGACCTAAGGAGGGCAGGATAATGTCTGGCGGATATAACTGGGCTGTTATAGGAACAGGCGTCATTGCAAACGAGATGGCGCAGGCTCTGGAAAAAATGGGAAAACATCTCTATTCCGTTGCGAACCGGACTCATGAAAAGGGTGTGGCGTTTGCAGAGAAATACGGAATTGGGAAAGTATACGATTCAATTGACGAGGTATTCACTGATAGTGATGTGGACATCATCTACATAACAACTCCTCACAACACCCATTACGGCTTCATGAAGAAGGCTCTTGAAAATGGGAAGCATGTTCTTGTTGAAAAATCTGTTACGCTCAACAGCCGTGAACTGAATGAAATGGTGGCTCTGGCACGAGAAAACGGACTTGTTCTCGCCGAGGCCATGACCATCTGGCACATGCCTCTGTACAAAAAGCTCTGGGCACTTATAGAAAGCGGAGAGATGGGAAAAGTCCAGATGATGACCGTCAATTTCGGAAGCTTCAAGGACTATGACATGACTAACCGCTTTTTTAACCTTGATCTCGCCGGCGGAGCTATGCTTGATATAGGAGTATATGCACTGAGTGCAGTCAGAAGCTTTATGTCTGAGAGTCCTGACAGTGTCCTCAGTCAGTGGAGACCTTCTCCTACAGGCTCTGACGAGCAGAGTACGGTGCTGCTGAGCAACAGGAATGGGGAAATGGCAGCGATAGCGCTTTCAATGCATTCCAAACAGCCGAAAAGAATAATGATCAGCTGCGAAAGAGGATATATTGAGATCTCTGAATTTCCGCGCGCAGATCACGCAATTATAGTAGATGCCGTTACAGGCAAAAGAACGGAAGTCGATGCCGGCAGCGCTGCCGATGCTCTTCTCTATGAGATGCAGGACATGGAGGAAGCCATAAATACGGATAACAGGACATCAATGAAACTGGAGCTTACCAAAGACGTTATGGATATAATGACCGGCCTCAGAAAAGAATGGGGTCTTAAGTATCCGGGTGAGACCTGGTAATAATGGACAGTATGCAGAGCATGTACCGGAATACCCGGTCCGGTACATGCTCTTTTTTATATAAAGTACTGCTTGATACACAACCAACCCGATTATCTGTACACTGATACTGTAAGAAATACTCGAAATCTCGGGTATCAGCTAAAAATCATATATAGAGGAGGTATCAGAGATGAAAACATGTCACATATTCGATATTTATGATCCAAATGAAGCCTGGAATAGCATGGATAACGAGATCGTGAAAGATTATGGGGATTACTGCAACGGCCATTATCTGTACACCTGGGATGACGGCGGAAGAAAACTGATGCGATGCAGAAAATGCGGGGGATACATCCTCATGCAGAAGTCTGAGTTCCATTCCTTTATGGACGACGACAGCTATTACACGGATTTCTTTCCCGTAAGCGGAGATGAAGAGGCGCAGATGCTCAACGAAAAGTACAGCGGTTTCGCTCTGGAAGGACAGTTTCCCGGAAGATATCTGATGAGGTCCGACGGACAGTGCAGCTGGTCAAGACCTTTTGAGGGAAAAGATCTGATAAGCACATACGATTTTAAATGATGCAACTTTTATTAACAGTAAGACACCGGTTTTGCCCGATAAGAGGCAGACCGGCGTCAGACTTATTCAGTTAACCTGTTATGATTTTTTGATATTTAGACAGATATCTATAAAGCATTGATAACTTCTGATCGGGACAAAATAAAATACAACCGAAATCTTTGACATTTTGGATATTATCCTTATAGAATACTAGCGATGACTCTGCAGTCAGATTTTTTTCCTGCTTGATATAAGCCGGGATTCTTTAGCAGAAAGTGAACGCTATGTCAGATAATGTACATTACGGGATCGACAGAATAAGAATATTCCGCAGTAATACTGAGGAATATTCTTATTCTGTCTTTATTATGGGATGCTGCCTTTCAAGAGAAGACACAGAACCGGACATACATGTTAAGATCAACGGAAACCCTACATCGGTAAGATGTGTTTATTCTCGCAGATATGTTAGCGAAAGGACCGAAGATGGGACCGGGATCAGAAGCATCCCCGTTTTCAGTATCATGTTCGACTGGACATCACAACTTGAGAGAATAGAGCTGTTCTCTGAAACTGAGAATGGAAACATCCGCTTTTTTGAGATAAACAATAAACTCATAGACGGGATAACAGAATACACTTCCATCGATCTTAATATAGATGAGATCAGCCTTACCGAACCGACATGCTATGTCAGAGGATGGATAAGGCACATTGCCGGAAAAGAACTCGATATAGAACTTATTGATGATAAAGGTAATTCGTATCCTGCGATAATCAACAGAAACTGCCGGGGAGATCTGGTCCTTGCAGGCATGGCTGATGAAAGCAATGATCTGGGTTTTGACATATCATTCCCGTATAAAACAGGAGAACAACTGTCTATAAGGGCTTCCGCAGATGATTCGGAATCACTGACAGTTCCTCTGGAAACAAAACAGAGGATCACAAAGACCAAGCTGTACAGAGCATACGCCTGTGCAAGTGGTATGGGCTTTGTCAATGCTGTCAGGTACTACAGTGATTCAAAGAAGATCACAGGTCATTCCGAGCCGGATAAGAGCCAGTGCGAACAGTGTAAAAAACTGACATGTCCGCACAACAGAAACTTTGCTGTGCCCTATTACCACAGTTGGTTCAGTGAACACATTCCTGATGAGGATGAACTGCAGAAGCAGAAAAAGACAAAATTCGCATATAACCCGCTCATAAGCATTGTCGTACCGTGCTATAACACACCTCTTGATTATCTGCAGGACATGATAGGCTCGGTCGTCAATCAGACATATCCCAATTGGGAACTCTGCATAGCCGATGCCAGTGACAATGGTGAGACAGATTGGATGCTCGGAAAATATGCCGAGCAGTTTCCCGGCAAAGTCAAGGTAGTAAAACTAACTAAAAATCTCGGGATCTCTGAGAACACGAACAAAGCACTGGAGCTTGCCAGCGGCGAATATGCCGCAATGCTCGATCACGATGACACGATAACTCCCGATGCGCTGTTCAGGATAGTGAGCGAACTGCAGAATGAGCATTATGATGTCATCTATTCAGATGAAGATAAACTTATTGAAGATACAGGAATCTATGATGATCCTCATTTCAAGCCGGATTTCGATCCTGAATTGCTGAGAACAAACAATTATATCTGCCATCTGTTCTGCGCAAAGCTTGATCTTATCAGAAAAGTGGGATGCTACAGAAGTGAATATGACGGCTCTCAGGATTATGACATAATCTTGAGGTGCACGGAGAACGGCGAGAAGATCTGCCACATTCCGAGAGTCCTTTACCACTGGAGAATGCACAAGGGATCCACCGCGGAAGATCCGGAGAGCAAGATGTACTGCTATCTGGCCGGAGAAAAGGCTATCAGGGACCATCTTGCAAGAAAGGGTATCGACGCAGAAGTATCCATGATGAAGAAGCCGCTTTACGGAAGATACATTGTGAAGTACAGGCTGAGATCGAGACCGAAAGTATCGATACTTATCCCGAACTGCGATGAGAAAGAGACACTTGAGACGTGTATAAAGTCACTGTATGAGATCAACGATTATGATAATTTTGAAGTTATCGTGATTGAGAACAACAGCAGAAAAAAGGAGACATTCGAGTATTATAGAAAGCTTGAAAGAGAATATGGTAACCTGAAGATCGTCATATGGAATGGGACGGAATTCAACTATTCGAGTATCAATAATTTTGGGGAGAAATATGCAACGGGAGAGTATCTGCTTCTGCTCAATAATGACACGAGCATGATAACTCCGGATGCGCTCTCGGATATGCTCAGCATATGCGAGAGAGAAGAGGTGGGAATAGTTGGTGCGAAGCTGTTGTATCCGGATAACTCCATACAGCATGCTGGAGTTATACTTGGTCTTGGCGGGATCGCAGGCCACACATTCTCCCATGTTCCGGACAGTGCTTACGGATATATGTGCCGAGCCAGGCTTTCATGCTGCTGCAGCGCCGTAACTGCCGCGTGTCTTCTTATGAGCAGAAAACTTTATGAGGATATCGGAGGACTCAACGAGACGGCATTCAAGGTCGCTTTTAACGATGTGGATCTGTGCCTGAGAGTCCACAGGAGGGGATACCTGATAGTATGGGATGCTCATTCATACTGGTATCACTATGAGTCAAAGACAAGAGGACTCGATACCGATCCGGATAAACTAAAACGATTCGAGGATGAAAAAAAGCGGTTTGCTGTTATCTGGAAAAAGCTTCTTGAAAAAGGAGATCCTTATTACAATCCAAACTGGGATCTCCGCTACGACTCGTATACCACTTATATTCAGTGAATGATATAAAAAAATCAGCCTCTTTCCTTAACAGTTGAGGAAAGAGGCTGTTTTCTGTCACTATCAATGATGCTTCAATATACCGTAAGGGGAAGAATGTGGTTTATCAGTGCCAGGAACCAAAGTACCGTCAACACGGGACAGATGAGGTTTTCAACGGATAGAAAGCTGTTTTCCGGAAGTCGTTTCCGGCTTATCAGGCTGTCCAGATGTCCGTAGCCTGACGAGATCGCGAATGCAACAGCAGGAAGAGCTGAAATGATATAGCGCCCCTGCGGTTCAAAATCATAGGTAACGCTTCTGTGCATGGATAAAAATAGCGGAATGACAACAGAGAAGAGAGCAAGGATGCATACAGGCAGAGTCGTACTGTTCTTTCTTATCCTCTCCGGTAGGGAGAAGGGATACAGCACAAAGCCCGCAAGGAACAGCATGTCGTAGAAAACATACAGCGCATTGTCCATCAGCTTGTCCATGTAACCGAATATCCCGACGAGACTCTTGAGGGTGATTTCGAACCAGTACTTCCATGTCGCATTGCAATCGGCAAATGTGGGGGGATCATATACTTCATGTCCGGCTGCTTCGTAAAGTTCCGCACAGTGATGCTGTGATCTGATTCCGAAAACATCTCCGCTGTAAATAACGGCGTTTCTTATGAAATACCATCCTGCAAGCAGAAAGACCGTAAGAAAGACTACGGAGGCTTTTTTTATGATGAACACGGTACGGTCTTTCGGATCTTCGTATATTTTTGCAGCAGATGCTCTGCAGTCCGCAACTGACCATATAGTTGCGATCAGTATAAGCCCGTATCCGAAATAATATGAGAGCATGCTTACCGCGACGGATATCCCAAGCCCTATGCACATACCTGTTTTCCAGTCAGTGCGGTGACATCTTACAAGATAGTAGATGATCATGACTGAAGACATGAGCGAGAAGAGATCATTGTTTAAGTAACCGGATAAAAAGAGCACCTGAGGGATGCCGATCAACAGCATCACAAAAAGCTTCCATGCTCTAGAAGATATCTCGCGTGACAGCTTTACAGAATAGATCATGGTTACCGCATATCCGATTATGTTCACGCTTCTCGCAGCAATAAGCAGGGCAGTCTGTCTTTTTGTGAAGAGAGATACCGCCCGCATCATTAAGGCTCCCAGGATCGAGGGAAGATATGGTGTGAAAGCATAGTCATAGCCCCAGTTGGGTGACGTATAGTCGTGATACGGGTCCAAGTTGGGATCCGGATCAATGAGTGCATATTCATATCCCGTAGGAAGTGTTCCGTACCTGTATATCCAATTGGATATAAGGACTCTGCCTTCCTCATCGGGACAAAGATTCACAGAGAAACGGAAACTGCAGTATACTGCCGTGACCAGACATATTCCCAGGAATATATACAGGTATGCTGTCCCGTATCTGGCGTACAGACTGTACATCAGTGTCAGGATAGCGGCGGAAAGGAGAGCAAAAAGCAGTTTTCCCGTAAAAGACAGTCCCGTACAGAACGGATATGCTGAGATATTGAGAAATACAGCGAAAACGACCGTATATATGCCGAACGGGATGGGAAGGAGTTTCGGATCGTACTTTGTGCTCTTCATCAATCTTCACCGATCCTGTAGACAGAATATGCATCCTGAGTGAGAAGCAGTTCATATGAGAAGCCGTGAGCACTGAACCCGGATGAAAGATCTCTGTCAGTGATGACATAGCAGACACCCAGTTTGGCAAGGTCCTCAAATGACATGTGTATATATACAAGGTCAGGAGCCAGTAGCTCCGGGCGACTGTATTCAATATCCTCAAGCACGATGGCTTCATTGAGATATCTGTTATATTCGTCCATATACAAATTATCTGGATCGATGATCCCATAATCTCCTACAGGATAGAATGTAGTCCCGTTGATAATCTCGGCTCCGTTCGCCATGGCAAAATTTGCAATGACCCAGCTGCCGATACCGCCTTCGGATATCCATTTGGCGTCCGGATCTTCGGCACGGATCTCCTGTATAAGACCGCTGATCGGATGATTTGTTACAGGGGAGATCCCCCTGGAAACCGGATTGACCCCTATACCGGTGAACAGAAGTGCAGCTGTCAGTATGAGAGAAGCTGCTGTTTTTGATCCGTTAAGCATAAACAGAGAGGCAGATCCCATCACAAGTACAGCGGTCATCGCCACCGGAAGACCGAGATAATCAAGAGTGAGACTGCCGGCTGAGGAAAAACAACAGAACATGAATACCAGGGGGATCAGGACCTTTTCGTAAATGGAAAAACTGATGTGCTTTTTCCAGATGATATAAATGCACCAGACTGTGAATATGGCAGCTGTCCAGCCGTAGCTGAGCTTCATCCTGTTGTTGAACATGAACAATGTCATCTTCGCTATGATCTCAGGAAATCCCATGAACATGAAGACGTATTCTATGAGGATCAGTATAAAGAGACAGTTGCCAATCATTATATTTCTGTCATCAGACGCCTTAAGTGCATTTCTGATCTTAAGGTAGATAATCATACATATGGGGCCTAGATGGATAAAATCAGCAAGTTCGGAACAGTTTGAATAGTCAGGCTCCTTTACGGCCAGAAGGGCATTGGAAATATCCGTAAAGAGGTCTTTAAAAGAGAAGTTACCGCCAAGAATAAGTCTGGAACCGGGATAACTTGTGCCCAGAAGTGCTGCAAAATCCGCTTTTGAGGACAGAACAAAAGCGAGAGATACAGATCCTACTGCCATGATGATCAGCGCGACTCTCAGCAACTGAATACCTTTGAACTCTGTATTTATACGGTCCCTTGCAAGACATGAACACAGCAGTGAGAACACCACAATGCCGGCTATTACCTGTATAGCAGGGAATATGGAAAAAATGAAACCTGTAAGTGCGATGACAGCAAGAACGGTCATAAGCCATTTGACCGACCCTTTTTCAGAAGCAAAGAGATAATATCCGATAGAAAACAATGCCATGGCATACATATAAACGATCGGGATATGGGGAGACATCCACCACTGAACAGCGGGGGAAAGTCCCACCATGAGCATGCCGAGAAGTGATGCTGTGAGGTCTTTTTCCGTCAGTATCCGGAACATCTCGAACGAAGTCATGAATATGAGGATGACGAGCCCGCACCAGTACCAGCTCAGACCTGTCTCGTTGCCGAACATGATATATCCCCAGTTGAGCGGCTTGCCTATGGTTACGGGAGATATTACCGGTGCATAGTAGTCGATGATCATGTTCTCACCGTATATGCCCATCTTGTCGCTGTACAGCGAATAGCCGTTATAGTTCTGGGAGAAGTATGCAGGCGTCTGGACGACCCACTCGTCGCTTCTGAGATATCTTTCCTTGCCGATGAGCGAATACTGCTGTGCAGCGGCGGGGTCGGATACGGTGGGAAGGTATGCGTTAAACATCCCAATCGAGGAGCCGTGCAGTTTCAGCAGGACGCACACAATAAAGACCAAAGCCGCAAAAGCCCATCTGTATCTGATGAGCTTTTCCGCGCCTGTAGATTTATTCTCCCGGACAATTTTCATCTTGACCCTGATATCATCTGTGTTTTCACCATTATATATCATGCATTGAAAGTTTGATAACATCAGCACATTTTTCCGCAATAGGGCTCAGTTGTTAAAAATAAGGGGCAGCTGAGCGCCTTTTTTCGCGAATTTGTGCTTGCGGGAGGGAAAAAGATGCTGTATCATACAAATATAAGATAAATGGACTTAAGTCCAGAAAAAGAGGAAGACGTCTGAAGGAGGATTTGAGATATGAGGCACAGGGATCCGGAACTCCTCGCAAACATAGTCGACTACATAGGAAAGTGTGTTCTGAGCGAGAGCTACATGCCGACGGTGAGAGAGGTCGGAAGAGTGTTCGGGATATCCAAGAGCACAGCCCACAACTATATGTCCCTTATTGAATCCGAAGGACTATGTCCCAAACTCGACAAGTTCGCAAAGGACGACGTGGTATCCGCTTCGTGGTTGGACAACGACATAGCATGCGGCGCCCCCACATATGAGGAGCAGAACATAAGGGAATATGTGCAGCTGCCCACAGCCATATTCGGCGGAGGAGAAAAGTACATCCTCACGGCCAGCGGAGACTCGATGATCGATGCGGGCATTGAGGAGGGAGACATACTCATCATAAGAAAGCAGGTATGGGCAAACGACGGGGAGATAGTGGTGGGACTCTTAAACGGAGGCAATACACTCAAAACTCTCATGCATCATGAGGACGGAAGACCGTATCTCCATCCTGAGAACAGCAGATATGACGATATAGAATTCTCGGAAGATGACGTCTTCTATATCCAGGGAGTTCTCTCCCATGTGATCAAGAATTACATGCAGCTCGGAATCGAGGTGAACTGAAATGCCGAACAGAACGATTAGCAGAAGAAAGGACCTGAAACACCATGAAAACATGCGAGATTCACTGCTGGAACTGCGGCAGCCTGAATAAGGGACTTCTTCTCGACGATTCCGGCGGACTGTTCGAATGTGACAGGTGCGGCAGGATAAACCGCGTCATTGTAAGAGAACTCGGAGGATACGGTGTGGACCCGTATATGTTCTGTGACGGCATGCCGGGATACGGCGGAAGACTGAGACGGAGGAGGAATCTTCTGGAGAGCGGGGTGTTTTGAATGTACGATCCGCTTATAGCAAAGAGAAAACAGTATGTGACCGTGACCGCCATGCACTATATAAACGGATTCACATGTCCGCAGATCCTTGAGACCGAAGACGGAGCCTTCCTTATAGAACACGTAAAGAAGGTGCAGAAACTTTCGGGAAAGGATGGAACAGGCGCCGATGAGCGGTTCCTCATAATCCTCATGGATAAGGAGAAGTATCTCTACAGGGAGGGTCAGAGGTGGTTCATAATCAAGGAAAAGGACGACTATAAGATATTCGGATCGTCCTACGGAAATTAGACTCAAACCGGGCTCAGGTATACCGGGCCCGGGATATTTTTCCCCAAAAATCAGGGAGGAAATAAAAATATGACCAAAAATGAATGGACTCCTGCCAAGAGGTATGTGAGCGTTCAGGCCATACACATGGCAGACGGAGAGGTATATCCGCTGATGCTTAGACATCACGACCTCGGAATATTCCATATAACGGGGGCAAGGCGGCTGTACCCTGAGGAGGAAGCTGACAGAGAGCCCGGAGAGACAGTCTACAAGGTCTGGATAAGAGGCAGGGAAACATATCTCTACGAGCAGAACGGCCGGTGGTCGGTAAAGGAAAAGACGGTCTTCTGAAAAAGGAGCAGGATAATGGAACTTACGGCGGAAAAAAAGAAATATGTCGGCGTCAGCGCCATTCACAGAGCCGACGGACAGTGCTGTCCCATGGTGATCGACGTGGACGGGACCCCCTACCGAATACAGGACATAAGGGAGAAAAAGCTGCTCGTTCCGGGAGACTGGCTCGGAGCGGAGGAGATGTACAGGATAGAAATCGAGGGAAAGGAGAGATATCTGTTCAGGGAAGGGCAGATGTGGTTTGTGATTCCCGGGATAAGAAAGGTCAGAAGGTGAGACCGGGAAAATGGCATTTATCCCTTATGAAGATCTTGACGCGCCGGAATAAAAACCGGCGGCGGGATTCGGGGAAAAGAGCGGCGAATGTGACTGAGTTTACCGGGATGTTCAGGATGCTTTCTGCAAATGAAGCAAACAGGTTTATAAGATATATGATTATGGGTGAATCGATCGGCGAAATAGCCGAAAGAGAGAATGTTTCTGTGCAGACCGTTTCCGGATCCATAAGGAGAGCGAGACGAAAGCTGAGAATAGATCTGAATGATGGGGCTGCGCAAAGGTAACCGATCAGATGAATTCACAGATATTTATATATTTTAAAAATACGATGCTATATAATAAATATATATACAATCTTTATGTCCGTTGCGAAGATCCCGGGATCCTCAAGATAGTCAGTCAAAAAGGAGACTTGTCATGGAATACACGACAAGAGATATTTACGATAAAACGGAGAACGTGGCCGCGGCTAATGAAGCTACAGGCAGTCCGGCGGAGGGAGATCCTCTTAGAGCCCTGTGGGACCGGGGAGGCAAATACCGCTGGATCTATGAAGTGCCGATGTTAAAGAGTTTCTTCCTGCTCATGGAGGTATGGAAGGTCCTTGGCATCAGCGCTTTTTTGGTTTTTATTATCATGTCGCTCATAGACCTCATTTCAGGACAGGGATTTGCGGGTATACTGTTCTCTCTTGAAATGTGTCTGCTTCTGTTAGGCATATTCCTGGTGCTGTCACTCCCCGCATATTATATCGTCACCAAGGCAAACAACGGAAAATATACCGTTCTGTTTGAAATGGACGACAGTGGGATCGATCACACACAGATAAAGACAGACAAGGCGAGAGCGCTTGAAATGCTGACGGCATATGTTGGATCGGCCGTAAAGAACAGAACAACGACTGCTGCGGCAGTCCTGTCGGCAGCGGGCACTTCGCTCTATTCCAGGTATGACAAAGTCAGAAGCATAAAGGCTCTTCCGGAAAAGAACACCATACTTCTGAACGGGCGTTTCATCAGAAATCAGATCTATGTCGAAGACAGATATTTTGATGCGGTATATGACTATATCCGCAGGCACTGTCCGAACGCAGAGATAAGATAAGGAGAAGAACAATGAAAAAACTGGTAATCGCTATACTTGTGATTCTTCTGCTTGCCGTGCTGATCATAGGCGGTATCGCCATATACAGTTCGCGCCAGCGCACCGTCCTGGATAACTATCCGTACGAGCCGGATACTCCGCCTCCTCCGAACCACGAAGGGACGTTCGTGTCCTCGCACGGTACGATGACGTTTAACGGAGACGGAGAGACTGTAGCGGTCGAATTTGACGCATATCTTGCCGGCCTTCTCGGAATAAGCGAAGGAGAGCATACGGGGACATATGAGTTTTTGAGCGGTAATCTTCCGCCTCATGGCAGTTTCCCGATCAGGTATGATGTCGCTCATGAGATGCGCCTCGTTATAGATGACAATGATATCGTTATAGACATGGGTCTTGCCTCGGAAGACGGAAAAACCGGAAGTGTCGGAGTCGATATGGTCACCCCCGAGAGGATCCCGATGCTGTTCCGCGAGGATAAGGTCTTCGATATCGTCTTTGAAAAACAGAACTGAACGGAGAGAGAATCATGGCTATTTATTGTCCGAATTGCGGCAGACAGCTGCCGGATAACGCAGTATACTGCGACGGCTGCGGTCTACGGCTCGATACGGTCCGACAGAGAACATCCACAGGACCTGTTCCCGCCCAACAGGGTAATTATGCAAATGCTTATGTGCCCCAGAAGAAACGGCGGGGAGGCTTCTTCAAAGCGCTTCTGGCACTGGTCCTTATCGGTGCAATCGGGGCCGGTGTGTATCATTTCTTCTTCGCAAAGAAACCTATCTCAGATCTTCCTGTAAATTTACCGGCGCTTACCTCATCCGGAGGATCACAGACACAGCAGAGCACGGAAGCACCCGTGCAGGAACCGGCGTCTGTTCCCGAACAAGCGTCTGTTCCCGAGAGCACTCCGCCGGCGCAGGAACCTGCTACGGAACTGCCTCAGAGTGTTGCCTCGACACCCGCTTCAGTTCCTCAGGACGTTCCGCAGGGAATACTTACGCCTTCCGGAAACCCCGCATTTGATGAGTTCCTGTTTTATGAGAACGATGTCTATAATAACGGCATCCCGGATTCGGCTGTGCTTATGTCCGCGGGACAGATAAACGGACAGTGGAAGTACTGCCTCATTTTTAACAGAACTATCGAGGGAGAAGAGCGCATCGATGAGATAGGGCTCGCAGAAGTCTCGTTCAACGGAGATACGGCGACGCTTGTCCTTCATCCACAGATGATACGCTACGGATCATTTGTAAGTCCGGAGACTGACGAAGAGGTCGGGTATCCAGTATTTACCGGTACATGGGACAACGAGTATATAGACGTGTCCGGAGGGGATATAGCCATAGGGATCGGACCTTATTGGGCATATGATGGCAAAGAGTATTCACTCGGCAATCTGATCGTGAAGTCCTCCGGAATGTTCGGAGAACTGATCCTTATACGGCCCTGACCAGATCAAAATACAAAATGGCATGCTTTTCGCGAAAGGAGAGGGATAAATGCCGGTCAACAGATATAAAAAATGTCCGAGGTGCGGATCGGTGCTGAGCGCTGATGCGAGGTTCTGTGTCAAATGCGGCACGGACCTTGCAAATGTTCCGGTGCAGGTCCCTGCTGCGGCGAGGACGCAGAATCCTGCGCCACAGGCTCAATATACTGCCAGGACGCAGACTGTTCAGATGCAGGCACCTTCTGCACCGCGAACACAGAATATGTGTCCTAGATGCGGAGCACCGATTGCTCCGGATTCTAGTTTCTGCCTCAACTGCGGGGCGGCCTTGAGAACTGTACAAGCCCCACAGGGTAGATACTGCCTGAGATGCGGAAGTGAGCTGCGTCATGATTCAAATTTCTGCCTACAGTGCGGAACACCGGTGAGGCCGGGGCTCGTCAACGCAGTTGCATCGCAGGTCCCACAGGGAGGGTACAGCCCCGCTGTGAGCGGAGCTTACTTCGCAGCACCTCAGCCGCAGGCCAAAACGAAAAACAGGTACGGATTTATAAACTTTCTTCTGCTGATCATCTGCGCAGCACTTATATGGGCAGGAATCAGATATATCCCGGACAATCTGAAAGATCTCGGCCTTCCTCCTGTAACTATAGAGGAAAACGATATTTCAGAACAGGTTCTAGAGGTCTATGGGCAGATACATGAAGAATACGGCATAAATGAGGAACCATACGAGGAGGATGAGTACGAGACTTCCGAAAGTGGATCCTCAAACGATGACCGCATGGTCAGTCACTGGTGGTATGACACCGGTACGGGAGAGGAGGGAGCATAATGGAGAGAGGAAAAAGAACTTTCAGAACCCTTATTGCTCTTGTCCTGATCCTTGCATTAGCCGTTACGGGACTCGGGTATCCGGGATTCATGATCCCGCTGCTCATGAAAAAAGCAAAAAATAACGTTCCGGATGAGGCCAAGACTGTCGTCACCGCTGACGACGTAAGAGGAAACAGCCGTGCATTTACACTTGAGCCCTGTGACGGGTTTACGATCTCCGCCGAGGCAAATGCTCTTGACAGGGACAGGGAATGGAACGTCGAGAGGCTTGACGGAGATCAGATAAATGAACTTCAGACCGCCATGTATGATACCGATTACCATGTGATGGTGTACGACGCATGGGAAGTCGATGCGGGGCTCGAAGACAATGAGATGTTCCCGGGTCAGTACAAGATGGAGTTCGATCTTGAGGAGCTCGGCATCCCGGAAGATCTGTGGGACGGTGTATTTTTCATCCGCAGAGACGATTCCGGGAAACTGTACGAGTACTGCACCCAGCGGACCGGGAGCAAGGTCACTGTTATGTCGCGCCAGAACAGCATCATAGAATGCGTTATCGCTTTCAGCTTGCTGGTTGGACCTTCCGTAGATACTATTGTGGCGGCGAAATCCGGAGTGTCATTCTCTTACAAGTCAACATATATCCCTGTAAAGGATGATCAGGGAAATCATCTTTTTAATCTGAAAGTCACCCGTCATCAGCTGATCATCGCTATCTGCGAGCAGATGAAGCTTCTTGAAGCACCGATCATTGAGGATGCGTACGCGGCGTCAGTACGGGAGATGAAGAGACTGTACGGTGACACATGGAAAGAACAGGGAAAAGAGAAGGAACGACAGGAAGCCGAGCTTGACTACGCCAGGATGAAGGCCAAAAACAACCCTGACTATATGGCTTTGAAGAACGATCTTGATAAGTACCTCAAAGAATACCTGTACGGTGAGGAATTGGAGGTAATAGAATCCACTAAGAAATATATGATCATGGCGAGATCATACCTCATGAATGTAGTCGGAGTTCAGATGCCGGATTACGTTATGGATGTTGAACTCAGCGGAAAAATGACTTCCGGAGCCGCAGGAGTTACCATCAGTCCGTTCATAGGGCATCCGTACTGTGTCTTCGATGCTTCAAAGATCTGGGATTCGGAATCGACGAATATCTCCGAAGCATACGATCAGCTGCTTCTCACTATAGTCCATGAATTCATGCACGCAAGTCAGAGAACGTATCTCTATGAATCACTGGCAAACTTCAAATTCGACGAGGCCATAGCGCAGCTTGTCGAACAGGATGCGCTTGCTTATTTCTCGAGCACATATGACGGTGAAGGTAAGATCACACACACGCAGGGAATGCTCAAGAATCTCGATGCGCTCGAATTCTATGCGCTCCCTCTCGACAGTTTCGACGTAACCTTCGGAGACGGGTATTCCCATACGGTAAAGGGGGACAAACAGGCGGATGCGTCATATCCGATAGCTCCGTTTATCAGATATGTCTGGCAGAAACACAAACCGGATATGACATATGACGACATAATGAACAAGTACAAGGGTTATACCAGACCGGCCATAACAACTTTGCTGAAGGAGATATTCGGGATAAGTGAGGCGGAGCTGACCGAGGATTATTTCGAATTCATGAAGGTCAATCAGCTGAACATGTATAACCGCGCAGTCAAAAATCAGGCTGACCACAAGACGAGATATTACAATCCGTCCCTGTTCTGCTATTCCAACAAGATATCCAGAGTCGATCTCAAAAACAACAGTTACACAACGAGGGTGAGACATCTTTATCCTGAGAGTGATGACGGCGATGAGATCGTAAGAATGCTGGCCGTTCAGGATGAAAAATTTGAGGAGATGCTTCCGGATACTAAGCTCATACCCGTCGGATCCACAAAGGTGACGAACTGCAAGTACGGTGCCGTAACGGAACTCAAGAGAAGCGGGGACATGGACTTCTGGATGATGGAAGTAGACGGCGGATCGGCGCAGGACGGATGGTTCTCCGGAACAGGCAAGAGCGGCTACAGCGTATATACCATGCGCGCTCCTTCCATAGGCGCAGGGACAGTTGAGGACGGACTGTTCAAATTCAACCTCCCGGAAAAGAGCAGAATGGCTGAAGCCGGATATATAGACGGATACAGAGTA
>JAFWEV010000007.1 GCA_017512745.1 Oscillospiraceae bacterium
GGCGGAAACAGTCGAAATGGAAGAAAAACTTGAGACCATGCAAGCTATGGTCGGAGGACTTATTCAGGAATTTTTCCCATTCCATTCCGACACAGATCCCCGGTATGACGACGTAGCTCTCATCTGTAATGACGAAGGAAAACAAGCGGCAGCAACAATTACAAAAAGCAGCTGATGATCGAGCTCTATACGGGAATGAGAATGGGGGAGATCAATGCCCTCAAGCCGGAGGACATAGACCTTGCCAACGGTGTGATCCATGTGAGGGCTACGATCTCGATGGGCCTTGGCGGAAGGAACTTCTGGAAAGAACATCTTAAGACCGATGCAGGAGTCAGAGATGTCCCTATCAATGAACTCGTGCGCCCTATACTGGAAGAAGCATTGGCAGAGGCCAGAAACAACAAGGCAGGAACCGTGTTCTATGATTATAGGAAAGGTGATATCATATCCACTCAACAGGTTTGCTATTTCTTCAGAAGGGTATGCGATAAGTATGATCTGCCATACTATGGACAGCACTCGCTTCGTCACACTTTTGCAACAAGGTGCATCGAAGCCGGTGTACAGCCGGTTGTCCTTAAAACATGGATGGGCCACACGGATATTCACATAACTCTCGATACCTATGCGGACGTATTCAATCACCTGAATGACAGCAGCCAGGTAAAGCTGGAAGACTATCTGACGGGCAATGAGAAACGCCGTCCTACAAGCTGGAGAAATTCATGATCTGTATAGATGCGTTACCGGAGAAATGGGCCAGCTTCGGTAACGCGCGGGCCTGAATGAACCCGTGACGATGTGTCACGTGTTGTCGGTTTGGCTTTTGATTAAAAAAGTCATGTTATTGTCCCGAAAATCGGCCCTTTTGAATATTTGCATGCTTGATTCCGAACACCTTAAACTAAAACCAATGCCTTGGAATAGCTCCAGGGCATTGGTTGTGCATTGATTATGCTATTATAAATAAAGATTATAGATATTGATTTAGGAGAAATATATATGTGGCTGGTTTTTGCAATTCTTTCGTCCATCTTTGCAGCGTTGACATCTATTCTTGCTAAAGTCGGTATAGAAGGGGTGGACTCAAATTTGGCAACAGCAATCAGGACGGCTGTGGTACTTATCATGGCCTGGGGAATGGTCTTTCTTACGAGCGCTCAGAACGGTATCGGGCAGATCAGCCAAAAAAGCTGGACATTTCTGATCCTTTCAGGGCTTGCTACTGGTGCATCATGGCTCTGTTATTATAAAGCCCTTCAGATGGGAGAGGTATCCAAGGTCGTGCCAATTGACAAATTGAGCGTTGTGATAACGCTGTTCCTGGCATTTATCTTTTTACATGAGCAATTCACCTCAAGATCCATTATCGGCTGTATCCTGATAGGTGCAGGAACTCTATTGATGGTAATGTGAAGGCCGTCCCATAAAGAACATAAAGAAAGACCTCCCATCTTCATCAAGGGAGGTCTTATGTTTTGCAGAGGTTATCAGAGTTCGTGTCCGGACTCTGTCCAGAGTTTTTCAGATACCGGTTTCCAGAGAGCCGCTTTCTCAACACACTTATCCGAGTATTCCTTTGCGGACTCGGTGTCAGAGTAGTCGGTCGAAACCGCGCCGGACTCTTCAACAATAGCGGTCAGCCTTCCCGGATTATCGAGAACAGGGCAAGGCCTCAACATGTTGCCGTTGAAAGGCTGATTGTGCCTATAACCCATGAAGAGCGGTGACTGATAGGCCTCGAGAAGAGTCTTTTCACGGATGTTGGAATCCGAATAGTGGATGAACGCGCACGGCTCGATGTCACCGTTGGCATTGATATGGCAATATGACCGCCCGCCGGCGATACACCCTCCGACGAATTCTCCGTCGTTCCAGAAGTCTACCGTGAATAGCGGTTTTGTCTTTCTGAACTCGCGCACCTGATGATACATGAATTCTCTCTGTTCAGCGGTTACCATAAGATCAGAGACAGCTTTCTTGCCGACAGGCATATATGTGAAGATCCAGGCGAACAGAGCGCCCATGTCTATCATGGCATCGAAGTACTCTTCGCTTCCGATCACATCAGCGTTTGCCGATGTATAGCAGCATGATATTCCAAACGGCAGCTTATGCTCCCTGAGGATGTTCATCGCGCGTATCGTTTCCTGATAAGTACCTTTACCGCGTCTTGAATCCGTCGCTTCCTCGAAACCTTCGATCGAAATGGCAGGGACGAAATTCTTCACTCTCAGCATATCTTCAGCAAACGCGTCATCTATGAGCGAACCGTTAGTGAACGCGCTGAACACGCAGTCACTGTGCTCCTCGCAGAGCCTGATGATGTCTTTTTTTCGTACCAGCGGTTCACCGCCTGTGAAAAGGTACATAAATGTGCCGAGAGCCTTGCCCTGAGAAACGATGCTGCTCATCTCTTCATAGCTGAGGTTGAGCTGGTTGCCGTATTCCGCTGCCCAGCATCCTATACAATGCTTGTTGCATGCGCTGGTCGGGTCGAAAAGAATGGCCCACGGGATGTTGCAGTCGTACTTCTGCTCGTTGTCGAACTGCATGTCGCCGCCGACTATAGTCGCGTTTACGACAAAATTGCGGAAGATGGTCATCCGCACGTCTTTGTCGATGTCCGAATACATCTTGAGCACCAGCTTGCGCCAGTTGCTGTCAGGATCTGTAAGAGCCGGACGGGCAGCCTTCATATGTCTGTCGATGCGGCCTCTGCGGTCGAAAGCGTCGATCCAGTTGAGCACCTTTTCAATATTTCTTTCCGGATCTTTTTCCAGGTATGCCAGCACCTGATTGACTGCTACAGATGCTACAGCCTGCTTTACAGCCATGATCATACCTCCTTAAGGTTTTTCCACACATGTTGATTATCTGTTGTTACCGTATTATACTCTTTTACAAGCGGAGTTCAATTGCCAGCATTACGGAAGCGTTGAATAATCAACAATTACGAAAGAAGTGTGGAA
>JAFWEV010000043.1 GCA_017512745.1 Oscillospiraceae bacterium
ATATGGTAAACTTTTTAGGCTTGCGAAAGCATACGGATTCACAGTCATATGGCATATATACCTTTCATTACCTTTGACTTTGATTACCGTGTATCATACAGAAAGGGGAAGACAGAAATGCTGAAAGACAAACAGGAAGTCATCGAAAGCGTACGCCTGACAGAGACCGATACAGGTTCTCCTGAGGTTCAGGTAGCTTTGTTGACCAACCGTATCAATCATCTGAATGAGCACCTGAAGGTTCATCCTCACGATAAACATAGCTATCGTGGACTGCTCAAGATGGTAGGTCGTCGCCGTAACCTCCTCGCTTATCTCCGTAACAAAGATATCGAGCGTTACCGTGCATTGATTGCGAAGTTAGGACTTCGTAAATAAGAGTCGTTTGTTAGGCAGACGCGCAATGCGTGTCTGCCTTTCATACAATTGAACTGAAAAGTCAATAAACCAAGCGAGAGATCGGGTTTTGCAGTGAATCGAGGGCTTTTCCGTGCGGGAAAAGTTTTGGATTCGTTGCGAAACCGATCAAAACAAATAACAATTATCGGAGGACCAACATGTTCGAAAATTATCGAGTCTTTGAGACCGAAATAGCCGGCCGTCCTTTTAAGGTCGAGACCGGCAAGATGGCAGGACTTGCAAATGGTGCAGTTCTTGCCAGTTATGGCGAGACAGTCGTGCTCTGCACAGCTACAATGAGCCCGAAACCGAGAGAGGGTATCGATTATTTCCCTCTTTCTGTAGACTATGAAGAAAAATTATATGCAGTTGGGAAGATCCCCGGAAGCTTCCTCCGCAGAGAAGGCCGCGCAAGTGAGAAAGCCATCCTGGCATCCCGCCTTGTGGACCGCCCGCTCCGCCCTTTGTTTCCGAAGGATATGCGCAATGATGTGGCAGTTGTAATGACTATCATGTCTGTTGATCCGGACTGTGCTCCTGATATCACAGGCCTTATTGGATCTTCCATCGCTATCGCAATCTCTGATATTCCGTGGAACGGACCTGTCGCAGGAGTTTCTGTTGGTCTGGTTGACGGGGAGATTGTCATCAACCCCACACATGAGCAGAATCAGCATAATGATCTGCAGCTTACAGTTGTAAGCTCTTCCAAAAAGGTCGTCATGATCGAAGCAGGTGCGAACGAGGTCGATAACGACACAATGTTCAATGCAATAGTTGCAGGTGACAAGGTCAACCGTGAGATCGTAGACTTTATCAACAATATCGTTGCTGAGATTGGGAAGCCGAAGATGCCTTTTGAGAGTCAGGAAGTTCCGCACGATCTGTTTGAGGCTATCAAGGAAATGGCGGTCGAAAAAGTTCGCTATGCAATGGATACAGATGACAAGCTCGTACGTGATGCTGCATTGCTACCAATTTACGATGCAGTTCACGCAGCGTTTGATGAACAGTATCCTGACAATACAGGCATAATCGATGAGTGCATGTACAAGCTCCAGAAATATGTCGTTCGCCGCTGGCTGCTAGATGACGGCAAGCGTGTTGACGGGAGAGGGATCAACGAGATCCGTCCATTGGCATCTGAAGTAGGACTTCTTCCAAGAGTACACGGTAGCGGAATGTTTACACGCGGACAGACTCAGGTCCTTACAACCTGTACCCTTGGTATGCTCGATATGGCACAGCTTCTCGACGGTTTGGATGACCAGACAGAGAAGAGATATATGCACCATTACAACATGCCCAGCTATTCTGTCGGTGAAACACGTCCAAGCCGCGGACCTGGACGCCGTGAAATCGGTCACGGAGCTCTTGCTGAAAGAGCACTGTTCCCAGTGATTCCTTCACAGGAAGAGTTCCCGTACACTATTCGCCTCGTTTCTGAGATCCTTTCTTCCAACGGATCCACATCACAGGGTTCTGTATGCGGAAGCACACTGGCTCTTATGGACGCAGGAGTCCCGATTAAAGCTCCTGTAGCTGGCATCTCCTGTGGTCTTATTACTGAGGATGACAGATGGATGACTATGGTTGACATTCAGGGTGTCGAGGATTTCTTCGGCGATATGGACTTTAAGGTAGCCGGTACACATAAAGGTATCACAGCTATTCAGATGGACCTCAAGATCGACGGACTTACCTATGACATAATCCGTGAAGCTCTTGATAAATGCGAAAAGGCACGATTCTATATCCTTGATGAAGTCATGCTTAAAGCCATCCCGGAACCGAGAAAGGAACTCTCACCATATGTTCCGAAGATGGATTCTATCACTATCGACACAGAGAAGATAGCAGATGTTATCGGAAAGGGTGGTGCTGTAATCAAGAAGATCATCTCAGAATGTGATGTTCAGGTTGACGTAGAGGAAGATGGACACGTCTATGTTTCTGGCATGCTAACTGAAAACGTGAAGCGTGCTATCGACATCATTAGGACCATAGTTACAGACCCTGAAGTAGGATCAATGTATTATGGCAAGGTTACCAAAGTCCTTCCTATTGGGGCAAAAGTTGAGATTGCTCCTGGGAAAGAAGGCTTGGTGCATATCAGTAAGCTCGATGATCACCGTGTCGCAAAGACAGAAGATGTTGTAAGTATAGGCGACATCATTCCTGTAAAGGTCATTAAAATTAGCGATAAAGGAATCGACCTTTCCCGTAAAGATGCAATTGCGGCAATTAAAGCAGCAAAAAACGCTGAATAATATGGAAAGGGAGCCAGCAGGCTCCCTTTTTAACAAAAGAAAAAAGAGTAAGAGGTATATTAAAATGTTTAATGTTAATGAAAAGTTTGCATTGCTGAATGACTTCTATGAATATACAATGGCTAACGGTTTCCGCGAGGCAGGCATCGGTGATAAGATCGTATATTTCGACATGTTTTTCAGGACTGTTCCAGACGGAGGAGGTTTTGCTATAGCCTGTGGTCTAAATGAACTCATTGACTATATTCAGAATCTTCGCTTTAGCGACGATGATATTGAATATCTTAGAAGCAAGAATTGCTTTTCTGAATCATGGCTTGAATATATGAGGAGCTTCCGTTTTACCGGTGACATCTGGGCAGTGCCAGAAGGCACAGTAGTGTTCAAGAATGAGCCTCTGGTGACGGTGCGCGCACGATCCGAAGAAGCTCAGATTCTTGAAACGTTCCTCCTCTTGTGCATGAATCATCAGACACTTATCGCTACAAAGGCCAATCGTATCGTCCGCGCTGCTGAAGGCCGTCCCGTCATGGAGTTTGGTGCACGCCGCGCTCAAGGAGCTTCTGCTGCATATCTCGGAGCAAGAGCGGCATATATCGCTGGTGTAGCGGGAACGAGCTGTACGATGACAGATAAACTATATGGAGCTCCTGCCCTCGGAACTATGGCGCACAGTTGGGTACAGATCTTCGACGACGAGTATACAGCATTCAAGACATACTGCGAACTTTATCCTAATAATGCTACATTATTGGTAGATACTTATAACACGCTTAAGAGTGGTGTTCCGAATGCTATCAAAGTCTTTAAGGAAGTGCTTTGGCCACAGGGTATCCACAAGTGTGGTGTTCGGATAGACTCTGGAGACTTGAGCTATCTTACAAAGAAGACAAGAGAGATGTTGGATGAGGCTGGATTGCAGGAATGCAAGATAGTCGTAAGTAACAGTCTGGACGAGTATTTGATCCGTGACCTGATCCGTCAGGGGGGCTGCGTCGACAGTTTCGGTGTAGGTGAGCGCTTGATTACAGCTAAGAGCGATCCTGTCCTTGGAGGAGTATACAAACTTGTAGCTACTGAAGATGAGAACGGAAATATCACTCCTAAGATCAAGGTGAGTGAGAACGTTGAGAAGATTACGACTCCTCACTTCAAGAAGATATATCGTCTATATGAGAGAAAGACTGGAAAAGCGATTGCTGATCTTATCACATTGCATGACGAAATAGTCGATGATACACAACCTCTTGAGATATTTGATCCAAATGCTGTCTGGAAGAGAAAAGTAGTTGAGGACTTCACGGCAAGAGAACTAAGAGTACAGGTATTCAAGGAGGGCGAATTGGTATATAAAGTCCCATCAGTAGAGGAGAGCAGAGCATACTGTGTACGAGAAGTTGATTCATTATGGGACGAGGTAAAGCGTTTCGAGCACCCTCATGGATATTACGTTGACCTCTCACAAAAACTTTATGATATTAAGAACACACTGCTAATGGAGAACAGATAATGCCCTACGGTGCGCGGGTTCTTTTTGATTAATAAAAAACAACGATGTAAAAGAAACGCATTTTATTGAACGGTAATATAAGATTTTGATCTGATACAAGCTTAAAAAATGAAGATATTATTCTTCGCTTCTTTATTGGGGATCTGGAATGAAGCGATTGTTTAATGTTGATTTATGAATAAAAAGAAAAGTGTCAGGAAGTCGTTTGAGCAGGACTGTGGAAAAAGATAAGGCTATTGACATGAAATAGGAAACTGCTTCTTTTCGTGCGTTAGGTGTGCAATGGAAAATGGTAATGATTATACGCGAAAAGACCTGTTTTTGATGTGGATAGGTTATAAGGACATAAGGACGGGTATACAGTGAAAGTGCAAGTTAAGAGTTTATAATAGGAGAACGTAACAGGAGCATAAGATAATAGTATTAAATATTTATGAGGCGTGGGATATCGTAGACTAACATAAAGAATTATTTTTGATGTAGTAATTAATGAACGGCTAAATA
>JAFWEV010000044.1 GCA_017512745.1 Oscillospiraceae bacterium
GCCCGAAGGTGTTGGAATTGATCGTTTCTTTACCAAGCATCTTGGACACGTATTCATGGGTACTTCTTTCGTTTCCTCCGAGATATAAGAAGCTGTCACAATTACCCGCAATGCTCTCCCACTCTTTCTCGAACAGTGCCTTCAGCTGCGCCATGTTCTGCAGAATGATCGTCACGAACATGTTTCTGGATCTCATGACTGACAGGATCTTGTCAAAACTCGTCGGCAGCGCTACATTAGTAAACCCTTCATACTGAAGATTTAACTTGGCTGAAAAGGAAAAGACCGATGCATCGCACCGGTCTGTCCTATATTCCCCGACATTATTGCACAGCCAGCAGTCCGACGGGATCTTTCTGCATTTCTGCACGAATTTCTTCTTCACGCTCCTTTCTGTGTCTTGCTGCTCTCTTGTCACTTGCTTCTTTTACTTTCTCGGATTTGTAGAAACGGTGAGCATCATAATGAGTTGTTCCTATGGCACCGATGAAACGGTAGTATATCGTAAGATCCTGCTTATACCTACCATCCTCAACATACGGTTCCGATACAGTGATCTTATCGATGAGGGCATTTAAGACTCCGGAGGTCAACTCCTCAAAATCTCCATATTGCTCAAAAAGGTCTGCGATTCGTTCAGCCTTTGACCTTAGATCAGCACTCTTTTCTTTTAACTGGTCGTAAGCCTCCAGTTTCTTCTTCAGCTGGTCTTGCTCCGCCTGATATTTCCCCAGCATCCGATGATAGTTATCATCAGAGATCCTGCCGAAGATATGGTCTTCATACAGCGTATCGAGAAGCTTGTTGACTTCTCCGAGCCTTTTTAGAGCATCTTTTATCTCACCAGCCGAAGGAAGAAAACGTGTTTCATCCGGTGTCAAAGCAGAGATGCGAGCAATCAGCTTTTCTCGGTCTTCTTTAACTTCCTGAGAAAAAGTCCGTATTTCATCGGTAACGACTCGATAAAGATCGTCCTCGAACAGTTTATGGTGGGTGCATTTGTACTGGCCATATGAGGTATAACTGGTACAGTAGTAAATAGCCCTAAAGCAATTGCTTCCATAATTCCTGCGAGTCATAGCATGACCGCAATCAGCACATTTCAATATCCCATTGAATATGTTCTTTGGCCCGTCGTAATTATCCATCTTTTCGTGATAATACTGCCGCTTCTTGGCTATGATCTCATTTGCTCTTTCCCAGACTTCCTTAGAAACAAGTGGTTCGTGTGTATTCTCAACCCTTATCCATTTCTCCGGTTCTGTCTTAGGATGCTTCTTGGTCTTAAATATCGTCTCGCTTTTTCCATAAACCAGATTGCCGCAGTAGACTTCATTACGGATAAGCAATCTCAAAGTATCCGGCCTCCATATATACCGTGAATCTTCATCCGGAAACATGTGACCTTTGTCGAGCCACCCTCTGGAGTGATGAATCCAGGACGGGCAGGGAACCTTCGCTTCCCGTAGGTAGTCCCTGATTCGATGATTCCCCCAGCCCTGCAGCACCAGATTGTATATTTTGACGACATACGGAGCTGTTTCCGGATCAGGTATCAGGTGATTCTTATTCTCCGGATCCTTGAGATAGCCGAATGGCGGGACCACAGAATGATGCTGACCTTCTTTAGCTTTTGCCCTAAATGACGCTTTGATCTTCACGGAAGTGTCTCTGCTGTAAAACTCATTGATTGCGGTCTTTATCGAAGCATAGACTGTGCTTTGCTGATTTTCAGAGTCATAACCATCATTGACAGCTATATATCGCACTTTATGCGTCGGAAAATATATCTCCGAATATTGACCGGTCTGGATGTGATCTCTTCCCAGCCTGGACAGATCCTTTGTGATAACAGTCCGGATCTTCCCAAGAGCTATGTCATCGAGCATCCGTTGAAATCCGGGACGGTTGAAATTCAATCCGGTATATCCGTCATCCACATAGTACTCAATCGGATACATATCATGCTCCTTCGCATACTGGGTTAGGATCGTCTTTTGTGTCTCAATGGACATGCTTTCGCCAGTGCCTCGTTCGTCATCTTTTGAAAGGCGACAATATAGCGCGGTGATCTTAGGCTGTTGTTCCATTCTGACAAACCTCCACGTCGTTATTTGTGCCATCATTGTATGAAACGAGTTTGCTCTGGTCGAATGTGTGAACTGAGGATTTCAATTTCATTTCTTCGAAATAAGCCCGGTATGCATCAGCAAACGCATCCACCATCGGAACATCTCCCTTGAAAACCCTATGCACTACTATCTCCGGCTTGTTTGCTTTTCTCCCCATTCACTTCCTCCTATCTTGAGTCACGGTCAGCACGTAGCCTTTGAAGATGCCGACCGTAATAATCGAGCGCTTTCGCGACATAATCTTCCATCTCATCCCTGCTCCTGAATCGTGACAGAAACTTGCTGAACCGTTCCGATGAAAGCCGGATATACTCCTTCTGGTTTGCTTTCGGCTGGTACATAATCTCCTTCACTCTATCTTCAGTCAGGTGTCCGCTTTCGGATAGTTTCCTGATTTGTACCGACTGGGAATAGGATGGAGTAATCTCCATCTGATCATAGATATTTGCAATCTGCAGCTGTACCGGCTGTGACAGGTATGAGATTTCCACAGCCGGTGTCAAGGCAATCCTTCCTTCATCAACAAGATCCAGGATCGGCTTAATCAGGAATGTCAGCCTGATATAACGCTGCACCTGGCTCTCACTCTCACCGGCACTTCTCGCGACATAACTTCTGGAAGACATCTGTCCAACCTGAACAGAAGTTTTCCCTTGATGTGAGAGCGCTTCGACTTTCATCCGATAAGCGAATGCTTTCTCAGATGGCAACAAAGAATCTCTGTGAAGATTCCCATCCACAAGACAGATGATCGCCTCGTCACGATCCATTTCACGAATTAAGGCAGGGACTGTATCGATCCCTGCCTTTCTACAAGCGTGAACTCTTCTGTGCCCGCTGATTATTTCGTACATTCCGTCATATGTCGGTCGGACCATGATCGGATACATCACTCCGAACTTTCGGATGCTGTCCACAAGCATCTCCATATCGGAATCATTTCTGATCTTGAACGGATTGTCCCTGAACGGAACGCAGTCCAGTATGTTGATCTCTTCTATCTGCATTATCTTTCCCATCCCTTATGTCTTTCCTTTCTTGCTTTTCTTTCAGCCTGCGCGATCTCATTTAGAACCTCCGGAGGTATCTTGGATATGAGCGACTCAAGTTGCTTCTGTTTTTGATTCAGATCGAACAGGGATTTGTTCGCCTTGTACAGTTCATCTTCCTTTTCCTGTGCATAACCTCTGAGGCTGCGGTAATCATCCCGCCACTCGTCTACGGTGCGCTCCAAATATGCGATCTTGCTGTCAGTTGCCTTCAGCTGGTCTTTGAGGTTGACCATCTCCGGAGCGTATCTTCCAAGCAAAGCAA
>JAFWEV010000045.1 GCA_017512745.1 Oscillospiraceae bacterium
ATACATCAGTGACAGCTTTAACTGTGACATTTTTGGAGGTAAAACGCTTATGAACATGTCTGACCTCAAGGATGTTATCCTTATTCATTGCGCCTTCCTTTCTTTCCCTTTGCATTATTCTCGGGAACAGCATTCTTTCGGGCTTCTTCTTCGGCCTTAATCATAGCCTCGGCTGCCACGCGCTGCGCCTTACAGGCTTCGTTCTGGCAGGCAAAGCAGGCGATTCTGTGACCGGGAGCGATCTCAACCAGCTCGGGCTCCGCCTTATCGCAAAGACCTTCTATCCTCGCATCGCATCTGTCGTAGAAGCCGCAGGCTCTCGGAAGGTTCATGGCCAGAGGCACCGTACCTTCGATTGAAAATAGCCTCTCGTCTTTCTTTCCACCGATCTTATGTACCGAACCTATTAGTCCTCTGGTGTAGGGATGCTCCGGGTCTGCGTAAATGATCTGAGCAGAACCGGACTCGACCACTTTGCCCAGATACATGACCGCGACTCTGTCGCACATCTTCGCTACAACGCCCAGATCATGCGTGATGAAGAGGATCGCCATGTTGAATTCCTTCTGCATTTCTTTCATCAGTTCGAGAATCTGAGCCTGAATGGTAACATCCAGAGCAGTAGTTGGCTCATCCGCGATAAGGAGTGCAGGATTGCATACTAACGCCATGGCTATGAGCGCGCGCTGAAGCATACCGCCGGAGAACTCGTGCGGGTACTGGTTGTAACGCTTCTCCGCATTGGCAATGCCGACTTTTTTCATCATCTCCAGTGAGATTTCTTTGGACTTTTTCTTATCCTTTGTGATATGGAGTCTCGTTGCCTCGTTGATCTGATTCCCGATAGTGTACATGGGAGAGAAGGAAACCATAGGCTCCTGAAAAATCATGGATATCTGCTTGCCTCGGATTGCACGGATTGCTTTGCCCTTGGGATCGAGCTTTAAGAGATCTATTTTTCCGCTGCCGTCGGCATCGAAGAGAATTTCTCCGCTCGATTTACATTTTTTCTCATTGATTCCGAGGATAGCCTTACAGGTAAGGGACTTGCCACTTCCGGATTCTCCAACAAGTCCCAAAGTCTCCCCTCTCTTCATTTCGAAACTCACTCCTCGTACGGGAGTAAGGGTTCCCTCCATCATACTGATGTCCACATGGAGGTCTTTGACTTCAATTATGTTATTATTATCCATTTTAATCTCCATTCCATGTCCGCAAATGTTCTCTTCATTCCATAGTTCCGGATAAGAGAAGGATATGCGTTTCAATATAATGCAGGCTTATTTGTAAGGGTCAGCTGCGTCTCGAAGACCATCGCCGAGGAAGTTAAAAGCCAGAACCGTGATGGTTACAAAGATGATCGGAATCAGCTTGTGCGGATGTGAAGCAACATCAGTAACGGAACTGGCTTCCTGAAGCAGAACACCCCAGCTGGTTGCAGGGGATTTGATGCCTAGTCCGAGGTAGGACATCGAGGTCTCACCGACGATGGAGCCGGGAATACCGAGCGTCATGGAGACAATCAAATAACTCATGAATCCGGGAACCAGATGTTTCCAGATAATCTTCCATGTGGAAACGCCCGAAAGCCTGGCGGCCATAACATAGTCTTCGTTTTTCAGTGAAAGAAACTTGCCCCGCACGGTTCTCGCCATACCCGTCCAGTTGATGAAGGACAGTATCAGCGTCATGTAAAAATACATCTTGATTGTGGATATTCCGGGAGGTATCGCTGCTGAAAGCGCCATCCACAACGGAATCTGAGGGACTGCTCCAATTACTTCGATGATGCGCTGGATGATAATATCCGTGATTCCTCCGAAATAACCCGATATCGAGCCTATGGCTATTCCAAGGAAGAAGGATATGATTGCGCTCGCAAAGGGAATCGTAAGTGATATCCTGGCGCCTAAAAGCACTCTTGAGAATATGTCTCGCCCCAATGAGTCCGCACCGAACAGGTAGATCTTCGCTCCCGTTCCGCCGTTTGAGCCCGTATCGGAAACACCGAATAGGTGCAGATCTGCGGGGATAAGTCCCAATATTTTATATTCGGTCCCGTGTACAAACCATTTAATTTTGTAATATTCACTTGTATCTTCTACAAGGGAAACCTCGAAGGTTTCTCTGTTAATGCTCTTTGTGAGCTTATATACGTGAAGCCCCACACGCTCCCCGTTAAAGGTGGTATGAACCTTTGTGGGAGAGCTGTTCCGGTAAAGACCGTCGAACTCGTCGAGTCCGTAAGGCCCGAGAAAATCCGCGAACAGAGCCATCAGATACAGCACGAGGAGTACTAAGAGCGACACTCTCGCCAGTTGGTGCTTCCTGAGTTTCCTCAGCATTAGCGTCCATTGAGAGGCAAGATAATAATCTTCTTTTGATTTGATTTTTGCCATTATCTACCACCTCCCGAATAACGTATTCTGGGATCAAGGAACGCAAGTGCGATATCCGACAAGAGAATACCGATAACTACAAGCACGGCTTGAATCATAACGATCGCGCCTGCAAGGTACATGTCCTGATTCTGAAGAGCTTTATAGAGTACGGGACCTTGAATCTGCATGTTAAGGACCATCGCCGTAACGGTCGATCCGGAGAACAAACTCGAAAGAACACCGCCAAGACCCGATACGGTTGGGTTCATGGCTGCTCTGAAGCAGTACTTCATGATAATCTTACCCTCAGAAACACCCTTTGCGCGGGCGGTAAGGGTATACTGTCGGGCAACCTCGTCCAGCATCTGTGCACGCACCGAACGGATGATGCCGCAGGTTCCGCTGGTTCCGATAACGATGATAGGAATGATCATACGCTTCAAAAATTCACCAAAGTTATACAAATGCACGCCGTTTTGCAACATTTCCTGAGAGAAAAGGCCTACATTGGCATTCCCGGTCCATTTGTACGATAGATACATCAGTACAATGGCCAGGATAAAATTTGGTATGGCCGTTCCCAAAAAACCTATGATCGATGATATGTAGTCTCCCACGGAATACTGATGCGTGCTCGCATATACTGCGATAGGAAGGGATACCACATATTGAAAGA
>JAFWEV010000046.1 GCA_017512745.1 Oscillospiraceae bacterium
ATAAGAAGCCTTATTTTGTTGTGACCACAGAAGACATTGCTGATGGGGATGTTCTTAGAATAGAGGAGAAACGCTTTCTTAAGTTTCATAAATTCGCAAAATATCTAAATAATGATCTTTCAGGAGCACAGCTCATAGGATGTGATCTTTCAGATGTTAATCTAGAAGAGGATCTTTCTGGAATTGATTTCAAAGGCGCATACGTGTTGCGTGACAATATTGATAATTATTCAAATGCGATACCTGTAGATGCAGTTATCAAAAAAGAATATAAGAAGCCATATTTTGTCGTGACTACAGAATACATCGCTGATGGGGATGTTATTAAGGTTGATGAAAGGCGTTTTCTTAAGTTTGAACAATTCGCAAAATATCTTAACAACGATCTTTCTGGGGCACAGCTCATAGGATGTGATCTTTCAAATGTTAATCTCGAACTGTATTGTTTGGAAAATGCTGTGATTGCTTATAATCCGAATGAAATGATAGAAAGGATACAATCCACTTCAGAGCGAATTGAAATTCCCGAGTCGACGGAATTAACTATTGCACATGATGACCGATTTTCTGTATCAGATTTTAACTTGTTTTATATTTCAGATCTGCACCTCGATACAAAAATAAGTATTTGCTGCAGAACAGATGATGAGATAGAAAAGTATCTACGGAAAAAGATCAGACAAATTCAAAAATCAATTAGTCAAGCGGAGGATTCCAGGTACAGATCACTACTTATAGTACTTGGGGATATCTCATGTGATTTTGAACTGAATAAGCTTTTTTTGCAAAAACTGCGTCATACATGTGGGAATCTGCTACTAATTCTTGGGAATCATGATTTATGGTGGGATGATTATCGAAAACAGATTAATCGGTATGAGGAATTTTGCTCAGAAGAAGGAATTGTGTTTTTGCAGAATTCATTATGTGTTTTCAAATCTGGACTCTTTGATAATCTATACGGTACCACCTACAATGCTAATTTCATAGAAGATGCACCAGCCGAAGAACTTAAAAACATAATTCAAAACAGTAGGTTAATAATCTTTGGAGGAGTTGGGTTTGCCGGTTTAAATAATAGATTTAATGCTTCGGAGGGGAATATATATAGGGGAGCCATATCCAGAAAAGAAGAAATAAAGGAATCAAAATACTTTGAACAATTGTATGCTAAGATTGATGAGGCATTAGGCGACAAAGAAATCATTATTGCTACGCATAATCCTATGCATGACTGGAGCAACAAACAACGCAATCCAAACTGGATATATTTAAACGGTCATACTCATCATAATAATTATGTTGATAATGATGTTGCTCACGTATTTGCAGATAATCAAATAGGATATGAAGATAAAAGATTCATATTAAAGAGCGTTCCAATAAGTGGACAGTATGATACTTTTGAAAATTACGATGATGGAATCTATGAGATAACAAAGAGACAATATAATGAGTTCAATAAAGGAAAACGTATTCGTGGGCACATGGATTTTGCTGACACAGTGATAATGATAAAAAAGAACGATTATTATCTATTTATGTGTAAAAATAAGAGTAGTTTTTCGATTCTTAATGGAGGTAGAAGAACGAAATGTTCTCATGATCCAGAATATTGTTATGATCATCTAGAAGAACTAGTCAACATAGTCGAGAGACCGCTCAAAGATTATTTGGAGTATCAATCGGAGATTAGTAATCAAGTTAGAAGCTTTGGTGGAAGTGGTTCAATACATGGCTGTATCGTTGATATTGACTACTTTACACATATATTTGTAAATCCGCTCGATAGGAGTTTACACCCATATTACGCTGAAGACATTTATCATAAAATTGTTTACCCCAATGTGGCTGGAATGCTACAAAACCATTGCCCATCGCTATATCCTAAATATGAGAAGAAGTATTTAAAAGGGTCGGGGCAGGACCAAGAAAAGAGTATGAGCACACTATCAAATCAAGGTTTGGTCAATTTAGATACATCCATTTACGATGCATCTCGGTTCTTCAGTGCAGCTCAATATCTGTCGAAGTCAAAAGTTTTACGGTTCTGGTTAGACGAAAATGCAATATCTTTTACCTATTTACTGATGGACTCAAAACAGTCTCTACCTGAAACAATAAGTGATGATTTTGCAGATGTGGTAGATAAAAACTAAGGATATATTTTAAAAGAGCTCTTTGAGAGCTCTTTTTTCGCTTTTTTCAATGAAAAGCGTGTATTCTTATGTCTAATTAACCAAAAACGAAATTATTCAAAAAAAATTTACAATTGAAACACTAACATTTGGCCTGTTTCTGTCCTTAAGGGTAGAGGGGTCTTTTTTCTTTCCTCATTCTTTGAAAACTGAACAGAAATGAATCAGGACTCCAATCTTGAATATGTCTCTGCATCTCAATACTTAGCCGGATGGCGGAGTGGTGAGATTCCTGTGAAACGGATCAACTGTCTGGAGCCTGATTACTTCCCCTGTACGGGGCAATGAGGAAAAACCACCCGAAAAGAGATATATGGATCGAAAAGAAGACCTCTCTAACACTAATAAATCAGATATTTAAAGACGATTATCTAACAAGGAGGAAGTGATTGAACAATATGGAACCAACCGACAAAAAGGAACAACTGCTGCTGAGTTTTGATGATATCAATGCCGAAGAGATCCATTGGCTTTGGTACCCGTATATCCCTCTCGGTAAAGTGACCATTTTGCAGGGCGATCCGGGATGCGGGAAGACAATGGTCGCCCTTGATTTGGCAGCAAGACTCTCTTCCGGAACACCGCTGCCATTTACGAGTGAGCCGTTAGAACCGTTGAATGTGATTTATCAGACTGCAGAAGACGGTCTGGGAGACACGATCAAACCGCGTCTGGAGACAGCTGGAGCAGATTGCTCGAAAATTATGCTGATCAATGACAATATTGCTCCGGTTACATTTTCGGATGAAAGGCTGGAGAAAGCTGTGAAGGAATCCAATGCCAAGTTTATGATACTGGATCCCCTGTCAGCCTTTATCGGCAATGACGTGAATCTGAATCATGCGATCGACGTGAGGAAAGCATTCCGGCCTCTGTATGAGATGGCGGACAGGACAAAATGTGCAGTACTGATCATTTCACATACGAACAAAATGCGTGGCATATCTTCGCTCCATCGAACAAACGGATCCATCGATGTTGCTGCCGCAGTGAGGTCTATCCTTGCAGTCGGAAAGAGACGAGATGAAAAGACAGAACGCATCCTGGTCCAGGTGAAAAACAACCTGGCTCAGATAGGTCCGTCTTTGATCTATGAGTTAACCGATCACATAGATTGGACCGAACAGTCCAATATCAGTGCAGATGACCTGTTTGCGGAGTTTGTCCAGCCGACAGGAAGAAGAACAAAGAAAGATATAGCCAAGGAGGAACTGATAGAACTGCTGATGGAGAAGGATCAACCGCAGAGATACATAAAGGCTCATTTTGACAAAATGGGGATCGGATTCCGGACAGTACAGGAGGCTCAGAATGAGCTTGGCATCAAAACATATCGGCAGCACAATCAGAGCTTCTGGTCATTTCCTCCAACTACGCAACAATGAAATGTTTATCAGAGAACTGCGCAGTTATACGCAGTGACTACATAACATTTCCGATGCACTTTGCAATGTTGCGTAGTTGTTGTCGGCCGGGAAAAGGGAGTCCAGAGGGAACGTCTGGCCCACAGCCTTGGCACAAGGTGTAGTGGGTTATACAATTTCCACCCTTTAAGAGAAACAGATGGTTTCTCTTCATCACAGACAATTGTGGAACGAGTCAAGGAAACGAGTGACACAACAGTCTGTGATCGGAGGGCAGGCATCAGAGCGGAATGAGCGATTGTGACTGCCCTCCGAAAAAAGAGGTGTGAAATTGTATTCGGAAAATCGGCGGGACAAAAAATGCGCAGAGACACATTGCATTTCTACCTCTTCTATCAACAGGTTATGAAAGGAGACAATTATGGCGAACTACGCGATCATGAGAATAGAGAAAAGGAAACTTGGCGCAGTTGGAAGGATATGCAGACACAATGAGCGACTAAAGAAAGAATACAAAAGCAATCCAGATATTGATCTGGAGAGAACAAGAGAAAACTATCACATCATAGGCCCATGTACAAACTACAGAAAGGAAGTCCTTCAGAAGATAGAAGAAGCAGGAGCTAGGATGAGAAAGGACAGCGTGGTACTGCAGGATTGTTTTATAGGGGCCACACCAGAGTGGATTCACGGGAAGCTGCCTGAGAAGCAGAGAGAATATTTTGAATATGCTGTGAGATTCTTTGAAGATACATTCGGAAGAAAGAATATCATCTCTGCAGTAGTGCATATGGATGAGGCGACACCGCACATGCATTTAAGCTTTGTCCCTCTGACAAAAGACGGAAGGCTCTCATCCAAGGAACTTATAGGAGGACCAAAGGGGCTGAGCCAGCTGCAGGAAGCATTCTATGTCCATATGAGCAAGCGATATCCGGATCTTTCCAGGGGAATTTCTGCAAGAGTGACACAGAGGCAGCATATTCCGGTCTATATGTACAAGAATGCAGATATGCTCTATGCCCACTATCAGGAACTCAAAGAGGCAGTATCGGAGATCAACTCCCTTTCTTTGATGAATAATAGGATAGAAGCTATTGATCTCCTGCAGAAATATGCCCCGGAACTGGCTAAGCTGAAAGAACAGAGCAATGTAATAAGCGATAAGATCGAATATCTTGAGCGCAGCATTTGGAATGAGCGCAATGGGGTCGGCAATTATGGGGAAGATAAGAAGGAAAAGAAGAAGATAATCAGAGAAAAGAACCGTGAACTGTATGAATTGAATGAAAAGCAGAAAAAGCTGGAGAAACTGATCTCAGCGATCCCATATGAGCTGTTTGAACATATCAGACAAAAAGAACTCATAGCGAGGAGAATCGGCGGGTGGGAAAGATAATGACCATCAGTCTTGGTATGAAGACAGGGACAGCGAGACGGTATCAGTATAAAAAC
Source organism: Oscillospiraceae bacterium (assembly GCA_017512745.1). Lineage (GTDB taxonomy): Bacteria > Bacillota > Clostridia > Oscillospirales > Ruminococcaceae > RGIG5675. Next base: position 5,018 of record JAFWEV010000046.1, read on the forward strand.
ACAACCTACATAGTATCTTCATCATTTGCAGTGCAAAGTGAAATGGATAGAAAAAGATCTGATAAGCCTCGTACATTGAAAAGCTGCTTTGAGACTGCGCTTATACAGGACCAATTATTGACTGGGATATCTCAGATGGGTACAATCGATTCAATAAAGCTAGCTTCAGATGCCGGAAAGGAGAAATATGCATCCGAAGCATAAAACAGAATTTGAAAACAAAATAACAGCTCTTTACTGCAGACTATCCCGAGATGATGGCCCGGATGGCGAAAGCAATTCCATCAGCAACCAAAAGAAACTGCTGACCATGAAAGCAAATGAACTCGGCCTTGAGAACATTGAGTTTTATATCGATGACGGCTATACCGGAACAAACTTCAACAGACCGGCTTTTAAACGTCTGGAGGCTGATATCAATGAAGGCCGCATCGGAGCAATTCTGGTAAAAGATCTCTCAAGACTGGGCAGAAACTATGTCACTGTCGGAACATACACTGAAGAAGTGTTCCCAAGTTACGGCATCCGATTTATTGCTGTAACCGATAATGTTGACAGTAAAGATGGTATGGATGATTTCATGCCTGTCCGGAACATTATGAATGAGCTTTATGCAAAGGATATCAGCAAAAAAATACGATCTGCAAACAGAATCAGAGGCAGATTGGGGGAACCATTGGGACCTCCGATATACGGCTACAAGAGAGATCCGGACAATAAGAAGAAATGGATCGTGGATCCTGAAGCTGCTGATGTTGTAAAGCGTGTCTTTAGAATGTTCCTTGAAGGAATGGGATCGGAGACAATAGCCCGAATCCTTTCTGAAGAACACGTCTTATATCCTGGGGCATATTGGAGAAGCAAAGGTATAAACCGAGGGGGCAGAAAGTATTACTCTGATCCGTACAGATGGAATGACAGCACAATAGCCAAAATGCTCACACGTCAGGAGTACTGCGGAGATGTGATCAATTTCAAGACCAAATCATTGGACTTCAAACATAGGGCACGCCTGGATAATCCCAGAGAGGAATGGGCAATCTTTACAGACGTTCATGAGCCGATAATATCACGTGATGACTATGAAAGAGTTCAACAGATGAGGGCATGTGGAAGAAGAAAAACATCCAAGTATAAAGGCGACAAGCATAATGTATTTACAGGTCTTTTGTTCTGTCCTGATTGTGGGAGAAAGATGTGGTATCACACGAATACAAGTAACAGGGATATCCATTTCTTCAGTTGCTCGAATTATGTAAAAGATACCCGTGGCACATGTCAAACGCGCCATTATATCCGGGAAGACGCATTGGAACACATAGTTCTCGGTGAATTGAGGCATCTGGCTGCTCTTCTTAAAAAAGATGAGGCTGCCTTTGCACTGTTGTTGCAGCAGAAGGCAGAAGAATCGCTTAAGGATCAAAGAGAAAAGCTTGAAAAAGAACTGAACGTTTTAACCGACCGCAAAAGGATGGTGGATGTCCTTTACGAAAAATGCTATGAAGACAATGTCTTCGGTAAAATCGACGATGAGGGATTCTGCCACCTATCAGCAAGGTATTCCGCAGAAAAAGAGCAACTAAAACGCAGGGTTACAGAGATACAGGAGACTCTTAGGGGTCTAACGATCAATGAAAAAAGTCAGGAAGCATTTATAAAAGGAGTCCGTAAGTTTATGAAGGTGGAGAAACTAACACCGACATTGCTTAATGAACTGATAGATCGTATCGAAGTATACGATGCAGAGGGGTATGGGAAAAGCAGAACTCAACGCGTTGTAATCTTCTATAGATTTGTCGGGGATTTTCTTATTGCTGGTGGAGAGGGATATGACTACACGGTTGATCCCCAGAAAGGCAACATGGTTCATTATTCAGTTCAATCTACCGCAGAAAAAGCATCCTGAACACACCAATAGATTTTTCAATAAAAAAGGAAGAAGAGTATCACGAGTACTCTTCTTCCGGTTGAAAGATTAGAAACTATCCGTTTTTTTGAACTATCAAGTCCTTTATCTTTCTCATTATGGTTGCGGGGGAAGGACTTGAACCTACGACCTCCGGGTTATGAGCCCGACGAGCTACCAACTGCTCTACCCCGCGATATATAAACCGTTTCATTCGGTGTTCTAGTATTATATAATTGTTTTGTGGCTGTGTCAACTCTCCGCGAACATCAGTGAGATTATATGACATAGATCACAGATTTTTCTGATAAAAAGGCAGAGATCAAATTATGGGCATTGCTCCTAATCTGGTAAGAGAGAAGTTCCTCAAAGAATACGAGGAATGGTGCAAAACGGACAAGGAACCGGCGCTGTCTTCAAAGGATATGCGGTATTTCCTCGACTGTAATGAGAAGCGTCTCAAGGAAAAAGGGATCCGTGTGACGGAAGAGTATGCAGTCGTTGAAGAGGACATAACGGGAGATCTCGACAGATCTCACGGCGATTATGTCGCTACGGTCAGTTACAGGGAATGCAGACATAACACAGAGTATTTCAGAGGGGACAAATCGATCAAGAAAATATCCCAGCCTGAGACAGTCTATGTCAATGTGCTGGACAAATTCGGATATGAGGACTTTGAGTGCACGTGCCCCAACTGCGGTCACAAGACAATGGCGAGCGAATTGTCGGGAGGATGCCCGTACTGCGGAACGATGTTCGAGATAGCGCAGACATATCCATGTGTCCAGTCGATATACTCCGTTCAGGGAATAATGGACAGGGTAGAATTCCCCAGAAAAATAAAGAAGAGAACCATTACATTCGGAATTATCTGCGGGATAATACTGTTCCTGCTCACGTTCTTCACATCTGCAAGCGAGTATGTGATATGGTTCAGGATCCTGTACTCATTGTTTTTGGGCGGTTTTTGCGGAGCAGTGTTTGCCTTTATTTTCTACATGGCTACCAGTTATGTGCTATTGGTAAAGGCGCTGAGACTGGCGGGAAAATCCCTGAAACTTCTCGGCGGCATAAACACCAGAAAGAAGCTCCTGAAAGCAATGGAGCAGGTGGATCCGGGGTTCTCCTTCGAACTGTTCGAGGGAAAGATTCTCGGAAAGCTCAGAGCCATTGCTTTCTCTGAAAAGAGGGATGATCTTTCGATCTATTCAGGAGATGAAGATCTCTCCTATCTTGATGACATTATAAAGATGAGCTACAGGGGAGCGATCCAGCTGAAGAGGTTCAGGAATGAAGGCGGTTACTCAAAGATAAAACTGAGAGCATTCATGACGGACACCTATGCTAGGGGTGACAAGGGTGACAAGATAAAACTGAAGGATGAAACCTTCGAGGTGGAGTGCGAGAGGAAGAGCGAAGGCATTTTCGATCTCGGGTTTACCGTGCATGCGGTAAAGTGCAGATCGTGTCAGGGCAGTTTTGACGCGATGCACAGAAAAGCCTGTCCTTACTGCGGAAAAGAATACGACCTTGCGGAAGATGACTGGGTAATATCGTCCATTGTTAGGGTATGACCGTTAACAATCCCCTAACAATTGTCAAATAATATATGTATTGTTATACATGAAAATAGTATAATTAATTCATCTATGATGAAGGAGAACATAAAAAATGGCAGATATAGAGAACAAGATCAAAGAAGTAGCCGGCCAGGCTCAGGACGTTGCAAAGGACGCAGTCTCTGACGTCAAAGCAGAGGCACAGCAGTTCAAGGCAGACGCAAAGGGCTATGCACAGAGCGCATTTGAAGATGTTAAGAGTGAAGGCAAGGAAGTCGTTGAAGAACTCAAGGCAGCAGTTAAAGGCCAGACACTCGATTCCGCTTCAACTGTCGGCGGAGCAGGGTACAGAGCGGCAGAGGAGAAGCCCAACGGAATAACGATCGCTTCCGTAGTTATCGGAGCTCTGTCCATCCTCTTCCCGGTATTCTGGGGACTCGGCGGAGTTCTCGGCGGAGCGATTGCAGCCGTCCTCGGCGCAAAAGCACGCAAGGAGAATCAGACAAAGCTTGCAACCATCGGACTTATCCTCGGTGCTGTTGGCTTTGTGTTCGGAGTGATCAGATTCATCTTCTGATAACAGATCAAAAGTAATAACTGCAGCCGGAGTTTTATCTCCGGCTGTTTGCTTTTTAGCATGCAAAACGACCGCAGTCTCTGCGGTCGTATTAAGAGCGGGTTATTGATAGGGGTTACCATCCCACCGAAGATCATTCATGTAGATTTTGGCGTAGCCGCTGCTCTCGATCCCTTCCACTCCGAATGAGATCTCATGAATTCTTCCGAGTTTTAGACCCAGCGATTCCCATAAAGTGAAATGATCGGAAATACACACGGTTCCTTCGCACGACGGTTCAGTCCGTATGCTCCAGTACTGAACAAATGTTCTGGTACCTATGATAGACGGCTGATTCTCTCTGACTGTTGAATACACTTCATACTCGACGTTCTGGACCGTATATGTTCCGAGGTAAGTCCTCCCTTCGACCGTAACATGTTTATCATCGGGACGGGCATCTCCCCAGTTCTCAACTATATAGAATTCGACCAAAGGTTCTTTCATCCAGCCGTACACGCCCAGGAATGAGTCGCCGTCCGGATGATATTCGGCACCATATTGCAGATCGATTTTCCCAAAGGACGACACGGGTCTCGGATCATAAAACGAATGACCTGTTCTGAAGACAACATTATGTGTGTCATGCCATTCGCTTTCATATGTTCCGTTACGACCGATTGTCATCTTGGTGTCGCCGTAGTCTTTCCAGAGCCCATAGTCATAATCATCCCAATTTCCGAATTCAGTTTCCGTGACGACTTTAGTTTCCTGGTTGATTCCGCCGGATACGCTGCCGTAAAAGATTTCGGATGTTACGGAGACACATACAATCAGAAGTATAGTTAATACAATACAGAAAAACAGCTTAGTATATTTCATTTTTCACTATCAGTATCTATAAGAGAATAAATGGACTGCAGGTATAACTCTAATTATACATGGTATATAAAATGGGCTGTCATGTCCAATACGGAATAAACAATATATTATCCAAAAAAAGACTGCCGGTGATCGGCAGTCTTATATAGTTATTACCTTATCAGAACAGTTCGGGAGCTATGAGAGTTTCAAGCGAGAGCTCGATCATATCGTTGAGATTTTTCTCCTTCTCTTCCTGGGAGAGCTTTCTCTTGTTTTCACCGAGAAGAGAACTTCCGATGGTCATCATCGTGAGAGCTTTCGCCCTGTATCTGCCTGCCACCGTGTAGAGACCCGCAGCCTCCATCTCGCTGGCGATAACCCCGTACTCAAGCCATTTTCTCGCATAGTCGGGTTTGTTGTCGATATACATCATATCGTTGCACATCGTGTTCCCGACATGGACGTTGAGCCCCATATCTTTTGCGATCTTATGGGCGGTACAGAGCAGACCGAAGTCTGCAAGCAGTGCGAGATGACCGGGCAGGATATGATCATTAATAGCGGAATTGGTGGAACAGCCCTGGGAGAGGACAATGTCGCCGATCTCAAATGAGGGATCGAATGCTCCGGCAGTGCCTGTTCTCACGAGTTTGGTTACTCCGTAATCGCGGATCAGTTCCGTGGCGTAAATGAGCATAGCAGGGATACCCATGCCTGTCGCCATTACGGATACCTTTTCGCCCTTATAGTAACCCGTGTACCCGAGTATACCGCGGACTTCATTTACGAGTTGTGCGTCGTCGAGATATGTCTCTGCGATGTATTTTGCTCTCAGTGGATCGCCCGGAAGGACGATCTTGTCTGCAAATGCGCCTTCCGGTGCACCAATATGCATACTCATGATACTTTCTCCTTCTTTAAGATTTCAGATTGGTGATCAGCCTTCAGATGCTGCCTTTACGATGACTGAGAAGTCGGGAGCCTTAAGAGATGCGCCGCCGATGAGTCCGCCGTCGATATCCTTCTGGGCGAGAAGCTCTGCGCAGTTGCCTGCGTTCATGGATCCGCCGTACTGGATCGTTGTGCCCTCGGCTACTTCCTCACCGTAGAGCTTGCAGATGACTGAACGGATGTATGCGCATACTTCCTCAGCCTGTTCGGCTGTCGCTGTCTTGCCTGTTCCGATAGCCCAGATCGGCTCGTAGGCGATGATGACGCTCTTCATATCCTCTGCGGAGAATCCAACGAGATCGCATTTTACCTGCTGGCCGATGCGCTCTTCCGTGATTCCGAGCTCACGCTCTTCAAGGCTCTCACCTACGCAGATGATGACTTTCATTCCAGCATCGATGACTGCGCGTGCGCGGAGGTTGACAGTCTCGTCTGTCTCGCCGAAGTACTGTCTTCTCTCGGAGTGTCCGATGATGACATATTTGACGCCGGCTTCCTTGAGCATGGAAGCGGAGATCTCGCCGGTATAGGCACCGGATGCCTTGAAGTGGCAGTTCTCTGCGCCGACGCAGATATTTGTGCCCTCTGTGCACTCGACTGCTACTGCGATGTCTGTGAAGGGAACGCATGTTACCACATCACATTTTGCATCTGCTACGAGCGGAATGAGGTCAGCGAGAAGAACTTTTGCCTCGGAGGCGGTCTTGTTCATTTTCCAGTTTCCTGCGATAACTGCAGCGCGTTTGGATTCATCCTTAGTTTTAACTCCTAGTTCAATATTCAAAAAATTTTAAGTATAGGGGCTTCTCCAGAAGGAGAAGCCCCGGTTTTTAAGGATCAATTATTTATCTGTCATTGCGACGATTCCCGGGAGATCCTTGCCTTCGAGGAATTCGAGTGAAGCACCGCCGCCTGTGCTGATGTGGGACATCTTGTCTGCATATCCGAGCTTCTTTACAGCTGCTGCGGAGTCGCCGCCGCCGATGACTGTGATAGCTTCCTGATTTTCAGACATTGCCTTTGCGATGGAATCTGTGCCCTTTGCGAAGAGAGGATTCTCTGCAACGCCCATGGGTCCGTTCCAGACTACTGTCTTTGCGGATGCGATCTCTTTTGCGAAGAGTTCCTGAGTTGCGGGTCCGATATCAAGGCTCATCATGTCAGCCGGGATAGCTTCGGAAGCAACTACCGAGCAGTCAACAGGGGCATCGATCGGATCGGGGAAGGACTTTGCGATGACGCAGTCTACAGGGAGAAGGAGCTTTACGCCGTTCTTCTCTGCGCGTTCCATCATATCCTTGCAGTAGTCGATCTTCTCGTTGTCAACGAGAGATGTTCCGATCTCAAGACCCTTTGCCTTAAGGAATGTGTAGGACATTCCGCCGCCGATGATGATCGTGTCAGCCTTTGTGAGGAGGTTCTCGATAACTGCGAGCTTGTCAGCAACCTTTGCACCGCCGAGGATGGTCACGAACGGGCGGACCGGATCTTCAACCGCATCGCTGAGGAACTTGACTTCCTTGGCCATGAGGTAGCCGTTTGCGGAAGCGTCAACATAGGAAGCAACACCTACTGTTGAGCAGTGTGCGCGGTGCGCGGAACCGAAAGCATCGTTTACAAAGAGGTCGGCAATGGAACCGAGGTCCTTGGAGAACTCTTCGCCGTTCTTTGTCTCTTCGGGACGGAAGCGGGTGTTCTGAAGAAGAACAACATCGCCGTCCTTCATCTCTGCAACGGCTTTTCTTGCATTGTCACCTACGACTGTGTCGTCATCAGCAAAAACTACATCCTTGCCGAGAACTTCTGCGAGACGTACCGCTACCGGTGCAAGTGAGAATTTGGCATCGACAGCCTTCGGCTTTCCGAGGTGTGAGCAGAGGATGACCTTTGCGCCTTTGTCGATGAGATACTGGATCGTCGGAAGAGCTGCTGTGATACGTGTATCGTCTGTGATGACGCCCTCTTTAAGGGGTACGTTGAAATCGCAGCGGACAAGGACTCTCTTGCCTGCGACATCCAGATCTTCAACTGTCATTTTGTTGAATTTCTTCATGTTTATCTGTCTCCTATACTGGATTAATTATGTATTAACACACACCCATAATTATATTATGTAATCAAGGGGCATTCAAGATTTCAGTCAATATGTATAGGCATCCGCGGCAAGCTTTTTTCCGGAGGATATATCGAACAGAAGGTCATAGTATTCTTCGGTTTCCGAAGTATAATCGGCAAGATCTCCTATCCCGCCCGAGGTCAGCAGAACATGGTTTCCGAAGACACCGGTAACATCTCCGTTGAACGCTCCATCCAGCATCCAGTCATAATAGGCGGGTCTGGAGACGTTATATGCTCTCAGAGTATGGGCGAGAAGCTGATTCATGGGAATGAGCCCGAATGTGCCGGTTATATCGGAATGATTGGACCAGACAAGATACGGTGTGCTGTGAGTTCTGAGATATCCGTCGACGCCGTCTGAAAACTCAGAGTATAACCCGGTATTGAAGGTTGTCTGGTGATCCCCGTAAAAAACGAGAATAACGTCCCGGTCGACATTGCTGAAATAATCACAGGCCTCTCCGATCGCGTCGTCAGTCAGTTTTGTGAGAGTCGCAAAGCCCTCAAGGTCTGAAACGGCGGCGGGATCAAGTCCGGGATCGACCGTGTGTACGATATTGTAACCCTGAGACTCAAGATAGTCGGATGCCTGTTCAAACGGCAGATGGTTCTGCATGGTTACGAGGTTGATAAAGACCGGCGATTCATCCGCGGCAGCCATCTGCTCATATCTCAGCTCTACTTCCTTTATGCTTCCGAGATCGCTTACGAAGTCGCGCGCTGTCGTGGTGTTCTCCGGATCGAAATCCTCTATGAATTCGGAAGAGTCGAACCCTAGATAACTGTACGCGTTGATCCTGTTGAAGAGGGCGCTTGTGAAAGAATGAATGGCCAGAGAGCGGTAACCCCTGTCGGAAAGGTAATTGACGATGCCGGGGAACCCGGGATAACAGATATCGTTATAGGCCATTGAATTGATATATGCATTGTCTGTAGCCAGACATGTCAGGACTTCGAATTCGGCGTTGGAAGTTCCACCGCCGTAGAGCGGCGTGAGTATTCTTCCGGAAAACCCTTCTTTTGCCGCCGCGGTGTAATTTGCGTTTATGTCAATATCGAATTCATAGCCGAGATCGGTTACGTCGTAGTAGCTCTCCAGCAGCACAACAATAATATCGGGTGTTCCGGTACCGCTCATCCCTGCTGAAACAGCTGAAATCTCCTCTGTGATCTCTTCCATTCTGTCAGCGGAGTATCCGTCGGGAGTCGGAGGATCTATCAGCTGTTCATTCATCAGCGACAGAAAAGCGGAATAAAAAGTCTTCTGGTAATAGAGATCGGAATTGGTGCGCGGTTCATCAAATCCGAAGAGAGATCTCCCCGCAGATGAAATAAAGAATGCAGCAAAGATAACAGGTATGAGCAATGCTGAGATACCTGAGAAGACCCATCTGAGAGGCCTTTTTTCGGTATGGAATCTGAGCAGTGAGACACACAGTACAAGCGCCGCAAAGACGACTGCCGCAAGGATCATGCGCTTTGTCGGATAGGCAGTCGTGAGTCCGACTGCGGTGACGCCAGCCTTTATGTTTTTAAGATCCTGAGGCATCACGGGTACGTTCCACCAGAGGGTCTTATAGTAATTCGAATACGATGCGATCAGCGAAGTAACAGCAACGACGGCACAGCTTATCCAGACGCGTTCGGTCAGAAACATAACGAGTATCATCAGTATACTGATGAGGATCCAGGACGGCAGAAAAGGCTTTGTTCTGGTAATGACATACTCCGCGAGCCATGAAACCGGAGAACGCGGATGCATGATCTCCATCAGTATGAATGCGGCATAAGGAAATAAAAAGCAGGTAAACAGCGAAGCTGCGTTGAGCAGTTTCCCGTTCCTGCCTCTATCCGAAAAAAAGGTTCGTATTCTATCCATATCGTGGCCTGTTCACGAGTGAAGAATTGATTGAATGAAAAATAAGAGAATGATATGCTATTACACATAATTATATATAAATCGTCCGGATGGGGAAATAGTATGGATGAACTGAAAGAAAAGGCACTTGCGGCAATAGATGAAAAGAAAGATCTTTTTCTTGATCTCAGCGATTACATCTGGGATAATCCCGAACTCGCATACCTCGAATTCAAGTCTGCGGCCGCACAGATAGAACTGTTGAGAAAACTCGGGTTCGAAGTTACAGAAGAACTGGCCGGGATAAAGACCGCATTCAAGGGGCAGTACGGCCACGGTCATCCGGTAGTCGGAATTCTCGGAGAGTTCGATGCGCTCTCCAATCTGAGTCAGGAAGCCGGTATAGCGGAACCTAAGCCGGTAGTGAACGGCGGAAACGGTCACGGATGCGGACACAACATTTTCGGAGCATCCTCAATAGCCGGAGCATATACCGCAATGCAGTATCTCAAGGAGACCGGCAAAGAGGGAACGATCATTTACTACGGATGTCCCGCAGAGGAAGGCGGATCCGGCAAAGCTTTCATGGCGAGAGACGGGGTATTTGACGAACTCGACTGCGCGATAGCATGGCATCCCGGCAATGCGAATTCGGTCATGAATGTCTCCACACTTGCAAATGAGCAGATAAGATACAAATTCACAGGGAAGGCCTCCCATGCCGCAGCTTCTCCACATCTCGGGAGGAGCGCTCTTGATGCTGTCGAGCTCATGAATGTCGGAGTCCAGTTCTTAAGGGAACATGTCATTCCCGAAGCGAGGATCCACTACGCGATAACGAATACCGGCGGGATGTCCCCGAATGTCGTTCAACCGTATGCCGAAGTCCTGTATCTTGTAAGGGCTCCTAAGAATCCCGAGTGCGATGAGATACGCCAGCGTGTCGATGATATAGCGAGAGGGGCGGCTCTTATGACAGGGACGAAACTGGAGATACAGTTTGTAAAGGCCTGCTCCAATGTTGTTCCGAACAACGTCATTGCACAGGAGATATACAAGAGCATGAACGATGTTCCGATCCCGGAATTCTCAGACGAGGACTATGAGTACGCCAGAGCCATTGAAGCGACCATAGAGACCAAAGGCAGTATGTATTCTGCGCTGGCAAGAGCGCTTAAGGGAGAAGCGAAGGAGCAGTTCCTCAAAATGCTGGAATCTCCTCTGTATGACAAAGTCATGCCGTTTGTACCGTTTGACAGAGTGGTTCCTGCATCATCCGATGTCGGTGATGTGAGCTGGGTAGTCCCGACCGCGCAGTTCAACGCATGCACGATGTCTGCGCATACCGCAAATCATTCATGGCAGCAGACGGCACAGGGCAAAAGCGATATAGCCCATAAAGGCCTGATCTATGCCGGAAAAGTGCTCGGCGAGACTGCAATGAGACTATTCGATGAACCGGAGACAGTCGAAGCTGCAAAACAGGAGCTGCTTGAGAGACTCGGCGGAAACAAGTATGTTTCCCCCATTCCGCAGGATGTAAAACCGGCTCCGCTGGTAAGCGAATAATATATAGTTAGTAATATTTATACAGGATTATACAATATGAGAGACATTTATAAATCTTCAAAACTGAATAATGTTGCATATGACGTAAGGGGTCCTGTGCTCGACAGAGCGTCAGAGATGGAGCAGCAGGGCATCGAGATCCTGAAACTCAACATAGGAAATCCCGGCAAATTCGGATTCCATGTTCCGCAGGATCTGCTTGACCAGATGTCAAAAGATCTTTCGAGAGCGGATGCATATTCCGATTCGAAGGGTATCTTTCCCGCCAGAGAGGCTATAGCAAAATACTGTCTCAAGAAGAATATCCTGGGAGTGACCCCGGCAGATGTCTACACGGGCAACGGAGTCAGCGAACTTATCAATATGGCAATGCAGGGACTTCTTGACAACGGTGATGAGATCCTTCTTCCTTCGCCCGATTATCCTTTGTGGACCGCGTGCTCTACACTTGCGGGCGGACACCCGGTGTATTACATATGCGATGAGTCAAACGGATGGCTTCCCGATCTCGATGATATCGAATCGAAGATCACAGAGAAAACCAAGGCCATTGTCGTGATCAATCCGAACAATCCGACAGGTGCTCTTTATCCAAGGGATCTGCTTGAGGGAATAGTTGAGATAGCGAGAAGACACGAGCTCGTTATATTTGCCGATGAGATCTACGACAGGCTCGTAATGGACGGACTTGAGCACACTTCGATCGCATCGCTTGCCCCGGATCTGTTCTGCGTTACGCTGAACGGACTCTCCAAGTCGCATAAAGCTGCAGGGTTCAGGGTAGGCTGGATAGCTATCTCCGGCAACAAGAAAGCAGCGAGGAGTTATATAGAGGGGCTCAACATGCTCTCTTCCATGAGACTCTGCTCAAACGTTCCGGCACAGTACATCATCAAGTCTGCACTTGAGGATGAAGGCCCGGATCCGGATACCGTTCCCGGCGGAAGATATTACGTGCAGAGACAGACTATAATGGACTGTATCGCTGACATTCCGGGACTTACCTGCGTGAGACCTCAGGCGGCGTTCTACTGTTTCCCGAAACTCGATGTCCGCAAGTTCAATATCCGTGATGATGAGCGCTTTGCATTTGACCTGCTTGAGAAGAAGCATGTTCTTATAGTTCACGGAAGGGGATTCCACTGGGCTGATCCCGACCATTTCAGGATAGTGTATCTGCCGAACGAGGAAACGCTTAAGAGAGCAATGAAAGAAGTCAAGGATTTCCTTGATGATTATTGGCAGAGCTGAGATACTAAGACAACACAAAACCAAGAATAAACGACAGGAAGAGATGAGCGGTCTGAGGTTCCAATGAAGGACAGCAGACCGCTTTTTTCACAATATGTAGCAAGACAAGATACCGAATCGTATTTTTTGAGGAATAATAAGATAAAGGCAGATCATTGATATAGTTGATATATATTATTTATGGGCAATGATATTTATCTAATACCGGAAACCAGATATAATATGTCCTACTAGATACCATAATATTATTATATGTGCTATAGAAATTTGAATGATGAAAGTTATAGAAAAAAACCGGAGAGTGATTTGGATAACTATTCTGACAGTGCTGCTGTTCCTTGCAGCAAGTTGTTCCTGTTCATACCTTTATAATCTTTATATCAGCGAATTTGAGCCTGTGAATGTCGAGATAGAACAAAAAGGAAAGATAGTCACTTTATCTGCGGCTCCTTTCTATAGGATCTACTATACAACCGACGGAAGTATTCCAACCCAACAATCAAAGAGATATATACTGCCGTTCAGCATCAAGAAGATCAATGTTTTGTGTCAGCATAGTGATGAGATATCCATAGGCAATTTTCAGATATACGATGCCGATGTCCCGGCTGCAAATGTAGTAAGGGCTATAGCAGTCGCTCCAGACGGGACTCAGGGAGAAGTCGTAACGACGACTTGCTTTGAACGGACGGAAGATATTGCGGTAGTCAGTATCATTGTCGATTATTCCGATCTGCTCGATTATGACACAGGGATATTGGTCAAGGGGCGGATATATGATGAATGGATAGGATCCGGTGATTCATCGGAAATAATTGAGAATGGGGAATTCTGGTCTTACGAAGGCAATTACACACAGAAAGGACGTACCTGGGAAAGACAGGCGCTTATAGAGATCTATGACAACGGGGATAAGATACAGATCCCGGCCGGAATCAGGGTCCATGGCGGAATGTCCAGAATGTTTTCTCAAAGAGGGTTCAATATCTATTTCAGAGAAGACTATGGAGCAAAATATCTTGATGCAGATATATTTGGCAACGGGATAACGAGATTTAAGTCCCTGACTCTGCGCAACGGAGGAAATGCCGCAGATACGGTAAAATATAAAGACTCATGGATACAACGCAGACTTGAAGGAATGGACTTTGCGGTTCTTTCGAGCAGACCCGCTCTGGTGTATATAAACGGAGAATACTGGGGTATTTATATCCTTCAGGAAAAGTACAGCGAATCATATATTAAAGAGCACTTCGGAGCGGAAAACATTGTAATGATCAAAGAGAATGAGCTCGAGGAAGGAGACAGTATTGCTCTGTATGAGGAATTTCTCGGCTTCAGGTCAAAGGATCTGAATGATCCGGATATCTGGAACAGTTTCAAAGAAACTGTGGATATCCGGTCAATGGCTGATTACTTTGCGTCTCAGATTTATATCGGTAATTATGATTTGCATGTTGATAAGAATATAGTTATGTGGAGAACTGTTGAAGAATCGGAAGGGTACAATGACGGAAAGTGGAGATTTATGATCTTTGATACGGAATATAGTTCTTCTCTATATAACAGATATACGACTTCTGCAGAATTCGACCATTTCGAAAGAATAGAGAGCGAGTTTCCGATCTTTGCGAAGGCCATGGAGGTTGAGGAATTTCGGAACTTGTTTGACGAAAGCATGCGTGAGGTGAGATCCAGGTTTGCCCCCGATGAAGTTGAAGGGAGCCTTAATGAAACAGCGTCCGAATGGGAGAAATACTTAAGCGAAAACTGCGCCAAGTTCGGAGGCGATTCCGATATATCGCAGATCGAGCCTGTTATAGAGTATTTCAGAGACAGATATTCAGCTGCGGGATAATTGTATATATTTACAAACAGGGTGGCATTATACGCGGCGTAATTGACATTAATTAATATTACGAAATAGATAATAGACTATTATTTGCTATTGATGTAAACATGAAACAAATGACAAATAAACAGTACGAAACAGTAACCGTAGCGGCTATTGTTTATGGTTTTGTTTACGAAAAAACCATTAGAATAGAAAAAAAGCACAAAAATATGTGCATTTTAAATAACTAAATATCATTTTTTAACCGATTTGCTATTGAATGTTGGTTCGCGTTAATATAATATTAAGGGGCATATATATATAACTCTGTCATTGACACAATATTAATAATATGATTGCCAATAAATACGAGGATAATTATGAAAAAGAACAGATCAGCTGAAGCAAACAGGCTTAGTTGCAAAAATAAATTATTAAGGCAAGGACTCTGTGCGATTCTTGCCGTAATTTTACTGTTGGAGCCTATGTCGCTTATGACCTTTGCAGAGGACGGTACGGGTGATATATCTGACAATTCGGAATACCAATCATCGGTCGAGTTGATTGCCGATGATAATGAAGTTGTCGAAAGTCAGTTCGGTGAAGGCTCTTCTCAGGTTGAGGAAGCAGTTTCTGTTGACACTGATGTCCCCGCAGACGGGTCTGAAGACAGATCCGCCAGCGATTCCGGTAGGGGAGAATCAGCTGACGATACGACGTCATCTCCGGTGGATGACAGTCGTGCGGCAGATGAGTCTGCGGATTTGACATCGGGTGATAAAGCAACAGATGAGTCCGCAGCTTCGACATCCGGTGATCATGTGGCAGATGAGACTACAGATTCTGGAAATGATAATGTATCTGATGTCGCAGATGAATCAACGGAACAGGGCTCAACTGAACCGGAAGAACAGACGGACCAGGACGATCAGGACATACCTTCAACAGGTTTGATTGCCGCTGAAGATATTTGGGCTAAGGAGTTTGATGACGCCGGTGCCGCAAAGTTGACTGATGTCGGAAAAACAGGAAAAGAATCCGGATTCGGTATCAATATTTATTATTTATTCGAAGAGAACAGTCACCTGATATATAAGCGCGATGATTTCGGAGTTAAGTATCAGATGGAGTTCCAGAGCGATAAAGATCTTGATGCAGAAGCAGTCGAGATCAGAATTCCTGCGGGATTTATCACATACGGAGAAAATGACGATACAGTCCCGGTGTATCCGTCCGCTGTAGGTGTCCCGGAAGCCGTGCTTGATGAGGACGGCAATTGGGTATATACCGAAACTGAAGATTCAGATTTCAATTACTATTTTGATAATGATACAGGCGAGCTGGTGTTCATCAATTACGCTCCTATCAAGGGCGAGTCGGTCAATGCCGTTCAGGTCGTTTACAGTAATATTTTGATCGCTGAGGTCACTCCCGATATGGAGTGGTCTGTTGTTCCGGCTGCAAAAATAACGACAGACGGTACGGAAATTGAACTGCCGGCTGATGATGTCGAGCCGATCGCGGGCAAAGCCGAATTTGTTTTTGTGGACGACAGCGAGGTTCCGGCTGACGATTCAGATCCGGAGAAAGAGGCAGAGAACAAGGACACAGAGGAAGAAGCTGACGATATGCCCATGCTCAGATCCGTAAATGAGCTGAAGGCATTACCCGCAGCCAATGTGGGAGCAGTCTATGTATATGACGGATTGATGCGCGCTGCCTCCGATAGAGCCTGGAGTTATGATGTGTATTATGTGAATCAGAACGATCCGCACCACATTTATAAATATGATGACTTTAACCTCAAGTATCAGATGGAGTTCAAGAACAGCGTTGATCTTGAACAGTTCGCGGTGCAGATAAGAATCCCGAGAAGCCTGATCGCATACGGGCACGGAGACGAAGTGCGAGACACTGTAGCTCCGACTGCAGGAATGGACATTGCGGTTCCTGCCGGCACATATAATAAGACCACCGGTGAGTATACATATACTTCCGCACGCCGCTCATCATTCAATTACTATTATGATGAGGAGACCGATGAACTTGTCTTCTTCAACTACAGAGCGATACCTTCAGGATCTACCGATGCGTGGCAGGTTCTGTTCAAGACGTTCGATACGATGAAGATCGAAGACGGATTCCATAACGATGTTACGCCCGATGTCAAAGTCACCGTGAACGGAGAAGAGCAGACATTGGCGGATGATGAAGTCCCCCACCTTGAGCTTGACGTGGATACGCGTATCCAGATTAACTATGTTGTCAAAGAAACCGGCACTTTGACTGGTAAGAGCTACGGACCCGGTCTTTACACGCCCAATCAGGTGAGCGCTTTTGTACCGGATCTTTCATCCGTCACTATTCCCGGAAGCACGGAAAAACTGGTGGACCATTTTTCTGATTATGTTTATGCTTTATGGAAAGTCAGAATAAACGGTTATGCGAATCAGCCATATTCCGTCGATATGCTTGATTTTTCATCCAAGGACAATCAGGGTGTGCGATTTGGCTTTATTGTAGGTGTATCAGATTCGGATATTGACGCTACCAAAGGACTTCATGAACAAACCCAGGCTGATTCATTTGTTGTCGATGATTACTCAGAGACCAGAACGCTTAATAAAGAATTCTATGTGGTATATGCATATCCCCGCAATGAAGTGGTAGTCAATCAGACAGTATTGGATAACTTCATCCTGGTCACAATGAACCCGTTTGACGGGAAAGACGACCCCCAGACGCGTCCTGCCGACGCACATTGGACATATGTCGATTACGAATGGCACTACGGCAGGGATATTATCGGAATAGATAAGGGCGTTTATCAAACAAAGGATTCATCAGTCGTAGTAAAAAGAACAGACATGTCGGCATGGACTACCGCCCGCAGATTTACAGACGCGGCTGTAGACATGCGGACCGGTTCATTTACAACTACCGGTATATGCAGAAGTTTCTCCCTGACACATGAGATCGACAATTCAAACGGAAGAATAGGGGAATATATTCCCGGCAGATATGTAAATGTCAGGACGGTCGATGATGTTGTCTATGCATATCCGCAAGACGGCGCCGATATCGGCAGCAAATACATATTGACCAAAGATGATTATTATTTCTCGGACATTACCGTCAGAACCAGAGACAGCGCCTGGGATGTCTGGGAAGATCAATCTTCAAATTCTCTTGTTCCTGTCGCCAGCACTACAGACGTTGACGGATGGACACTGGACAGGGGAATGGCTGTTTATGCAATGTTTGCCAAAGATGCGGACGGCAACCCAACAACAGAGGATGTATGGGAACCGGTCGGATATGTTGAATGGAGTCCTTCGGGAGTGCTCACATATAAATTCACAGATGCTCAGGTGGCCAGAGAGCCCTGGAGGATCGGAATAGAGCACAACACCGTAGATTATGTTACCTACAGCGATATAGACTGTGACGTAGTGATCAAGGCCAACGCACCGACATTTGAGCGGTTTGCAGATGCCGATCACATCACCCTCGAGAATCTCTCCGGTATTACCGGCGATTGGTACTGGTATGATTCAAAAATCGGAGATTTCCATACAAATGTCGATGTCGGAGACAATTATAAGGAAGAAGGGTTATTGGAGCTGACACAGAATCTGTATGGTTACATTCTGATGCGTGACAACGGTTTTGTGGAGCTGAACCCCATACTGAAGGACGCATCTGCCGAGAAGAAGGCGACAGCAAGGAATAATCAGGGTGCAGGCAGAGTAGAATTGACATACTCGATGTCCGCAGAAGAAGGATATTGGGTATATGATCTGGATGTGCTGGATCTTCTTGAGAATTCGGATTTGCAGTCTCCTGACAGAAAAGAAGTCGTATTCTACGATCTTCTTCCTGCCGGGGTACAGTTTGATCCTTCCGTGCCCATAAGGGCTTCCAGAAAGACCGAAGATTATTCCGGTTCGAGTTCCAATCAGATCAAAGTGACTTTTGATCCCGCGACAGACATTATTGAAGACTACAACGGTACAGGAAGAACCAGACTGGCATTCCATATCAGCTATACCGGACGCGACTCCACTTCGGTAAGGAATTCGTCAACATCCGGATATAAATGGCTGACAGGTTATAATCTGTCCTTCGGAGCATATCTCTTATATGAGGATCTTATGCTCGCGCAGGAACAGCAGAACATAGTCGCCTACATGCCCGCAAATAACGATCAGCGCCCGATACTCGGAACCGATGAGCAGGTATCCCTTGATAACGGTGAAGTCCACTCAGGCGACGGATTCAGCGATTACTATGAGGATCTTGCCGGAAACGGAGACATAAACCAGGACGGCCTGTACGACACCAGGAATGTCCTTTATGCTCAGTCGAGCAAACTTGAAGATATTGCCATTGCGTCACCGGCCGGCATTCAGAAATATGTCAGAGCAAACAGCGATCCGTTTGGTGAGTACAGAAAATCCACACTTGTATTCCCGGGCGAGGAATACGAGTATAAGATCATTGTTTCCAACGCATCCTCCAGCAAGATGCACAATGTTGTTATTTTCGATAAACTGGAGAACGCGATAGTTGACAGACAGGCTGAAGAGTCGGAAAGATTTGAGGATAAAGACTGGAAAGGAACGTTCAACGGAGTTGTTTTGAGCGATCTTATTGCCAGAGGCGCCAATCCGGTTGTCTACTACAACGCTGACAGAGACGCGACTGTTCCTGCGCACAATTCCCAGATTGATCCCAGTGAGATCCTCACTTCTGAAAACGGATGGATAAAGGCGAGCGAATGGAGCGGGACATTAGCGGATGTCAAGGCGATCGCTATTGACTGCAGAGTAAATGATTTTACAATGGAGCAGCAGGATGACATCTCCGTCAGGATAAAGATGATCGCTCCGGAAACATATGACGAAACTGCGGTCTGGGCGTACAACAATCCCGGATTCTACTCCGAGATGGTTGACACCAATACAAAGGGAACTCTCTGGGGCAGTTCCGTTAAAGTCAAAATGGTTCAGGCTGATTCGCTTGAACTGATGAAAACACTGTCTGATAATACTCCTGCCGCCGCCAAGGGCGAAGAGTTCAAATTCTTCCTTGAGTGGGACGACGGGGAAACTACAACCGCATACAGCTATAAGGAATACAAACTGTATGAGAAAGATTCCAACGGCGAATGGAAAATAGTCAGCGGAATGCATGCCACCGACAAGGACGGTGCATTATATCTGACTGCAAGTCAGAAAGCGGTATTTGAGAAAACTGAAGCAGCGCACATTGTGGTCACAGAGGAAGAATCCCTGAGATTTACGCCTGATGAAGATTCTCTTGAAGGTACGATTGAAAACGGTATAAGAACAGTTGATGTTCTTAATGAATATCATCCGATCCTTTACTTTACAAAGCATGTAGCCGGGTACTCATCGCCGGACGTAGAGGCTATCAATCTGCAGAGTTTCAAGATGAAGCTTGTGGATAATAACGGTACGCCTGTTGCCAATACACAGATATATGTGGTCAGACGTGCGGACCTCGGCGGCGGAGAGCCCATAGTCATTGACGCCAGCCATAAGTTATACGGCGAGATCGCCAAGGGGACACCAACATATGCCAGAACGCTCACGACCGATGCTGAGGGCGTATTTGAGATCTATCCGGAAGAGACTGTTGCAATCCCGCTTGATACAGCAGGTGTTACATACAGGGTCACAGAATTAGAAGAGTGTTATGCTGAAGACACCGAGTGGATCTGCGATGCGCCAAGTGTCGAGACAACGCTTGCCGATACCGGATCCCTTCTTCAGATAACGAACAAATACAGATGGAAGAACCTCATGATCACCAAAACGGTACAGAATGCAGGTTCACGGGATCTCAGCGATGTAGAGTTCACATTTAAAGTATATGAGGCAGATCCTTCCGATGCTAATGCGAAGGGTACATTATTAACGGACTTCGTATGGCAGGTTATTGATAACCGCAATTCTGCGTTCGACGAGAGCGGATGGAGGCAGCCTAATGAAGATGGTTCCATCACTGCAGCATGCGCGGGAAAGGTAGTTGTTGTACGTAAATTTAAGGCCGGCACGAAGCTGGTGGTTGAAGAGATTCTTGATGGCGAGGTCGCAGAGTATTTTGCGATAGTCGAAGGTCAGGACTCTGTTCTGATACCCAAATTCGCCTCAGCCGGATATGCCGACATCGTTAATGAATTTCTTTTGAGAGACTTGCGGGTCGGAAAGTTCGTTATTACCGATGGGCAGTCAAATACCTACGGTCCGCGCTTTACATTTACTCTTGAGACTTGTCCTGCCGATGCTGACGACAGTCAGTTCTTACCGGCTGCGGGAGTTGGATTTACGGTTTACGGGAAGGACGAGAACGGCAATGATGTCCCCGTTTTTGAGGGTGTGACTGATGATGACGGCTCATTTATCCTCGGCCATAACATGTACGCGCTGTTCAAGGATCTGGGAACGGAAGGGCTGAAATACAGAGTAAGGGAAACCATTGACGAGGAATTCCCCCCGGTAGTTCCGCTTGCAGATCCCGACAACGAGGGATATACCGAATACTTATCCGGCACCCTTTCAGCCAATAATTCAGTAGAATTTATAAACGGTGACGATTCAGTATTTGTCTTCAGGAAGAACTGGATCGGCCAGGATGAGATTTCGCAGCAGTTTATCGATGCGAATAGCAGTAATCTTAGCTGTGGGATAAGGCTTGATTTCCACGGTGTTCCTGTCAGTGTAGTATCAGCTCAGGGTACCAATCTTTACTATCCGTCATCTCCGTATTCATATTATGACTTCACAGTTTATGAAGAAAATGCGTATGTGATATTCAAAGTGGATGATTCTGAAAACTCAGGTTATTACGATATCCCTTCGATCGATTACACGCTGGAGGAGACCAGCTATCCGTATATGTTCCAATATAGTTACAGTGGCTATTACCCGAAATCAGTGGATGCACCGTACACGTATTATAACGGACACCTGCTTATGCTCAACGGAATGAACCATGTATCTGTTGAGGGCACAGTCGGTGAAAGACGTGAGATCATTCTTGAAAACCATCTGGAAGAAGTATCTTCCTATCTTCAGAAGAGGGTCACCGGAAAGAGCGTTCCCGCAGGATCAAAGCTGGTATGGAGAATAGAGCAGTATAACGGAAACACCTGGGAACCGGCGTCCGGAATAGAATACAGCCTTGTATCTAATTCGTATGCCGTATACCAGTATGAAGGTTCTCAGTATTATGACCAGCACTCTACGGACCGGGCGGGAGAACCTGTCCATCGGATGATGGGAGTTACCGGTGAAGATGGCTTGATCAGTATCGTTAACGATGCTGAGTTCTGGCCCAGTTCTGTAACCAAAGTTACCGACCCGTTCAATTACGGAACAGATCAAAAATATGTCGTCTGGACCGGAGCCTACTTCTATGTGTTCTTTGGTCAGAAAGTGAGTGCCGGGCCGATTGCGGATCCCAATGTGGGGGATCTTAGGGCGGTCGAGGTTGAGTCCCTGTCAGACAAAGAATGGGGAACAAGAACCGCATACATCACTTCAGGAATAGATCAGGGACTGCCTATGTCCTGGGCTTCCAGCTCATTTGCCGGTTCAAATTCCGTAAAAGGATTTGTTAACAGCACTAACTATTCGAAACTGAAGGTATCCAAGGTCGTAGACGTACCGACTTCTCAGGTAT
This sequence comes from Oscillospiraceae bacterium, assembly GCA_017512745.1. Lineage (GTDB taxonomy): Bacteria > Bacillota > Clostridia > Oscillospirales > Ruminococcaceae > RGIG5675. Next base: position 27,197 of record JAFWEV010000046.1, read on the forward strand.
TCAATTTCAGACTGCAGAAGTATACGGATCCTGTCAGCGGCAGTGCTCTTGTAAACGGTGAGAATATTTCCTACAAGGTATATGATTCTGAAACCGATGAAGAGATCTCGGAAGGCGTTACAGGTACTGACGGCGGATTTACGCTCCAGGGAGGACAGTATGCTGTCTTTGATGTGGCTCCAGGCTCAACGTGGAAAGTTACCGAATTGGATCCGCTCCCGTATTATCTGGAAAAGATAGAAGTCGGCGGTGTGGAGATACCAAACGGTGGAAATTCGGCGGATGCCGGTCAGCTGATCGATAGTGATCTCAATATGATCAGAAGGGATTTCTTCAATGGTATGGGTGAGCTGATGAGCCTGGTCGGAGCGACCCAATATTATCCGGGTTATCTGTACAGTTATCCGCAATATCCTTCAAACAGAATCAGAAATATCTATTTCGGCAAGACATCTGACTATCCAAGTGTCGTAAGCGATACGTATGTGACTATGGACGCTTCGTATCAGGGAAATATCAGGGGATATGCTGTGCCGAACAGTGACAATTCCGAACTGTACGATGTTTACATTCTGTCAGATGATGTCATGTTCACCAATTATGACTGCAGTTATATGTTCGGAAGTCTGTATGGCCTTGAGGGCGTGTATTTCTCAAATGTCGACACGAGCCTTACAAAGAGGATGAACGGCATGTTCAGCTGGTGCCCGTACTTAACGACGATCAGCGGAATGTCATCCTGGGATACATCAAGTGTCACCGATATGAGCTATATGTTCCAGAACCAGAATTACAGTAATCTGAGACAGATCGATCTGGCTAACTGGGACGTATCAAATGTTAAGAACATGACCGGAATGTTTGCCGGCAACTACAACCTTGAGCAGATTGACGTCTCCGGATGGAAAACTGCAAATGTTGAGAGCATGGCCGAGATGTTCCAAAACTGTTATCGTCTGACTTCTCTCGATGTTTCGGGATGGAATACAGGCAAAGTTAAAGATATGAGGCAGATGTTCGCCGGATGCAGTAGCCTCCAGACGCTTGATGTCTCCGGATTTAATACAGCCAATGTTGAGAATATGAACGGCATGTTCAGCAGCTGCAGCAACCTCACCAGTCTGAACGTTTCGGGCTTCAATACTTCGAATGTCAAAGATATGGGACATATGTTCAGCGGATGCAATAGTCTTGCGACGTTGAATGTCTCGGGATTCAAAACATCTAATGTAACCAATATGCACGGCATGTTCAACTGGTGTAACTCGTTGACCTCACTGAATCTCTCCGGCTGGAATACAGCCAGTGTTCAGGACATGGGTTCTATGTTCAGCGGGTGCTCCTCATTGACCACACTGAATCTCTCCGGCTGGACTACAACCAGTGTTCAGAACATGAACAATATGTTCTATCAATGCTCATCGCTGACCTCGCTGAATCTCTCCGGCTGGAATACATCCAGCGTAACAGATATGGGCTATATGTTCAGCGGATGTTCCGAGTTGACTACACTGAATCTCTCCGGCTGGAGTACGGGAAATGTAACCAATATGCAGTCTATGTTCAGTGGTTGTACCAAGCTCCAGAATCCCGATATAGCCGGATGGGATACATCAAAAGTAGGAAATATGTCATATATGTTCAACAACTGTGACGGTCTGACGACCTTGGATCTCTCATCCTGGAATACCGGTAATGTTACAAACATGGCTCAGATGTTCTATGACTGTGACAATCTGACGACTGTTGATCTCTCATCCTGGACTATGAGAAGAATCCGAGATATGTCCAGCATGTTCAGAAGTTGCGATAAACTGACAACAATTGATCTAACTAATTGTAATCTTGCGAATTCAAACATTAATAATTCTGGAATCAGTTCTATGTTCAGGGAATGTCCGCAGCTGACGACCATATATTGTAACTATGACTGGACCCCCAAATTTTCCGGTACAAACAGTTGGAACAGTTCGAGTTATGTTTTCTACGGGGACAGAATGCTGACGAACTTCGCCGGTAATCAAGTTGTTGATTACAGCCATTGTCATACCGGAACAGGCGGATACTTCACCGAGAAATGAGGTGATATGAGACTATGAGAAACAACAAAACAAAAAGAATAGTTCTTATTGTTGCTGCAGCAATTCTCATTCCTTTGGCAATCGCTGTCGGTGCAAATGAGATCTACGGTATTCTCAGCGGATCTTCGTTCTCGTCATTTATAACTTTCTTCAACGCCAAAGCTCAGGAAACAGCTCTGTATGTACAGAAGGAAGTTGTAAACACCAACGATGATTACCCGGCGCCGACGGACGACGAGTTTGAGTTTGTTCTCAAGCTCAACGGTTCGGTTGCAAGAGATACCGAGTACACGCTGTATGACAGCGAAGGGCGGAAGATATTTAACTATCCTGACGGCGAAACTACCGTAGAGGTCAGCGGCAAGATGGAGAATGCCAGGCTTACCGACAGATACGGAAGATTTACGCTGAAAGCAGGTCAAACCGCAAAATTCGCGGGATTGTCTTCCGGGGATACATATGAAGTGACTGAGAGCAGCAAGCCTCCGTATGTACAGATCCAGCCCGCTGAGGGGACATCCGCAACAGGAACGCTGACAGCCGAAGGTCTCAAGGAAACTATCACAAACCTTTATCCTGATGTGGGCCCCGGCAAACTTCAGGTAAGGAAGACTATATCGTATCCGGATAATTATGAGCTGCCGGAAACTCCTGATTTCACATTTGTGATCAAGATCCAGGACGAGCCGTACTCATCCGAATTTACGATCAAAGATGCTGATACAAACCAGACTATCGGAACAGCGCAGTCCGATGTAAACGGCCAGTTCACTCTGAAGGGTGAAACTTATGCGGAATTCACCAATGTCCCGGTAGACGTTGATTACAGCGTCAGCGAGATAATAAATGATGAGCTCGTGGAAGCGGGATGGAGACTGGTCGGAGACGATCAGCAGGAAGGCGCAACTTCCCAGGCCGGCAATACGGTCAACTTTACAAATGTTCTGGCATCGTTTGCCGTGAACAAGACAATGTTTGGCGGAGCGACCACAGACGACACGTTCGAATTTAAAGTACTGGACGGCAGGGGCAACGGATTCGGCAGCAGCATTGCATATTATCTCTATGACGGCAATAAGCAGCTTGTGACAGAAGAGCTCCAGCACACCGGAACTGACGGTTCGTTTGTCCTGAAAGCAGATCAGACGGCTATCTTTATCGGACTCCCCGAGGGAACGGAATACGGTGTCAGAGAAACCAGTTCAGGGCTGTACATACAGCTTGTTCCTGAATCAGCTGAAGGATATACCGGGAAAACAGTAACGGATTCTGTAGAAGTGATCCCGTTTGTCAACGGAGAAAATCCGCCGATACATCCTTACCAGCTTATGGTCAAGAAAGTCATCAATGATTATTCTGAGGACGCTTCAGCCCCGAAAGATGCAGAGTTTACTTTCAGGATCAGCAGCATCGACGGAGAAGGAAATGCTCAGCCTTTGAACGGGGCTGCATATGATATAGTTAACGGTGATGGTATAAGCACCTTCGTAACTGATGAAAACGGTGTATTCACCATCAAGGCCTGGGATACAGCCAGATTCCTCAGACTGAGGAAAAATACGACATATCTGGTCGAGGAACTTCAGGATCAGATGCCTGAAGGATTCCGGGTCGGAGGAGAATCATCGAAACAGGGATTACTTGAAGAAGATCCCATTGAGTTCGTCTTTGAGAACAACTTCACAGAGGCTCCCAATCAGTATCTTTCTATAAGAAAGGTCAATAATGAAGGAAAAGATGTTCCCGATGCAGTTCTCCAGGTCTACAAGCTGGTGAACGAAGAAGAAGTAGTTGTCCATAACTGGACATCGAAAACATCTGCTGAAGAATTCCGGATCGATCCGGGAACATACTACATCAGAGAGGTCGAACCTCCTGAAGGGTATTTACTGCTCGAAAAAGAGATAGAAGTAGTTGTTCCCGAACCGGATGAGAATGACCCCGAGACACTGCTTATCGAAATTGAAGTCAAGAACGTCAGAGAGTGGGAACTTGAGGGCACCGGCGGATCAGGAACAAAATGGTTCTATATAGCGGGAGCTGCAATAGTGCTTATCGGAGCTGCAGGCCTGATATATGGAAAAAAACGTAATCTAAAAACAGATAACAACGAATAATCAGAAAGATAGATAGCGAATATTACCAATATTTCGCTATCTGTTTTTCAATAGAAGAACGATCGAGAAAGAGAGCCGTTAAAAAATACTGGATCTAAGCAGAAAAATAAAAGAGGCAACCAGAGAAGATTATATTTATTGGAGCTTCATCATCAGTGTATATCTGCTGATGTTTGAGGAACCGGTTACAAGAGCAGGGATCAATTGGCTGACTATATACAGAAACTTTATTCCTATTGCGGGAATACTGTTATTTATTGATGCATTTTTTAGAAACAGGAAACAGTTTGTTTCACAGCTCCTGTCTCCGTATTTCATTCTCGGCGCCGTATTTGCTGTTTCCGGAATTATCGGATGGATCGCGAACCGTTATCAGTCCTTTATCGTTACGGCGGAGACCATGTATGAACATCTGAGATTCTGGATATGTCTTTACCTGTTTCTGTATGTCGCAGAAATCGTGGATATAGAGAAGATCGCAAAAAAACTGTTTATTCACATATCGATCCTTTCAGTGGTCGTCATAATCGTATCGGCTGCCGACTTCTTCTTTAAGATCTGGCCGCGGCAGATGTACAGATACGGAACAAGCAGTCTTCAGATATTCTACGGTCACCCGTCCAATCTGGGTGCTCACGCGGTGTTTCTGGTAGGGATGCTGCTGATTCTGACACCGTATGTGATGAAAAATACGGATAAGAGAAGAGCGATAATGCTGTTTTCCGGTGCAGAAACGACCCTGCTTCTGGCAGTCGTTTTTCTGACTCTGAGGGTACGGCTTTTCGGATTCCTGGCGGGGTTTGTCATCCTTTTTGCATACATAATTATCTTAAGGAAAAAAGTGACGTTTCCGGTCGTCCTTGCATCTGCGGCGGGAGTGCTTGCGGTAGGATATAAAAGACTTTACGGGTTTTATTTTTCCGGTGTAGCCTATCAGATGGCGCGCGGACAATTTGCCGTAAACAGTCTGGATATAGCCAGAATCAATTTCCCGTTCGGGAGCGGTTTCGGAACATTCGGATCACGAATGGCGCAGCTTTACTACTCACCGTTGTATTACAAGTATAATATGATGACGACTTTAGGGCTTTCTCCGAATCTGCCCGCATATGCGTGTGACACTTTCTACCCCGTTATCCTGGCGGAGAGCGGATGGCTGGGTTTTATCGGATATTACGGTATTGTCGCTTTGTTGTGTATAAGGATACTGTGGCTTCATTTGAAAGCATCAGATCATCCCGAGACACGATTTGCCGTGTTAACTGCATTGCTGATGATGATGTTCGAACTGCTTGAGGGATTTGCGACATTGTCATTCAGCGAGACTTATTCTGTGCTCATCACCATTCCTCTGGCGTTTGCTGTCGTGATCTTAAAGCAGCACCAGCGCACAGATTCACAGACCTGAAGAGGAGCCAAAAATGCTGGATTACTCTCAAACTTTAATAAAGGACGGATTGCTGCAGGATGAAGAATCGCGGTTCTGGTTCAATATGCGCATGCGTATACTGATCGAGACTGGCAGCGATTTCTGGTCCGAATATATAATGCAGGCCGGAGCACGGTATAAGTGCTATGAAATAGATTCTCTCATGAAGAAGGGCGGTTATGACGGTATCATCATATACGGGGCCGGGAGATACGGAGAGATCAATTACAATACGCTGAAGCAGAGCGGCATCATCCCGGTGGCTTTCTGCGACAGAGACGAACAGCTTCGCGGGAAGACTAAATTTGACATTCCCATTATCGGCATTGAAGATCTGATAAAGGTGGCAGACAAATACTTAACCGTTATCTCTCTCAAATCTCCGAGAATATGCAAAGAGATAGAGCAGGATCTCCTCAAGAGGGGGATACCTGAAGAGAACTTACTGATACCCGAAGCAAGTCTGCTGATAGGCAACAAACCCGGACAGTATTTCGATGTCTTCAATGATAATCATATCGATGCCTTTGCGGATCTCGGAATGTATACGGGGGACACGCTGGACAGTCTGATAAAGCGAACGAACAATTCTTTTGACCGTTATTACGGTATTGAGGGAATAAAGCAATTCTATGAAAAAGCCAGGGCAAGATTTCCGGATGACGAAAGGCTTGAGTTCTTCAATTATGCCGTTTCGGACAGGAACGGAACCGAAGAAATGACGATGAACAGCTTCGGCTCATTCATAAGCGGTGAGATGGAGAACTATGGGAACGGGGAAAAGGAAACAGTGCCCTGTATTACACTGGACGAACTGCTCGGAGACAGGCGGTTGTCATTCATCAAGATGGATATCGAGGGAAGCGAGTACAAGGCCATTCTCGGTGCTGAGAAGATCATAAGAGAACAGAAGCCGAAGCTTGCCATATCTCTTTATCATAAGCCTCAGGATATAGTGACCATACTGCCGCTCATACACGATATGGTCCCGGAATACAGATTCTGGCTCAGACACTATTCGACGGTGTGGATGGAGACGGTGCTCTACGCAAGCGTATGACGGGCAGATCTCAGAACAAATTTTCGCAGACAGGAAACAGACATGATAAAAACATCCGTTATTATTCCGGTATACAACACAAAAGAATATCTTGAGGAGTGCATCGAAAGCGTACTGGCTCAGACGCAGAAAGAAACAGAGATAATCATAATCGATGACGGATCTTGTGACGGAAGCCTTGAGATAATAGATGATTACGTCCGTAAATATCCGTTCATCTGCAAGCTGCAACAGAATCATCTGTTCCAGGGAACTGCACGCAACAGAGGACTCGAGATAGCTAAAGGCGAGTACGTGTATTTTATGGACTCGGACGATGCTATAACACCCAACTTGTTCAGACGATGCTATGACTTGTGTGAATCGGAAGGTCTGGATTATGTGACATTTGATGCTCACGGATTCCGATATGACGAGAGCGACACTGAACTGGTCATCCCCGACGATATATTTGACAGGACTGTTCTCGGAATAGAGGACAGAATTTATACCGGTTCCGAGTTTTGGACTGATTTCTACAACAAACACGGTATTCTGTACCTATGCTGGCTGCACTATATAAAAAGAGAGTATCTTCTGAAAAACGATCTGTTCTTTGAAGAGCGCACATATTTTGAGGACAACGACTGGATCCTCAGACTGTACATGAATGCCGGAAGGATAAGATATATTCCCGAAGAACTCCATCTTCACAGGTGGAGGAGAAACTCAAATATGCTCGGAGGATTTACTTTAGACCTGCTGAGAGGCTGCTTCAGGATGCACGATGTCCTGCTCCGTCTTTACAGGGAAAGCAATGACGAGCAAAAGAGGATAATGATATCCGACGTACTGAGGCTCAACATCTGCCGTTTTGACAGACTGAGAGAAGTCGATCCTGAGCTGGGATACAGAGAAGAGATCGAGAGGTTCTGCTCTCATCTCAATGAACTCATGACAGACGGGCAGGCGGATAACAGTACTTACTATGTCTCGTTCGCCGCTTTTGAGCGCATCCTGCACGGTACTGAAGACTGGGACCGAGATGAGGTCCTTGAAGCCATAGCAGAGACTGCAAAAACATCATTCAGGAATAGGCACGAATTTCTTATGCAGGACAGGCGCGTCGGCATCTACGGTACGGGCAGAGTCAGCGCGGCAATGATAAGGCTGATACAAAGATATGTGCCTGACGAAACCGCGGAATTGTTTTTCATACATTCCACTGAACCCACAGGATCGGAATTCATGGGATACAAGGTGTGGAATATCGCGGATATTGCGGAAGCGGATCCAGACCTAATCATCATCGGAAGCATCTATTACAGAGATTCCATCTTAAAACAGCTTGAACGGTATATGCCTGAAGGATCAAAAACAGTGATCGCGGATATACCCAGAGAGATAAAGTTCCTTCAGGACAATTACGAAGACTTCAAAAGGTAAAAAGGTATAGCATGCGGATCGCGATCCTCGGACATAAGCAGATAGGAGTTCGCAGCGGAGGAATAGAGAAGACCGTTTATGAGATCGCTCTCAGGCTGACTGAGAGAGGACATGACATAACGGTGTTTGACAGATGGCCTCTGTTTGTTCCTGCTACCCGGAATACCGAAGACCGGCTCGAAAAGATCCGCATACGCAGGATCCCGACTCTCCGCGGAAAAGCGGAAGTCCCGCTGTATTCTCTTTTGGCATCCGTCGCTGCGGGTGTCGGGAAATATGATGTCGTCATCTTCAACGCCTCGGGTCCTTCGCTGATGATACCCGTAACGAGAGTGTTCGGGAAGAAAACGATCTCCTTTATACACGGGCTGGACAGCAAAAGCGTTAAATGGGGAAGATTCGCATCGCAGTATCTGAGAATGGGAGAAAAGACTGCGGCAAGATATGCCGACAGGGTCCTTGTACTTTCGGAACATATCCGCGCTCATTTTATTTCCGAATACGGGATCGAACCGGAATTGGTTTTCAACGGGATCGATATGCCGGAAAGTGTTTCGGCGGAATATGAATCGGCAGTTCTCTCCAGATACAGTCTTAAGAAGGACGGATATTTTCTCTGGACGGGAAGAATATCCAGAGAAAAAGGAATACAATATTTACTAAAGGCATTTACAAAATGCAAAACGGATAAAATGCTTGTGATTGCGGGATCTGGCGGAACCGGGCGGACAGTATATGAAAAGCAGGTGGCGGAAGAGAGTTCCGGGGACAAAAGAGTCCTGTTAACGGGACTGATAGATCCGGAAGATCTCACTGTTCTGTACCGAAACTGTTTTGCGTTCGTGTTTCCCAGTGAGAGCGAAGGAATGCCGCATTCGCTCCTTGAGGCGTTGTCGTGCGGAGCACAGTGCGCAGCCAGCGATATTCCGGAAAACCGCGCGCTTGCGGGGGAACACGGTCTTTATTTCAGATCGACAGATGTTGAAGATATCCAGAACTGCCTCAACGAGTTGCTGGCAGATCCCGACTCGCGTTATCAGAGAACAGCTGATGAGGCGAAGGAAATAACCGGGAGATACGAATGGGAGAAAGCAGCGGACCTTATTGAAGAGATCTGCCTTGATATTATCGGAAAAGCGGAATGAGGAAATGAAGAAGTTTGCCGGTGATATAAAAGAATATTGGTATTTCTGCAGATTCATGGCGAAGACAGGCTTAAAGGCTGAAGTCGCAAACTCATATCTCAACTGGATATGGTGGGTGCTTGAGCCTTTGGCAAGTATGGCTGTTTATTATCTGATATTTGTTAATGTCCTGGGCAGAGATCAGCCCTATTATCTGGTGTTTATATATACCGGTTCCGTGATATGGAGCTTTTTTGAGAGATGTATGCTTTATGACGTTCAGGCCGTAAGGCTCAACCGCGATATAGTGACCAGAGCATACCTGCCGAAACCTATGCTTGTCATCTCGAATATGATCTTCAATGATCTCAAAATGCTTATCTCCGCGGCGATCCTTCTTCTGATATTTGTTCTCAGCGCAGTTCCGGTAACGCTGTGCATGCTGTATGTCATACCGTTGATTGTGCTTCTTCAGCTGTTCGTACTCGGCGCGGGGCTTCTCCTCATGCATTTCGGAGTATTCATTGACGATCTCAGACATGCGCTCGGGATTTTCCTGAGGATCGCTTTTTATGTGACCGGTATTTTTTATGACCTAACCAAAGTCCTCGGAGAGACGTGGGGACGGATCCTTATTGCCGTCAATCCGATGGCTTTCATCATAAGCTCGGTCAGAGACGCGCTGATATACGGGAAAGCCCCTTCGTTTATCCTCCTTGCGGTATGGACCGCGATATCCGTGATCCTGTGCATCATAGGGATAAGACTCTCCTACAGGTATGAGAATACCTATGCCAAGATAATCTGAGGGAGGTGATCGGATGAGCAACAGTGTTATTGAAATAAAGGATCTTTCGATCAACTACCGCAATCTCCAGCATTTTTCCATACAGACTATCATCGGCAACCGCGATCTCGGCGGAAGAGAAACCATACACGCGGTCAGAGGAGTGGATCTATCTGTTGACCGCGGTGAGATCGTCGGTATAGTAGGACCGAACGGAGCCGGAAAATCCACCCTGCTCAAGGCGATCGCAGGGATATTCCAGCCGGATTCCGGAAGTATAGATACAAAAGGCAACAGGGTTTCCCTCATGTCTCTCGGCGTCGGGTTCAAGTGGGACCTGAGTGGCAGAGACAATATAATGATCGCAGGGCTGCTCCTTCGTTATCCGGCACAGTATATAAAGGAGAAAACGGCGGACATCATAGAATTTTCCGAACTGGGAGAGGCGATCGACAGACCGGTCAGAACATATTCCGACGGCATGTATGCAAAGCTGTGTTTTGCCATTACGGCAGTCCTCGAGACGGACATCATGCTGATAGACGAGCTCCTGAGCGTCGGTGACGAAAAGTTTCAGAAAAAGAGCTATGACAGGATCGCTTCGCTTGTACAGAAGGAGAACATGACCGGGATCATAGTTTCACATGATCTCGAACTGATCCGCAGGATGTGCACCAGAGCGGTCTGGATGAATAACGGAAGATTTGAGGCTGACGGGACTCCTGCGGAAGTAACCGAGATGTATGCGCGTAGGAGCGCGATCGAACTGTTCGGACGACCGAAATTATACGATACAGAACCTGCTGCCGGGGGGACCGTCCTCTTCAGAGGAATAGATGTGGACGAGAACAGCGGGATGCTTATGAATGCCGAAGACCGGCCGGGGATCAGCCGTCTTTCCATCGGGACCAACTGGGAACCTTTCGGGATAAAGAGAGGGTCTGAGATAACTCTTCTGCGGGATAATGTCCTGTTCAGGGTATTTGCCTACAGAGACAGCATCCCGAAAGAGTACATTTACACTTCTACAAGGCCGGTGGACGGAAACAATACCCTGTATGACAGAGAACTGTCAACGCTCAGATGGACCGCAGGCAGCTGCACCTGGGATAAGGACGACTGTCTTGTGAGATTTGTCCTCAGAACTGCAGACGGAACCGAATTTGAGAAGAGAACAGTCCTTGAGGATCTTATAAAAGTTGAGGATAACGGTACAGCGGGACCGGAACCATCCGCGAAGACCTGGGAAGAAAGTCTGGCTGCCGCAGAGAAGAGTCTTAAGCCTGGGGACGTGCCGGTCATTGTGATAGCCGATACCCATGTGGGCAGCGGCGGAAAATGGAAGAAGACGGCAGAGATGCTGTCGGACATTTCATCGAAGATGGCCCCATACGCGCTTATTCACCTGGGAGACGTAACGGACGGAAACTATCCGCTGCCGGTATACGTAAACAAACTTAAAACCATACGCAGCGATCTGGAAAAATGCGGAACGAGGCTTATGGTATGCGCAGGCAACCATGATCTGGATCTTCCGTATGCAGGCGAGCACAGGGAAGAATTCACGAAGGCTTTCAGCAGTTTCTGTGGCCGCACGGAACACTCGGACTGCCTTGATATCGAAAGCTGCAGAACAAGGCTGATAACACTTGATTCATATGATCCGGATAACAGCGTTCCGTACGGCTATGACAATGACCAGATCGAAAAGCTGGCGCAGCTGATCAGAACAGCGCCGGATGATACCAGGATCATAATATTCACTCACATATCCCCCGAAGGCGATGCTACGGCGTGGGGAGAAGAAATCAGAAACAACGATGCGTTGAGGGAACTTGCCGCAAGGGAGATAAGATCGGGAAGAAAGATCTGCATTGTTCACGGTCACGACCATACGGATACCGTCAAAACCGTAAACGGGATACCCGTGGTCGGTATAGGCTGTTCTTCAATGGAGGATCACAAGGGAACGAGACCGCTGACGGACGGAAGATTCAGAAGGATCCCGGGAACCGCATCGGAGGAGCTTGCTGACATTCTGGTCCTCAGAAATGATTCAGACGTTTTGAGATTCATGCGGATCGGAGCCGGAGAGAACAGAGATGTTGACATTGACGGATGAAGAACTGAGGAAGGTGCAGCTGACCGAACTCGAACTTCTGATCGCAGTCGACCGGATCTGCAAAAAGCACGGCATAAAGTACTGCATCATCGCAGGAACTCTTCTGGGTGCTGTCAGACACGGAGGATTCATTCCCTGGGACGATGATGCGGATATTGCAATGCTTCGTGAGGAATACGTAAAATTCCGGGATGTGTGCGCTTCGGAGGAGAGAGATTCGCTCTACTACTTTCAGGATGAGGCAGTTACTCCGGGGTACAGGTGGGGATACGGGAAATTCAGAAGAAAAGACACCGTATTCAGAAGGGAACACCAGGAGCATATGCCGTACGAACAGGGGATATCCATAGATATTTTCCCGATGGACGGCATCCCGGATTCCATGCTGGGAAGAACGGTGACAGACATAAACTGTTTCTTTCTGAGGAAGTTGCTGTGGAGCGAGGCGGGACGCATAGCGGAAAAGTCCGCTGTCAAAAGGGTTTTCTACACTCTGGTGTCAAAGATACCCGAAGAGAACGTCAAAAATGCATACCGCAGACTGGTGAGGAGATCCGAAGCGCTCGGGAGCAGTAGATATGTCAGGATACTGATGTTCCCGACCGGAATGAAAGAGAGAGGATATCTCCGCAGATGGTATTCGGATACAGCGCCTGTCGAGTTTGAAGGCTATGTGTTCGAAGGGATCAGAGACAGTCATGAATACCTCTCGGAGAAGTTCGGCAACTACATGGAATATCCGCCTGTGAGCGAGAGAATTAAGAAACAGCATCCTGTCACGGCGCTGAAATTCGCCGGGGAAGAGATAAGAGAAGAGAAACGGATTTGAGATACAGGGTACCGACAACAGAAGAATTCTGGGAACTGCTGAAGAGCGGGAAGATGATCCTCTTCGGTACGGGTCATACTGCGGAAGTCGTGTGCAGAGCTTTGGGAGAGGATGTCCGATATCTCAGATGCTGCATGGTCAGCGGCCATATCAGCGATACTTCATTCTTTGAAAAGCCGGTCATCGGTCTTGACGATGCTGACCCTGAATCGCTGTCCGATTCGGTAATTGCGGTGACGGGGCATGAATCCATAAGAGACGGGATAATCGACGCGGTGAGATCGAGAACAGACGCGGATATTCTGTGGCTCTATCCTGTGATCCACGAACTTGCTTTCGGAGAAACGGTTTTCGCGGAAGCAATGATCCCGGTAAAAGAGATCGTTCTTTCCCAGAAGAGGGACGAGCGGTGGCTTGAACTGAGATATGCGGCCGTCAAAGCGGCAGCAGAAGGTCGGGAATCGGATCTCTACCTCAGGGGGATGATGCTCTTTTCCGCTAAAGGGACAGCGAAATCGCGAGCCGCAAGAGTTCCACTGCTTCTGGATTCGATGAAGAGGAACGGATTTCTCAGAGAGTATCCGATCCTGATCGATGAGGACATGAGGCTTATAGACGGACTTCACAGACTATCCTGCGCGGTGTTGCTGGGAATAAGAGAAGTGCCGGCCAGAATAGTAAAAAGCAGCGGCATATACGAAACGATAATAAGAGATAACGTGAGAGCGACCGAAAGCGAGCTCACAGCGCACGGGATAACTTCTGAGGAACTGCAGCACCTTAATGATCTGCGCGATGAAATGGAGAGTAAGGTCATTGAGGGGGGACCGTCAGTCAGTGTTATCGTGCCGGCATTCAATGTTGGCGGATTTATCGACCGCTGTTTCGATTCTCTTATGACGCAGACATTCAGCGATTTTGAAGTCATACTCATCAATGACGGATCCACTGACGATACACCGGAAAGATGTCGTGATATCTCCTCGCGTTATCCAAATGTGAGATATATCTCGAGAGAAAACAGAGGGGTCTCGGCTTCGAGAAACGAGGGCGTAGCCAAAGCCTCAGGTATGTACTGCGCGTTCGTCGACCCGGATGACTGGCTCGAGCCCGGTTACCTGGGAGAACTCTACGCGGCGGCAACGAGAAACGGAGCGGATTTTGCGGAATGCGACCTGTTCAGGGACAACCTCAGAACAGGCGGATCGGCAGTCAGAACGACTTACGGGAAAATGGGTGTGGCATATACCCTGGAAGAACACATGAAGTATGCGGCGACTGCTCCGTACAAATCAATGTTCAGGAGAGATCTCTGGACGAAAAACGGAATAAGTATGCCGGACTGCGCATTCGAATCTCCCGCGGTGTATTCACTGGAGCTCGCACTTGCCAATAAGACAGTCAATGTAAGAAAGCCGCTGTATCACTATGTGACAGGCAGAGAGGGCTCTCTAATTGAAACAGGTTACGCAAAAAAGGACGGAAGCGCCAACAATACTCTCGGAACAGAGGCGATGGAGTATCTCGTTTCCGAATTCAGACGCACCGGGGCATATTCCCGCTTTGCCGATGCGCTCGAGGGGATAGTCAATTACAGGCTCAGCGATATTCTTGCGACGCAGTTTCACAGGAAATCCACGGACGATTACAGGGAAACGGCAGAAAACCTCAGAAAGTGTTCGGGAAAGCTGTTTCCCGAAGCGTTTAACCCTGTATATATAAACTGGGGCGGATACGATCTCAACAGGATGCTTGTATATACGGATACACTGCACGATCCGTACTGCCGATTCAATTTTATGAGCATGGCTTCCCTGCTTCCGGGAGGAGATCGTCAGCCCGAGGTTAGGCACAGGAACAATTACCGGAGAATGATGCTCGAAAGAGAACAGGGAAGAGATCTTTTCAGGATCCTGAGGGAGAAAAGGCCCGAATATCTGTTTTTCGATCTGATCGAAGAGAGATCCGATCTTGTGTTCCTCGGCGGGAGATACATCACTTTCAATGAAACCGCAGATAAAGCCGAGATAAGCATTGACGGCGAGACTGTAAATTTCAGAGATTATCTGTTGTCTCAGGTAAAGTCGGGAAATGCCGAACTTATCAGGAGATGGAGCAGCAAGTGCAGGGAGATCTGGGAAGAGGGATTCAGGCTGTTTGCGGAGACTGCAGCCGATACAGTGCCCGGAATAAAGATCGTGGCAGTAGAAAACTATCTGTCGGAAAAATACGGGGATCTGGATTCGACTGAACAGTTCCCCGGTATAGGCAGAATAAGGGAGATAAACAGCGTATTGAAGGGCTACTACGAATATGCCAGAGAACACTGCCCCGGGATCATTTTTGTGAGGGCCGCGGAACTTGGCCCGTATATGACTGACATAAACTATGAGCACGGATGCATACCGTCGCATCTCAATGATATCGTCGATCGACGGATAGGCGCTGAACTGCGCAGGGTGATCGATGATCAGCGCAAAGGAGGGAAGACCGGTGAGAGACAACGCTGAGAATATTGCCGTTTCAGTGGTGATCCCGGTATACGGGGTGGAGAAGTATCTTCCCGCATGCCTTGATTCGGTTCTCTCTCAGACTCTTTCTGAGATAGAGATCATATGTATAGATGACCATTCACCCGACAGATGCCCCGAGATACTCGATGAATACGCGGAGACGGATAAAAGGATCACGGTGATCCACGAGCCCGAGAACCGCCAGCAGGGATACTGCAGGAACAGGGGTATTGATGCGGCAAAGGGCAAGTACATATACCTGCTCGATTCGGATGACATGATCACCCCATCGGCAATGGAGGAACTGTACAGATTTGCGGAAGAGAAAGAACTTGACGGAGTTTTCTTCGATTCGCAGGTCATATTCGACAGCCCCGAACTCGCAAAAAAGAACGCCTCTTATCCCGCAAAGCGCAAAGGCAATTATCCAGATAATCCGGTAACCGGACTCGAACTGTTTGAGTCGTTTATAGAACAGGGAGAGTGGACGTGCTATATCCAGCGCCAGTTCTGGAACAGGGATTTTCTCAACAGAGAAGCTGTCCGTTTCCCCGAAGGAGTGGAGCATGAAGACGAGGTTTTCTCCTTCGAAGCCATTCTCGCTGCGAAAAAGACGATGTGCATATCGAAAGAGTATTTCATCAGGCGATACAGGGAAGACTCCGTTATGACTAAACCTCCTGCGCCGCGCAACTTTTACGGTTATTTTATGGACTATTTCTATATGATAGAGACCGTCAGGAAGAGGGACATCCGCAGTGAAGCCGCCGAATCCAACATAGGCAGGCTGTACGAGAAACTTGTACGGCTCTACGCGCTTTTCAGAGACAGGGAAGACCTGGCGTCCTGGTTCAGGACGGAGCAAAGCAGAGATCTGTTTGCCTTCTTTGAATACTCCCAGCGGGGAAATGCCTATTACCGTTCCTTTGCCTCTCATGTGCTTTCGGCAGTCCCGAAAGAGAGAGGGATCTATATCTACGGAGCCGGCATAATTGCCCGGAATCTCTGGCACGGACTGACACAGGCGGGGCGGATCGTTAAGGGATTCATCGTGACCGAGAGAAAGAACAATCCCCCGGCACTTTTCGGCGTGCCTGTATGTACCGTCAGTGAGATGAAGAAAGATGCTCTTAAGAACGGCGATATCGCGGTCATAGCCGTGAGCCGCGGATATGCGGATGAAATAGAAAAAGAACTCGATAAAAGAGAGATCGAACACATATACTACTCAGAATAGCGAATCAGAGACCGATGGCCGAAACAGATTACAGAATCGAACATTTCGATGACAGCTTCCGCCGCTTTAAGGGCAGGAGCATGTATATCTATGGTCTCGGTGAGAATGCGAGACGTCTCATAGAGCGGTTCGACGCTGATTACGGTTTCAGGGATGTCGTGATCGCTGACGGATCTTCTCATCCGGACGAGTTCTGTTCAAAGACAGTCATCACCGTATCTGAGTTCCTGGGGCGGGAAGATGCGGATATCCTGATCATCGCCGCTCAGATGTATTCCGCGGAGGAGATATATCTGAAGATAGAGGAAGACTGCTTCGGGAGAGGAATACTTCTGCTCGATATGTACGGAACCGATCTTCTGGCTCAGCATAAGGATCTGCAGTCCCAGAGGTTTATCGGCCTTTTCGAGTGGCTGGAGCTCGCAAAGGATCACGATATCATCAGCTTCCAGATAGCGTATCCGTTTATCATAGCCGACATTTTTTCACCGG
The DNA here is from genome assembly GCA_017512745.1 of Oscillospiraceae bacterium. Classification (GTDB taxonomy): domain Bacteria; phylum Bacillota; class Clostridia; order Oscillospirales; family Ruminococcaceae; genus RGIG5675. Next base: position 44,413 of record JAFWEV010000046.1, read on the forward strand.
GTGAGATCCATGTTGCGGCTCTGTACAGAGAACTTACAAGGATTCTGAGAGAGTCGGGGAAAGAACTTATATGGCTGACGGACTCCGACATTCCGGCGGAAAAGGCAGAAAAGATCCTCGTCTCTGACGGGGTCGAACATGATATCGCGGAGTTCAGAGAGCACAACATAGAAAATACTCACAGCCAGCACTTTTTCAGGGATCTCCGGGAGAGGTTTCCGGGGAAGAGGATACTTCACACGGGACCTATCCTTCTCAATGACGGACTTATTCCGAGGATATGCGGAATAGATTCAAGACTCACAGTGCCCTACAGCAGGGAGACGCTTCTTGATTACAGCTGCGGATACAGGAACGCTTCAGACGGACAGGGACTCGCAAAGGACGAATATCTGAGAGCAATAGATGCCTGCGATATGCTGACGGTTGATCTGTTTGACACACTTGTTATGCGAGCGTTGCCTGATCCGTCAGACATAGTAAAACTGGCACTGGACCGGAGCATTCGGAACGGAGTAATCGATGCGGATGCGGCGCATAGGTATTACACAGCCAGAATAAAGGCTGAACATATCTGCGGAAAAGCTTCCGAGATGACGGACTATATAACCGGAAACACCGGGCTGGATAAGTCATCGGTCAAAGAACTGCTGAGAGAAGAACTTGAGACTGAAAAGAGATGTCTTGAGCTAAGAAGACCGGTGATGGAGCTTGTCGAATACGCAAGATCCCGGGGCAAGAAGACAGCGGTGGTATCGGATATGTATCTCGATACCGCTTCAATAGAGGAGATCCTTGAGTCCTGCGGATGTACAGGGCTTGACGGTGTTTTCGTGTCTTCTGATGTCGGTGCCGATAAGGAAGGCGGACTTCTCGATATATCCGCCATGAAGATGGGAATTGCTCCCGTGAGGGTCCTGCATCTGGGAGATTCGATGGAAAGAGATATCTTGCCCGCCAGAAGAAGCGGCATGAACAGCCTGCCGATACCCTCAATATATGACATGGTCGACAAAGACCTTAAAGAGCGTTTTCCGCCGGATCCCGGTACTGACTCCGTAGGGCACATCTTAAGAGCTGCAATCTTCGGAACATGGTGCATGGCGAAATACGCGGATCCTTTTGCAGCCGGTCAGGACGGTGATCCCGCAATATACGGCCGGGATGCGCTTGCTCCTCTTCTTACGGGATGGGTACTGTGGATCGCGGAAATGCTGACCGGATCCGACATGGATAAAGCGCTGTTCGTGTCAAGAGACGGGTATATAGTGAAGCAGTTGTACGATCTGCTGGCAGAAACGGTCTCTCTTCCGGATTCCGTATACTTCTACACATCAAGGCGTGCTGCCTTCATGGCGTGTCAGGATAGGGACGGAGTATCCGGATATGCCGGGATGTTCAGGGACAGGCTTACCGAAACGGAGATCCGGGAACGGATATGCGGACTTGCCGTGGGGGAAGATCCCGGAACGGCTGCGAAAAGATACAGGGAGAACAATATACGGTATTTCCGGAATGCCGGTATAGAAGCGGGCAGCAGATGCGCTTTGATAGATTTTGTCGCAGCGGGAACATGTCAGAGACTGTTGGAGGAATATGCCGATTTCCGTATGACAGGTCTGTACTGCGGGAGAAACAATGTCCCGGGAACGGACCGCTGTGAGATCATCCCATTTGTGAACGGAGAGACCCTGGCGGAGAGAGATTTCCTGAGCAGGTATATAGAAGCGGAGAGATATCTCAGTTCTCCCGAACCGTCCCTCCGGAGTTTTTCGGATGACGGCGGACCTGTCTTTGAGGATGAGAACAGATCCCGCGAAGAGATCGATGAGATGGATAAGGTACACGGAGAGATAATGAAATTCTTCATGCGGTTCCTGAAAACCATGGGGGACGGAATAGGAGATATTTCAGAATGCGGAACAGTTTCGGCGGACATGGTATGCACCTTGTATATGATGTCTGTGGGGAGCAGCAAGACCAAAAACCGGTATGACGACTGGAGCGGACTAGAGATAAGATGACGACGGCAGAAGCCAACAGAAAATGCGCAGGATATATCCGCAACGGCAAAGAGAGATATGACAGTGAGATCAGAAATGTGACCGACTGGGACATATTCGAAAATCTCTCTTCTCTTCGCCATGCCGCTCTTTACTGGTACGATTTCCCCGAAAACGCAAGAGTCCTGGAGTTGGGCTGCGGAAGCGGAGCACTGACTGGTCTCCTGTGTGACAGAGCAGAAGAAGTATACGCGCTCGATTCCGATCCGGTCGCATGCGATAACGTTCGAAATCGCTTCTCGGGGAGAAGCAATCTCACGGTCGTTAACGGAAATGTGGACGGTTTCGATCCGCCATACCGCTTTGACCTCATAGTTGCGGTTGATTTCGCGGAACTGTATAAGGGAGATATCCGAGCTGCACTTGAGAAGGTATGCGGCATGCTTGCCGATGAAGGCAGGCTGCTGCTGGGAATAAGGAACAGGAACGGCATAAAGTACATGTGCGGCGAAGAAGACAGATATGTCGATGCGCGCGGGAATGTACGGAACGGGATATCCCTGTATACGGAAGTCGAGATGAGGAACATTCTGGAAGCCTGCGGATTCAGCTATTTTATGAGCAGATATCCTCTGCCCGATCTCGGATTTACGCAGATGATCGTAAGCGATGATTGGATGCCGGAGAACAGTATCCGCGACAGAATAATCACATATGACCCCTATGGATACGGCTGTTCAAAATATGCTAAAAAGGAATTTGAAGAGTACGACGTTCTTATCGAAGGTCGTCAGTTGGCAGCAAGAGCAAACTGCATATTTATCGAGTGTATGAAGCGTGAGCCGGAATGCCCGGCTCCGCGTGTCACCGGGGCGGTCCTTTCATCCGACAGGGAGAGGGATCATTCATTCATGACGGTATTCCGTTCCGATGGCTCAGTCACTAAGAGCGCTCTTTATGAGGAGAGTCTAGGAACACTGAAGCAGCTTTTCCTAAATATGGAAGAACTGTACGCAAGAGGACTCAGGATAATTCCCCAGAGATTTGAAGACGAACAGATAAATATGCCTCTTGTCAATGAGAGACCTCTGATGGAAGTAATCCGTGATGCCCTGTCTTCGGGCGCAGACGCGGTAACGGATATTTTTGACCTGATCAGGAGGGACATACTGCGCTCCTCCGACTGCATAGGACAGAGCGCGGACGGCGACCCGCTGCTGAAAAAGGGATTCATCGACCTTATTCCCTACAACGCATTTTATGACGGGCAGAAGATCGTCTGGTACGATCAGGAATTCACCGTGGATAACTGTCCGCTGAGTTACATAATGTTCAGGGCGATAACATATACCTGGCTGCATATTCCGGAAGCGGAGGCTGTCATGCAGAAAAATGACATGATGGAGAGATACCATGCTCTCGGGCATATGGAAGAATATGTTGCGAGAGAGAATGCTTTCACGGGCTCCAACCGAAACAGAGAGCTGTTCAGTCAGGTCTACACATGGGCATGGGGAAACCTGCCTTACAGAAAAGGACTTGTGATAGGGACATTCGATCTTCTCCATTACGGTCACGAGAATCTGTTCAGAAGAGCAAAGGAAAGATGCGGGTTCCTGAGGGTCGGAGTTATGCCGGACAGGCTTGTAAAACTGTACAAGGGTGTGACTCCCGCCGAAGACGAGAATATACGTCTTGAAAAAGTCAGAAGGAATAAATATGTCGATGAGGCTTTCCTGATAGAAGGAGATTACGTCTCCAAAATAGCGGAATGGTACAGGACTCCGTATGACTGTTTCTTCTCGGGAGATGACTATAAGGATAACGAGTACTGGAAAACGGAAGCGGATGAGCTCAATAAGCTTGGAGCAGGGATAGAATTCTTCCCATACACCGATTCCGTGAGTTCCACCATGCTGAGAGAGGAGCTGGCCGCCAAATGAGTGTATCAGTGAAAAACGAGCTGCTGGCAAAGCTTCATGATATCGGCGGAGTCAGACTGGAGATACTGTGTTCGAGAGCCGTAAGAGCAAGACGGATGGGGCTTGTCCCGGAAGACGATCTGAGGACGGTATGCTGCAGGATACTGTATCTCGGAGCTCCGAATGAGGAACCAGGAGCACTTCATCCCGAGAATGACGGGTATGCGTATGCGAGCATCTACTCCCCTTTTTCAGGGGAACCGGATCCTCTGATTGCATACGGATTGTACAGGGACAGAGACCGGAATCTCTGGACCGAATACTACAGCAGCGTATATCTGAAATATCCGGGGCTCCACGCCAAGGGGATAGAGCTCAGGATGTATGTTCCGGATATTCTTGCAGAGAAGAGTCCCACACTGGAGATAAAATGTCTCGGATGCACAATATTCAGTACTGTGCTTGCGGAGTCCGGAGAACAGAGGATAGTTCTAGATATACACGACTGCGGAGAGGGGATCGCGGCATATATGGCCGAGGTCCGAAGGCAGCAGGCGGTCATGGTAGGTGAGTTCATGAGAGTCTGCCGGGATCTCGGAGTCAGGGCATATCTCATCTGCGGCGGACTGATAGGCGAAATGAGAGACGGGGATCTTCTCCCGTGGGATGATGATCTGGACTTTGCAATGACAAGGGCAGATTACGAGATCCTGAACTCAAGGGCGGATGACATCTGGCCCAAGGGCTCGCCGTTCGAGTGGATAACAAAAGACAAATACGAAGATGACGTGTTTGTGGACTTTATGACGAGATTCGTATATATGGGCGAAACGTCCGGCGGGAACAGTTTTGAGAAACTGGGGGACAGAGGCAGACAGGATCTGCGCGGACATCAGGTCATCGACATATACATTCTGGACGATGCATTCAGTTCGCACTTCAGACAGAAAATAAGGACGACGAGGATAAAACTGCTGTATCTGCTTTGTTCCGCGCACAGGGGAGATGTGTTGGATCTCGGTAAATACTCCTACTACGGAGGAATCAAAAAACTGCTGATCAAGGCAGCGATGTGGGTCGGAAGAAGAATTGACCTCAAAGACCTTCTTAAGAGATATGACAGACTGACCCAAACGCGCAAAGGCGGGTCGGAAGAAGTCTTCCAGTCGAACGGATACTATCTCTGCATTCCGATGCTGTTCAGAAAAGAGTGGTTCGGAGAAGGTGTGGAAAGGGAAACGGAAGTGGGGAAAATACTTCTTCCGGCAGATCCAGACAGTTTTCTCAGGAGAATGTACGGAGATTATCTCAAATATCCCGCAACATGGGACCGTACGCCGTCTCATTTAAAGAAAGAAGAGATGACAGACAGCAATGACTGAATCAGGACAGAAAAAAGAGAATAACAGGAGTATTGCGAAGCGGCGCATCATCGGAGCGGTTGCCATCCTTCTGGTCGCTCTGGGGATAGTTATCATGCTGCTGCCGACGCTGTCAGAATTCTTCATAAACGCGAGCCACAGTAAAGATATAAGCAGGTATTCCGAAAATGTCGGAGCGATAGAAGACTCGGAATATGAGAAGATCATAGAGGACGCAAGGGCATACAACCGAGAACTGTTCTCAAGAGGCATCATCAGGGAAATGTCAGATGATGACATGACAGAATACATGAGCAGACTCAATATGCTCTCAGGCGGGATGATGGGATATATAGAGATCGGAAAGATCGGGGTGAGACTGCCCATATATCACGATGCGGACGCGGAGATCCTGCAGAAAAATATAGGACACGTTGAGGGCACCAGCCTGCCGGTGGGGATGACCCCCGAAGATATAGCCGAGGGATACGGATCGCACTCAATGCTTTCAGGACACAGAGGACTCCCCAGCGCCAGACTGTTCACCGACCTCGACAAGCTGGAAATAGGCGATTCGTTTACTTTGACGATAGGAACGGAAGTCCTTGTGTACAGGATAGATGATATACAGACCGTTCTGCCCGAAGAAGTAAGCTCGTTGATCCAGATCAAGGAGGGAGAAGACAGATGCACGCTCATGACATGTACGCCTTACGGGATCAACACACACCGTCTGCTTGTCAGCGGTGTCAGAAACTGGGAAAACGGCAACGCTGAAGAGACTGGAATACCCGGCGGAATATACTGGTATTATTTCATCGCTCCGGTTGTTACGGTTATACTTACGCTGTGGCTGATATTATTGAAAAGAAAAAGGTCTGATAACCGATAAACAGGCAAAAATTGCGTGATATAGCAGGAGTTTTATATTAAGCTAATTTGACAAAAATCACATAGTGATTTATACATTATTTTTGTGTATAATTAAATGAATCATATATATTGTAAATTACAAAAAAGGAGGGGGCATATGAAGAAACGCATAGTTGCGATAATGCTGATTATGCTGCTTGCTGTATGTATTTACGCTCAGGCAGTCGAGACACCCCTGTTGACTATAAAACTCACGGTTCCTGAAGATACGAAAACCGAGCTCAATTCCATAGGTATGGAGATGAGCGTATATAAGGTCGCAGATATCGTTGACGGGGAACTGGAGTTTACAGAGAGTTTTTCAGGGATGAAATCCGGAACCGACACCGAGGGCGAAGTATTTGCAGAAGAAGCACTGGGCATTATTCTGGAGGCGGAAAATCTGCCGGAACACGAGGTCATAGCAGGACCTGATTATTCGCTCGGAAACTTTGAGACGAAGGCCGTATATCTGCTTGTTGCCGGTGACGGCGGCGAACTCTTGACGGAGGAGATCGACGGAAAAACGGCGACAGTGATCGACGCCCCTCTGGACATATACAGATTCTCTCCGATTCTGCTTATAGCAAATGATGAGACAGAGGTCGATATCGAACTCAAGTATGAGGTAGAGGACAAACTCGGAGATCTCATCATAAACAAGTATTTGACTGATTACCTCGAAGGTCAGACTGTACTGTTTACGTTTTCGGTCGAATGGGGCGGAAAGGTCCAGAAGGTTGAGGGCATCACGTTCTCTGCAGCCGGATCGGACACCATCCGTATATCGGGTATTCCGCTCGGCGAAACAGTGAAGGTCACGGAAATATATGATGGAGCGGATTATGAGCGTCTTTCGGAGAAAACAGTGGAAACGGTTATCCTGCCGCCGGAACTGACGGAAAATGATGAAACCGGGACTTCCGATGTGCCTGAGACTCAGGATACTCCTGCAGCAGATGAAGTGCCGACCGCAGAAGTTGAATTTTTTAACGGACGTACCCCAGACGCTTCCAACGGTTCCGGGATCATAAACAGATTCACTTATATCGACGGCGAATGGGTTTGGAATCAGGGATAAAAAGGTAGGAACGGATATATGAAAACAGATAATAAACGATTACTGATAATGATCATATCCTTCGCGCTGATCGCTGCCCTTGCTGTCGGAACAAGCATTGCATATTTCACCACATACACGGCAGCTAAAGGAAGCCAGACGATCCACCTGGGCTATGCGACGCGGATCTCGGAAGAATATGATGATTTTGCAAAGTCCCTGACGATACATAACGATGAGAAATCCGGTCAGTATGTATATGTTAGAGCAAAAGCGTTCTCGGATTCCTCCGTTGAGATCTCATATTCCGATTATGACGGGAAATGGAATCCCGGCGAAGATGATTTCTATTACTTTGCCGATCCTGTAGCCCCGGGCGGGGACACCTCCGTACTTAAGGTCATCATGGTATCAGTACCGGAGGATCCCGAAGAGGGCGACACATTCAATGTAGTGGTTATATATGAGTCCACCGCGGCAAAGTACCGCGAGGACGGGACACCATATGCCGACTGGAATGAAGTTCTCGATATAACTGAGGAGGAAATTGTACATGAATAAAACGAAGTCTTTCCTCAGATCTCCGGTGTTTACGACGGTACTGTTCGTCATCGCGGCGGCATTGTTCCTGGCCGGAGGCATAGGAGGCACTCTTGCTGCTCTGACATATTCCGATACATATGTATCGAGAGTCGAGATGAAGCGCATAGGAGTGAGTCTGATTGAGAACGAAGAGGTGATCTCTTCCAGAGACTACAGCGCAGCAGGCGACGGAACATGGGTGACCACAGGAGGTACTCTTCTCTCCGGCATGCTCGCCGACGACGAGATGCTGGAACTGGGCGTCAAGTATCCCGAAGCGCTCGCAGTCAGGAACAGCGGCAATATCGACGAGTATGTCAGGATCAAGATCTACAGATACTGGGTCGACGGCAAAGGAAATAAACTGACCGGGAGACCTACCGATCCGATCGAGCTGAATATCATTACCGGAGACAACTGGATCATTGATGATGATTCTTCCACTTCCGAGAGAACCGTTCTCTACTATAAAAAGGCGTTGGCTCCCGGAGAAGATACGGACGTTCTTTCCGATACGCTCAAGATCGACGATATAATCGCAACGAAAGTCACGGAAACCGTCACAAGGGACGGAGAATATATAACCAGAACCAGAATATATGACTATGACGGTATAAGCTTTGTGATAGAAGCGGAAGCGGATGCCGTGCAGACTCACAGTGCGGAGGACGCGATCCTCAGCGCATGGGGCTGCAAAGTCACCATCGAAGACGGCGTTCTTTCGCTTGCCGGTTGATCGGAGGTAGATAAAGTTGAAAAAAGCACTGATATCTATTATTTCCATAGCGCTTATCATCACTGCGGTCGCGGCTCCGGTTTTCGGAGATGACCTCAGCGGCGGAGACTGGAAAGTGACCTGTACTTCGGAAAACAAACTCGTTTCCGACTTCGGTGACGGTGATATCACCGAGACGATCTCAGGGATGGAACCCGGAGATTCCGCGACTTTCCAGGTATCGATAAGCAGCGAGAGCAGCGAAAAGACAGACTGGTATATGGAAAACTCGATCCTCTACTCACTGGAGGACCGCAGCAGCAACAAGGCCACATCCGGAGGCGGATACACATACAGCCTTATCTATTACGACAAAGACGGCAGCGAGAATATCCTTTTCTCAAGCGACAATGTCGGCGGCGAGGGAAAATCTCCCGCCGGAGTAGGACTTCACCAGGCAACTGATGCTCTGGATGACTATTTCTGGCTCGGCGAATATTCCAACGGCGATTCGGGAAAAGTTGTTCTGAAGGTATCTCTGGACGGCGAAACGCAGGGCAACGATTACCAGACGACCCTTGCTGATCTGGCACTTAATTTTGCGGTTGAGATAAAGACGGCATCGCCGACCACGACATACAGAATAGTCAGAACGGGAGACGAGACCAACCTTACTCCGTACTATGTCGCGATGACCGGTTCCGGACTGGTCCTGATGGTAATAGCCGTACTGCTGAGATCAAAGAGAAGAGCGGAGGAGAGATATTGATGAAAAAGTATTTGGGTATCCTTCTTTCAGTCATTCTTCTCTGCACCTGCCTTTTCCCTTCCGTTGCGGCAGATGATTACAAGTATACGGTACGGTTCTATGCCGGCGCCCAGGGAGAATTCTCCGGGGGCGAAACAGTCATCGAATTCACTGACCTGAGCTACGGTGACAGGGTTACTTTCGATCCCGATGCGGTCACGGTGGCTGACAACAGCAAGTACTATGTCAAAGGCATCAGAGAGAGCGGCAAAGACAATAACACTGTAGGTCTCACTTCCTTTGAAGTTACAAAGGATGCCGACTATGTGGTCGCATACGGTATATTGGGAGATGTTACGAAGTACACCGTTAAATTTGTTGATGTCGATGGAAAGGAACTTGCCGATCCCGTTGAGTACTACGGTAACGTGGGAGACAAGCCTGTTGTAGCATATCTGTACATAGAAGGCTACATACCTGATTATTACAACCTCACAAAGACATTGAGTGAGGATGACTCCGAAAACGTATTCACATTCACTTATCTGGCGAATGAGGCTGCAGCAGCCGGAACCGGGGAGGAGATCGTGATAATCGAACAGGGCGGCGGAGCAGGCGCTGCCGGAGGAGCACAGGGCGGTATCCGTGTAGAGCCGGGCAATAACCAGGGCAATCAGGGCAACCAGGGTAATCAGGGTAACCAGGGCGGTCAGGATAACAACCAGACGCAGGACATCGGAAACCTCGATGTTCCTACTGCGAACCCGGGCAACAATTCCTCCACGCCGGAGATATCCAAGCCCGATGAACCGTCAGGACCCAATACTCCCGGAGGAACAAACAAGTCCAACAGAGGCTTCCTGATAGCCGGACTGTCGATGCTGGGCATAGCGATGCTCGGATTCCTGGCATTCCTGTTCTTCAGGAAGAAAAAAGAAGATTGAAAATAACAGACAGCAAAACAGAAGCAGGCTATCCGCTCGGAAGCATTATGACGGTATTGGGGATATGCCTGCTTTGCTTCGCTTTGATCACGGTCTCGCTGTTTTTTGTCCCCGGACTGTTCGGATATGAGGTATCATCCGTTTCGGATGATACGCTGGAAAGTCCGACGCGAAGCGCGGTCATTACAAGTTATTCGGATCCTTCATCCGTTGTGAAGGACGAAGAGATAATCTTTCGCACGGGAAGCGGATGTTCACGCGGAGCAGTCCTCGGGACCAACCCGAGAGACAGGATAATTACAGTTACTGATGATGCCGGCGATACGGAAACGGCCGTTCCCTACGGAAGATATGTGGGGGATATAAAGGTCACGGTTCCGTATGCCGGAAATCTGTTTGAATTCTATACTCAGCCCCTTGGCATGATCAATGCAGTCTGCTTTATCCTGAGCGGAATATTGCTGATCCGTATAGGCAAACTTCTGAAAACGAAGCCCAACAGAGCAAAAGCCAAACAGCGCACGGATTCAATGGAATAAGCTGTGCTGTGATCACAGAATAACAACAAGAGAGAAGATACTGACAGATGGTACGATCCGACAGGCAAAAAACAATACTCGTTACCGGAGCGGCTGGTTTCATAGGCAGCAACCTCTGCGCTGCTCTTCTTGAAGCAGGCAACAGAGTTATCGGAGTCGATAATCTGTATTCCGGGATGAGAGAAAATGTAGCGGCATTCGAATGCTATGCTGATTTCAGGTTTATTGAACAGGACGTATGTGAGTTCTTCGAACCCGGAGAGCCTGTTGACGAGATATACCATCTTGCATGTCCTGCGAGCCCATCATACTATCAGCAGGATCCGATATATACCGCGAGGACATGTTTTATAGGATCTCTTAATATGCTGGAACTGGCAAAAGCAAATAATGCCAGGATTCTGTTGACCAGCACAAGTGAGGTGTACGGAGATCCTCTGGAACACCCGCAGAAAGAGACATATTGGGGCAACGTAAACCCGGATGGCATCAGATCGTGTTACGATGAGGGAAAACGAATTTCCGAAACGCTTTTCTTTGATCATGCCAGACAGAACGGAACCGATATACGGGTAGTCAGGATCTTCAACACGTACGGTCCGAAGATGAAGGAAGATGACGGCAGAGTAATATCCAACCTCGTCCTTCAGGCATTGAAAGAAGAACCGATGACGATCAATGGCGACGGGTCTCAGACAAGAAGCTTCTGCTATGTGGACGATACGGTCAGAGGACTTATGGCCATGATGGCAAACGATTCCTTCATTGGACCTGTAAATATAGGTAATCCGGAAGAAGTGACCGTGATCCAGTTTGCCGATACAATAAAAAAACTGACCGGATCGGGATCAGAGAAGGTGTTCGGGGAAATACCCGAAGACGACCCAGTAAGGCGGAGACCGGACATATCCGTTGCATTTGAAAAGCTCGGCTGGAAGCCTGCTATAAATCTTGAAGAGGGGCTTTGCAAAACCATCGCATATTTCTCGGAAAGAATTGAAAAGAGCAAATAAAATCAAAAGTAGTAATGAAGAGGTCTGTGCTGCCACAGACCTCATTGTATATATTGGGATGAGTCGGATAAACTCGATGTATAATTGAGATAAAGATATAGAAGAGTATTGTAAGGGAACAATGGAAAAACGATGAAAACGGTGATTACATACGGTACATTTGACCTTTTGCACTACGGTCACGTTCTGCTTCTGAAAAGAGCAAGAGCTTTGGGCGACAGACTGATAGTAGGTCTCTCTACAGATGAATTCAATGAAAAAGAAAAAGGGAAACACACATATATTCCATATGAACAGCGAAAAGAGCTCCTTTGCGAGTTAAAAAGCGTGGATCTTGTCATCCCAGAAACGACGTGGGAACAGAAAGCCGAAGATATTGTGAAGTATAATGCGGATATATTTGTGATGGGTGATGACTGGAAGGGTAAATTTGATTTCCTTTCGGAGCTCGGTGTCGAGGTCGTATACCTTCCCAGGACTCCGGAGATCAGCTCCAGCACAATAAAGGCCGGAATGGGAGACCATAATTAGACAAAGCCGTTTCATAGCGGTTTCCGCAGACGTTGAAACTGTTACGGATGCAAACAGGAAGATATATCAGTAATTAATAAGATCCGGAACCGGCATTCTGAAGATGCCCGACCGGATTCATTTTGTGTGTTGAAAAACGGAATAGATATATCAGTTTTTGCAAAGTGAAGATATACTATTTATCAGAACCGGAAACACAGACCGTCTGGTCATCCGGCTGTGAGAAACAGAGAAACAAAACTGGAGTTCATTATGCAAGTAACGATCCTTATTTTATCCGGAATAGTACTTTTTGCAGTCAGCATTCTGGCGTTCATAATCCTGTTCACAAAGCAGCAGAAAGTTATCGTACCGGCTATAGGCATAATACTCGGCATAGCTGCTATAGCAGGGGCGTGGGTCCTCGGAAGCAGAGGTATGCAGATCGCACCGTTTACGCCAAGTAAGAAGCCTGCGGCGGGAGACATCCCCACATACACTGTCGGAGAAACATGGACCGTTGAAGGCCAGTGGATGCTCACGATCGTGGATATCAAGGAAACTGAGTACCGGAGCGAATTTGAGGACTGGGATCCGGACATAGTATACGAAGTGGACTATCAGTATACGAATCTCGGATATGAGCGCGACAATTCAAACGGCATCTATTTCTACCTCGACTATTCCGGAACAGATGCTAAAGGCATGGAAACAAAGTATTATTCGGGGAATACCGCATATTTCCCGAAAACCACACCTGTCGGAGCTACCTGCTATGCCCAGAACTTTATTGCCGTATCAGAGCGCGGACCGGTGACTTTCGATGTGCTGGAATACGGTTCGGACGGGACCGCCTACAGAGCGAGATTTATCGCAGATCCCGATTCCCCGAGATCTGAGGTCGACATCCCCAAAATAGAGATCAATGACGAGCCGCTCAAAGTCGGAGAGACCTGGACTGTCGACGGGCAGTGGAATCTCACCATCAATGCGGTCACCGAAACGACTGAAAGAAACAATTACAGCGAGCTTAACCCCGAGAAGGTATATATAATCGATTACACATACGAGAACATAGGGTATAAGGACAATTACGGGCTGTATCTGTATCTCGACGGATGCATTGTGGATTCCACGGGGCTGATGGGATACTCGTATCCCGTAGGAGTCGACAGCTATCCCGCTACACTGCAGCCGGGAGAAGTATGCCACGCACAGACTGCAGTCGGACTGGATCATGCGGGAAATTTCAGAATATATATGAATGAGTATGATGATTCCAATGACGGAACGCAAAAGCAGGTCTTTTTGATAGAGACGGAATGACAGTGAATATCCGGAGAAAAGAATTATGAGCGGATTCAGAGTAGGGATCGTAGGGTCCGGGAACATAGCCGGCAGATTTATTAAGGAAGTTCCCTTTGCAAAGGAAGAGATAACGGTCACTTACATATATAATCCGAGGATCTCGAGCGCCGAGAGGTTCTGCAGAGAACACGGCATCGGGACCCCTTCGGATGACATCGGCGCAATGCTGGATAACGCAGATATAGTGTATATCGCGTCCCCGCACGAAACGCACTACGGGTACGCGAAAAAAGCGCTTCTGGCGGGCAGAAACGTCCTGTGTGAGAAACCGATGACCTTCAGGAAGGAAGAGGCGGAAGAATTGTTTTTGATCGCAAAGGAAAGAGATCTTGTTCTCATGGAAGCGATCAAAACATCCTATTGCCCAGGTTTCCTCAGACTGTGCGAACTTGCAGCCAGCGGTGTCGTTGGAGAGATAATAGATGTCGATTCGAGTTTTGTGAGAGGTGCTCCTGAAACCAGCAAAATATGGAAGGATACGGAAAACGGCGGTTCGTTCCCCGAACTATCATCGTACACACTTCTTCCCATAGTGAGGTTCCTCGGTACAGACGGACTCAAGTATCGTTTTGAAAGCCTTTTTACAGATAACGGAATAGATCTGTACACAAAGGCTTACTTCTCGAACGGAAAAGCCCTCGGCCTCTCAAAGACAGGCCTCGGAGGTGAGGCGGAGGGAACGCTCATCCTCACCGGCACGAAGGGATATATAAAGGTCAGCCCTCCGTGGTGGCATACGGAAACGATCGAGGTATACGTTGCGGGAGAAGGCACTCAGAAATACTATGTCCCATATCCGGGCGACGGTCTCAGAACAGAAATAGATGAAATGACTGCAAGGATCAGTGACAAAGATCACAGACTCATCGGTATTACAGAAAATGAATCATGTACACTGGCAGAGATAATAGAAAAATTCTTTGCATTCAGAAAATGTCGGACAGCGGAAGGCTGATCTGCGGCCGGCAATAAGGACCATCAGACGGTCAACTCTCCGAACAGATGTTTCGGGGAGTTTTTTTCCTAAAATACGGAATCGGATATGCAAAGAATAACCTGGCGATTCCAAAATACAGTTACGATCGGGAGCTGCCGAGTTACAAAAAACAATGGCGATTTTGGTAAAAAGTTAGAATTTGGATACCCTGTCTTAAGGTTCATTGACCACTATTTTAGGGTGGGGTATATTGGTATTACATGTTAACATTACTGCATTATGGCCTTGTGCCGGAAGCGGTTTTTCAAGATACATGTCAGAAATCTTTTAGGAGGATTCAGAAGTGGATAAAAACAAATTCACAAGTCCGATCCGCGAAGAAGTCCTGAGTCTTTTTGAACAGGTCGATGTCACAACGGAGCGCTGTTTTGACAGCGAGAAACTCAAAAATCTCATGTCCATAGCAGAGATCTTTGACGTCCGCAAGATCATCGTCACTGGTGCGGGAGATTCATGGGTGGCAGGCGGAGCAATGCTACCGGTCATGGAAAAGTACTGCGACGCAATGAGCGTCCAGGTATACAATCCGATCCAGTTCTCACGCTTTGTTACAAAGGGAGATATAGGTATCGGAGAGCCGAACAGCCCCCTCATCATCGGGATCAGCGTAGGCGGCGGCACGGCGAGAGTCGCGGAAGTTCTTGAGAAGGCTAACGCGCTCGGAGCATGTTCGATGCTTATCACCAACAATCCCGAATCAAGATGCGCAAAGATCGCAAAGAAGGTATTTGACGTAGAGACGCCGGCATTCCCATATGACAAGATGCCGCATCCGAACATCAGATCATACTTTGCATCCCTTACGGCGCTTGCAGCGGTCTCCTGCAGATTCGGTCATGTCAGAGGACTCCTCCCTCCGACAGCCAAAGAAGAATTCAAGAAGGCTATCAAGGACTATGTAGAGTCCTGGAAGCCCGTATTCGACGACATCGACGAGCAGATGTTCGATCTCGCAAAGACATGGTGCAGATTCGAGAAATTCGACTTCCTCGGCGTAGAGACACAGCTTTACTCAACGATCTTCGGACTCGAGAAGTTCTATGAGAGCTGCGGAACGCTCTGCAACTATGACGATCCGGAAGACTGGTGCCATATCGACTATCTGTGCAAGGATCCTGAGACTATCGGAACAATATTCCATATCGACAAGGATTCCCCGTCTCTTTCAAGAACGATCGAGACGATCAATTCCGCAGTACATATCGGTCGCCCGACTCTCGTGGTCACAAACTCCGATGCGGAGTTCCCGGAAGGAGCGGTAGTATGCCGCATCCCGAAGGCACCGGAGGGTTACGAGTGGGTAACACCTATGATGGAATACATCCCGGATGCGCTTCTGGCGGGTTACTGCGCCACACTCGGCGGAAGAAAGAATTTCGTCCAGTACGATCCGATGACGAAGGAATTCGACATGGAGAGCCTGCACTCCCGGAAGGGTGCCATGACGATCGGTACTTCAGAAGTGCAGATCCATGTTTAAGCCGGAAGGAGCAGCACAATGTTATATACAAGAGAAATAGAGACAGAGCTCAACGGAGTGCCGTCCATCACGGCGGAAGTCAATGAGATAGTCAAGGAAAGCGGAGTCAAAGAAGGACTCTGCATAGTCACTGTTCCGGAGGGCACATGCGGACTCTGCATCACATCATTCTGGGACAAGCGCGGACTCTATGATCTCCTCGATGAGATCGGCCGCAATATCCCGAACAGAGTAAGCTACAAGAACCAGGAATCACCGCATGATGCATCGGGAAGAGTAAAGTCCGCGATGATGGGAACATCCAAAGCGCTCATCATCCACGAGGGCAAACTCATCCTTGGTTCAAGCCAGGGACTGGTATTTATGGAATTCGACGGGCCGCGCAAGCGCACGTTCCAGGTCGAGATCGTTGAGAAGGCATAAGGAGGCAGAGAGATGTATCTTGCAAAAAGATCTGTAAATACAGTTTATATGGGCATGCATGACATCACTGCCGACGTCAGGGAAGAACTCGCGAAGAGCGGGGTGAAGAACGGAATACTTCATGTTTCCATGCTTCACTCAACGGCAGGACTCGTAGTATGCGCAAAGGACGAAGCGAGCCGCAGGGACGTTATGGCGGCTATCGAGCGCATGGTCCCGACAAGAGTGGATTTCAAACACCGTGAGACTGCATCCGATGCAGGAGGTCACGTCAAGACGGCGCTGACCAACTCACAGATATCCTTTATAGTCGAAGACGGAAAACTCGCGATCGGCGACGGTCAGGCTATTGTCTTCGCAGAATACGACGGCCCGCGTCCGCGCGCATTCTATGTCAGCGTCATCGAGGGCTAAAGAGAAAGGACAGAAACTATGGATAAAGAAGCCAGATTACATTCTCTGAAACGCCAGTGTTTCAGTATCCCGGACCTCTGCGAGACCCAGATAGCAGGTGTAAAGAAGGGACTTGAGAACACGATCCCGAAGGATGTTCTCAAGAATATCCGCCGCGTCATCATCACAGGATGCGGAGACTCCTATCTTGCAGGCATAATCGCGGTTCCGGCTTTCAAGCACTATGTCAGCGCGTTCGGAAATCACTTCTCCTGCGAGCGCTGCATAGATGTAGCAAGAAATTATCCCTTTGATCCGAAATATGCGGCAGCAACACTTGTTGTTGCGGTCAGCGCATCGGGCGGACCGAAGAGAGTCACGGAAGCTCTGAAGCGCGCAAACGCAAAGGGATGCCACACTCTCGTAGTCACAAACAGACCCGAGTCTCTTGCGGCCCAGGAGGCCAAATACAACATCATAGTGGGAACTCCCGCAACGGATTTCTCCACTCCGGGACTCAGAAACTACTACGCTTCCCTCATGGGACTCTTTGCGCTCGCGGCATATATGGGCGAGGCAAAGGGACTCTCTCCCGAAGGTTCCGTCGATAAGCTGTTCGATGCCATAAGAGAGTTCACAAAGGCATACGAAGAGAAGTTTGACTATATGGACAAGATCGCTCTCGATGTCGCCACCAAGTGGAAGGATCTCGACAAGTTCGAGAGTATCGGCGACGACGTCAACTGGGCAACGGCATACTTTATCGGAGCAAAATTCGTGGAGTGCGCAGGTCTCATGTGCCCGACGATGGACTCCGAGGACTGGTGCCATGTCAACTACTTCGCGCATGATTCTAGATATATCGGAACGATAGTCGTAGCCGAGAAGGATGCTCCGGACAGATCCAGAGTCTGTGAGACGGTCCATCAGGCGAGAAACGTCGCGCGTCCGACATTCGTTACGGCAGACTGCCCGATCGAAGAGTTCGGGATCACCGATGAGGGCGTGGATTACTGCGAAGTACCGAAAGCACCCGAAGGATTCGCATTCCTTTCCCCAATGCTCAATTACATCCCCGGTTCACTCGTAGCAGACTACATTGCGGACTTCTGCGATGAGGTTTACTTCAGAAAACCGGATGCGCCGCAGAACAACACACCGATCGGAACGACGATCAGCACAAGCAATATCGAGGTGGTAGACTGATGATCACTAAGAAGATATCAACAGGAAAAGCCGGACTGTTCGGCATCACCGACGAGGTTAAAGAGGCAGTAAAGGCCAGCGGCATAAAGGAAGGACTCTGCGTAGTCTATGTTCCCGCTGAGGACTGCGGACTGATGGTCACATCTCTTTCTGATGAGAAGATCCATGAGGACATCTTTGACGATTATGAGCGCATTTTCCCCGCACACAACAAACAGTTCTTCAAGGGAGACCTCGATGAGGGATCCGCGCACGCGAAGAGCGCGGTCACGGGTGTATCTGTAGACGTGGCGATCCATGACGGAGAGGCTGTTTTCGGGGAAGGTCAGGGGCTGTTCCTTGCGGACTTTGACGGACTCAAAGCGGAACGCGAATATTTCGTGAAGTGCATCTGACCGGTCGTACGGTAAAAACCGAGGACCGGCGATAAAGCCGGTCCTCTTGATTTAAAAGGAAAAAACATATGGGTTATGAATATTTGGCATGCGGAAACGTCATGCTCGATTCCGTGAGATTCCCCGGTGAGACTACAAGGTCTCAGGAGAATATAGGCGGACCGTCTACTTTTGCCTATTCCGGTATAAAACTCTATACGGATAAGGTCATGCAGGCGAGTCATGTCGGCGAGGACTACCACACTCTCTTTGATCCGTGGATGGAGAAGAACGGTGTGGAGGGAAAGGGGTTCGACGTCAAGTGCGACCACTGTAACCACTCCTGGCTCCTATTCAAGGATGACGGAACATATGAGAGAGATCCCGAGCAGGTCTACTTCAGAGATGACTGGATGCAGGATTTCGGATATATGAAGATAAGCCCTGAGGAGATAGGATACTGGACGAGCCGCGAGCCCATAAAGGGCATATATCTTGCCCAGAATGTCGATTACACTTTCTGGAACAAGCTTCATGAGATCCAGAAGAGAGACGGATTCAAAATGATGTGGGAGATGGAGTCTCCGAGTTCATATTTCAAGTTCATGGACGCGGTGATGAACGCCACAAAGACGGCGAGTCTGTTCTCCATCAATATTCAAGAAGCGCAGACGCTTTTCAACGTACAGACTGATGAAGATGTCATTGCGGCTCTTCAGAAGATGCCGTTTGAGTATACTCTCTTCAGAGTCGGCGAGAGAGGTGCATACAGCGTAACTCCGACAGAGTGCTATTATCTGCCCCCTGCACCTGGACCGGTAGTGGATCCGACAGGTTGCGGAAACACATCCACAGGTTCCGCACTGTACGCATGGTGCGAAGGACATGAC
Source organism: Oscillospiraceae bacterium (assembly GCA_017512745.1). Taxonomy (GTDB): domain Bacteria; phylum Bacillota; class Clostridia; order Oscillospirales; family Ruminococcaceae; genus RGIG5675. Next base: position 63,853 of record JAFWEV010000046.1, read on the forward strand.
GCCCTTATGACAGGCATCATGGCAAATGTCGGATCTTCCATGAATATCCGCCAGTACGGGATAATCCCGGATTTCAAGGAGGTAAGAGACGAGGCGTTTGAACTCGCCAAACAGCTTTACAGTGAGTACAGCGTAAAATACGGAATAAAATAAGACTGAAAACAGGATAAATAATGAACTGCCTTCCGGGTGTGACCGGGAGGCAGTTCCGCTATAGAGTTCAGTTGTCAGTTCCAGATCGCTGTGAATACCATATCCTTAGGATCGAGAGGGTCGCCGTTATGAACGGGATGTCCGTCCGGGTCGACCCAGGTGATGAAAATCGCATTGGAATCGATAGTCGGCTGCGGAGGTTCCTTGAAAGTATCTCCCGCAATAAAGTGGATCGGTGCGACATATGATCCGCCATCGGAGTCGAACGTTATGGTGTACTCCTTATCCCACACGGCATACAGGGTGAGGTCTTCGCACACGAGTTTTGCCCCGTCCAGTATGGGCATACCGTTCTGATCCTCCCAGTGATTGAATCTGTAGCCTGACCTTGTCGGAGCAGGCGGAAGAGTTACAGCCTGTCCCTCATTCAGAGTGACAGGAGACACTGCCGACCCGCCCTTGGAGTCGAACGATATCGTAAACTGTGTCGGATGCCACTGGGCATAGAGTGTGACATCTCCTCCCGCGAGCAGAGCTCCGTCATATATAGGATTGCCCCACTTGTCGCCCCAGCACACGAATTCGTTGCCTGCTTTTGTGGGTGCCGGAGGCAGTTTTATGGGCTCGCCCTCATAGAATGTTATGGGGGATACGGCAGAGCCGCCTGTGGAATCGAAAGTGATCGTGTATCCCTTTTTCTGCCATGTTGCTTTCAGAGTGACGTTTCCTTCAGTGAGAAGAGCTCCGTCATAGATGGGTGTACCGTTTTTGTCCACCCAGCATACGAACGAATAGCCGCTCTTTGTAGGAGGAGAAGGCAGTTTTATTTTTTCTCCGGCGTAGAAAGTTATGGGAGACACGGCAGAACCGCCGTCGGAATCAAAAGTTATGGTATACGCCTTTTTCTGCCATGTTGCCTTCAGCATTATATCTTCCATGGCGAGAAGCGCTCCGTCGTAGACGGGGTTCCCGTTCTTGTCTACCCAGCATACGAATGTATATCCGCTCTTGGTGGGAGGAGTGGGTGCATGGAAAGGTTCGCCCTCATTGATAAATATGGCAGGAACAGGGGTACCTCCGTCAGGATCGAATGAGACGCAGAAGACGTTCATGGAAAGGATGGGCACCAGAGTGGTATCCTCATATATCTTTGTGCCTTCCGGGATCTCTTTGCCGTCAAGATCCGACCATCCGATAACGGTATACCCTTCTATAACAGGCAGATCCTCTTTGGCGGGGTAGCTCAGTTTGTCGCCCGGAAGCATCTCGACATCGACTGTAGGCAGACCGACATCGGAATAGAAGGTTACAGTTATCTTAATGAGAGACCATTTTGCCTTGAGCAGCACATCCTCTTCCGTTGTGAACGGACTGGTCACCTTCTTGCCGTCAAGAGTCCAGCCGTCAAAGTTGTAGTCTTTCCTTGTGGCGTCAGGCAGGATCACCTCTTCGCCGGCCTTGACAGTCATCGTCTCTATCTTGTCACCGCCGTCCGTATCAAAAAAGATGGTGACATTCTTCTTGAACAAGCCCATGGACCAGCAGACTATGCCGGCTATAGCGGCTAAGAGGAGAACGATCAGGATTATAAGAAGGATCGTGACGCCTTTTTTCTTTGGCTTTTTGGGATCCGGAGTCGGCTCCTGATATCCACCGTACGGTTGCGGAGGCTGCTGAGGGGGAATAACAGGACCCTGTTGCTGAGGCTGCACAGGCGGAACAAAGGAAGTCGTCTGCTGCGGTCCCGCAGGAGGATTAAAAGAGCCTTGTTGTTGAGGCGGTGCAGGGGGAACAAAAGAAACTGTTTGCTGCAGTTCCGGAGGAGGAACAAAAGAGCCCGTCTGCTGGGGACTTCCGCTATATCCGTTGTTATCCATGGATGACATCTCCCTTCACTGTTCTTAATTGCAATATATCATGAAGGGAAAGAATAATGAATCATACATTTATAGCATCTTTCAGCAGAAAGGCATTGATCCCCATTAAAACCGGAAACTGATCACAGATGCCGGATTGTGAGAGATACGCGCAATAAATGCTGAGCCTGATAAGGTATAATCTTTTATAGTGAACAATATAAGCAACGATGACATAAACCGATGTACCTATATGTGTGAGTTTTCTCACACATGCGAACCGCAATTAAAATGTATATTTATAATAAGGATAAATCCAAAAGGAGGAAATCGTTTATGCCCAGAAAAATCATATTGGATGTCGATACCGGATCTGATGATGCAGTAGCGATCATGTCCGCTATCCTCTCTCCGGATGTTCAGCTTGAAGCCCTGTGCTCCGTAGCCGGGAACAAGGAGATAGAGTATACGACGGAGAACACACTGCGCGTCGTTCAGCTTCTCAAAGCTGATGTGCCTGTATACAGAGGAGCAAAGTATCCTCTCGTAAAATTCCTCTGTCCCGACAGACTGCCGGAGGATGAACATCTCGAAGTAGTTCATGACGGCAAGGTAGTTCAGATGCATTCCGATTATCTCGATATTCCGGAAGCGAAGATCAAGGAACAACCCATCTCAGCAGCTGAATTCTACGTGAAATATCTGAGAGAGGCAAAAGAGCCTGTGACTCTCGTTGCCGTAGGCCCACTCACGAACCTGGCGCTCGCTTTCAGGATCGATCCCACGATCGTAAAGAATATCGAAGAGATCGTCATAATGGGCGGCGGTTATAATATTACTAACTGTACACCTACGGCCGAATTTAACATTTGGTATGACCCTGAAGCGGCGGAAATAGTAATCAACAGCGGCGCCAAGGTAACGCTCGTTCCTCTCGATGCAACACATGCAGCCTGCATTACACTCGATGACTGCAAGAGATTCCGTGCTCTCAATACAGTTGCAGGTAAATTCATTGCGGAACTCTGCGAGCAGAGGATCATAGTCCACAACGCGACGCAGCCTCTCGATGTACCGGACGCAGCCGCAGTTCATGATGCGCTGTGCATTGCTTATCTCATTGACCCGACAGTCTTAAAGGATGTAAGACACGTTCACTGCAATGTGGGATTCAGGGATTTCTGCGAAGGCCAGACCATCCTCGATATGCGTTACTTCACCGAGCCTGCAAACTGCTGGTTTGCGTTTGACGGCGACAGATTCAAGTTTGCAGATATCCTCTGCGATCTTGCTGCAAAGAGCGAGCCTTTGGCTGAATAAGGAGGGAATTACAATGCCGAGAAAAGTTATACTTGATGTCGATACCGGTTCGGATGATGCAGTAGCACTCTGCGAGGCAGTCTTATCTCCGGATATAGAATTAGTAGCGGCATGCACCGTCTGGGGTAATCAGCCGGTCGAGAACACAACAGACAATACACTGAGACTCTTTGATGCACTCGGAGTAGACGTTCCTGTCTATAAAGGCGCAAATACAGCCATGACAAAGTATCTCTGCCATGACTATGTGGAGTTCAATGCAAACAAGATCCGTCCGAAGGCAATGAAAGACGGCAAGGAAGTCCACATGCACTCTGCGCATCTTCCCATAGCTCCGACAGACAGAAAGCCGGAGGATATGCCCGCAGCATGTTTCTATGTTGATTACCTGAGACATGCTACCGAGAAGGTAACGCTCATTCCTGTAGGTCCCCTCACAAACCTGGGACTTGCTCTGAGGATCGCTCCTGATATCATAGAAAACATCGAGGAGATAGTGATAATGGGTGGTGGAAGTAAAGTTACAAATGCCGATCCATGGTCAGAAGCTAATATAATGCACGATCCCGAGGCAGCACAGATCGTGGCAGAGTGCGGAGCAAGAGTCGTGTGGGTACCACTCGATGCAACACATAAGGCAGTCATCACTCTTGACGACTGCAAGAGATTCAGAGAGATCGGCACATTTGCAGCTAACTTCTGTGCTTATGAATGTGAGCAGAGGATCTTCATGCACGACGTGGGACAGCCTCTGGACATTCCGCATTCCGCAGCAGTCCATGATGCGCTCTGTGTGGCATATGTCATTGATCCGACGGTTCTTACGGACCTCCGACATGTACATGTCGAAGTTGGTCTTTCCGGATACGGCGAAGGACAGACGATTATCGACCAGAGAGCGTATACGAGACCCAAGAACGGCTGGTTCGCATATGACGGCGACAGGTTCAAATTCGTAGATATTCTCTGTGACTGTTTCAAGAGAGACAAGAGTACGGCAAAAGTTATCGAAGAATAATATAGTTCGGTGTATAAGATCCGATATCCGTTGATATTGATGTTTCGGTATCAATATGGGTATCGGATCTTTTTTGCTCTGAGGGATAAAGTATCGGAATATTTAGAGAGATATTTTCACAATCTGTCAATGAACGAGCATAACTGAAATCCGCAGGATACTGCTCTCAATAAAAAAACGCTATCAGCTAAGTGACATATAGCCAGGTTGGGAAATATATTGTACGATATAACGTAATAGAGCATCAGCGCGGGGAAGAGGTTTGAGCTTTTCCCGGGTCGTTTTACCGCTTTATTACAGGGATTGTGGAGAGTATGGGTTTTGTTTCATCTCGACAATAATCAGATGGAGAATTATGGGAGAATCATTATGGATAGGAAGATCGGTAAAAGAGAAGTTTTAGTACTGAGATCTCTTGTCCTGAAAACCCCATGTCCAAAAGGTGAATTACCCATATTATTCGATCTTGACTTCGAACAGGAACATATGGAATATCCGTTATTGCTCGGAATACTTGGGGTGAAAACGGATTGGAACGGGTTCCCTCCGCATATGAGAAATCACCTGGAAGGGGTGTATAAAGCAGCCAGGCTGCGCAATATCTATGGGGTGCCATGGCTAATCAAGCGATGCAAGATCCTCGCCCAAAATGATATTCCTTTTATGTTTTTAAAAGGAATGGCTATGAGGACTTATTATGCGTCTGATATCCCAAGACAGATGTCTGACTTTGATGTCGCGGTCCCTGAGGACTTATTTGAAAAAGCAAAAAACTGTCTTATTGGATCCGACAAGATATCAAAGCTGGGGAATGAATCCCTGCATGCAGTTCACATAATAACTGATGACACGAAAGTAATTGATCTGCACCGCTGGATCTTCAAAACGCATGGAGACAGATGTTTAGGGGTATGGGACAGAGCAATAAGTATACCGTTTCAGGGAATAGACGCAAAGGTGCTTGACCCTGTCGATATGTTTATCCATATCCTTGACAGCAAAGTTCGCGACGATATCAGAAGCATTTATCCCGACAGGAAAGTCAAGTGGCTTATGGATGCGGGACTGATAGCAGTCAGGGAAAAAGACTGGGACTGGGCAGCGGTGGCGGACAGAGCCCGACAGTTGGGGTCAGAGAATTATGTGAAAAGAGCAATAACCGCATTTCAGACAGTATTTCCCGAGTTGCTGAGTACTGAAGAACTGAAAAAACTATTTCCTCAAGATAATAAATATCATAGATGGGATAGAAGGGTCGAAAGATACAGAAGAGTAAATAAGGAACATAACGAGGTTTCAAAGAATTACAAAGGATTTACGATAAAGCATGTGTGGTCGAGGTTCAGGTATTATTGGGTCTCGTATCATGATTATTACGGACCTGAACTCAGAGAAGTCGGAGAAACAACAAATTTCTTTGCCTATCTATTCAAAGTCAAGAATGTATCAGGATTCATGGAATTAATCCACAGATTTATAACCAATAACAGAGGAACCCTGAAGAAATAATAGATTGAAGGAGTCAGAGGTATGTATATTTTCAATGAGAGCAGAGTGTTTGCTGATTTTGCAGATGGTCAGTATGTCATACTTAATTACGTGACTGGTGCATATTATGCATTCAATA
>JAFWEV010000001.1 GCA_017512745.1 Oscillospiraceae bacterium
GAGATCGCGTCCCACACCATCGATCACGTCAATCTGGATAAGTGCAGCGAAGAAGAGCGTACCCGCCAGATAAAGGAGGATGCCGGCAGGCTTTCCGAACTTTTCGGTCAGGAGGTGACCGGGTTCGCATATCCTTACGGATTAGGAGCCGGGAAGAGCAGGGAAGCGCTCAAAAAAGCAGGGATACACTACGCCCGTCTGGCAATGGGCAATAAACCTACCTACCGTTTCCCGGAAGATCCCCTTGCAATGCCTCTGACATGCTGGCATATCTCCTCCAAGGCATTCCAGCGTATCGATGAGTTCATCAATATGCAGCTGGGAGACGAAGACCTGTTTTTCCTGATGTTTGCTCACGGCTATGAGTTTGACTTCGGAACCAAGGAGAGCAACTGGGAGAAGTTCGAGGAGATCTGTGCAGCGGTATCCAGCTGTGATGACATCATCTGCTGCTCAACAGGGGATGCATTCCGCATGCATGACAAAGATAATTGAAAAATATTTATAAGAATGCCCCGTATCCGGATGATCCCGGAACGGGGCATTTTTCTCTATAAATATGATCTGTCAGAAAATAAAATGATCATTCAAAGCTTCCGTACTTGGTGACGGCTTCGTCTATGCTGATCTCACCTCTTCCGACCTGGAACGAAGCTTGCCTGATCTGTACCGTAAGTGGATCAGTGATGCCGAGCACTTCAGGAGAAAGGGTGCGCTCTTCAGGAACCTGACCGAAAGGCGCGTAGACCGAATTCAGGGGCAGTTCCGCAGTAGGTGATACAAGGCGCTTTATAGAAGCCATATTATTCAGCTCTTCAGTATCGATCAGGAATCTCATGAATTCATTTGTCATGTCCAGATCATCGCAGTCCTTGTTGACTGAGAACTGAATGGAGGGGCTGTCGATGAAATATCCGCCTTCGTCTGACATCGGGACAGGAGCGAATGAGTAATTGAAAGGTGAACTGGAGAATGCCTCAGACTGGCTCTCACGTTTTTTGGTTCCGGAAACGATATCCGCTGTGCAGATCATCATCGGAACATCGCCTTCAAAGAAGCGGAGGATAGCCTGGTTATAGTTGTCTTCTATCTTGTCGCACTCAGCGATATCGATGCAGCTGTTCTGGACCAGTTTTTCAACGGCTTCCAGTGCCGGACGCATATATTCTCCCGCAGCAGGATCCAGCTTATTGGCAAGCTCAAGTGCCTGCGGATTGCCGGCAAGAGTGGTTATAAACATGGGGTAGGCGATCGTGTACATGAAACTGCCGGACGATTTGAGGGTGTATCCCATCATAGGATTGGAATAACCGCTGTTACGGAGTTTTTCGCACACATCAATCAGCTCGGTCAATGTTGTCGGAACACTGACACCTGCCTTTTTAAAGAGGTCGTCGTTCACCAGCATGCCATAGGTCCTGGAGAAGATCGGCACCATCATTACATTCCCGTTCTTGTCGTGGTTGACCAGGCCGGGACGGATGCAGTCAAGATTTAGTCCGAGAGCGGGGTCGGAAAGATCCTCCATGTGAGCAACGACAGTGTCATATTTTTCATTCCCGTTCATCCAGGTGTAGGAGAAGAAAATATTGGGCTTGTCATTGCTTCCGAGTGTAGCTCCTACCACGTTGTTGTAGTCGTCCAGTTTGACATAACTCAGCTGTACATTTGGGTATATCTCGTTGAATTTGTCGAATTCAGCTTCCAGAGCCTCAAAGTTGTCATAGCTTCCGACCACAGTGATCTTGCAGCTCGTATTTGTGTCAAGAGCAGGCTTGAATCCGGTTTCGGGTTCCTGCTGTTCTTCCTCCGGCTTGCTTCCGCAGGCGGCCAGTGATATAAGTGTGCAGATGATAAGAATGGTGCAGAGCAGTTTCCTCATTGTCTTTCCTCCTTGATTCTGCGTAATTCTTTTATTACAAGCTTAATATCTATCGGTTTTGCGATATGCCCGTTCATCCCGGCGTTCAGGCACTCTGTGACGTTCTCAGAGAATGCGTCCGCCGTCATTGCGACGATCGGGATGGAGGATGCCCACGGGTCATCCAGCTTGCGGATATTCCTTGTGGCTTCAAGTCCGTTCATTTCAGGCATCTGTATATCCATAAAGATGAGATCATAACTTCCTTCTGCCGCCTGACTCATCTTATCGAGGCAGATGCGGCCGTTTTCAGCCCTCTCTGTAGTTATCTCGAACATGCTGAGCAAGGCAGATATGATCTCCCAGTTTACATCGTTGTCTTCCGCAATGAGGATGCTCATTCCGTGCAGATCGGAGTAATCATCCTCAGGTTCAACGGACGTTGCCTCTTTTCCAAGAATATCGTTGATCTTATCGTACAGCTTGGAGCGGAAGAGCGGTTTGCTTACGAAGCCGTTCGCTCCGGCATCCTTTGCAGTATCCTCGATATCCGACCAGTCGTAAGAGGAGACCAGCAGGATAGGAGTGCTTGCCCCGGCATCTGTACGGATACGGCGGATCGTTTCGACTCCGTCAATATCAGGCATCTTCCAGTCAAGGATGACAACATTGAAGTCCCGTCCTTCCCGGTGACGTTCTGTGATCATGCTGATAGCTTCAAGTCCGCTGCTGGCACGGTAAGCTGTGACACCGAGCGACTCAAGCGTGTCGACTGCTGTTTCCAGAAGTATCTCGTCGTCATCGACGATAAGGACATCCATCGGTTCAAGCTGCATATCCTCTCGTTGCCTGTCAGCAACAGGAAGATCCAGCGTTATGGTAAACGTCGTTCCTTTGCCCTGTTCGCTCTGGCAGTCGATGGTACCGCCCATCAGGTCCACCATCTGTTTTGTGATGGCAAGTCCGAGTCCCGTTCCCTGGATGCTGTTCACACGGCTGTCTGTCTGGCGTGAGAACGGCTGATACAGGTTTTTCATAAACTCAGGGCTCATACCGATACCGTTATCGGCGACCCTGTATACCAGACGCGCACATCCCGGCACGGGGCTTTCCTCCTCGTACATGTCCACGATGACGCGGCCGCCGGGCTCAGTGTATTTGATGGCGTTGGAAAGGATATTGATATAGATCTGATTCAGCCTGAGCTGATCAGCATAGAAATACTCTTTTTCCATGGGGCTGGTGTGGAAGTTGAACTCGAGGTTCTTCTCCTTGACCATCGGCTGTGATATGTTCACAAGATTTTCCACTGTCTCAACTATGGAGAAGGTGAGCGGGCTGAGGTTCAGTTTGCCGCTCTCGACCTTGGAGATGTCCAGGATATCATTGATCAGTGTGAGAAGATGGTTGCTGGCCATCGAGATCTTCCTCAGGTTTTCTCCTACCGATTCCTTATCGTCAAGATTCTTTTCCGCAATGGTAGTAAGACCGATGATCGCGTTCATAGGAGTGCGGATATCGTGGGACATCGTGGACAGGAAGTCTGTTTTCGCTCTGCTCGCCGAGGCAGCCTCTCTTGCAGTTGCCTGAAGTCTCCTGTTGAAATGAAGAACAACGGCCATATCAAACAGGAACAGTATCAGGAGGCCTGCGGAAACGAAACCTATCAGTACCCAGTTTTCGGTATTGACGTTCAGGTCCTTCATCGGCATGTAGCTCAGGAAGGTCCATCCGTCTGTAGCGGCAACAGGGGTATAGGCAAGCATGCATTCCTCACCGCGTGAGTTGAGCATCGTGGTATAGCCGGTCGATGAAGTGACCGTATCAAAGAGCTCCTTCGTGGATGCGGCGTCCGCAGTGTTGTAGGATCTGTAGAACTCGAAGAAACTGGAGTTCTTGAAGGAGTGGCCTTTGATGATGTAATCGCCGTCTGCGTCTATGATGGCATGCTCGGCGCTTTCAAGCCCTTCCTGAGGAACGACCCATTTCTGCTCCAGCTCTGCCAGAGGCAGCACACGCAGCAGTATAGCTTTCCGGCTTTCACCGGTCTCGGGATCCTTGACCGTGATGTTGTTGCAGAAAGCAAGGGACTGCTCGCCGTTGACCGGGTTGGTATAGGCACGGGAGATGTTGATGGATTCCCCAATATTATGGATCCAGCTCATATCATTCAGAAGATTCGTACGGGCATAGGAGACGGAATAATTGTCCGGATCATCGCTCCTTGCCCTTGTGGACAGACCGGTCAGGGTATCCTCATACACGATGTGAGCAGAGGTGTTCGGCAGCACGTGAGAAGAACGGATAAAGGAAATGGCTTCCTCAATAGTCATGTCACTGTTGTTGATATACTGCGCCCATACATCGCATATGCGGTGCTCACCCTCCATATAGTTCTGAGTCACGCGCTCCATAGTTATCGTGGAGTCTTCAAAATGCTCTATCTGCCTTTGGATCGCATTCTCACTCGTGTAGTGGGAGTTAAGAGCCACGAAGGTAAGCAGTGCGATCATAATGACCACATTGACTAATAGTATCCAGAATCTTTTCATGGTGAATTTTCTCCTTCGTGAATTCTTTATGCAAATTGTGCAGATAGCAGCAAAGCATATTTATCCATTATCATAATCGAATTATATCATTAAGAAACAGTAGTTAACAGACTTTAAAAACCGGCAGATGGGAAATGACCATAATCTGCCGGCTTTTTTGCCATATTAACACGTTATTTCAGCAGTTCTCCGAGGATCTTCTCCCTGCTGTTGACAAAACTCTTTGTTATCACGTAGCTGTCCGTATCTTCGTAACTTATCCTCGGCAGCCCCTCCTTGTCAAAGTCGATTATGTCTGATTCAGGGTAACCGAGAAGTATGGGGGAGTGGGAAGCGATTATAAACTGGCTTCCGTTTTCCACACATATCCGCATCATTGCA
>JAFWEV010000047.1 GCA_017512745.1 Oscillospiraceae bacterium
TAGACAGAGGGTATGAGGGCTGCCTGCATAAGCTGCATGAGCATAGCGATAACAAGGATCGATGCGGATAAGCGCTTCACCGGTCCATTCCCTGATTTATATGCAAAAGAAAATCTTTTCAATTTCTTTTTCTCCAATCAGAATTGTAAATGTCTTCAGCCCGTCTCACATGTAAAAAGCAAGGAAACGAACGGTCATCTGCCCGGTCCAGAACGGCAGGCAGTCTGATCTGCTTATATATTATATATATTTTGTCAATTGCAGAGTAAACAAAAACGTAAATTTCTTCAAAAATAATGTGAACATGCTCATTCTCATACATGTTCTTCGAAAAAGACATTATAATAAGTGCAAAAGAATCTGAAATAAAATATATTAGATAGTATTTTTCAGTCAGACCGCGGAGATTTACAATGCAGAACAACAGTACCGTTTTAGACAAGCTGTTTGGGTTCTACAAGGAGAATCCGGACGACCTTGATTCTATGCGGGATATGTACAGACAGCTTATAAGGATCGCGTGGCCTGCGGCTCTGGAAGGACTCCTTCTGTCGCTGATGAATTCCTTCGACACCATGATGGTGGGAAAACTGGGCCCTGCGGCCATTGTTTCAGTCGGTCTCTGTTCCCAGCCGCGAATGATACTGCTGCTGATGGCACAGGCACTCTGCGTTGGAACCACAGCAGTTGTAGCAAGGCGAAGAGGCGAAGAGAGGCAGGACGCAGCGAAGAACTGTCTAAAGCAGTCACTTGTCATAATCACATTTATAGGCATCGCCATACTGCTCACGGGATATTTCGGTGCGGAAGGTCTTGTGAGACTCGCGGGAGCATCTTCCGAAACGGTCACCGATGCTGCCACTTATTTCCGCATAATCTCCCTCGCATTTGTGTTCAACTGCTGGACGCTGTGCATATGCGCCGCAAAGCGCGGTGTCGGTCAGACTAAAGTCACGATGGTCGTGAACATGACCGCAAATGCTGTGAACATATTCCTGAATTACTGTCTCATTCAGGGGCACCTCGGTTTTCCCGCATTGGGTGTCAGAGGCGCGGCGATCGCCACAGCCATAGGAACATTTGTGTCGTTCATTATGGCAGCTCTTGCCGTCACGATAAACAAGGACGACTATATCAGTCTCAGACCTTTCGGGAAGGTCTCCTTTGACAGCGAGACCGTGACCGCCCTTCTGCATATAGGAGGCGGATCCATAGCGGAATCGGTGTTCCTGAGAGTGGGCTTTCTCATCAACGGCAGACTGATTGCAGGTGTCGGCACCGCCGCATATGCAACTAATCAGATAGTGATGCAGGTTTCGGGACTCACATTTACCGTGAGCGACGGAACCGCGTCGGCATGCACCGCCCTCGTCGGACAGTCGCTCGGAGCGAACAAGAAGAACAAAGCGAAACTCTATGTATATGCCGTAAGCATGATCGCTCTGGTACTCTCACTCATGATCATGACGTTTACGTTTTTCGGAAGAAATCTTCTTCCGACACTGTTCACGGAAGACAAGGAGATAATAAGAGCGGCTTCAATGTGCTTCGTCATCCTTCTCTTCGGAGTTTTTGCCCAGAATATGCGTGTAGTTCTTTCAGGATGCCTGCGAGGCGCCGGAGACGTAAAATATGTCGCGATCGTCTCACTTGTGAGCGTACTGATCATAAGGCCGCTCATGACCTATCTTTTCTGCTATCCTCTCAACTCGCTCTATCCCCTGCTGATGCTCGGATTCCTTGGCCCATGGCTCTCCTTCGACATAGATGCCATCGTGAGAGCTGTAATGCTCTATGCGAGGGTGAAGAAAGGGCAATGGGTCAATATAAGGATTTGAAATATCCCGACTAAATACATCAGGCCTGCAGGTTCTTATCGACGATCTTTATCTACTTTCCCAGTTCTACTACCGTGTCTACAGAAGGATCGGCATAGTCTTCTCCGAAAAAACCTGCCTCCTTGAGCGGAGACGCCCTGCTGCCGAGGGTCGGACTCCACTTGTAGAGCGTACGCATGGCGCTGTACCCGGAATTGGTCTTCTCCATTCCTTCCCGGAACGTCCTGAACATAGTATCCATTGCCTGTGCGCAGGCTTTGGAATCTCCGAACTGCATCAATCCTTCGTTCTCAAGCAGATACTCAAAAGCAATCATTTCATCTTTTCTTGTTAACGTCATAAGGATATCTCCTGAATAGATTTGTTATGCTCTTTATTCTATTACCCCGTGTCAAACAGATGTCCAACAAACATGCACAGATACAGGATCATTTCCCGTTTTGCACGAAATAATACCCTGTTTTCCGGCGAATACATAACGCTTTTCGATATTTGCAAACAATTGATATTGATTTTACAAATATTTTACATTTCGCCAATCTTTGCCCCTTTTTTCAATATATAATGATTTTGGCAGAAAAACCTATTGAATATATGGAGCAACAATGAGCATATTCGATATAATTTCCCTTTTCGGCGGACTTGCAATGTTCCTTTACGGAATGAGACTCATGGGCGACAGTCTCAAGGAGAGTTCTTCCGGCACGCTGAAAATGGTCATGGAAAAAGTCACGAACAACCCGTTCAGGGCATTCATTCTAGGCTTGCTTGTGACAGGACTCATACAGTCATCCACCGCAACCATAGTCATAACATCCGGACTTGTCGGAGCCGGGATCATCACGCTCCGCCAATCTCTCGGGATCATCGTCGGAGCAAACGTCGGTACGACGGTCACCGGTCAGATAATCAGACTTCTGGACATAAGATCCGGCGCTTCCGGAATCCTGCGGGTGTTCAGTCCATCCACACTGGCTCCTGTGGCACTTGTCATCGGTATCGTCATTCTGATGTTCGGCAATAACATCAAAAATTCAAGGACTGTAAGCGGCATCGCTCTCGGTTTCGGCATCCTGTTCTCCGGTCTTCTCAACATGACTGCCGCCGTCGACAGCCTCGCTGAGACCGGTATATTTGAGAATCTCTTCTCCATGCTTGGAAGAAATCCCATTCTCGGATATGCGATCGGCGTAGCGGTCTCTTTTGTTCTTCAGAGCTCATCCGCTGCTATAGGTATCCTGCAGGCGTTTTCCGCGTCCGGACAGCTCATGTTCAATTCTATTTATGCCGTTATAGTGGGTATCTACCTCGGCGACTGCGTCACCACCTTCATTGTGGCGGCTATCGGGGCAAAAGCGGATGCAAAACGTGTCGGTATGTTCCACATCATCTTCAATCTGTCGAAAACCGTTCTCGTGCTCGGTGGTGTCGCGATCCTCAGAGCTACGGGAGTGCTAGATAATCTGTGGAATGCGACCGTAACACCCGGCATAATCGCGGACACTCATACGATATTCAACCTCGTCTGCTCACTCTTGCTGTTCCCTCTCTTCAGGACATTCGAGAACCTCAGCAGACTCATCATAAAGGACGATCCTGTCCCTGAGAACAAATACGCGGACAAGCTTGCGTCCCTCTCCCCGACCTTCCTCTCCACTCCGGCCATAGCCCTTAACAGTATTTATGACGTTCTGCTCACGATGCTCACGATAGCAAGGACCAATATAAATTCCTCAATCAGAATACTCAGGGGTTACGATCCCGGAGCGGTGAGGGAACTTAACCGCGAGGAGGAGAGCATCGATCTCATGGCTGACCATGTCAGCAGATATCTTGTGGAACTCTCTCCTCACCTCACGAATCCCGATCACATAAGGATTATCAACCAGTACTACAAGATGCTCACCGAATTCGAACATCTCGGTGATTACGCCGTTGATATCTCGGAAGTGTCGAGAACCCTGCAGATAAAGGAAAGCACCTTCTCGGATATGGCGTATGAAGAGCTGGATGTCATAAAGCAGCTCCTCGATTCGATCCTGGACAAGACGGAAACTGCGTTCGAATCACGTAATCTCGAATCCGCCACCGCGCTCGAGCCGATGATCGAAGTCGGAGAGGAGCTCATCGCCATCCTTAAGGAAAAACATCTTGCAAGGCTCACAAGAGGAGAATGCAGCGGGCTTATCTCCAGTGATTTCATGAATCTGCTCGTGGAACTGCAGGGTATCATGGATACCTGTTCCAACATAGGTCTGGCAATAATCCTCCGTATCAGACCGGAGCTTGCGGATATCAAACACGATTACCTCATGGAGCTCCATACAGGTAAGAACAGTGAGTTCAATACGGTTTACACCGAGACGTTCGACACGTATTTTGAGATGCTCCGCAGTGTGGATGACGAGGACGTCGTAGAAACCGCTCCTCAGCAGGCAGCAGATCCCGATCCCGCACCTGTAACGACATGATTTATTAATGCGAAACATAACCGGCAGACTTTTCAGTCTGCCGGTCTCTTAATGTCATGTTTCAGCGGAGGAAAATAAGGCTCAGCGCTATCAGGATCTGTCCCGCATAATAGAGGGATATGTTCGTATTCCTGAGACTCTGTTTTGTCTCCTTCCCGAATGTGTTGAGGATAAGGACAATGTCACTCACCAGGAACAAAAGCGCTCCGAGGGCGAATATCCCCGTGAAGGTTGAAGGCGCCGCAATGAGATTACCGACCGCAAAGCAGTTGAGCAGCATGATCGCTCCGATATAGACGACTCCGAAGATCTTGAACGCCGTTTTTGCCGTTATCTGTCTGAATATCCATATCATGAGAAGGGCCGTGAGAATCACTCCGGAAATAATGCATATGACCGCATTCGATGACATCGGCATTACCGCGGCGAGGTACATGATGTGTCCCGTCAGAAACACAAGTATGCCGACGAGAAATATGATCTGTCCCTTCTTCTCGAATACCATTCTGAGATTCAGCAGCACATCGGCAATGCAGCCTATGACGAGTCCCGCAACGATCAGTTTTGCGGTATGTGTACCTGTACTGTTCACAAGTCCCAGCACTACAAAGCAGAGCGACGCAGCCCCTTTGAGTATCACCGCCGGAACATATTTCTTCCTGCTCTCCTGAAGCAGAAAGACTGCAGCCAGAGCTGCGCACAGGATTATCAGAATGAACTTCATAGCATTCTACCTCGATGTCACAATCTTCTGAATCAATAATATCATTCTGCAAGCGAAATAGATACCCCGCTATCTGTACAGTTTGCGAATAGTCTGTCCCGGGCTTCCGGTGTTGCAAAACATGATGTCCCGTTACCTGTCCAGTTGGTATAATATGGACAGAACACAAATACGATCTGTGAAAGGAGTTATTCCATGTTCAGCATTCGTCTCAATATAGAAAAAATAGATTACGAACAGACGGTCGGAGCACTGCTCCCCTCCCTTATCGGCACGGTCTCAAAGGACCCGTCGCTCAAAGAACTGTCAAAGCTATTCACGAAACTCGGGAGCGATGCGGTACCTGTAACAAAAAAGATGCTTCAGTACCTGAGGGCTGACGTTAAGGATCAGATCATCGACTGGCTCCTCTCCGGCCACAAACTCGAGCTCTGCTCCAAAGTCAACGGATACCTGGAAAAGCTGTTCGGAAAGAACACATTCGTTATAGGAGACCTTTATGCGGAGAACCTGCCGGGTTCCAGGATCGATCTCATAGCCTCAGGCATCACGATCGATTACAGTGCTCTTCTCTCAAGTCCCATGATCACTGATGCGATCGAAAAAATGAGTGACAATGCGCTTGTGAAAGGCGGTATAAAGCTTGCAATGCAGATGGGATCAAAGATGTCGCCCGAAAATCTGGAGAAGCAGATCCTGCCGATCCTGGCGAGCGATAAGATAAAGGAAAAGATCCTCTCAGCGCTGTCCGGCGGTCTTACCCAGGCGGGTCTTTATGTCACCGTAAAAGATATTTCATTCGAAACCGTATCCGGAACCGCTCCGGCAAAAAAGACTGCCCCGGGAATAAAACAGGGTCTTATCCCTGATTCTTTCGAGGATGGTGTCATCGAGGGCATCGCACTATGGCTTAAATCCACTGTCAGCTGATACCCGCTTTCCCGGCTCAATAACAGTTCAAAGGCAGACGCAGGGTCCTTCCCTGATGTCTGCCTTTATTTTTTCTTTTATATTTTCCACCGGGGTCTTCGGTATCTTCTTCTCGCTTTATGGTCGTCATGAGATCACTCTGCTCTTTTTGAGCCGCTTTGAGAATACAAAGGAAAGCTCGCTTGAGACAAGAAGTATCGCCACGAGTACAAAGCACGCCATTCTGAAGGCGTTATATCCTCCTCTGTCCACTATGCTGCCCATGAGCGAAACTCCGAGCGGTGTTCCGAGATATGTCGCTATCTGAACATATGCCATAAGGGCTGCAAAATCTCTCTGACCGAATATTCTCATCACCCAGAGCGGACAGAGTACGGAAGCTACCGCCACAGGAGCAGAGATAAGCCCGCATGCGATAAAAGGCACTATTCCGGCTGCTGTACCGAACAGGAGAAGAATGAGCCCGCCGGCAGCACCGACGATGTTTGTATCGGTGAGAGCTCTGTGAACTCCTGCTCTGTCGCTGACCCTTCCCGAGATCAGTTTGAGGGCAAGGCTTGCCAGCATCGCCGTCGTGGTAAGATACGCCGCTCTCGTACCCAGTCCTATGCTCTCACCGTATCCCGGGAAGATCTGACTCACCTGGGCCATCAGATTCGATACAAATATGCCTGTTATTAGAAACACAAAAGACGCAGACCGCAGCGCGTCTTTTTTCGGAACGCCTACAATCTTCTCACTGCTGCCGTCGTTCACAGCATCTTCTGTCTCTTCCCATCCGTAGGGATGCATCCCCATGTTCTCCGGCTTGAACACGGCAAAGCATGCAGTTGCGGGCACGATCATCAGAAACACTATGATTCCGAGAGTTCTGAATCCCGAGCGCCATCCGTGTCGGATTATCATATTGTTTGCCACGATTGAGAACAGTGCGCCGAAGATACTTGCCGAGGCACCGCAAAAAGCAAAAGCAAGCCCCTTATATTTTTGGATCCAGTTGTTGACGAGCAGATTTGTGGTCATTGCCACAAGAAATGCCGTGCACAGTCCCTGAACTGCAGTGAGGATATATACCTCATAGACCATCCTGCATGAACCGCAAAGGAATACGGACAGCGCAATAACGGATCCGAACACGCTGAGGAGCACTCTCAGGTTCGCTCTCGGTATCGCCTTTGCCGCAATGGGGATCGATACGACTGTCGCGGCGGCGTAGAATATATAACAGCGCGTTAGCTCACCGAGCTGCACTCCGAGTTCGGAGCACATCGGTCCGAAGAACAGTCCCCGCGTGTTTGTGACTATACCGAATGCGGCACCCTGTATAAGGAAACACATAAGCACCACAAACCATCCGAAATGAATACCGCCTTTTGCCTTCACTGCCTTCACTGTCTTCACTCCCATCCGATATCCAAATACCGTCTGCATTCAAGTATTATATCCATACAGAATTTCATTCTGTCTTTTCAAAAAAGAATAGCACCATATTGGATAAAAGAAAACCGCAGACCGAATAAAAAAGACCTCCCGGTCATTCGGAAGGTCTTATGGATACGAATATATCTTAAAGCAGCGCTTTAACGCACTCCTCGACTTTTGCCATATCCGCGGTAGGTTCAAATCTCGCAACAACATTTCCGTCGCGGTCGATTATGAATTTTGTGAAATTCCACTTGATATCGGATTTTTTGTCCCAATCGGGATCAGCTTCGGCAAACATCTTCTCGAGAAGCTCCTTGTACGGATGTTCGTCGAATCCCTCAAATCCCTTCTCTGCCTTGAGATAAGTGTAAAGCGGGAGCTCATTTTCGCCGTTGACATCCGCTTTCTTCATTTGCGGGAAAGTCGTATTGTAGTGAAGAGTGCAGAATTCGTGGATCTCTTCGTCTGTTCCGGGGGTCTGGCCTCCGAACTGGTTACATGGGATGTCCACGACTTCAAGTCCTTTGTCGTGGTAATCGGCATACATCTTTTCAATGGGCTCGTACTGCGGAGTGAATCCGCAGCCGGTTGCGGTGTTGACAACCATAACGACCTTGCCTTTGTAATCGGCAAGACTGAGTTCGCCGCCTTTTCCGGTAGTCAGAGTGTAATCATAGATCATAGTCGGTAACCCTCCATTCACGACATTATTCACTTAATTGAATTATGTATGTTTTTCAGTTTCTTGACAACAGAAATTCTTCTTATCACTGCAACACGGCAGACGACTGCTGCCTTGTCCGGTTTTTATTATGCATTGCCGACTCATCGAATTATTTTTTGTTTAGCGGATTATTTTTGCCAAAAAGAGAGCCGGACAGAAACCTCTGTCCGGCTGAACGAATGTATTTGCCGTGTGACTGATTTTTTCGGAGAATATCTCAGACCTGATTAACATTGTTCTGGACTTCTGCCTGCTGCTGAGCCCGGCCGCTACGTTCTTTCCGTAGTCTGCGAGCTTGCTATGATTCGGGTCTTCCGGTCCGGTCCTTCTGACCTGGTTGAATCTGTCGATAAGAATCTGTGCTATGGCCTTCGCCACCGCATCGCCGTTTTCCGCCACGATTGCAAGCGCGTCGAGCGCGATCTTCACGGATTCTTTGCGCTGTTGATCTCTGCTGACTGATTTCTTTCCCTTAACATAATCCTCTATCGCATCGAAAACCTTTCTGGAATCCTTCAAATCTCCTTTAGAGAGCGCCTCCTTGAGTGCGGTCCATTTTTTGCTGCGGTTCGTAGTATTCATTGTCTCCGACAGGGCCTTCAGCTTTGCCTTTGTCTGTCCGCTTACCGCGTATCGCTCACTGCCTCCCCTCACGACGCCTGCTATCGCTTTGGGATCTCCTGAAGTGAGCGCTTCCCTGAGTTTCTGTTCTCCGACTGCTCTTACCGCTGCTTTGAAATCAGGCATCTCCTGCAGTTTTTCGGCATACGCTCTAGGGATATCCACGTCGAATTTCTTGTTTGCGTCGTCCATGAAGAACAGAGCTGAGTGACTGCAGAATAAACACTGATTTTGCTATCTTCGTCGTAGATATATTTGAACCAGCTCAGATGATCATCATTTCCTGTGAGTGTCAGGAAATTCCCGACACTATCAACACTGACGTCCGCAAAATCCTTTGTGGCATCTTTCAGTGCCTGAAGCTTCTGCATTTTCTGCTGTCGCAGCTGCTCGGGATCCAGTTTGGCAGCTTCATTCACCCCGATCTGCTGTTCAGGATAATAATAATCGGCATATGCGTTGATCAGAGCCATCATCTTCATTCCGGCTTCATATGCTCTGGGATAATTTCTCTGAAGTTCCTCCATCTGCTCAGCTGAAGGCGGTTTCTGGAGCTGAGAGACTATTGTGCTTACAGTATTTGTCACCTTATCAGACAGAAATCCGTCAGGTTCACGGTCCTCATTATCAATAAGGCGGAACTGAAGATCAGCATTTTTCAGGGTAGCATGCATGAACGGCTCACTCTGCATAAGGTCACCATCTTTGAGTATGTACCGGATGCATTCATCGCAGGATGTGATTCCTTCGGCTACCGATTTCCCGAGAACCCCCGGCATATTCAGTTCCTGAACCTTGACACCTGATCCTGTTTCGACTGACTTTGAGATCATCGTATAATAAGTTGCAAGATCTGCCCCGGTTTCAGGGTTTTCATGGTTGATAAGATAGTCCCTGAATTTTACAAGATATCCCCATCCGCTTTCATTCGAGAGGTGTGCTGCAGGCGGGAAACCGGAGAGAGACTGAGCCATCGCCTGTACGATGTCCAGATGTCTCTGTGTATATTTAGGCATATCCGTACCTCCATTAGATCTGTTATTGCTTTTTCAAGCTTACTATATGTCATACCGTCCAACAGATGTCCAACATCGGTCAGAATTATACAGTCTGGTATATAAAGGTCGAAGGACACAACAAAGCCCGGTGAAACAATTCACCGGGCTTAGTATAAAAATAAACAGAACAGACCGGACCGCGATCAGTCGGCGTGGCCTGTCTTCACGACCAGATCATGCATGCTCTTTGCGTAGTCCTCTTTGGTTATAGCATTCCTGACAAGGAACATATCCAGAACTTTCTTCTGCTCCTGATAGAGTTTCTCGTTCTTCTCCTCATATGAGAGATCATTCCATTTTCTGCCCTCGGCAAATGCTTCCTCAAGCATTTTCAGCATCGACTTGCACGACCTTTCCATAGCAACTACCAGAGAAATTATAACCTCAAAAAAACTGTGAACCCAGTGAGAAATCTCATTGGACTCATCAGAATTTTCTGCTATCTGCTCCTATCAGTTCAGAATTTTGAGGGGCTGCCAGCGGAGGAAATCACCGGAGGCAAGACTGTACTTCACACCTCTCATTTCCCCTTCGATACTGTCATGGAATCTGGATTCCCCGTGACTGTGAGCATATATGACATGTTCAGCCCCGTATTCCTCCGCCATATCGGTAAATCCGCTTCTGTCCTCAATGATACTGGTCGGAGGATAATGGAGAAACATTATGTATTTCCCGTATCCCGCCTGCTTTGCAAGTTCGAAAGACATCCTGAGTCTTTCCAGTTCACGGCTGACCAGCTGTTTCGCATGTTCTTCCTTCTCCTCGTCCCATCCGATTATCCTGCCCCTTCTGTCGAGAAAGAAAGGGCCTTCGAATGTGAATCCTTTGGTGCCGACAATGGCGTAATCCCCGTATGTCGCGAAACTGTTCTGAAGAAATGTGAGCTGTGGTCCGTATTGGCTGTTGAGCGATCCGGTCTTCTTCACATCCCAGAACATGTCATGATTTCCCCTTATAAGGATCTTTCTTCCCGGAAGGGATCTTATATATTCAAAATCCTGACCGCACTGCTCCGGGTTTCTGCCCCAGCTGTGATCGCCGATGAGGACAAGCGTATCCTCATCGGTAATGAGTCCGGAACAGTTTCTCAGAAACTTTGTCTCATGATCTTTCCAGAGCCTTCCTTTGATCTGATCCCTCGGCACCTTGTCCGTACCGAAATGGAGATGCAGATCTCCCAGCGCATACAGAGCCATATGTCTTCAATCCTTCTCAGCTATCGGCAGCGCGGAGACTACCGTTTTTTTTCGCCATAACGCATCGTTTTTACAGTTTTTCTTATTGTAATTATAACCTACCGGAAACGCACGTTCACTCCCGGACAAAAGCCACATAAAGACCGGGCACCTTCAGGAATGCCCGGTCTCTATTATTTTGGTGTCTGCGGAAGCATTATCCTTCTTCACTGTAGCACAGAGCACAGTTTACGTAGAATCCCACTCCGTCTTTCAGGTACTGTTCATCAAGAACAAAATACGGATTATGCTGCGGGAAGCGCTTTGCCTTGTCGGCAACTCCTACGCCGAGATATGCGAAAGCTTTCGGGCTCGTATACTTTGAGAAGTCCTCTGATCCCATGGATCTCGGAGGCACCTGCACGCGGTCTTCACCGACTGTTCTGAGCGCAGCCTTTCTCGCGAGTTCCGTTTCCTTCGGATCGTTGACCGTAACAGGGCATCCGTAGTGATAATCTACGGTGATCGTTGTATTGGTCTCCTCACCTATACCCTTGGCAATACGGTTCAATGTAGGCTCAAAACTGTCGCGGACTCCGGCATCGAGTGCTCTGCATGTGCCCATAAGATGCGCCGTGCCCGGAACGACATTGCTGGTCGTGCCTGAATTGAAAGCCGTGACAGAGATGACGGCCGGTTTCTGGGTGTTGATCTCCCTCGCCACTACACGGTTTACGGCATTGCAGAATTCAACTCCCGCAGCGAGCGGGTCAATGCCTTCGTGAGGCGACGCGCCGTGGGCGCCCTTGCCCTGGATCTCAATATCAAAAGTATCGGCGCTGGCCATGATGGCATCATCGCCCACATAGATGATACCGCCGTCCATGGCCCCGAAGACATGAAGCCCGATAATGGAGTCGCACTCCTTTACAAGCGGCTCGTCTTTCATGTATGCAGCGCCGGAATCGGCAATGTATTCCTCTGCGGGCTGGAATATCAGACGGACTTCACATTTGAGCTCGTCCTTATGCGCAGCGAGGATCTTTCCTGCCATCGCCAGCATTGCGGTATGGGTATCGTGACCGCATGCGTGCATGACACCGTCATTGACGGATTTGTATTCGACATCTGCCAGCTCGGTTACCGGCAGAGCATCCATATCTGCTCTGAGTCCCAGAATGCGTCCGTCCGCATTGGCTCCCTTGATAATGCCGATCACGCCGGTCTTTGCGCCTTCAACATACGGGATACCGGCTTCGTCGAGCTTTTCTTCCACTTTTTTGCGGGTGTTGTATTCGTCCCAGGAAAGTTCGGGATGAATATGGAACCACCTTCTGAGTTCGATCAGTTCCGGTTCAAGATCAAGTACTTCTTTTTTAATTGTTTCATCAATCATGGCTTATCACCCTCCCATACATTAATTATAGTTTTTTGATAGAAAAAGGACATCATTCACCGGTTACAAATAATCCGGATAATCTTGTTCAATTTGCCTCCGAAATGCCCCTTCACTCCTTGGATGAGGTCTATAATCCGGCATCCCGGTATTTCCATTTTTCCGATATCGGATATCTGTCCTTTAATGATACCGGTCGAACTCTGAAAGTGCCTGCGTCCATTCCTCCAGTTCACCGGAGATCTCCTCCATGAGATCCTTATCCGCATTCTCCGGGTCTTTCTGCATCTCCTCGAGCACATGCCTGAAGAGAATGCATAGCTGCTCTGCGGCTTCGGCATCACCCTGCTCCGCCGCCATTCTGTACCATTCGATAGCTCTTAGCGCATTATGTGTCTTCACATACTCGTGCCATTCCAACCAGCCCTTGAGATATTTTTCTGATATGCTCTTTCTTCTCCTGTTGAAGTAAGTGGCGTCACCGTAAAAATCAGATCTTTCATAATCATCCGGCCATACGGGATGATTATCCACATTGAAGGCAATGAGATATCCCATAAGCTTCTGCGCGTCCGTGCTGTTGTGTTCGGCAGCCTTTTTAAGCCACTCTATGCTGCGGCTGACATCTGCGGTAACACCGTAGCCGTCGAGAAGGCACAGGCCCCAGTAATAATATGCATCGCTGAAGTCTTCCTCTTCCGCCAGCCTGCGCAGTATCTCCGCAGCCTTTTCGTGGTCGCCCGATTCCGCTTCGTATGCTCTGCCGTAAAGCCATTTGTGCTCAAACAGATACCACTTTCCAAGATCGAGTTCAGCGTCCTTGGATCCGAGCTCCGCGGCTCTTGTCAGCATTTCAAAAGCCTCTTCCGGCTTGAGCAGCTCCTCTGCGTCAAGCTCACCCAGCAGCCTCATGCCTTCACGGTCACCGGTGTCCGCGGCTTTCCGGAACCACTCTTCCGCAGTGAAAATATCTCCTTCTTCAGCCCAATCGTGAATCCCCATGCTCAGCATTGCTCTTACATGGCCCTGCTCTGCAGCTTTAAGACACCATTCGTTCGCGGCTTCCTCATTCTGCTTTACCCATTTCCCGTCCGAAAGCTCTTCGGAATAGCGGTACTGGGCTTCGGCTATACCCGCTTCCGCACCGGTGAGGAGAAATCTTCCCGCGAGCTGGGTGTCCTTCTGCGTGCCTAGTCCCTCCGCGTACATATCCGCAAGCTTTACACATACGGTCCTGTCTTTCAGCTTGAAAGCCCACAGATAGCTTTGAAGAGCATTCGGCATGATCTTGGCGTTTCGGAATTCGTCACCGGTCCTTATAAAAAAATCCGATCCCAGCTCACTGCACAGTGCATTGGCAGTCTCATGCCCCTTGTTCGCGGCGACCATGAGACATGCGGCGAAATTCGTCTCGGACTGAGTGCATCCTATTCCGTCTCTGAAGCAAAGACCCGCCATAAACGTAGCATCCGCGTCCCCTGTTTTCATCTTCTCCATCTGCTCGGAATAATACTGTTCTGCAGTATACCCTTCCGGTATCGTGACTCTGTCTTTTCTCTCGTTATCCATCTTGATTTTTCATGGCAAGACTGCAGCAGCTGGCATTCCGGCTTGCGCTGCTGAATTGCCGTCCTCCCGTATTTCAATTATATCTTAATCTGAATCGCCTGTTTCCCCGCCGGCTTTGTTGTATATATAGATAGCCGAGAACATGGTAAACACATAAATTACCGTCAGCATAATATTTACACGCATTATCTCTCTGAACACGATCATCAGAATGATAAATGCCGTAGATATCCAGAGCGAGGGTATCAGGATCCTCCTGATCTTTTTGAGTTCCGGTCTCGCGAAACGCAACAGTCCCAGCATGCACCCGAAGCACATTATGAAAGAAGATATCAGAAGCAGAGTCTTTGGCATGAGTTCGACGCCCGTATTCCTCATGAACTCCAGAGATGTGGACAGATGATTCAGGCCGAAGATCAACAGAAGATGTATCATCATATATCCCAGACCGGATGTGTTCATATCCCTGTCTATCACATGGTCATACAGTATCTCATAGCTCAGAAAAAGTCCCACGACTATGAGAAAACACATCGAAAAGAAATAGACCGTGGACCAGTCAAATCCGTCTTCAAAATATGACGCGACGGCGATGATCATCTCTCCGAATGTGAACACCACATACAGCATCGCCCTCTCTGTAAGATGTCTGAAGTCTACGATCTCCTTCTTATATCTGTCGGTGAACAGCCATGTGGCGATGACCCCGTATAGGATCGCGATCATATCAAACACCGTGCTGATCCTGCTTAAGAGAAATCCTGAGACAAGTACCAGCACCGCTTCTCCGAGCAGAGCTACCGCATGACCTTTGATCGCCGTCTTCGAGTTGGCATCATTTGCCGGGTCTCTTAGCTCCAGCAGATACTGGACCCCGATATTTACAAGTATCATCGCCCAGGCAACATGATACTGTACAAGATAGCCTTCCCAGTGCACCCTTATACCCTCTCCCATATAATAGAGAAGGTACATGTTGATAAACATGAACACATGATCCCTTACCCGGTTTCTCCCGAACATATTGGTATAGAAAGTCGAGAAATTCCAGATCTGGATGATGGTCAGCGCGCACAGCATATAGATCAGGAAGGCATTCCCGCTGACAAACCCGTTCTCCACGTTGTCCAGGAGCGAGTTGTTTCTTCCAATTACATAAACAAAGATAAGGTCGTATATCAGTTCAAGATATTCGACCTTTTTCTCTCCGCTATCCACTTGCAGAAATTCCGCTTTTCCTATCTTCATTCTACTCAAAAAGGAATCACTTCACTCTGATATGGCAGGACTGCATCGTCTTGAGCGCTGCATCATGCAACTCCGGGGTGACTCCCGCGCAGCAGCGCGCGTCCACCGAGATCTCAGCCTCGGGCATGAAGGCTCTCAGCAGCAGTGCATTCGACAGAACGCATATGTCCGTACAGAGACCGACGAGTTCTATCTCTATATCCTCTTTTTCAGAGACAGCTTTGAGGTCGTTCGCCATTTCAAGGCATCCGAAAGTAGGCTTCTCGTAGATCTTTGCGCCTTCGAGGCAGGGTTTCAGTTCAGGACTGATCTCCCAGCCTTCGGTACCCTTTATACAGTGCTTTACCGGCAACATTTTTCCTTCATGCGTTTCCATGTAATCATCGCCGTGGGTATCCATTGTGGCTATAACGCATTCTTTGGGATAACTGATGATTTTCTGTTTGACGTATTCTACTGTGTCAACAGCTTCAGGCGTCCCCAGACTGCCGTCGATAAAATCATTCTGCATATCCACAACTATGAGATATTTTTTCATAATAACCTCCTGTTAACAACCGGCAGTGCCGCAGAACATACAGCCGCTCCGCCGGAAACGGATAGTGAAAGAACAGATACTTATGGGGTATGTGTGCATTCTCTCCCATTCACGGTCGCTCAGCTTGTTGAACTGAACCATATATAGCTGAAGAACACGATCTGGGCTATCAGAAAGGCCAGAATGCCTGCTCCGAGCCTGTTGCGCTTCTTCACATAGGAAATGATCGCCAGCACAAGAAGGATCACATACTCCAGTATCAGCCACACAGTGAATCTCATAAGATCACCCCGCATTATCGGTTTTTTTCATATTATCACTTTCGCTATTTTCTGTATATCATATGTTCCCGCACATACTGATTTCTCTGTTGCGGATGTTTTACGACCTTTCACCGTAATCCGCTCCTGCACAGGACATATCGTTTTTGTGAAAATGCGTTTCTCAAAAGGAGATTTTAAATACATTACCGGAATGCAAAGATTATTTGCGTGACTTTTTCGCTGAGCCATACATAATAAATACATAAGGAGTATTGCATTATGAATACTGTAGCAAAGAATATCAGACGTCTGAGAGTCCTCAACAAAATGACACAGGATCAGCTCGCCGAGAAGATGTTTGTCACGAGGCAGACCATAAGCAACTGGGAGACTGAGAAAGCTCAGCCCGACATCGAAGCGCTGAATGCGCTGGCAGATATCTTCAATACCGATATCAACGAACTTATATACGGTGTTCCGAGAGGAAACTATCAGCAATATCAGAAGAGGTTTGTGAACATGATCCCTATCCTCATTCTGCTGATTCTTATCGTAGGTATTGCAAACTGGATACCTCTGCCAGTCCGCCACTCGCCGGAATTCGACAGTGTCGCGCCACTCCTGTTTATTGTTCCCATACTTGCCGAAGTGATCATCTCCTTCTGTCTCGGGGTCCTGATCCTCGCCGTATTCTCCCTGTGGTTCGACTGTTCGCTTAAAATGAAGAATATCCGTATGCTGCTGTTGATCTCGGTCGTTCTGCTCATTCCCTTCATTTGCGCTGCGGTCGGATTCTTCTGGCAGCTGATCTCGGGAGAGCCACATACGCGGCTGCTTAGAGACATCTACGTATACAGGTGGGTCCGGGTCCTGCTTATATGGTTCTTTCCGTTTATGTCCGGTATCTCTTCATTTCTGTTCTTTAACCGGCAGTCCCTGACTAATTAGTCCGAGTCTGAATAAATACGGTATTCCCGCCGTTGTCCGTTGAATTATTAAAGACCGTCTGACCTGTGTAAATAATCACAGATCAGGCGGTCTCGTTTTTATCGATGGTTATCGGCTTCAGCATCCGAAGAGCTCATCCCAGTTTTTCTCGAGTCTTAAGGCCAGCTCTTCCATTCCGATGCCGCGGATCTCACATATCGCCTCATATATATCAACTATATCGGCAGGCTCGTGGCGGTGATCCCTCACAGGGCTCTGGTAAGGCGCATCCGTTTCAATGAACAGTCTCTCCAGGGGTATGTCCGCTATCACTTGCGCCGGCTTTCTGGAACCCGGGAACATCATGCTTGCCCCGAACGAGATGTAATATCCGAGTTTCACATATAGTCTGGCCATTTCGACCGATCCGCTGTAGCTGTGGATTATTCCCCTGAGGTCATATCTTTTCAGTGTCTCATAAGTGTCGGCAGCGGCTTTTCTCGAATGTATATCTACAGGCAATCCCAGTTCCGAGGCCAGATCGAGCTGTGCCTTAAAAAACCTCTTCTGCGCTTCCTTTGTGTGCGGATGAGAGTAGTAGTCGAGCCCTATCTCTCCTATCATATCTGCTTTATATCTCTCGACGGCGTCTCTGAATCTCGCGAGACGTTCAGATGTACAGTCGTATTCCAGATCCTGCGGATGTATTCCGCATGCAAGCCTGAATCCGGGATTCTCGTCTCTCAATCGGGCGCCAAGCCTGCTCTCATCCTCATCACAGCATATGACGACAGCTCTGCTGACGCCTTTTGCGATCATGCGGCTGATGACCTCTTGCCTGTCATAATCAAAATCGTCTGTCACAAGGTGGCAGTGTGTGTCGATCAGTACCATACTTTATCTGCCTCCGCTGTCGGTGTGACCGCATTGTCAGGGGAAGATCTTTTTCCGATCTTCTCTTTCTGTCCGCAGTGTTCTTCACCCGGTATGCTTTTTTTGTTCACTTCTCCTGCCATAACAATAACTGAGCGATAGGCTTATCGTTTCGCTTTTCGGATAATATATAACAAGCTGTTCTAGGGAAGTACCTCCAACCCTGTCGGAACAGAGACCTGATCCTCACTGCCTGTGAGGTACATACCATTGGTTTTATTCTTGGCGATTATCGGTAGACCGTCTTCATCGGTCCCGATGACCTCGACTATGCCGTCATGATAAACGGATTCATAGACTATACCGTTAGTCCACATTGTCTGTATTGTTCCGTCGTACAACCAATTCTTAACAGTTCCTGCCATCTGCCAGAAATTGCTGAACTCCGGTCCGTACAGATTGTATTCGACAAAAGAACCATTGGCCACGCCGTCGACCCACTGGCACACGTAGAAGTACAGTCCCAGATCTCCGTTTCCGCTGTAATCATACGTATCCAGGATGAAACCGTTTCCATTTCTGACACCGTTGCCGTCAAGCTGTCCGTAATAGATATAATATGAATCTTCCTGCCTGCAGAATACCACATTCCCGAACATGAATCCGGACACTTCCACTGTTACCGAGCTATTAGAGCCAAGTGCCTCAAATACTATATCAGTATACTTGGGGATCTCCGCGCATATCAATGGAATATTGTCCCACTCAAGGCTCTCATATCCGATATCCGACAACCCGGCTACCCTCTCGGCATAGCTCCTGATATCAGTGACATTTGTGACGATATCTTTTTGACCCTGACTCTCGGGTTCAGGCTCGGGTTCGGGCTCAGGTTCCGGTTCCGTCTCATCCTGAGGCTCAGTAGAAACAGAATCGACAACAGACTGATAAGTCTCTTCACTGAGATTTTGCTTTGCGTCGGCGAGAACGGATTCTATGCCGGCATCATCGTTTGCCTCCTGCAGACTCAGGATCCACTGCACATAGCATGCCGCCAGATACTCATCATTACTGATGTCTGACTCACTTGTGATCCCTTTTTCATTGATCTGCTTCGCGATCTCTACAGCCTCTTCATATCTGCCGTCATTATACAGACTTGAAAGCGCTCCGAAATAGAGCATCGACCGCCAATCATTGACTTCCGGATCATCAGGTTTAAGATCATATGCCTTCTCAATCAGTTCGATAGCGGAATCATAATCTCCCTGCCCGAAATCATGGTGACTCTGTGAAAGATACTCTTCGCACAACTTCTCAGGTCTTACCTTCAGGAAATACCATCCTCCGCCGCCTGTCAACGCCAGAAGCAGAATGACTGCAACTATAACAAGTCCTGTCTTTTTCTTTCTTGGCTTGGGGGACTGTCCGCTCATTGCCGGTGCCTGATACTGCTGTGTGTATCCGTTCTGTATCCCGCTGTTCGACGTATCAAAATGTCCTGACTGCTGAGATGCGGCACCGGGTATCGATGCTTCAGGGGAAACAGCCCGGGGGTGTTGAGCCCAGTCTCCCTGCCTGTTCTGGATAGGATCCGCGGCAGCCTGATCCATAGGCTGATCAGACACCCCTACCTTAGCACCGCAGTATACGCAGAACTTCGATCCGTCTTCTATCTGTTTTCCGCAATTTGAACAATACATATCCGTTTCTCTCTTTCGGCAGTAACTGATCAGGATCTGCCTGACCTCTCTAATATATGATAGCGAATTATCCATTATAATCAAAGCATCATTACAGATCGGATCCGCACTTTTTCTCCCGGCGTTTCACAGAACCCGTATACACAGTTCAGCGCCGAAGATATTATGTATCACACTGAATGCAAATCTTGCCCGAATCACATGCACCTTTATGGCGGAATAAGTTTTAACAGGAAAAGAGCTCAATGAGAGTTTTCTCATTGAGCTCTGACACTGACAGTATCAAGTTGCAGATCATTTTTGCGGATTCCGCATTTTGTGACTTCTGGATCATACTGTTCCTCAGCATATCAGCTCACATGAGGACATACTGATCATTGAGGTTGTTGACGTTTTCCCGGACCTGCCTGTATATCCCTTTTAACGGCATGGCATATCCCGCTATAATATATGATGGGTATAAACTTCTGATGAATTTGCGAATCAATATTTATACGAAGGATCTACGGCATATCCGGTATCCCCGAAGAGGTGTTATGAAAAAGTTTGCATGGAATAAAGATCAGATACTGGCACTGTTCGGAGCGGCACTGTTTCAGCTGGCTCTCGTCGGCACTCTTGTAAACGCCAGCGGAGTCCTTTTGAGCCGCGTCCTTGAGGAATACAACTTCTCAATGTTACGATACTCCTCTTT
This sequence comes from Oscillospiraceae bacterium, assembly GCA_017512745.1. Classification (GTDB taxonomy): domain Bacteria; phylum Bacillota; class Clostridia; order Oscillospirales; family Ruminococcaceae; genus RGIG5675. Next base: position 20,181 of record JAFWEV010000047.1, read on the forward strand.
CAATATGATCAGGAATCTCGGCGGAGCAGTCCTCGCTCCCGCCTACTCTTATTTCTTCTTCAAGAAGAGCCCAAAGGTTACAATGGCTGTATCCGTTGCATTGATCGCCGCGGGATACCTTATCCTTCTGTTCGGTGCGAACACATTCCTGTGGTTCGTATCCCCCATCATGTTGACAAGCGTCGGAACTGTCGGAGTCTACGGGATAGTGTATTCCCTGAGGCCTTGGTTCCCCGAAGGATTCGGTACGGCTTCAGGCATAGCGATGACATTCAGCGGCGTCGGTGGGATACTCTTCAATCCCCTCACCGCAAAGCTCATCATGATGGACGGATGGAGGTTCGCCATAAAAGTCGAATCCGCACTGACTCTTCTGATCGGCGCATTATCCATGTATCTTCTCTTCCGCAAAGAGGCCCCCTTCGCTGAATCTCAGGAGGAGAGAGAAACTGCCTCAGGAGACGAAAAACCCCGTTTCAAGGTCGGTCTCTTTATTATCGGAGTTCTCTGTTTCCAGGGAGGAATAATCTCTCTGCAGTTTGTTCCCTTCGCCAGCATCTATGCCGAGAGTTTCGGATACACACTCATGCAGGGAGCCACCCTGACATCGTGGATCATGGCCGGCAATATCATCATGAAACTCATTTTCGGATGGGGGTGCGACAGGTTTGGAGCCTGGAAAACCACCGCAGGTTCTTATGCTGCAGTGACAGCAGGTATGTTTCTTCTTATGACCATGCAGAGCCATTATGCTCTTCTCTGCGCCGGAGCATTCCTGTTCGGAACTATATACGGACTCAACTCCCTTGCAGTCACACGCTGCTCCATGGCAATGTACGGCATGAAAGAGAGTTCCAGATATGTCGGCATACACAGTGCAATAAACAACATCTTCTCCGCAGCAATGGTCCTGGTGTTCGGATATCTCAATGACAAGCAGGGCAACTTCACTACAATGTGCGTGATATGTTTTGCCGTATCTCTTATCTCCACGATCGTAGCCTTCTCCCAGATGCTGAAAGAGAGAAAACTGCAGCCCTGAAACGCCCGCAAGCACATACAGCATCTGCAATTCTATTTATAATTGGTAACCTGAACCAGCTAAATGACATGAGGACGTAGCTACGTATGAATTACTATAAACTTTAAATGAAAGAACCCAATGGAAAATCCCATTGAGTTCCTAAAATGTGCAATTGTTTCAGATACATAAGCTAAATGCTTAATACGAGAATTTGCATATAAGTTTTCTGAGAATTGGCTCATGCAAGGCGCAGATAGGTCCGCGCAATAGGCATGAGCCAGTATTTACGCCAATTTTTCAAATACGATCAATATAATTTTGCTCCGGCTGGAATGTGGGGATCGACCATCAGAAGATGGAGTTTCTCCTCATCATTTTCATGATGCAGAGCCGATATCAGCATACCGCAGGAATCGATCCCCATCATTTTTCTCGGGGGTAGATTCGTTATCGCAATACATGTCTTTCCAACGAGCTCTTCCGGCTCATAGAATTCATGTATGCCGCTTAATATAACTCTACTCTCGTCGCTTCCGTCATCAAGTACGAACTTGAGAAGTTTTTTGGATTTCGGAACTGCTTCGCACTCGAGTACCTTAACCGCTCTGAAGTCGGACTTTGAGAAAGTATCGAAATCCACGAAGTCGGCGAACAGAGGTTCGATCTGAACATTGGAGAAATCGATCTTCTCTTCCACGACCTGTGCAGGTTCAACGCTCTCCTGTACCTTCTCAGGATTAAGAGAACGGAGAGTCGGGAAGGCGATGACCTCCTTTATGCTGAGTGCGCCGGTGAGCAGCATGCACAGGCGATCGATGCCGTAGCCTATACCGCCCGTGGGAGGCATACCGAGCTCCATAGCATGGAGGAAGTCCTCATCAGTGTGATTGGCCTCTTCATCACCCGCCGCGGCAAGAGCGTCCTGTGCGGCAAATCTCTCTCTCTGATCGATAGGATCGTTGAGTTCGGAGTAGGCGTTGCACATCTCCCATCCGTTGATGTAAAGTTCGAAACGCTCGACCTTTGCAGGATCGGACGGTTTCTTCTTTGTGAGCGGAGAAATCTCTATCGGATGATCCATTATGAATGTGGGCTGGACCATCTTGTCCTCGCAGAATTCGTCAAAGAACAGATTTACGATATCGCCTTTCTTGTGATGGGGCTCGTACTCTATTCCCTTATCATCAGCGATCTTCTTGGCTTCTTCATCCGTCTCCACTGCGTCAAAGTCTATGCCTGCATATTCCTTGATGGCATCGACCATGGTAAGTCTGCGGAACGGTTTTCCGAGATCGATCTCGGTGCCGTTGTAGTTTATCAGCGTTGTGCCGCACACAGTCTCGGCGAGATAGCGGAACATGTCTTCCGTCAGTTCCATCATGCCGTTGTAGTCTGTATATGCCTGATAGAGTTCCATGAGGGTAAACTCAGGATTGTGTTTTGTATCAAATCCTTCATTTCTGAACACTCGGCCGATCTCGTAGACTCTCTCAAGTCCTCCGATTATAAGTCTCTTGAGGTAGAGTTCGAGGGATATTCTGAGGTTTCTGTGCTCATTGAGCGAGTTGTAGTATGTGACAAAAGGTCTGGCAGCGGCACCGCCTGCATTCTCGACAAGGATAGGAGTCTCGACCTCCATAAAGTCTCTGGCATCGAGGAATCTTCGTATCTCGCGGATTATCTGTGATCTCTTGATGAATGTGTCCCTTACGTTCTCATTCATGATGAGATCGACATATCTCTGTCTGAATCTCGCGTCCGTATCCTGCAGACCGTGGAATTTTTCCGGCAGCGGCTCAAGGGATTTTGCAAGGAGAGTCAGTTCCTTTGCATGTACCGTGATCTCACCTGTCTTGGTCTTGAATACGAAGCCCTTTATGCCGACTATATCACCTATGTCGAGTTTCTTGAATCCCTTGTACTCATCGTCTCCGAGATCGTCACGAGAAACATAGCACTGGATCCTTCCGAGCTTGTCCTGGATATTGCAGAAGGAAGCTTTGCCCATGACTCTCTTGAACATGATCCGTCCGGCTATGGAGACATCCTTGCCCTCAAGCTCGTCATAGTTGTCGGTTATATCTTTTGAATGATGCGTCTGGTCATACTTTACTATGACAAAAGGATCCCTGCCTTCAGCCTGAAGCTCTGCAAGCTTCTCTCTTCTTATTCTCTCCTGCTCGCTCAGGTCGGGAGTATTGTTCGTCTGATTCTGTGCCACTGGTTTTCTCCAATCTGTTGTTTAAAAAAAGTGAAGTTCTTCGAAAAGAGCTTCACTTAACTGTTACCTATTAATACTGAGTCTTTTCGATCTTGAGGACTCTGAGTTTGAGGATAGCTCCTGTCGGAAGCTCGATCTCGGCTACATCGCCTTCGGATTTTCCGAGAAGTCCGCCGCCTACGGGGCTCTCATCGGAGATCTTACCTGCATATACGTCGCTCTCGGATTGGCTGACTATGGAATATGTATCCTTTTCTCCCGTGTCGACATCCTCTACGTCTACCGTGCATCCGATGCTGACTTTGTCTGTCGTGACTTCGTTCACATCGATGGTCTTTGCATTTGCGAGCATATTCTCGAGCTGTGCGATGCGGGCTTCCATGATAGCCTGCTCATTTTTCGCAGAATCGTATTCACTGTTCTCAGAAAGGTCGCCGAACGAAAGAGCTACTTTGATTTTTTCAGCTATTTCCTTGCGTTTGAATGTCTTGAGTTCATCGAGCTCATCCTCAAGAGCCTTAAGACCTGCATGACTGATCAGAATTTCCTTACCCAAGATAATGATCTCCTTTTATTCTTCTTTTATTTGATAACTCGATAATTATATTTCATAGGTCAGGGGGTGTCAAGAAGCGCGGAAATCCCCTTTGACCGTGTTCCGGGATATCCGGAACTCAGGATCCGGACTCCTCTTCCTCCTCAGACTCTGCGCCTTCTTCAGTCTCCTCTGCGCCTTCCTCGGGAACGGATTCCGGTTCGGATTCGGTTATGGATGCAGGGTCTATCCCGCTGTCTCTCAGCATTGAATCAAAGATATCCAGCGCGCGCTTGTACTGCAGGTCGATCATCATATCCGGAGTCGTGCTGCTTATAACAGCATAATCGAGTTCTATCTGATAGTCCGGCATTACGCCGTTGACGTCGAATGTAACACTCTTCGGCGTAGTGAGCTTGCAGACTGACATGAGGATGCCTGTGCCGTCAGTCATCTGATAGAGCAACCTGTGCATTCCGACCCCCATCGTCTGCTCGCCTACGATGAAGTTGCCCGGATAGTCCCTTATGACTGCCGCCATGAGTTCGGCGTATCCGCTGGTCCCTCCGTTGACGAGGACCGTTATGGGAAGCTCAATGCATGACGGATCGGAATTGAACAGGACCCTGATGTCATTTTCACCGTATTGTCCCTTGATGATCGGGCCGAGAGGAAGCAGCATATCGAGCATATCCGCAGTGTAGTTGATATTGATGCCGCCGCCTATGTTTCTGAGGTCTATCACAAGCCCTTTGTCCTTGGAGACGGAGACATTCTCAAGCGCTCTTCTGAACTGTCCGACCGTTGTGTCGTTGAAATCACGGGTAAAGCGGATATACGAAACGTTGTCCGTTCTAAGCCAGTACACGGATTCGAGTTCATAAGTCGTGAAGTCCAGGTCTCTTGTGATCTCGCTGGTATCGTGCTCATAAGTTACTGAGATGCTTTCGCCCTCTTCGCCTAACAGCTTCGACGATCCCTCTTCATATGTGAGACCGGAGACCTGCTCGTCGTTGATCTTTATTATCGAGTCTCCCACGACTATTCCCGCGACATCGGCTGCGGATTCCTTGTAGACCTTTGTGACCATCAGGTATCCTGTGGAACCGTCCTTGACAGTATCCACTCCTATGGATGTTATGGAGCCTACATCTTTCGCAGCTCTCTCGGCCAGTTCATCCGCATTGAGATAAACAGCATACGGATCTGCGATCCCATGGATGTATCCGTCTGCAACGCTGTCAAACAGAATATCGTCGTCTATATCCCCGGGGTAGTTGTTTCTCACGATAGTGTCCATCTCGTCCAGTTTGTCGTACATTGCACCTCTGGACTTGACGCTCGACACCTTGGCATCGAAGATGCGCATGGACAGCATGACAGAAACAGTGGCTGTTAAAGCCACTGCCAGTAATGTCAATGCAAGAGCAACTCCCAATGATATCTTTTTATTCAATCAGGATCTCTCCCTTCGGGTGTGCTTTTCCCTCAGTTCTCAAACCTCGGGATGTAATCGTACGGGTACACTCTTTCGCCGTTGATTCTGACCTCAAAGTGCAGGTGCGGTCCTGTTGAGTTGCCCGTGGAGCCTACCGCTCCTATCTGATCGCCCCGGTTGACGTACTGTCCTACGGATACATAGATGGCGCTCATGTGTCCGTACAGAGTCTTGTATCCGCCGCCGTGGTCGATGATGACATAGTATCCGTAACCGGTCGTTCCGTAGTATGCAGTAACTACCTGACCTGCGTTTACAGCGCATATCGGCTGGCCGTAGATGCCGTATCCGGAGATGTCGACACCGCCGTGGTAGTTGTCTCTGCCGTACAGTTTTCTCCATCCGAATCCGGATGTCGTGTATGTCTTGGAATACGGGAGAGGATATCCCCATTCGCCGCCGACATAGTTGATGACGGAAGCCCTTCTCATGATCTCGTCGATGATATCTTCCTGACGGGCTCTCTCGGCGAGGATGGCATCGTAGTCAGCCTGAGTCGCCTGCTCGAGCGCCTGCGCTTCCGAAAGTTCGGAATTGGCCTCTCTCAGGAGTCCCGCAAGCTGATTGTAAAGAGTGTCGAGTTCTGCCTTGTCCTCTTCGAGGGAGGCGACATCGGCTTCAAGATCAGCTTTTGCAGTCTCAAGAGCGGTCTTCTCCGAAAGAAGCGTGTTCATGAGATCCGTGTCATGCTGTGAGATCCTTGAGACTGTCTCAGCATATGTTAGGACCTCCGAGAAGGAGTTTGCTCCGAGTATGACGGAGAGCGTCGTTGAGTTGTTGCTCATATACATGGCTCTCAGTCTCTGCTTGAAGAGCTCATAGTTCTCATTGTATTCGACCTGCTTCTGGTCGATCTGTTCCTGCTTGAGGGCGATCTCGGAGTTCTTGACCTCGATCAGGGAGTTGACCGTTTCGATCTGACTGCTCACAAGATTCTTTCTGTACGAGTAGTCATATACGGCGCTCTGAGCCTCCTTGACCTGGCTCTCGAGATTGGAGAGCTGCGCTTCGAGCTCTGCTTTTCTCTGATTAAGTTCCCTCAGCTTCTTGTTGGCCTCCTGAAGAGCTATCTCATCATCGGTGGCCGCACGGGTGAACTGACCGCACACACTGAATACCAGCACGAACAGCAGGAAAACCGATAATACTTTTTTGAAGGATGTTTTGGAAAACATTGTATCTTCTCCCTTAGACGCGGAGGTACTTCCTCATGGACGATGCAGATCCCAGAAGTCCTATGAGGATACCTGCTACTACAAATCCTCCGAGGAACCAGTACCAGATACTGGAGAACGGCACGATGCCTCCGGAACCGTTCCGAGCCACGGGATCATGGATTCGCTGAGAAGCGACTGGACCCCGGCGTATACTCCGTAGAGCACTCCGAATGCAAGACCTGCGGCTATGATACCTATGATTATGCCTTCCACCTTGAACGGAAGTCTTATGAAGCCGTTGGTAGCTCCGACATACTTCATGATCGCTATCTCTCTTCTTCTGGCGTTGACCGTCAGTTTTATTGTATTGGAGATAACTACGGCGGAAGCCACGAGCAGAACGCCTATGATGATCGCGGCCAGGATCAGAAGGATCTTCCTGATACCTGTAAGCGTCGCCGCCACGTATGTCGGCGCGGAGATGGAATCGACACCGTTCAGCGCTTCGCACTTCGACTGGACCGTGCCGAGCTTTGCGAGATCGTAGAGCTTTACCCTGAAAGATGCCGGCAGCGGGTTGTCCTCGTCGAGGCCGTCCAGCAGGGCTGCATCAGCACCGAGCTGATCCTTCTGTTCCTGCAGGGCATCCGCTTTCGAGACATATCTCACGGAATCGACTCCGTCCATACCTTCGATCGTAGATAGAGCGTACGCTCTGTCCGTATCCGAGATATTGTCGGAGAGATACACTACCATCTCGTTCTGATTCTCAATGTCCACGAATATATCGCGGAGATTTATTCCTATAAGGCCTGCTCCTCCGACAAGGATGAAGCATGCCGTAAGGATCGCTATGGATGCGAGAGACA
>JAFWEV010000048.1 GCA_017512745.1 Oscillospiraceae bacterium
AGAGCACATCACACCTCCGATCATCATCTCCGGATTTACATCAGTTACCATCGCCTCCGTCATCTTCGCAGGCATCATGGCTCCGCTGATCTTCAAATAATCCAAAGATATTTCAAAGACCCGGATTTATTTTATCCGGGTCTTTTCTTATCTGTAAATGTTAACGGATTCGTAAATTATAATTCGAATTTCTGATAATTCTCAGTTATATCATTTAATTGTAAAGAGGGGATACATCCCCATCGGGAAAGAAGAATTTATGATGATCACATTTACAGATGCTGAAAAGGAACTTATCAGTCTGTTCAGAGGCAGTTCCAGGATTGACACCATTTGTGCTCTTCAGAATACGCTGCCGGAGATCAAGGATGAGAAAATGGTATCCACGATCAAATCGGTTCTCAGCAAACTCTTAAGGATCGACAGTATCCGTTATGAACAGCTCTGTCTGAGCTGAGATAAGACTCGGAAAATACAACTTTGAAAGACTGCTTTACGGCAGTCTTTTTGTATTGTCTGTCAACCGCTGTATCATGGCCGGAAATATCGTTATAATCGATAAAATATGTAACTTTACTTCTACTTCCTTAAATCATTTTTTTCTTTAATTTGTATATAAGATGTAATATAATTTGTTTATAAATTAGGATATTGAATAAGGCAGACCCGCTTTTGCTTTCTCGGGTTCTGAGGGAGATAAGTCTTTGCTTCGGGCTTCTACTCCCAAGGATTTTAGAGACGGAAAATAGGCGAGACTGTCAACTTTGCGTTATTGAATTATTTTCACTGTCCTGATTGATCGGTTTATCCGGTCTCATTTATAAAAAGGAGGATTAAAGATGGAAAGACTTAACGGAGAATCCATCAAGGCCATCAACGAGATCGTTGCTGCCCATGCAGGTGAACCTGGTCCGGTAATCGTCATGCTTCATGAAGTACAGGACAAAATCGGTTACATACCTTATGAAGCAATGGAAGCGATCTCAAAAGCAACCGGTACAAGTGTTGCTGATGTTTTCGGCGTAGTCAATTTCTATGCACAGTTTACAACTGAGCCTAAAGGCAAGCATGTTATCAATGTATGCCTCGGAACAGCTTGTTATGTTAAGGGTGCACAGAAGCTCGTTGAAATCGCAGAGCAAGTCACCGGAGCTAAAGTCAATAAGACAAGTGCTGACGGCATGTGGTCACTTGATGCAACAAGATGCCTTGGTGCATGCGGTCTCGCACCGGTAGTAGTTATTGACGGAAGAGTTGTCGGTAACTGCACACCGCAGAAAGTCGAAAAGGAAATCAAAGCTCTTATAGAAGCTGAAAAAGCAGAAGCAGGTGCATAATGCAGGTCAAGGAAATTGTCAGTCTATTGCAGGCGGAGCCTCTTCTTGTCTGCAACGATTCACTCATGGACTATGAGTTCGATTACGCTTTTGCGACCGATCTCATGAGTGATGCGCTGGCAATGATTCAGAACGATCCCGAAAAGACACTGCTTGTAACAGGTCTTGCCAACGCTTCGACACTTAGAACAGCCGAGATGCTCGACATTAAGTTCATAGTGCTGGTCAGGGGTAAAGTTCTGAGTGAAGAGATTCTGGAAATTGCCAGAGAAAACAACTTAAATCTCTTTACGACCAAGCATACTATGTATTCGGCATGCGGGATACTCTATGCCCGCGGTCTGAGAGGCATCTATGAATAGCATTCTACACAAGGATTATACGGTAGTCAGAGATGATTACGCCCGTGCAGGTAAGGTCAGTTCGGACATAAAGGCTACGCTGTCCACGATAGGTATACCGCCTAGTGTACTTAGAAATATTGCAGTTGCCAGCTACGAATCCGAGATAAACATGATCATACACGCATGGGGCGGGGACATCACCATGGATGTTTTCGATAACGGAACCATTACTCTTGTGTTCAAGGATCCAGGTCCCGGAATACCCGATCTAGAAAAGGCGATGACGCCGGGATGGTCAACAGCCAGTGACGAAGCCAGAAACATGGGATTCGGCGCAGGCATGGGGCTTCCGAATATCAAGAGGGTCTCTGATACGTTTGATATCGAAACTTCTGAGAAAGGTACGACCATTACTTTAGGGTTTACGGTTGCATAATGGAAAAAAAGACCGTTGTTTCGTATACTCTCGAACATTGCGTGCGCTGCATGCGGTGTGTACAGATGTGTCCTACATCTGCTCTCAGCATGATAGACGACAAAGTCATTATCAACGATGGCAAATGTCTTAACTGTGGCAGATGCATTAGAGCATGTCATTCAAAAGGCTTGCTTGCAAGCGGAAGTTCGATTGACGCGATAAGGGATTACGATTACACCGTGTGTCTTGTTCCGAGTGCCATGATCAGCTCATGCAGATCGCTGGATGAAGCAGAGAATCTCTTTTTTGCCGTCAAAGAGCTTGGATTCGACGAAGTCGTCGACATCACAGATGTTGAAGGACGCGTTATGAAAGAAACGAGATTCCTCTCTGAGCATGAAGAGGGTCAAACGATCATTTCATCTATGTGTCCTGTTATCAACAGACTTATCGAAGAGCGATATCCTATGCTGATAGACAACATAGCACCGCTCAATTACCCCAGTGAGATCGCTGCAAAGCAGATCAGAAAGAAATATCAGGATAAAGGTAAACTGGGCATTTTCTACTGCTGTGAGTGCGAGGCAAAACTTCCGCTTGCTAAATATCCCTACAACAATATGGAGTATGAGGTAGATCACGCTCTTGCCATTGTAGATATATTTCCTATGATCAGGGAGAATCTGGATAAGGGACGTATTCCGGTTACATTCTGCCGCGAGGGTCTTCAGTCGTGCAACCCGACCATGATGATTCAGACACAGTCTGACCTCATCGCCGACGGTTACGATAAGATAAACGACATTCTCGACATGACAGAATTCGGACTCCTTGATTCATTCAAGATCCTTCATCTGTTCCCGTGCTTCAACGGTTGTATAGGAGGACATCTCCTCTGGGGAAACAGTTATCTTACAAAAAACAACATTGATGCGCTTACATATAAGTGGCGCAAAGCCCCTGCAGACCTCATTTTTGAGGATATGTATACAAATGATTTCAACAAGACTGATGATGATCCCAGAAGCTTTATGGAGAAGATGACATTCTTCCAGAAAGTTAATGAGCAGCTTGAAAAACTGCCGGGATACGACTGCAGTGCATGCGGAATGCAGACCTGCAGGATCATGGCCGAAGAGATCGTTAAGGGCACAAGAAAAGTGGATGATTGTCATATCATCCACAGTATGAGGGAGAAAGGTAAATGAACGTACAGGAATTGATTGAAAAGACGGGTTGGACGTGTATTGCGGCAAAAGAACATCTCGACAGAACAGTGGGCGGAGCCTATTGTGGAGATCTTCTCAGCTGGGTCATGGGCAACGGAGAACCTGAACAGGCATGGATAACTGTACAGGTCCATATGAATGTTATCGCAGTAGCCGTTCTGCGTGAGTTTTCCTGCATAGTTATTGCCGATAATGCTTCCGTACCGGAAGAAGTGCTTGCACGAGCCGAAGAAGAGGGAATTCCTCTTCTTGAAAGCGGAATACCGGTTTTTGAAACGGCTAAAAAGCTCGTTGAGCTTGGAATCTGATGTTTTATGACTTTCATATGCACAGCTGTCTGTCCCCCTGTGCAGAGGATGAGATGACACCTAACAATATATGCAATATGGCTCTGATAAAAGGACTGGATATTATTGCGGTGACAGATCACAATTCCACGCGTCAGCTGCGCTCGATAAGCGAAGTTGCGGGGGAAATCGGGCTGAAGATGCTGTATGGTACCGAACTTGAATCAAGCGAGGAAGTTCACTGTCTCGGTATTTTTGCGAAACTTGAGGATGCGGAGAGCCTCCAGGAATGGATAGACTCAAAAATGCCGAATATCCCCAATCGCCCCGATTATTTTGGAAATCAGCTGCTCATGGATTCTCAGGATGAAGTGACCGGCATAGAAGACAGGCTGCTGATAGTATCACTTACCGCAGATCTTGCCGAGTGTGTGGATGCTATCCACTCGCACGGAGGAAAAGCGATCCTGGCTCATGTGCTGGACAGAGCAAATTCTGTTACGCATCAGCTTGGATTCATTCCGATGGATCTGTCATATGACGGACTAGAGGTAAAGACCCTGGAACAGAAGCAGAGAGTTCTTAAATCACATCCGTGGATCAAGGAAGACTCTACTTTCTGGTTCATCGATTCAGATGCACACAGACTGATCGACATGTCCGAACCCGAAAACGTCATAACACACGATGTTATAAGAAAACTGTGGGGTGATGTTTTATGATGCAGGATCTGGCCATGCACATGCTGGAGATACTTATGAACAGCATTGGAGCAAAATCTTCCAAAGTTGTTCTCAGAGTGAGAGACAGTGTGCGTGACAATGTGATCGATATGGAAGTTGAAGACAATGGCGGCGGAATGAGCGAGGAGATGGTGAAAAAAGTCACCGATCCTTTCACCACATCCAGAACGACAAGAAAAGTCGGTATGGGGGTGGCGTTCATGAAAGGCCTTACCGAACAGTGTGACGGTTCATTCGATATCGTCAGTACTCTCGGCGAAGGAACCGTTGTCAAAGCATCTATCCGGAGAGATCATATCGATGCTCCACCGATGGGTGATCTCGGAGAGATGATAATGTATGCCATTCAGGCAGATGAGACAATCAATTTAGACTTTTATTACACTACTGATACTGAACAATTTCTCTTTACCACTGATGAGATAAGGGAACAGCTCGAAGGCGTCAGCCTTGTTGAACCCGAAATACTCATCTGGATCAAAGAGTACATCAATGAAGGTATCGTACATGCAAAGGAGGGCATGGTATGAAGAGTTTGGAAGATTTAAAAAGAATGCGCGAAGCAGCTCTGAGAAAAGTTGAGATGCGTGAGGGCGGCAAGGACTATCGTGTCGTCGTCGGCATGGCAACATGCGGAATCGCTGCTGGTGCAAGACCGGTTCTTAACAAACTTGTAGAAGAGACAGCTGAAAAGAATTACAACTGTGTTGTAACTCAGACCGGCTGTATCGGAATGTGTGTTTATGAGCCTATCGTAGAAGTTTACGGCAAAGACGGTTCTCACACTACGTATGTACATGTTGATCAGGACAAAGCAGTTAAGATTCTTGAAGAGCATGTCGGCAAAGGCAACGTAGTCGAAGAGTACACAGTCGATGCTGCAAAGGCAATGGAGGGCTGATAAATGATTCGTACTAACGTATTGTGCTGCGCAGGTACCGGATGTACCGCCAGTAAATCCGATGAAATCTTTAAAAACTTCAAAAAATACATCGAACAATACGGACTTGCAGAAGAGATCAACGTAGTCAAGACAGGATGCTTCGGACTCTGCCAGAAGGGACCGATCGTAGCAATCTATCCTGACAAGGTTTTCTACAGCCAGGTTAAGCCTGAGGATGTAGAGCACATCGTTGCAGAACATCTTCTCAAAGGCCGTGTTGTAACATCACTCGAGCTCAGCGATGAAGATCGCGAAACAGGCGAGAAGATACTTGATATCGACAAGATCAAGTTCTATGAGAAACAGCAGAGAATCGCACTTCGTAACTGCGGTAAAATCAATCCGGAAGATGTTACCGAGTACATTGCTATGGGTGGCTATGAGGCACTCGGAAAAGTTCTCACAAGCATGGATCCTCAGGAAGTTATCGACGTAGTCAAGGCTTCAGGTCTTCGCGGACGCGGAGGTGCCGGATTCCCGACAGGTGTTAAATGGCAGTTCCAGAAGGATCAGCCGGGCGATGAGAAATACGTCATCTGCAACGCTGACGAAGGTGACCCCGGTGCATTCATGGATCGTTCGATCCTCGAAGGTGATCCGCACGCTATAGTTGAAGGTATGGCAATAATGGGCTATGCAGTAGGCGCCCACAAAGGTTATATCTACTGCCGTGCTGAGTATCCTATCGCTGTTACAAGACTTAACATCGCGATCGATCAGGCTAAGGAACTTGGACTTCTCGGAGAGAACATCTTCGATTCAGGTTTCGATTTTGACCTTGAAGTACGTCTCGGTGCAGGTGCATTCGTCTGCGGAGAGGAAACAGCTCTTATCAAGTCCATCGAAGGACAGAGAGGAATGCCGACTCCGAAACCGCCGTTCCCGGCAGTTTCAGGCGTTTGGGGAAAACCGACTTCTATCAATAATGTTGAGACTCTTGCAAACATTGCACAGATCATCAACAACGGAGCCGACTGGTATGCATCGATCGGCACAGAAAAATCAAAGGGAACAAAAGTCTTTGCTCTCGGCGGAAAGATCAAAAATACCGGACTTGTTGAGATCCCGATGGGAACAACGCTCCGTGAGATCATCTACGAGATCGGCGGCGGATGCCCGAACAACAAAGCTTTCAAGGCTGTTCAGACCGGTGGTCCTTCAGGCGGATGTCTTACAGAGGCACAGCTTGATACTCCTATCGACTATGATAACCTTGTAGCAGCCGGTTCAATGATGGGTTCCGGCGGAATGATCGTTCTCGACGAAGACAACTGTATGGTAGACGTAGCAAGATTCTACATGGACTTCATCGTAGATGAATCCTGCGGAAAATGTACTCCCTGCCGTGTAGGTACTAAGAGACTTCTCGAGATGCTCACAAAGATCACAAAGGGTGAAGGAACACTCGAGATGCTGGACGAGATGGAAGATCTGTGCAACGAGATCAAGGATACAGCTCTTTGCGGACTCGGACAGACTGCTCCTAACCCCGTTCTCTCCACACTTCATTATTTCCGTGATGAATACGAAGCTCATATAGTCGACAAGAAGTGCCCGGCTGGCGTATGTAAGGATCTTCTCACATACAGCATCGATCCGGCGGTCTGCAAGAAGTGCTCAATGTGTGCACGTGCATGCCCGGTTGGAGCTATCACCGGTGTTCCCGGCAAAGAGCCTTATGTCATCGATACTGAGAAATGTATCAAGTGCGGAAGCTGTATGTCTGCATGCCGCTTCGGCGCAGTAGTAAGAAAGTAAGGAGGGAATATTAATGGCTATTGTTAATTTAAAGATCAATAATATAGATGTTCAGGCTGAATCCGGAATGACTATTCTCGATGCAGCTACAAATGCCGGAATCAATATTCCTACACTTTGTTACCTCAAAGATATCAACAAATCCGGCTCATGCCGTGTATGCCTTGTTGAAGTTGCAAGGGCTAGGACTCTTCTTTCAGCCTGTACAACTCCTGTATCAGAGGGAATGGTAGTATATACACATTCAGCCAGAGCTCTCAAAGGCAGAAGAAACTCTGTAGAGCTTCTTCTCTCAAACCACTCTAAGAACTGTCTCTCATGCGTACGGAATCAGAACTGCGAGCTTCAGAGAATTGCTGAAGAACTCGGAGTACGCGAAACACGCTTCGAGGGTGACAAGACAGAGCGTCATTATGATGATTTCAGCTATGGTATCGTACGTGATACATCAAAATGTATCCTCTGCGAACGCTGCATTCAGACATGCCGCAAGGTTCAGGGTCTCGGTGTTCTCGGTCTCGAGAACCGCGGATTCAAGACCATTATGGCTCCTGTTTACAACCTGAGCTTCAAGGATGTCAACTGCATGCAGTGCGGACAGTGCGTTATCAACTGCCCGGTCGGTGCTCTCTCAGAGAAAGAGGATATCGATAAGGTCATCGAAGCTCTCAACGATCCTTCAAAGACAGTTATCGTTCAGACAGCTCCGGCAGTCCGCGCAGGACTCGGTGAAGAATTCGGACTTCCGATTGGAACAGGCGTTACAGGAAAGATGGCAGCTGCTCTCCGCCGCTGCGGATTCGACCGTGTTTATGACACGAACTTTGGCGCTGACCTCACGATCATGGAAGAGGGCAACGAGCTTCTTGAGCGCGTAACTCACGGCGGATGTCTTCCGATGTTTACATCATGCTCACCCGGATGGATCAGATACATTGAATTCGAGTATCCTGAACTTCTCCCGCACCTCTCTACATCCAAGTCTCCTCACATGATGCTCGGCGCAATGCTGAAGAGCCACTGGGCAGAGAGAAACGGCGTAGATCCGAAGGACATTTTCGTAGTTTCTATCATGCCGTGTATTGCCAAGAAGTCCGAGATCCAGAGACCGGAATGCAATACATCCGGTTATCAGGATGTAGATGCAGTTCTCACAACAAGAGAATGTGCAAGACTCATCAAGATGTTCGGAATTGAATTCCTTGAGCTTCCTGATGAGCAGTTTGACCAGGATCTGTTCGGAGAGTACACAGGCGCAGCCGTTATCTTCGGTGCAACGGGCGGTGTTATGGAAGCTGCTCTGAGAACTGTCAAACAGCAGCTCGACGGAACAAAGCTTGAAAAAGTCGACTTTGAAGCATGCCGTGGTATGGCAGGCGTCAAGGAAGCTGAGATCGATCTCAATGGAACAAAGATATGGATCGCCATCACTTCCAGCATGACAGCTGCAAAACCGCTTCTTGAAGAAGTCAAAGCCGGAACATCTAAGTACACGTTTATCGAAGTAATGGGTTGCCCGGGCGGATGCATCAACGGCGGCGGTCAGCCGATCGTCTCCAGCCGCATCAAGAACGGCAAGCTTGGAATGGGCTATAAGGAACTCCGTATGAAAGCCCTCTATGATGAGGATCTTTCAAGAGAACTCAGAGTTTCCTCCGATAACCCGCAGATCCAGGAACTCTACAGAGATTATCTCGGTAAGCCCGGCTCCGAACTCGCTGAGAAACTGCTCCATACTTCTTATTCCAAGAAGGAGCGCTTCAATATCTTCTAATTGAAGCATTTTAAAACCTGAATATCTCCCGGAGGACTATAAAAAGTCTCCCGGGAGATTTTTATTGATGTAATAAATATAGAAATATATAATTATTTATATATACGTATGTACGGAGGTCTGTGACATGAGCAGGATATTTGAAATGATCGATAAAGCGGGGGTATTCTACCTAGCGACAACCGACGGGGATCAGCCGAGGATAAGACCGCTCGGACTCAAGATTGAGATGGATGGAAAGATCATGTTCGGAGTCGGCGATTTCAAGGATGTATATGCACAAATGCTGAAAAACCCGAAAGTCGAAATCGTTGCATATACAAACGACTCTCACTGGCTGAGATATACAGGTACCGCTGTATTTGAAGATGATCCGAAGTACGAGCAGGCAGCGCTTGATATATTTTCAAATCTGAGAAGTATTTACAACGAAGAGTCCGGACACAGACTTATGATGTTCCATCTTGAGAACGCTACGGCAAGAGATATAGCTATGATGGGCGAAGGAGAAGATATACTCGGAAAGTAAACATTACACCATATATAAGGAGGATGCTGAAATGACAATCGATATCAAGAAAAAGATAATCATCAACGGGGTAAGGCAGAGGATTCATATCGTATCTGAAGATATCCAGAAACCTGTGCTGCTCTTCCTGCACGGGGGTCCGGGAGTTCCGAACAGACATAGCATACTCACACAACACAGAGATCTGCTGGATACTTTTACCATTGTGACATGGGATCAGAGGGGAACAGGCGGTTCGTACTATGATGTTCCGGAAGAGAGCCTTACGATAAAACAGATAACGGAAGATGCAAAAGAACTTGTCAGATATCTTTGCTATGAGTTTAAGAAAGATAAAATCTTTGTAATTGGAGGAAGCTGGGGAAGTGAGCTCGGAGTCTGGCTTTCTTACAGATATCCTGAACATATTGCCGCGTTTGTCGGATTCGGACAGGTAGTAAATATCGCTAAGAATGAAGAACTGAGTTATGAGTTTACACTCGAACAGGCAAAGATGGCCGGAAATGAAGAGGATATAAAAGATCTCGAATCTGTGGGACCTCCGGTAATGGGCGTCTATAAAGGCGGGTTTGACGGCATGATGACGCAGCGCCAGATCATGATGAAATACGGCGGATATTCCAAAGATGAGGGCAAGAGAAGTTACTTTGACGCAATGGTAAAACCGATACTTGCATCCGGTGAATACGATCCTCAGGATCTTGTGGGATATATTCTCGGTTACAAAAGAGTGCTTAAGGCCATGTGGAATGAAGTCGGAGAAACTGATTTTCCGACTACATGTACCAAATTTCAGATACCCGTTTTCATCTTTGACGGAAGGCTTGATATGAATACACCTTCAGTTCTTGTTGAGGACTGGTTCGACATGATCGAAGCTCCCAGAAAAGAGCTTATCTGGTTTGAAGAATCGGGGCACAATCCGATGGGAGACGAGCCCGAAAAATTCAAGAAACTTCTCAGAGAAAGACTTATGGAAGTCAAAGAGAGTGAGACCTGCAGAATATGAACAGTTCGAAAAAACATCTTCTTGCTGAGACTCCTAAGATGTCATTTCTTGAAAAATTCGGTTTTGCCGCATTTTCAACATCAAACAATATCTGTTTCCAGTTCAAGAGCCTCTATTACATGTTCTTTCTGACAAATGTTCTCGGAATAAGCATAGCAACTGCCGGAACAGTGTTTGCCATAGGAACAGTCTGGGATGCGGTAAATGATCCACTAATCGGATATGCCGCTCTCAATCACAAATTCAAAAACGGAGAGAAGATCAGACCTTATATTCTGACATCCGTTCCATGGGCCGTTTCCATAGTGCTCCTTTTTACACCGTTCGGCGGATCAGAAGCCATGAAAGCTGTCCTGGCACTTATTATATACTTCATCTTTGAAGCCCTGAATACATACTGCGGTATTCCTTACAACGGGATGGGAGCAGTTGCTACAAACAGAGATGAAGACAGAAGAAGCCTCAACGCATACAGAAATATCGGAGGCTGCATGGGTACTGCTGTCGGTGCACTTGCATGTCTGCCTCTGCTCAAGCTGCTCGGCGCGATGGATCAGAAGGGCAATCTCTCATCCGGAGCAAAACTCGGCTTCATGGAAGCCGCTGCGATAATGGGTGCAATCTGTATAATAGGAGCACTTATACACTATTTCACAACAAAAGAACGCGTACATCAGGTTGAAGAATCCGATGAGCGAATAAGCTTTAAGGAAGTCATACGTATGCTGTTCTCATATGGTTCTTTCGTCAGAAATACTATTTATATCGTCTGTTACGGCTGTATCAATGCACTGCTTCTCACATGCATTACTTACTATGCAACGTATGTCCTCGGATCTACTGCGGCCGCAACACCTATTCAGGCAGCTTATCTTGTGGTTTCTCTCGGAATGACTTTCGTTGTAGGTATCATCGACAGAAAATTCGGAAGAAGAAAGACAATGATGATAGGAGCTGCATTCTATATCATCAGCAAGATATGGTTCATTATCGATCCTTCTAATCCCGCATCCATGTATGTCAATGCGGCAGCTACCGGTGTCGGCGTATCTATCTCATTTGTCATGTTCAATACGAACAGAAACAACATCGTCGACCTTGTCGAAGACAGGGAAGGCAAACGTCTGGACAGCATGGTTGCGACTGTCGACAATCTTGTTGCAAAACTTGCGCAGTCTCTTGTCACTTGGCTTATGGGAATTTTCCTTGCACATGCAGGATTTGACGCGGCTCTTGCAGTTCAGCCTGATAGCGTAAAAGGTGCTCTGACATTCCTCCTCGGATGGGCGCCTATGATCATCGGTGCTATAATGCTTATCAATGTTACCGGATTCAAGATTGAGAAGGAGTTCAATGAACTTAAACAAAGGAGGCAGCAGATCTGATGGTTATTACAGACAGTTTCGGCAAAATCGGTGAGCATGAGATCCTGAGATTCAGGATTCTTCAGCAGGACGGTTCATATGTTGATCTTATTAATCTCGGTGCATGCATACAGTCAGTTGTCTTAAGGACCAATGAAGGGCCTGTTGATGTAGTGCTCGGATATGATGATCCTTCAACATATTTCGGCTGCACAACATTTTTCGGTCAGGTAATAGGCAGATATGCCAACAGGATCAAGAATGCTCACTTTGACCTGGACGGTAAAGGATATGATCTCGACAGAAATGACGGAAATAATACACTTCACGGCGGCAGAAGCGGGATATTCTCAAAAATATGGAATCACAGTATACAGGACGATTCCGTGATATTCACATACTTGTCTCCGGATGGTGAAGAGGGATATCCGGGCAATATGGAGATATCCGTCACATATACTTTTTCTGAAGGAATTCTCTCCATCGACTATTATGCTCGGACAGATAAGGCATGTCCTGTAAACTTTACAAATCACAGTTACTTTGATCTTTCAGGTCATGACGCATGTTCACAGGCTGAAGAGATCCTGGAAATATGTGCTGATTCATATCTCAGATCGGATTCTGAACTCATTCCTGTAGCCATAGAATCTCTTGATACAAAACCTGAATTTGACTTCAGACGCGATAGAGCGGTCTCAATTAACGAGACAATTCCGCAAATAGACAACAGTTTTATTGTCAGAGGCAGCGGTTTCAGAAAAGCTCTGGATCTGAGGTCGGTAAAGACGGATATAGAGATGGAAGTCTGGACAGACTGCCCAGCTGTCCATGTATACAATTCTTTCAATATAGGGGGAAGACTGACGGGAAAAGGCGGAAAAGAGTATCGGAAATACTGCGGAATCGCATTTGAGACAGGATTTCTTCCCGATTCTCCCAACAGACCAGATTTCCCCGATACTATACTGAGACCGGGCGAAGAGTTCCGCTCTACTACGG
>JAFWEV010000049.1 GCA_017512745.1 Oscillospiraceae bacterium
AGGTACTCCTGCACTATTTGAGCTCGTTCTTCCGCACTAAACTTGGGTTTTGACATGAAAAATCCCTCCTTCGTAGATTTTGGTTTTTTACCTTGTCTACTTTGGAGGGATCATATCACTTTTGTGGCAGATCTTTTTTCGTATTCACAAGAAAATGTAGTGCTTCGTAAAACATGTAAGAATTTACAGAAACTTCAAAGAGACGAGGGAGTCGCACGTTACGTGTTTCCGTATATATGTTATGGAGGCAAACAAAGGAGAAAATCGGGGTCGAAGATCATAAAAGATTTATAGTTTATTTACAGTATGCCTCTTGGTCGCACGTAATGTGCGACATTATAATAGCAATTACAATGGGGGAGGTGTGAATATGAAGCAACGAATGGTAACCACAGATGAGATTTGTAGCTATGCAGGGATCACGAAACGGACCTTGCAGGTCTATCGGGAAGAAGGATTGGTGAAGCCGGCAAAATCGTCTCATGCAGGCAATCTGTATTCTGGCGGAACAGAGAATTTCGTGAGTCTGATAAGGCTGTTTTCAGAAACCGGATATAAGCTCAAGGAGATAAAACCGATCATATACTCGAACGATCTGAATATCTCAGGTCTGCTAAACATGAGCAAGGCCTTTTTGGAGAAGCGGATCAGCCGGGATAAAGCCTTATATAAACTGGTATCAATGCTTGCCGGTGTATACGAAGAGCTCAAAAGAATAATAAAAAATCGGAATCATATAAGCCGGTACATCGATGACAACCTGAATGAACCCATCATAACACCTAAAGAATTTATGGAAGGAACAAATGGATTTGTAGCAGCTATTGAGGAACTGGACGAGATAGATGATGATTATGAGCTGTTTTGTGATCCGGAAGGAATGGGAAGATTAATCGCGAGAATAGCTGCGGTTGCTCTGATGATGGGAGAGAATATCGAATCCGCTGAGATATTGAACATATGTCATCTGATTTTTGACATAAAGTTTCCTTCGGAATTAGACAGTTATATCATTATCGGATTGCTTGGAGCTTTCGTTGATCCGATAGTTACCGATTTCATAGCAGGTAAAGAAGTCCTGGCTGCGGAACAGGAAGACAATGAAAGTATCTTTGAGTTATCTAAAGAGGATAAGACTGAAATTATCTCCGAAATAAAAGAATACTATTATCAGTATTACTCTGAGTCTCTCGGACATGATCGTTTCAAATACACGTCAATTGTTCTGACGAACTACTATGAGAAGTATTATCCGACCCAGGTGAGGGAATCTGAATAAAGCAGGAGACTGGAATACTGCCGGTATGTACTGAAGCAAAAAAGGAAAAGGGGTGAAGAAAAGCGTGTAGACGGATCGTTTCTTTAGTCGGAGAAGTCAATTCGGAGAAACACATGAACTGGATCCGTTTACGAGGAGGAGAATTCATGTTGCAGCGTAAACAAGGGCAACATCAATAGGGGGATGAGATATGTCCAGGAGATTTACAGAGCTGTTTCTGCTCATCGGAGCTTATATTTACTGTGTCCTTAAGCTGTCTATGGCGTTTGGAATACTGTGAAGCATTTCGCGAATGACGATTCGCGAAAAAAACACGCACTGCTATGAAGCGGGTACGCTAAACAGCGTACTCATAAACAAACATATGTCTGGGAGGACAATTGTATGAACAGAACCGAACTCGAAAAGACCATTCTTGCAAAGATGGCTGAGGGAAAGTACGACATACAGCAGGTCGGCAACAACATCATCACTTTCAACGGAGAAGAAGTGACGACCAGGATAGAGGAAGGAATTCCGAAGAGGTATATAGCCCATTCGGAAGGCAACTGGGAAGAATTTCAGGTCTGGGATACAGACGAGGAAAAACTCTCATTCGTGAGGACCTACGGGTATCTATTCTGGGATCAGGACATACGGTTCTATCTCAGAACCATTAAATAACGGTTTTCTGCTCTGCAAAGGGGGTGGGATTCCGACCCCTTTGCAGATTTACATAAAAAGATTTATTCCCAGGGAGGTTTGAATATGGGACTTTTCAAGAAAAAACCAGCAGCGGACAGGCTGTACGATGTAGATCAGAAAATACAGAAATTCAGTGACAGCAAAAAGACATTATCCGGGAGAGATCACAGAAAACTGCAGAAGATGCTCGACGACAGAGCCGATGCCATGTCGGAAGTGCTGGGAGTCAAAGTGCATTCCCTGTCAGGAGACGAATTCAGAAAATGGAAGAAGAACCACAAATAACTCCCCCTGATCCACAGGAAAATACAATAATAATCCGCTGAATTAGATGCCCCCCATTATCTGGATACAGATAATGGGGGGTACTTCATTGAATTAATGGTTGTGGTTCATGCTTACACATGTGAACAATGCTTAAACGGGAGAATGTGATCACTGAGACAGTGAAGATCTGAATTTTCCGGGAGTCTTCCCGTTTATCTGCTTAAAAACCCGTATAAAGCTTTGCGGTGAATTAAATCCGGTCCTGACTGCGATTTCATTGAGCGTCAGATCGGTATTTATAATAAGTTCTTCGGAACGCTCTATCCTGACTGAATTGAGATAATCCGTGAAATGGATACCGAGGTTGTTTTTGAACAGTTTGCTGAGATAACTCTGGCTGACACCGATATGATCTGCAACAGCACCCAGGGACAGCATACAGTCTGAATAGTTCTCTGAAATATACTGCTGAGCCTCAACAAGAAGGGGATTATTCTGATTCCGGAGCATTTTTGAGAGCCCGGATATAAGTTTGCCGACGACTGAAAGCGCGGTTTCTTCAAGTTCGGATTTGTCATTGAACTCTCTGCTCCTGAATACAAGCAGATCATCATTGTCAAACAGATCCGGAGTCAGGTATTCAAAGGCGGATATCCTGTCGCTGAGAGACGAAATGAATGAATCGTAGTACTCCTTCAGTTCGTTAACTGAATCGGTATCCGCTGCCGCTTCGTGTATGATCCTGTCTTTCAGAACTTCAGCACTGTCAGTATCGCCCGCTTTGATCAGGTCGACCAGCTGTGCAGCCCGTGCTTTTATATCCGAACCGAGTTCTTCGGTTTCAGGAGAATCGGGCTGATCTGCAGTGTCGTCAGGAACGGAAGTGTCTTTGACAGCTTCATGATATGAAAGACCAAGATCCAGCATTGAGTGATATATTTTGCCGAATCCTATGCTGACGCGCATATTTTTTTCCGAGAACAGTTGATCAAGATCATTTTTCAGACCTGCAAGAGAGCGCTTGATCTGCATGAGATAATCACTGTCTGCAAAAGAGAGAATGACTGCTACTGCCTCGGAATCAATTGGCAGAACGTGGCTTAAAGCACTGTTGTCAGAAGCGAATGTATTGACAACGCGGGTTATACTTCCGATGATTCCTCCTCTTTGCGATTCGCTGACTCCGGTCAAATCGGGACTGTTTATATAACAGACGACATATGAATCGTTCAGATTGAAGCTGCTCTTTGAACTCTTCAGAATATCCGCAACTGTGGAATTGCTCATCTGTATACCGTGGATGAGGTTAAGGAATGTTCTGGACATCACGTCATCAGAGACTTTGCTCAACATTGAGGACATCTCCGTATGACGCCCGGCCATCTCTGCAAATGCGTAGTTCAGATAGTCGACCTCGTTCTTGAGAGTGGAAGGAGTATCGGATATCGCTTCGTCTCCGACCTGTTTCATGAGGTCACCGAAGGGTCTATACAGGATCCTGGAGATTATCAGGGACAGGATGATCGCACTCGGAATGACTATAAGTATGATCGGCAGGATGATAGGAGAGATGTCTTTCCAGGACAGGCTGTTGGATTGATCCCTTATCTCATAGATAAAGTACCATCCCAGAAGTTTTGAATGATGAACAAAAATGCTCTCCGGTTCCGAATTGTTTCTGGAATCCGTTCCGTCGGAGGAAGAGAGGGAAGCCGGCGTATATCCGTCAGGATAGTTTATGTAGCGCTGGAATATCGGCTGATCGTAACCGTCAAAGATATAAATGTCTGAAGAGGATGGCAGGTCATTCTTAAGCCTTCTGGCAATTTCCTGGCTGTCTATAACATATATTATCGATCCCAACTTGGATTCTCCTTGCAGGAAAAAGTCGCAGACCAGATAAAGCGTGCCGTCATAATAGAACAGCGCGCTTCTGCGGCCTATGCTCTCTATGTCGACCTTATCGACGTGTCCACTCTCATAGGCTGCCAGCATATCTTCAAGCGGGAAACTGCTGTATGTGTATTCAGTGAAATCCGAGGATACTATCACATCAATATCCGGATAGTAGATATAGATATCCTTAACCAAGGTGTTGTTGTCAGCCATGATCGAGAGATCGATCATGGACGCGTTGACATATTTGTCATCTCTCTCCTGTGTGACAGCCAGGTAGTTTATGTTACCGGAGAAGGAAAGCTGGATCTGTGACTGCTGAAGCTGAAGAAAATAGTACTCCGTATTGCTTGCTACCGATTCGACGTGGGTCCTGTTGGAGTTGTTGAGATTTTCAAAATTCTTTTTCGACACGAGATTGATGAAGATAACGGACACAAGAACGCATATCACCAGACTCAGGGAGATCATTGAAATGAGTATGGTGAAGAATACGCTCTTGAACCGGAACATATTTGATTCACTGAACGGCAGAAACTTCATAGCTTTGATCCTGATTTTTTCTCGGATATATATGTCGACAATTATGAATGATACCTAACTAACTAAATAAGTAACATATATTGAATGGCGATTCAACGTTAAAGAGTAGTGTATTTGTTAATATTTTCTACCGCAATTAACAAATATTGTTCTTTTTGCGGGTTTGGCACAAAAAAGTTCAAATTTTGCGAATCAACACAATAAACAAAAATTGCGAATGGACTTATGAGGCGGTATTTTGAAATTGCCCAAGGAATGGCTAGCCAGGCAATATTCCAATTCAAAACAACTGAAGTAAGGAGAAATGCAATGAAAAAGGTTATCGCACTGACACTGACGATCCTGATGATATTCTCCCTTTGCGCCTGCGGCGGACAGAGCCAGGAGAGTTCCAACGCTCCTATAGTATTCACATATGCCGCTCCGGAGTCTATCACATCACTGGATCTCAATAACAGTACATTTATTGAGCTGCAGTCCATTGCCGCCCTTTACGGAGATGCAATTATCAAATCCGAAGTGGACGGATCCTATGTCAACTGGCTCGCAACGGATATCAGCTGGTCTGATGATTATCTCACATGCGATATCACTCTGAGAGACAATGTCGACTTCTCGAACGGCAAACATATGACGGCGTATGACTATGTAGGGTCTGTTCAGAGGATCCTAAATGATGAGACGCTGCACGGCTACAGCCACTTCACAGATGTCGAGTCGATCGAGCAGACCGGCGACTACACCTGCAGAGTCAAATTCAAGACCGTACCGGTACTCTTCAACGATTACTGGAAATCCATCTGTGTTATAGACATCGATGCCTATAACGAAAATCCCGAGACGTTCTTCGATGCACCGATCACGACAGGTTCATTCACTGTATCATCATTTGATCCTGTCACATGCGAGATCCACCTCACAAGAAACGACAGCTGGTGGGGATGGGAAGCATTCGGCGGGCAGAAGACGAATGTTGATGAGATCGTATTCAAGTGCATCAACGAGGATACTACGAGAGTATCCGCACTGAGAACAGGCGAGATCGACTTCGCGAAGATGATCCCGGCAGACAATGTCGCAACGATCAAGGGCGAGGGATTCAATGTAGAGTCATTCTCGAGAAACGAGGCCGTATATGTTGGTCTTCAGGTCGACGGCATTTTCCAGGATCAGAAGATCCGTGAAGCATTCTCATACTGCATCAACCGTCCGCTCCTTGTCGCGAGTGTAGTCGGAGGCGGAGAGGCGTGCACATGGCCATGTCTCCCGATGAATGAAGGGTTCAACGGCTCTGTCAACGCATATCCGTTTGACCTCGATCACGCAAAACAGTGCCTTGCGGAGTCCAGCTACAACGGCGAGGAAGTGAACGTCATTATCGCGACCTCGAAGATCACCAGAGGCAATGAGGTCATTCAGGCTATCACCAACATGATGGAAGCTGCCGGATTCAAGGTGAATGTTGAGACTCTCGAGTTCGCTTCATTTGCAGACCGCCGCAGCGCCGGTACATACGACGTACATATCTCCGCATTTACATTCTCATCATCCTATGCGGAACTTACGAGCCTTATCGGAACAGACAGGATGGGAACGCACTTCCTGCCTGACGACCTCAAGGACGTCATCAGCCGTCTCACAGGCGTGGGCGATCCCGCGAAGCGCGAAGCCCTCTGCCTTGAAGGTCTGACCCTTGTTGCAAATTATTTCGACCCGGTGGTACCGCTCTATCAGACATTTGAAGAAGACGCGTGCAAACCCAACATCACAGGTATCGGATACTCCAGCGCGGGCTGGCATGATTTCAGATACATGCAGGTTGGTGAATGATCAGGTATTGAATAACGATTGTAAATACTGTGCAGGCCAAACGGCCTGCACAGTGTGATAAAGGAGGGATCTCCTGTGTTACAGAAGATTATCAGAAGAGCTCTCGCTACCGTAGTGGTCCTGATAGGAGTATCGATCATCGCGTTTCTGCTTGTGAGACTTGCACCCGGCGATCCGGCGAAGCTTATGCTTCCCGACACAGCCACTGAGGAGACGATCCAGGCGATGCGTGAGAAGATGGGGACAGACAAGCCCCTTTTCATACAGTATCTGACCTATATGAAGAATGTTCTGAAGGGCGACCTCGGAACGTCATACCACTATAACCGCAGCTGCTCTCAGCTAATATTCAGCCGTTTGCCCTCTACGGCCAAACTGGCGGGCTTCGGGATGCTTCTTTCCCTTTGCTTCTCCATTCCGCTCGGAATGATCGCCGGTATAAAGAAGGGATCGTTTATTGACACACTCTCTATGTTCTTCGCGATGATCGGCCAGTCCATGTCGCATGTCTGGCTCGGACTTATGCTGATCCTTATATTCGCGGTGAATCTCAAATGGCTGCCCAGTATGGGCACGGGCACTTTCAAGCATATGATAATGCCTGCCATAGTGATCGGATTCCAGTTCTCGGCTCTCGCAACAAGAATGGTGAGATCCGGAATGATCGACGTCCTGCAGGAGGACTACATCACTGCCACGAGGGCGAAGGGCATAAGCAAATTCAAGGTATACACGAAATATGCGTTCAAGAACGCGCTGCTGCCCGTAGTCACGGTCGTAGGAAGCCAGGTCGGCGCGATGATGTCCGGATCAATGGTCATAGAGACAGTCTTCAGCTGGCCGGGAATAGGCTCACTCACCACCCAGGCGATCTACAACAGGGATTACCAGCTGATACAGTCCATACTGCTCATCTCGGCCACGATTTTTGTAGTGTGCAATCTTCTTGTGGATATACTCTACACGTTCATAGATCCAAGGATCTCATTCAACTGAGAGGAGGCAGCATATGAATTCACGTACTCTTTTCAGAAGAATCAGAAAAAGTTCGTTCTTTCTTATCGGAATCATAACGGTTCTCATAATAGTTACCCTTGCGATCATCTCTCCGATGATCGTAGCGCACGACGCATACATCGGCGATCTGGAACTGCGCCTGAAGGAGCCTGAAGGGTTCGCGGGCGGATGGGAAGGATACATTCTCGGATGCGATCCTCTCGGAAGAGACGTTCTCACGAGAGTCCTCATAGGAAGCCGCGCATCAATGCTCATAGCGCTCACGGTCGTTGGCATCACACTCGTCACCGGAACTATCCTGGGACTCATCTCGGGATACTACGGAGGCCTTGTGGACATGTGCCTCATGAGACTCTGCGACATCCTGATGGCGACTCCCGGACTGCTGCTGGCGGTCTGCGTTGTCGCTGTCCTCGGGAGTAACTTTGTGAACCTCATCATAGTCCTGTCGATCACCGGATGGGTGAGATACGCGAGACTGGTGAGAGGAAATGTCCTCGCGATAAGGAACTCCGAATATATTCAGGCATCAAGGGTGCTCGGTGCAGGCAACGCCCACATAATCCTCACTCAGGTGCTGCCGAATATAACGACGCCTCTTATCATCCAGGCGAGCCAGCAGTTCGGAAATGTTATCCTCATCGAAGCCGGAATGAGCTTCCTCGGAGTAGGCGTGCCGATCTCGACACCGTCCTGGGGAGGGATGATCTCCGCAGGAAGAGAATACATCGCGACAGCCCCATGGGTCGTAATAGCTCCCGGAGTTGCACTGATGATCACCGTTCTCGCGTTCAACTTCCTCGGCGACGGTCTGCGCGACGTGCTCGATCCGAAGAACAAGAACTGACAGACATGCAGAATGAAAGGTAAGACAGAATATGGAAGACTTATTGAAAATCGAAGATCTGTATGTCGAATACCGTGTAGGCGGTACGGTCGCAAAAGCAATCAACGGCGTTGATCTTACAATAGGAAAGGGAGAAGCTCTCGGGCTTGTCGGTGAGAGCGGAGCCGGGAAGACCACTACCGCACTGTCCGTCCTGAATCTGCTCCCGGAAAAAATAGGATTTATTACCAAAGGAAAGATAACATTTGACGGGAGATCCGTACTGGATATGAGCGATAAGGAGATGTCCGGGATCCGCGGCAGTAAGATCTCCATGGTTTTCCAGAATCCGCTGACTTCGCTCAATCCGGTCTTCACCGTCGGACATCAGGTCGAGATGGTGCTTGAGCATCATAAACATCTGAACAAGAAAGAGGCCAGGGCGGAAGCCGTGAAGCTGTTCGCCATGGTCGGGATACCGGAATACAGACTTAACGACTATCCGCACCAGTTCTCGGGCGGAATGAGACAGCGCGTCGGCATAGCAGCCGCGCTGGCCTGCTCACCGGAACTGCTGATCGCAGATGAGCCAACCACTGCCCTCGACGTTACGATCCAGGCTCAGATCCTCGAGATGATGAAGGACCTTCAGAAACAATACTCGACGTCTCTTCTGATGATCACCCACAACCTTGGCATCATAGCGGAACTCTGCCAGAAGGTCGCCATCATGTACGGCGGAAAAATAGTGGAATACGGAACGGTGGAGGAAGTTTTCAACCATCCGAAGCACTGGTATACGATCGGACTGATCAACGCGATACCCAAGCTCAAGGGAGAGAGGGAGAGACTTGAATCCATTCCGGGACTCGTCGCCAACTCCCAGGATCTTCCGGGAGGGTGCAGTTTTCATCCCCGGTGCAGATACTGCACGGAACAGTGCATGAATGAGATCCCGGCAACCGAAGAGGTCGCGGAAGGACACTATGTCGCATGCTGGAACAGGAGGACATAACAATGGATGAAATGAAAGTCAATACTGTTCAGAGCGGAACCGTGGAACCGCTGATCAGGATCAGAGGTCTCAAAAAGTATTTCGATATCCCCGGAAAGGGAAAGCTGCACGCCGTCGACGGACTCATGCTGGATATAATGCCGAAGGAGACGATCGGACTGGTCGGGGAATCCGGCTGCGGAAAGAGCACTGTCGGAAATGTGCTTCTGAGACTGACGGACGCAACCGACGGATCGGTCGAATTCGACGGAGTTGATATAGTCAAGGCAAACAGAAAAGAACTCAAGGAGATACGCAAGAAGACTCAGATGATCTTCCAGGATCCGTATTCTTCACTCAATCCGAGAAAGACCGTCAGGGCGATACTTGAGGAACCGTATAAGATACACAAACTGGCAAAGGGACAGGAACTGAAAGACAAGGTCGACAAACTGGCAAACAGCGTGGGACTTGAACCGTACGTTCTCGACAAGTACCCGCACGAACTGGACGGCGGAAAAAGACAGATGGTCGGTATAGCAAGGGCGCTTGCTCTGAATCCGGAATTCATCGTCTGTGACGAGCCGGTGTCTGCACTCGACGTGTCGGTTCAGGCTACGATAATCAATCTCCTCATCGACATGCAGAAGGAGATGGGACTGACCTACCTCTTTATCTCGCACGACCTCAGCGTTGTGAGACATATCTCGAACAGGGTCGCGGTCATGTATCTCGGCCAGCTGGTCGAGGTCGCACCTACCGATGAGATATTCGAGAATCCGCTGCACCCGTACACGGTCGCACTGCTGTCAGCGGTACCGAAGATCGATTTCGAGGATCAGAGCAGGAGAATAATCCTCACCGGTGACGTCCCGAGTCCGCTCAATCCGAAAGAAGGATGTAGATTCGCCCCGAGGTGCTGGATGGCATGTGATGAATGCCATAACAGAAATCCTGAACTCACCGATACAGGAGACGGCCATTTCGTGGCGTGCCCGTACTGGCGCGACACCATGAAGAAGGCTGCGGAACTCATGGAGAGCAGCAGCGATGAAAGCTAAGAGCGAAGGACGGATCTTCAACGCGACATTCATAGGCGTAGTGCTTGCGAACATGATAATGGAGTTCTCAAAGCAGATGTCGAACGTGCTTGTCGCAAAATACGCAAATTATCTCGGCGCTACAGCGACGATGGTGGGATTTGTTGTCGGAGTATTCGCCTATACGGCTCTCATATTCAAGGTGTTCTCCGCACCGGCAATAGACACCTTCAACAGAAAATACATCCTTGCCGGAGCGATGCTGTTCCTTGCTATAGCGTATGTGGGGTTCAGTTTCTCAAAATCCGTGGAGATGCTGATCGTATTCAGACTCATTCAGGGAATAGGGGCTGCTTTTACCGGAACGTGCTGCCTCACTCTGGTATCGGATTCACTGCCGGCCGACAAGATGGGGACGGGAATAGGGATATTCTCTCTCGCACAGGTCATAGCACAGGCTCTGGCACCGACAGTGGGGCTGTCCCTCGCCTCGGCGATAGGATACAACAATACATTCAGGGTCAGCTCAGCCCTCATGATGACTGCAGTCATCTGCGCTCTGCTGATCAAAGTGGATTTCGTGAGGACAAAGAAGTACAGGATCACACTCAAGGGTATAGTGGCGAAACCCGCTATCCTTCCGGCAAGCATCATACTCGTGCTGTCGCTGGCCTCGGTCAACGTAAACTCTTTCCTTGTGATCTATGCGGAACAGAGAGGAGTAACAAATAATATCGGACTGTACTTCACCGTATCCGCACTCACGCTGCTGGTCACCCGTCCCATGATAGGAAAACTTTCGGACAGGTTCGGGACATATAAGGTGCTCATCCCATCGATGATCTGTTTTGCGATGTCTTTCGTCATGATCAGCATGGCAAAGACTCTGATAATGTTCCTTCTCGCCGCATTCGTCTCGGCATTCGGATATGGAGCCTGCCATCCTGCAATAAACTCCATCTGTATGAAATGTGTGCCCAAGGATAGAAGGGGAGCGGCAAGCAGCACCAACTATATAGGCAGCGATCTCGGCAACATGATCGGCCCGGCACTGGCGGGATCCGTTGCGGATCTCTGGGGATATTCGGCAATGTGGCTCGTAATGACCATACCCATCTTTATGGCAATGGTGCTGACATATCTCTACAGAAATACCATCATCAGCATAGATGAGAGATCAAAAGCAGAAGCATAAAGCACTCAGTACAACTCAGCGGAAATCAAAAAATGATCGATTACAGAAAACAGACTGCAGAAAAGAGCGGAGACATCTTCCAGATAGATCTTCCGAAAGAAGGATACAACACTTTTAAGACCATTAGACTTGCCCTGCCTCTGGCGGTATCGGTATTTCTCGGGCTGGGGCTCACGCACCCCGCATCAAGTAACGTGTTCAGCGCGGCGGCCGTGCTGTCGATATTCTGCGCACTAGGACTGCTGGCATGTCTCATAAACTCGATACTCGGTCTCTTTACTCCTGAGAGGATGACGGAACAGGAGTACAGATGGAACCACACATATCACCTGATAATAAACTGCATTCTGACATTGTTGTTTCTGGCAACGAGTATATGCCAGTTTGCATACTGTGTCAGGACCGGCGAGAGAGGAGATATAACTGTGCTGCTGTGCTATGTGCTTTGCACAGTCGTAATGGCGGTTTCCTTCTTGCTTAACAGGAAAATAAAGGTAAATAAAGTCGAAGAGGCCGGGGAACAAGCCTGACCGGACGACGAAGACGGAATACAGGAGGGGACATATGGCATTTAAGAAATTCAAATTCAATATTGAAGGAGAAGACAACCGGTTCAATCTGTTCGCGTATATCTGTACACGGGCGCAGGTCGAACGCATATGCAAACCGTTCAGATATGAGGGAAACCTCTACTATATAGGAACAACGGGAGTCAGCTCGCATCTTATAGATACCGGAGAGGGACTGATCGTGATCGATACGCTGGAACCTTCGTGTGGAGGACAGTTTATAGAGTCATTCTGGGAACTCGGATTCGATCCCAGGGATGTAAAGATGATCTTCCACACCCACAATCATGTTGATCACATAGGATGCACCAATCTTCTTAAGGCGATATCCGGTGCGACCACTTATATGGGAGCTCAGGACATAGAGGACATCAGGACGAGGCCTTATCTGACCGACGCTTTCAAGGACACGCAGTTCATTGCGGATGTTGCAATAAACGACGGTGACTGCTTCACACTCGGAAATACGACCATAAGGTGCGTACACGCACCGGGTCATACTCCCGGAACTCAGGCGTTCTTCTTCAACGTTACAAAGGAGGACGGAACGCAGCTGACAGCCGGTATCCACGGCGGTGTCGGATTCAACACCCTCGATCTTGAGTTCTGCGGAAAGAACAATATGATGGAGATGCGCAAGGCGTTCAGCGACAGTCTCGATAAGATAGAGAACGAGAAGGTTGACATAGTTCTCGGAAGCCATCCCGGATTCGTGAACACAATGGAGAAACGCCAGAAACAGATCGAGAATCCGGACGTCAATCCGTTTATCGATCCGCTTGCGTGGGATGCATTCATAAAGAAAACGAAGCAGGAGTACCGGGAGTTCCTGGACTCCGGGAAATAACATTGAAGGAGAATAAAGATGGGCTGCTATTCACAGGATATAATCGCGAGATTTAAGAAGATCGCAACAGCGTCACTGTCAGACGCGTGTGACCGCATTGTCGGCAGAAGATGTTTCATGGATTACGAGATAACACCGAGGATCACCGATGAGCGTATTGTAGGACCCGCTATAACAGTATTGGAAGGTCCTCCGAAGAGTGCGGAATCAGCACCCCCGAGCCACGCTATAGATGCGATCGAGGCTGCCGAGGGCGGAGAAGTTATGGTGATATCTCTTGAAGGCGGCGACAAGGATGTTGCTCTCTGGGGCGGAATCATGACGGCCGGAGCATATGTCAAGGGCCTGGCAGGATCTGTTCTCGATGCCGGTCTCCGTGATGTTACGGAGATAAAGAGAGATTTCGGTTATCAGGTTTTCTCAAGGACCCTTTCACCAGTAACTACTGTCGGCAGGTATATTACCTATGCCAGCAACGTGCCTGTTGTATGCGGAGGCATAGAGGTAAATCCCGGGGATCTGGTTGTAGGTGACCTGGATGGAGTCATAGTTATTCCGAAAGATAAGGTTGAAGAAGTTCTGTTGTTTGCCGAGGATATAGAATACAAAGAAGCCGAGCAGACGAAATACATAAGAGAAACCAAGTCTCTTAAAGAAGGACTCGCGAAATTCAACCGCATCTGATTCACGGATGGGTTAGAAAAGCATGTATAAATAAATGAAATAACAGCAGCAAGATAAGGAGTGCTACGGACTTTTTCATTTTTCTCTTCCAGAAGGTACGAAACTCTGTGAAATATTAGTTCACAGAGTTTCGTACTGTTTTTGTATCACCGTTGGCTATTGTTCTGCACATTTTAGATAATTAAAAATTTATACAGTATATAAGAAAATGCCAGATTTTCGACTATGTTATCTGGATTAATACGATAAATACAGATATGATGGAACTGCAAGGCGTATTTGAATAGTAGACCGCTGTATGAGCCGGATAAATATCATGATCGAAGGCGAGGAAATTGAATATGGGAATCATTGGATTTTTGCTGTTCCTATTTGTTATCGGAAAGCTCGCGTTCGATTTTATGTATTGGCTTACCGGGACTGTATTCAAAATGGAAGAAAGATACACAGACAGACATAATAAGAAATAACATATGAGAGTTTGCTCTTGGCGAACAGAAACTTGATTTAGGTAGGAAGAAAAACAGCATGCGGCTGGTATATTACCCGCATGCTGTTTCTTTGTATTCAAGATAAATCAGCTATTTAGATTCGTTGGCTTTTTTCTTTGCAGCCTCTGCTATATTTTTGTTGGCTATTATAACTCCGGAGAGGAAGCGGAAAGTCATGTCGAAAGCGAAGAAAAGTCCGGGTGTAGCGAGGACAATCAGGATATTGCCGATAAGAGACTTATTAGTTAAATATGACATAACAAATGTACAAATATTCACAATAATTGTTGTGCGAAAAACGGGTCAAATGACCTGTTTTTTGTTTTTTTATAAATATATATTGAAAATTAGTACCAGATATGTTTGCTGAGGGAAAGGAGCAGAAAAATGAAGAACAAAAAAGTCTTTATTGTTTTAGCTGTTGTTATTGTTCTGGCAATAATAGTTCTTGCAGTCTATGTGCCAAAGACAAAAGAGATTAAAGAAGCAACAGTCACCATCTATCATACAAACGATATGCACGCCAACCTCATAGGTGACCCCGCTGAGGGTGAACCAAACCTTGCTGTGATAGCGGCAATAGCAAACGAAGATCCTGAGGCCATTCTTGTAGATGCAGGAGATGCGCTTCAGGGGCAACCATACTGTCTTATGTCAAACGGACTGGACATCATCAAACTGATGAATGCCGCAGGATATGATGCAATGGCGGTCGGCAATCATGAATTTGATTATGGCATAGACGCAATGTATACAAACTTCGGGAGTGCTGAATTCCCCGTTCTTGCGGCGAATCTTCAGTTCACCGGAGAATCGTCCAAGCTTGATGACGTGATAGGCGATTTTACAGTTATAACCTCAAATGGCAAGAATATAGCTTTTATCGGTCTGGCAGGTCTGGACACCCTTTCGACGGTTGCCCCGGGTAGCCGTGAGGGCATCACGTTTGAAGATTATTTGGAAACACTGAACAGAGTGGAAGAAGACCTGAAGGCTTGGGAAAAGGAAAACCACAAGGCCGTTGACTATAAGATAATCCTGAGTCATCTCGGTGATGCTATGGAAGACCCGGATAATCCATACTGGAGCAACAATTTAGCTGAACGGGGAATAGATATAGACTTGATAATCGACGGACATGCACATTCATATCTGTTGGGTGACAGAGCGCTCAATGTCAATGGAGTTACCATCGTAAGCGCTGGCGGATACCTCAGTTCGCTTGGCAAAGTGGATCTGCATTTTAACAAGGACGGCTCGGTCGATATCACTTCAAGCGATGCTATGCCTTATTCTTTCGACGCAAATACACCACAGGACGCGGATACTCTAAAAGTCATTGAGGAAGTCAGAAAATCCCAGGAACAGCTTGAGACTGTTGTCATAGGCCAGGCTGTGGATTATCTTGACTGGGATGTGATAAATGCCCTTACGGCTGATGCCATGAGATGGCAGGCGGAACAGGATATCCATGACAAGGATGCTCTAATTCTCGGGTATATCTGCGACGGAAATGTCAGAGCTGAGATAGATAAGGGAGAGATCACAATGGGCAATGCCTTTGAGGTTCTGCCATGGGGCAATGAGATCAAGTACATTGAGATCAATCCAAATATCCTATATCAGATGGTGGAAGTCGGACTCAGATATGCATTTGTTGAGGATGACGGAACCGCCTCGACAGGTGGCTGTGGAGCATTCCTTATAGGCTCGGGATTCAGGTACGAAGCCGACCTCACCAAGATACCGACGGTAGTTGACGATGAAGCTGAAGTACAAGTCGTCGAAGGCCAGAGAGTCAAGAGAATAATCCTTGATGACGGAACCGTGCTCGACAGAAACGACACATCAACGAGGATCATAATGGGAACTTCCGGAGATTATAACATCACAGGCGGCGACGGTTTCTACTGCCTTGTTGACAACTGCAAAGTTCTCGATTTTGTCGGTATTAGCCAGGAACAGGCTCTTGCACAATATTTAGGCGAACTGATGCACGAACCGGGATTTGAGAACGGAATCAAAGTCTCGCTTCTCGATCTTGACAGATACCTGTTATCAACGGAGCCTCTTGCATAATGTGAAAAACGTCACAGAAAAAGCACAGAGATAATACTCTGTGCTTTTTCTTTTTGCAGATAGCTTTCTCTTAAGTGTTAAGGTCGAAGCGTTCCATAATATCAGAAGCCTTGGCGATAAGCATTTCAGGATCCGTAACAATGAATTTTTTGTTCTCGTAGGAGACCATAGAACGGATAGATTGAAGTGCCCTGTTCAGACTTCTTTTCGGAATACTCAGTTCGTTACAAAGTTGACCTTTTTTCAGCGTGTCCAGAGTTTGGTTCTGGTAATGGGAAGATAAGCTCACTATTGTCTGATCTATGATAGTCGAAGTATTACGCATAAGGTTCCATCGGTCAGCACTCATCATCTGTTCCGCCATACTGTTGAGGAGCGAAACGGCAAGTTTGCTGTCATGTTCGAGCCGTTTCTTGAGTATGGATATTTCTGCCGTCTGCACAATACAGTCGCTCAAAGCGTATATTTCAGATACGGGATACTCATATGATGAAAAGGCTTCAATAACTCCGATATAATCGCCCTCTGAAAAAGAAAACCAAAGGCCAGGCCTGAGATCGCTTGTATAGACCTGAAGTCCTGCATGTCCGCTTTTTATATGGTAGATCAGTTTCGTCTGAGATCTGGAATCGAGGATAATGGAACCAGCGGTATAGAAGTGTTCTTCATATCCTTTTTCCTTGAGAAAAAAAACATCGCCCATTTTTAACACTCACTTCCTGATCAGATCGTTATCCTTCAACACCGGTCCACAGAGAATACTATGCTTTGCAGAACCGATAACATACGAGTTCGTGTATGATTTTAAATGAAAGAACAATTCATACTGCACAATCTGAATATGTATATTTGAAGTTATAATTATATCATTAGGGAAACGCATCTGAGAATCAAGATATATATTAATGAACCAATCATTTCACCAGATGTGCCATATGGTGTGCGAATATTAGTCAATTTGCGTTAGTATACTTATCTGCTGAAAAGACTCCTCACCCTATTTTAGGCTTGGAGTCTTGTTTCTTTGCTGCAATTATTTCACAGTCCTTTTTCTGCTTTTTTCTTTTCAGCCTCCGCTATATTCTTCTTGGCTATTATCACTCCGGAAAGGAAGCGGAAAGTCATTCCGAAAGCGAAGAAGAGTCCGGGTGTGGCGAGGACGATCAGGATATTGCCGAAAGGTTTCGGGAGTTCCAGGATGGCTTTCCCGTTAGCGACTATGACAATGAAAATAACAGCAATGACTGCGCACAACAGTGTCTGTTTTATCATTTTGCTCTTGTGCTGAGTCTGCTCTTCTATATATTCCTCATCGCTCTGTACAGGCTTCTCTTGCTTTAACTCATTATCCACTGGAATAGTGAGCTTTGAGCCGCAATACGGGCAGAAAGCAAATTCCCCGGACTGGAGATCTACGGTTTTGTTGCAATTCGGGCATACGACAGTTTTGACTTCCACCTGCGCCTATTTCCGAATGAAGTGCACTATCAATTTAATACAGTTAAGTTTACTGGTATATCGAGAGAAACAGTGTTACTGCTGAAAAGCAGATCGAATGAGTAACACGCAAAGGGCTTGTTTCTATTTTATTGTCCTTAAGAGAAAGAAGAGCAGAGAAGGACAAACCTTCACTACAGAATTGAAAGGAAAAAGTATCTTTGATATTGCAAGGCTGCATTGACCAGACACATATTACAATGGTTATATATAAATAGGCATTTGTATCTTTTGTTATTTACCGGATTGTCTGTATTAAAAGGGAAAAAAGAAATGATTTACGAATTAGAAGATACTTTGAAAGCGTATGCACTGTTTGATGGCTGGGAGGAAACTCTGATCTACTCTTGTCTTCAGAAGGTCATGGGGAAGATATTTGTTACAAACCCGGATAGACCTTCAGCCGCTATGGCATTTGTAGGATGTTTCGCCTTTTATGCAGGGAAGCCGGATAAAGAATTGGTTGAAGCGAAACCGGATGGATTTATTATCATGGTACCCCAAAATGAGGAATGGGCAGACCTTATAGAAAAATGCTATGAGGATGCCAGGAGAGTAGTCAGGTATGCGATCAAGAAAAATACTCACTTTGACAGAAAACGTCTGGAAGAGATCGTTAAGGAGATCCCGGAAGGATATAAACTGTGCAGAATAGATTCAGAGATTTATGACATGTGTTTGGAAAATCCTGTCACAAAGGATTTTGTTTCTGCTTTTAAATCAAAAGAAGATTACCTGAAGCTTGGAAGAGGAAGGGTAATACTCAAGGACGGGAAACTCGTTTCAGGAGCGTCTTCGTATACCAGATA